>DASURB010000025.1:0-39311 GCA_036280235.1 Nocardioides sp.
ACCGGGCTCGAGGTGCGCGAACGCCGGCAGCAGCGAGCCCTCGGCCAGCCCGCCCAGGACGCGGGCGCGCTGCTCCGCCGTCCCGGCCGCGGCGACCAGGCCGCCGGCCAGCACGACCGTGGTGAGGAACGGCTCCGGGGATAGGGTGGCCCCGATCTCCTCGCAGACCAGGCCGACCTCGACCGGCCCGGCGCCCATCCCGCCGTCCTCCTCCGCGAAGGGCAGCCCGAGCACGCCGAGCTCGGCGAGCCGCTTCCACAGGCCCTCGTCGAAGCCGGGCTCGGTCGCCACCGTCTCGCGGCGGCGCTCGAAGTCGCCGTAGGCCTTGGTGAGCAGGCTCCGGACCGATCCGCGGAGGGCGTCCTGCTCCTCGTCGTAGGTGAAGTCCATGTCGCTCTCCTCAGAGTCCCAGGATGGTGCCGGCGATGATCTGACGCTGTACCTCGTTGGAGCCGCCGTAGATGGAGGCCTTGCGCAGGTTGAGGTACGACGGCGTGGCCACCCGCGCCCAGTCGTCGACGTCGCTCTGGTCGTCGGTCGCGCCCGTGGCCAGCGACGCCGGACCGGCGATGTCGACCACGAGCTCGCTGACGGCCTGCTGCAGCACCGTCCCCTTCAGCTTGAGCACCGAGGAGGCCGGGTGCGGCTTGCCGTCCGAGGAGTGCGCTACCACGCGCAGCGCGGTGAGCTCCAGTGCCAGGAGCTCGTTCTCCAGGTCGGCGAACTGCGCAGCCACCAGCGGGTCCTCGAGCACGCCGACCTTGCGCGCCCACTCCTTCGCCTGCCACAGCACCCGCTTGGTCGAGCCGACCGGCGCGACGCCGACGCGCTCGTTGCCGAGCAGGAACTTCGCGTAGCTCCAGCCCTTGTTGACCTCGCCGACGAGGTTCTCGGCCGGGACCCGGACGTCCTCGAACCAGACCTCGTTGACCTCGTGGCCGCCGTCGATCAGCTGGATCGGCCGCACCGTGACGCCCGGAGTCGTCATGTCGATCAGCAGGAACGAGATGCCCAGCTGCTTCTTGGGCGCGTCGGGGTCGGTGCGCACGAGGCAGAAGATCCAGTCGCCGTACTGACCCAACGTGGTCCACGTCTTCTGGCCGTTCACCACCCAGGTGTCGCCGTCGAGCACCGCGGAGGTCCGCAGCGACGCCAGGTCCGAGCCGGCGTCGGGCTCGGAGAAGCCCTGGGACCACCAGATGTCGAGGTTCGCGGTCGGAGGCAGGAAGCGTTCCTTCTGCTCCTGCGAGCCGAACGTCGCGATCACCGGCCCGACCATCGTGGCGTTGAACGCCAGCGGCGGCGGCACGCACGCGCGCTGCATCTCCTCGTGCCAGATGTGCCGCTGCAGCGGCGTCCAGTCGCGACCGCCCCACTCGACCGGCCAGTTCGGCACGGCGAGCCCGGCGGCGTTCAGGATCCGCTGGCTCTGCACCCACATCTCCTTGGAGAGCTCGCGCCGGGAGGCCACGGCGTCCCGGATCTCCTGCGGCACCTGCGTGGTGAAGAACGTGCGCATCTCCTCGCGGAACGCGGCGTCCTCGGGGGTCAGCTCCAGCCTCATGCGGCCTCCTGGTCGGTCGGGGCTGGTCCCGAGTGTATGAAACGTGTTCCAGTACGGCGACGCGGCGGTCCGACGAGCGACCCGGGTGGTTGCCACCGGGCGTACCGTCACGTACATGGCCAGCCCCACCGACGACTCTGCCGACCCCCATGTGATCGTCCTCGTCGGCGCGACCGGCGACCTGTCCAAGCGCAAGCTGCTGCCGGGCATGTTCCACCTCTACAGGGCGGGGCTCGCCCGTGACATCCGGATCGTCGGGACGGCGCTCGACGACATCTCCAATGACGAGTTCCTCGAGCTCGCCCGCGCCGCGTGCCGCGAGAAGGACTCCTCGGCCGGGGAGAACCAGCGCGAGGCGGCCACCGACGACGAGTGGGCCGACTTCGCCCGCCGGCTCAGCTACGTACCGACGAGCAAGGGACCCCAGGCCCTGGCCGACGCCGTCGCCCGCGCGGAGAAGGAGCTGCGCGAGGAGGTCGACGGTGAGGAGGTCCGCTACCTGCACTACCTGAGCGTCCCGCCCAAGGCCGCGCTGGCCGCGGTGCACATGCTCGGCGAGGCCGGGCTGGTCGAGCGCGCGCGGATCGTCATGGAGAAGCCGTTCGGCACCGACTACGAGTCGGCCGTCGACCTCAACCGCCAGCTGCACGAGGTCTTCGCCGAGGAGCAGATCTTCCGGATCGACCACTTCCTCGGCAAGGAGGCCGCGCAGAACATCCTCGCGTTCCGGTTCGCCAACGGTCTGTTCGAGCCGATCTGGAACCGCAACCACATCGACCACGTGCAGATCGACGTACCCGAGACCCTCGGGCTCGAGGGCCGCGAGGCGTTCTACGAGCAGACCGGCGCCTACAAGGACATGGTCGTCACCCACCTGTTCCAGGTGATGGCGTTCATGGCGATGGAGCCGCCGACGTCGCTGGCGCCCGGGCCGATCGGGGAGGAGAAGAACAAGGTCTTCCGGTCGATGCGGCCGATCGAGCCGCACAACGTCGTGCGCGGCCAGTTCGCCGGCTATCGCGACCGCGAGGGCATCTCCCGCGACTCCGACACCGAGACCTTCATCGCGCTCAAGGCCGAGATCGACAACTGGCGCTGGGCCGGCGTGCCGTTCTTCCTTCGCACCGGCAAGAAGATGGCCGAGAGCGCCCGGATCATCTCGATCGCGTTCAAGGAGCCGCCACGCACGATGTTCCCGCCCGGCTCGGGCGTCGGCGCGCACGGCCCCGACCACCTCACCTTCGACCTCGCAGACTCCTCGAAGATGTCGCTGTCCTTCTACGGCAAGCGGCCCGGCCCCGGCATGAAGCTGGACAAGCTGAGCATGCAGTTCGCCATGCACGAGTCCGACTATGCAGGTGCCGGGCTCGAGGCGTACGAGCGGCTGATCCACGACGCGATGCGCGGCGACCACACACTGTTCACCAAGGCCGAGGGCATCGAATGCCTGTGGGACCTGTCCCGCCCGCTGCTCGCCGACCCGCCGCCGGTGCGGATCTACCAGCCCGGCACCTGGGGACCCAACGCGATCCACCAGCTCATCGCGCCCAACGCCTGGCGGCTGCCGTTCGAGCGCACCTGGCGCGACCCCAACGTGCTTGGGCACTGACCGGGCTGACCCTCCAGCACGTCTGGCGGACCCAGCCGATGTTTGGCGCCCGCGCCCAGGGGCAAATCCTCAGGCATGTCCTCCAGCGTCGAGAACTCCGCCGAAAGGGCCTCGTCAGGGCCCAAGCTCGCGCGCAACATGACCGCGGCCCTGCTCTTCTTCTACGTCCTCGGTGACGTCCTCGGATCCGGGATCTACGCCCTCATCGGCCTGGTCGCGGACGAGGTCGGCGGGGCCTTCTGGACCGCGTTCGCGCTCGGTGTCGGTGTCGCGCTGATCACCGGGCTCGCGTACGCCGAGCTGGTGACGCGCTACCCGGTCGCCGCCGGTGCCGCGCTCTACATCGCCAAGGCGTTCCGCAACGACTTCTTCACCTTCGTCGTGACCTACTGCATGCTCGCGGCGATCGTGACCGCGTCCGGCGCGCTCGCGCTGACGTTCGGTGGCGACTACTTCAAGGAGTTCGTCGACTGGCCGACGCTGCTCGTGGCCGTCGCGTTCGTCGCCGTACTCTCCTTCATCAACTTCCGTGGCATCTCCGAGACCGCCAAGACCAACGCGGTGATGACGTTCATCGAGCTGACCGGTCTGCTCATCGTCATCGCCACCGGCATCGCCGTGATCTTCACCGGCGACGCGCAGTACGGGCAGGTCGTGGACTTCAAGGGCGACCGCAGCGTCGTGCTCGCCATCCTCGGCGGTGCCGCGCTCTCGTTCTTCGCGATGACCGGCTTCGAGAACGCCGCCAACGTCGCCGAGGAGACCAAGAACGCCACGAAGGTCTTCCCCAAGGCGCTGCTCGGCGGCATGGCCGTCGCCGGACTGCTCTACGTGCTGGTGGCGCTGTCGACCTCCCTCGTGGCGCCGCACGACAAGGTCGCCGGTTCCGAGGGCGCGCTGCTCGAGGTGGTGCGCGAGGGTCCGTTCCCGATCCCGCTGTGGTTCTTCGCGGCCATCGCGCTGGTCGCGGTGACCAACACCTGCCTGGTCACGATGGTGACCCAGTCGCGCATCCTCTACGGCATGGCGCAGGAGGGCGCCATCCCCGAGGTGTTCGCCAAGGTGCACAGCAAGCGGAAGACCCCGTGGGTCGGCATCGCGTTCACCTTCGTGATGGTGGTCGGGCTGCTCGTCGCCGCCGGTGCCGAGGTCGCGACCCTGGCCAGCGCGTCGGTGGTGTTCCTGCTGTTCATCTACGGCCTGGTGATCATCGCCTGCCTCAAGCTGCGCCGCGAGGAGTCCGAGCCCGCGTCGTTCCGGGCGCCCACCCTGCTGCTCTACGTCGGCATCCTCGGCAACGCCGGGCTGCTGTTCTACACGATCCTCGACGACCCGAGCCTGCTCGTGTACTGCGGCGCGCTGCTCGCCGTCGGCCTGGTCCTCTGGGCCGCGAACCACATGCACGGACGCCGTCGCGACGCCAAGGCCGCCGAGGCCGAGGCGAAGGCCGGCGTCTAGGCCCGCTTAGTCTCGGGGGCGTGTCCTGCCTGGCCTGGCTCATCGCCGCGCTCACGTTCACCGTGCCCGCGGTGGGCTGCCCGGTCCCCGCGCCGGACCCGCCGCACCTGACGCAGTGGCCGGTGGGACAGCGCACGCTGCCGACGCGGCCCGACGGGTTCGGCGTCGTACGGCGTACTCCGCCCGCGCTGCGTGAGCGGCGGATGGCCACGACGGACGCGCTGCCCCCGCCGCCCGACGCCAGGTGGCGCTCGTCGGTCACCCGGATCACGCCGGCGGTCCGGGCCCGGATGGGCACGTCCTGGGAGCCCGGCTGCCCGGTGCGGCTGCGCGACCTGCGCTACGTGCAGGTGGTGTTCCACGGCTTCGACGGCCGACCCCACACCGGCGAGCTGATCATCCAGAAGGACCACGCCCGCAACGTGGCCGGCGTGTTCCGGCGGCTCTACGGGGCCCGGTTCCCGATCGAGGAGATGCGGCTGCCCACCTCGGCCGAGCGCGATCCGACGCCCAGCGGCGACGGCAACGGCACCGGCGCGATGGTGTGCCGCGCGACCACCAAGGGGTCGTCGTACTCCGCCCACGCCTACGGCCTGGCCATCGACCTCAACCCGTTCCAGAACCCCTACCTCAACGACGGCCTGGTGATCCCCGAGCGGGCCCGGTCCTACCTCGACCGGTCCTGGCACCGGCCGGGGATGATCCGGCCGGGCGGGCTGGTGGTGCGGGCGTTCGCGCGGATCGGCTGGTCGTGGGGCGGGAGCTGGCGGACGCTCAAGGACTACCAGCACTTCAGCGCGACCGGCCGCTGACAACAACGATTCGTCTGCGACCCGCCCGCGTAGAACACCCCGTAGACCGCAGACGAATCGTTGTCCCCGCCGGGACGTAGGGTGGCCGGTGAGATGAATGCGCTGTTCCCGATCCCGCAGGCTCCGACTGCGGCCGACGACGTCATCGACGTCGAAGACCCCGGCGACGCGGCCGCAGGGGAGAGGCGGAGCCGTCGGCGCGGGCCGTCGCCCGAGGAGCTGCTCAAGGGGCTCAACGAGCCGCAGAAGGCCGCGGTCATGCATGCCGGGCCGCCGCTGCTGGTCGTCGCCGGCGCGGGATCGGGCAAGACCCGGGTGCTCACCCGGCGCATCGCCTGGCTGATCAGCGAGCGCAAGGCGCACCCCGGCTCGATCCTGGCGATCACGTTCACCAACAAGGCCGCCGCCGAGATGCGCGAGCGGGTCGAGGAGCTCGTCGGCCGGCGGGCCCGGATCATGTGGGTCTCGACGTTCCACTCGGCGTGCGTGCGCATCCTGCGCAAGGAGATCGACAAGTTCGGCTACAAGTCGTCGTTCTCGATCTACGACGCCGCCGACTCCAAGCGGCTCATGCAGATCGTGCTGCGCGAGCTCGACCTCGACCCCAAGCGCTACCAGCCGCGCGCCGTGCTCAACTGGGTGTCGAACCAGAAGAACGAGCTCGTCGACCACGAGGACGCGACCAAGAACGCCCGCAACCACCTCGAGGAGACCTACGCGCAGGCCTACGCGATGTACCAGCAGCGACTGCGCGACGCCAACGCCCTCGACTTCGACGACCTGATCATGACGACCGTGCACCTGTTCCAGGCGTTCCCCGAGGTGCGCGAGAACTACCGCCGCCGCTTCCGGCACGTTCTCGTCGACGAGTACCAGGACACCAACCACGCGCAGTACGCCCTCGTCCGCGAGCTGTGCGCCCACGACATCGGCCGACCGGTGACCGCCGGCGGCGCCGACCCCGACGCGCCCGACGGCGACGGCGCGGTCGAGCCGTCGGAGCTGATGGTCGTGGGAGACGCCGACCAGTCGATCTACGCCTTCCGCGGCGCCAGCATCCGCAACATCCTCCAGTTCGAGGAGGACTTCCCCGACGCCAAGACGATCCTGCTCGAGCAGAACTACCGGTCGACCCAGACCATCCTCGAGGCCGCCAACGCGGTGATCAGCCGCAACAAGGGGCGCAAGGCCAAGAACCTCTGGTCCGATGCCGGCGAGGGCGAGCGGATCGTCGGGTACGTCGCCGACGACGAGCACGACGAGGCCCGGTTCGTCAGCGAGCAGATCGACAAGCTCGTGGACACCGAGGGCATCAAGCCGTCGGACGTCGCGGTGTTCTACCGCACCAACGCCCAGTCCCGTGTGTTCGAGGAAGTCTTCATCCGCACCGGCCAGCCCTACCGGGTCGTCGGGGGGGTTCGCTTCTACGAACGCCGCGAGGTGCGCGACGCGCTCGCCTACCTGCGCATGCTGGTCAACCCGGCCGACGAGATCTCGCTGCGCCGCGTGCTCAACACCCCCAAGCGCGGCATCGGGGAGCGTGCCGAGGCCTGCGTCGAGGCCCTCGCCCAGCGCGAGCGCATCACGTTCTGGGAGGCGCTGCAGCGTGCCGACGAGGCACCCGGCATCGCCACCCGGTCGCTCACCGCGATCCGCGGCTTCGTCGAGATGGTGCAGGAGCTGCAGTCGATGGTCGACGCCGGCGAGCGCGCCGACGTCGTGCTCGAGGCCGTGCTCGCGCGCAGCGGCTACCTCGCCGAGCTCGAGGCCAGCGACGACCCGCAGGACGAGACCCGCGTCGAGAACCTCGCCGAGCTGGTCGCGGTCGCCCGCGAGTTCGCCGACGACCCGGTGCTCGGTCCCTCCGCCGACCCGGCCGAGGCGGCCGGCCCCGACGCTCCGACGCCGACGCTCGGCGACTTCCTCGAGCGGGTCGCGCTCGTCGCCGACAGCGACCAGATCCCCGACGCCGACGAGACCGGCGGCGTGGTGACGCTGATGACGCTGCACACCGCCAAGGGCCTCGAGTTCCCGGTCGTCTTCCTCACCGGCATGGAGGACGGCGTCTTCCCGCACCAGCGCGCGCTGGGCGACCAGCCAGAGCTCGAGGAGGAGCGCCGGCTGGCGTACGTCGGCGTGACCCGTGCGCAGAAGCGGCTCTTCGTCTCGCGCGCGGTCGTCCGCTCCGCGTGGGGCGCGCCTTCGCACAACCCGGCGTCCCGGTTCCTCGACGAGCTCCCCGTCGACCTCGTCGACTGGCAGCGCACCGAGGCCGCGCAGACGTCGTGGAGCCGACCGGTCGCGGCCTACGCGCAGCGCAGCCAGCCGACGCGTCGTTTCGGCAGCGCCGCGGCCCGCGCCGACGCCGACGCCCGCGGCAAGACCCGCGAGGTGCCGACGCTGGAGCCCGGCGACCGCGTCGTGCACGACAGCTTCGGCATGGGCACGGTGGTGACGATGGAGGGCATCGGCGACAAGGCTGTCGCCTCCATCGACTTCGGCTCTCAGGGCGTCAAGCGGCTGCTGATGCGCTACGCGCCCGTCGAGAAGCTCTGACACAAGAGAGCGTGCGGGCTTGACCTTGCAGCCGCTCGAAGCCCGAGGGTCGCTGCCATGAGCAACGCACCCACACCGCTGCTGACGATCAGCGCGTTCGCCCGCGCCGTCGGCCTCGCCCCGAGCACACTGCGCTACTACGACGAGGCCGGGCTACTGCCCCCTGCCGAGGTCGACCCGCAGACCGGCTACCGCTACTACACGCCCGACCTCGAGCGCCGCGCGTTGTTGATCGGTCGGCTGCGCGAGGTCGGCGCGCCGGTCGAGCTGATGCGCGCCGTCCTCGACGGGCCGGCCGACGAGGCGCCCGGCCTGCTCCGGGCGTTCGCAGCCGAGGCGACGCGGACCGCCCAGGAGACGGTGGCCGCCGTCGAGGACGTCATCGGACGGCTCGCCGGCGCCAGAACCGCCGAACCGGCGACGGCGCTCGTGGACGGCGGAGCGCTCGCCGCGGCGCTGCGTCGCACGCTGCCGGTGGCGGCCGACGACCCCGACTCGCCCCTCGCCACCGTCCTGCTCGAGCTCTCCGACCACGGCCTCGACGTCGTGGCGACGGACCGGTACTGGCTGACCTGCCGGACGATGCCGACCGAGGGGCCGCCGCCGTCCTCGCCACACCGGTCCGTGCTGTCGGTCAAGGCCGCCGCCGCCGCGGTCGCCTGGCTGGCCCGGCGTGAGGACGTGCGCGTCGAGATGGCCGCCGGCCGGCTGCGGCTGATCGCCGACGAGACGGCCGAATGGGAGGCCGAGCCGGACCGGTTCCCCGCGCACCGCATGCTCCTCGACGGCCAGCCGCCACCGCGCGGCCGCCTCGAGGTCGACCGCGCCGACCTGGCTCGGGCGCTGACCGGCGAGACCGTCCGGCTCGCCATCGGCGACGACCGGGTGTGGCTCACCGGCCCCGGCGGCGGCGAGGGCAGTCGGCTCGCCGGCACGACGGTCGGCGACACGGTCGTGCTGCACTTCGCCGTACCCCTGCTGCGGAAGGTGCTCGACGCGCTCGCCGGCGACGTCGTGCGCCTGGCCTACGCGGCCCCCGACCGCGCTGTTCGCTTCACCAGCCCCGAGCTGGCCGGCGTCGTCGCGCTGGCCATGCCGACTCTTCCGACGGCATGACGACGGCGGCGACCATCGCCGCCGACCGCCCGCTGCTGACCCGCCCGTTCCTCGGGTGGCTGTCGGCGGCCGCGGTCGCTGCGGTCGGGGACGGGGTGCTCTACTTCGCGTTCGGCTGGGTGGCCACCGGGTACGGCGCGCGCACCGCGGGCTGGTTGCTGAGCCTGGCGCTGTTCCCGCGCATCCTGTTCATGCTGGTCGGCGGCGCCCTCGGTGACCGATGGGGCCTGCGGACGACACTGCAACGCACCCAGACGGGGACGCTCTTCGTGCTCGCGCTGGTCGCCCTCACCGAGACTCTCGTCGACGGCTCGGTGGCCACGCTTGCGCTGCTCGCCCTCGGCCTGGGGGTGGTCAGCGCGGTCGGCTACCCAGCCGCCGGTGCCTACCCGCGGCTGTTCGCCGACGATGACCGGTTGCCTCGGCTGATGTCGACGGTGAGCACCGTCCTGCAGACCGCGCGATTCCTGGGCCCGCCGGCGGGCGGCCTGGTCGTCGCCGCGGCCGGTCTTGTCGGTGGACTGATCTTCGCTGCGGTCACCGCCGCCGTCCTGCTCGCGGCGCTGCTGCTGGTGCGTCCGCCGCGCCCGGACACGCCGCAACCCGGCCAGGGCTCGGTCCGCGCCGGGCTGGCCGCCGCCCGCACCACGCCCGGGATGGTGTCGCTGCTCGGTGCCGTCGCCCTCGTCGCGGGAACGCTGCTGCCGCTGCTCTCCCTCAGCGTGCCGCTGCTCGGCCGCCGGCACGGCTGGGGTGTGGTGGGCACGGGCATGGTCGAGTCGGCGTGGGTGCTCGGCTCCATCGCTGTCACCCTCGTCGTGGCCCGGCGGGGGAGCGCCCCGCGGCCGGTCGTGCCGCTGGTGGCCGGGCCGGTGGTCGCCGGCGCCGCGGTCGTGGTGATCGCCGTGGCGGCGCCGCTGGCGCTGGCGCTCGCGGCCGCGCTCGTGATGGGCGCCGGCACGGCGACCTTCACGGCGCACGTCTTCCCGCTCGTCGTACGACGCACGCCGGACGGCATGCTCGCGCGGTTCCAGGCCCTGGTCGGGGTCGTCCAGGCCGCACCGATCCTGGCGGGGACCGTGGCGCTCGGCGCTGTCGCCGGCTGGGCGGGCGTCGTGCCGGCGACGGTGCTGACCGGTCTGGTGTGCGCGCTGGCGGGACTGCTCGTCGCAGCGAGCGAGTCGCTGCGCTCGGCGGTGCTCTGAGGGCTCTCGCCGTGCGTCAGGGGGTGACGCCGTGCACGGCCAGCGCCTCCAGCGGCGACGTCGGGTCGCCGCCGCCCGGGCGCACCTCGAGGTGGAGGTGAGGGCCGGTGGTGTTGCCGGTGTCGCCGACGGCGCCGATCGTCTCGCCGGGCTCGACGGTCTGGCCGACGGTGACGTTCATCGAGGACTGGTGGCAGTACCAGAGCTCGGTGCCGTCCTCGAGCGTGACGACGGTCTTGTTGCCGTAGGAGCCGTCGTAGCCCGCGGACGTCACCACACCGGACGCGATGCTGAGGATCGGGGTGCCGTAGGGCGCGCCGAAGTCCTCGCCGGTGTGGCAGTTGGCCCAGAGGTAGGAGCACTGGCCGAAGCTGTGGGACACCCGGTAGGTGCCGGTCGGCAGCGCGAACTGCCAGGCGTTGCGGGCGATGACCTTGGCGTGCTTCTGCGCGCTCTCGGCGAGGGCGGCGAGAGCGGCGTCGCGCTCCTTCGCCTGGTCCTCGGCGGCCGCGAGGAGCTCTGCGTCCTCGGCGTCCTGGAGCGCCTGCCGCTCGCTGTCGCGGCTGACCGCGCGCTGGCGGCCGCTGACGGCGTCGCTGGAGCCCATGCTGGTCGCGGCGTTGAGGACGCTCGCCTGGGAGGCGAACTTCTGGTACTCGGGCGTCGAGACGTTCTGCTGGCTCACGGTGGCGCCGACCGCGGCGAAGGCCAGCGCGGTGGCGCCGATCATCGTGGGCGCAGAGGGAAGCCCCGGGAACAGGCTCTTGCGGCCGCCGGTGTGGCCGCCGCGGTTGCTGCCGGCCTTGTCCTTGGTCGTGTCGTTGCTGCTGCGGGTGAACGCGGCGGCGCGGGCGTTCTCACGCGCGGCACGCTCGGCGTTGCGGGCCGCCTCGATGGCGGCGCGCTCCTGCTCCTTGGCCTCACGGGCGGCCTCACGGGCGGCCTCGTGGGCGGCACGCTCGGCGTTGCGGGCGGCCTCCCGCTCGGCGTTGCGAGCGGCGACCCGGTCACGCCGGGTCGGCTTGGCGGCGCGGCGCTTGCCGGGAGCCGATGCAGGTCGGACAGCCGACGTGGCGGCCCTTGCATCAGATGCGGGTGCCGCCACGGAATTCGCGACGTTTACGGGAACGTCGTTCGAGGTACTGGTTGCGAGGTCGCCCGGAGCGGAACCACTCAGCGCGGACGTCCTTGCAGGAGAAGGGGTTGTGGCCCGCGCCCCCACGCGAGCCGCGTCGCTCCGGCGAGAGGGCGCACGCCTCTCGGCACGGTGATTCGCCACAGGTGAATCCTTTACGTCGGGGGCACGCGAGCATGAACAATAACGGAACAGTCACGACATGTCCCGTTCGCCCCCTACCTGACTGTGGGCCGGCCCACGCCGCCATCCGCGACCCGCGTCATGTCCCCCCGGAGGCTCGGAGCAGACGTGCCCCATCTCACGGGGAGCGAAACAGAACCCGGCCTAGTGACCAGACCCGCGCCAGACTAGCCTGCCGCTCAAGGTGAACTGTCCGCCGTCAACACCGTGAACACTCCCCGGCATTCAAGGAAGCGCAGGTGTCCGTCATGGCTGCACCGATCCGAATCGTGGTGGCGAAGCCCGGCCTCGACGGGCACGACCGCGGTGCCAAGGTGATCGCCCGCGCACTGCGTGACGCGGGCCACGAGGTCATCTACACCGGCCTGCACCAGACGCCCGAGCAGATCGTCGAGACCGCGATCCAGGAGGACGCCGACGTCATCGGCCTCTCGGTCCTCTCCGGCGCGCACATGACGCTGTTCAAGAAGCTCATCGAGCTGCTCGACGAGCGCGACGCCCGCGACATCGTGGTGATCGGCGGCGGGATCATCCCCGAGGCCGACATCCCGCCGCTCAAGGAGCTCGGCGTCGCGCAGGTGTTCACCCCCGGCGCGACGACCACCGAGATCGTCGAGTGGGTCCGCGACAACGTGCAGGACAGCTCCGCGGTCGAGGCCTGAGCCTCGGTCGTACGGCGTCAGGCGGACGCTGCGAACTGCGCCGCCACGCGACGTACCTCCTCTGCCAGTGCGTCCGGCGACTCGACCTCGAACGGCGCGCCCACCGTGGCCAGCACCATGACCGGCCAGCCGAGGTCGTCGACGCTCATCCGAAGCCGGCAGGCGTCGTCGCCCAGCGGCTCGACCTCGCCCCAGCCGCGCACGACCTGCGCGACGGACGACGCGGACGTCTGCACGCGCACCGAGACCTCGTGCCGCTGCGGCACCGCGCGGATGCCGGCCTGCACGAACGACGCCGGGTCGCCGGTGTGCGGCTCCGGGAGGTCGCGCTGCCGGAACCGGACACCCGTCGGCCGCGGGTCGCTCAGCCGGTCGACGCGGAACGAGCGCCAGTCGTGCCGGGTCAGGTCGTAGCCGACGAGGTACCAGCGCCGCCCGAGTGACACGAGCTTGCACGGCTCGACGTGCCGCTCCATCGTCTCGCCCTCGCGCGGCGTGTAGTCGAAGCGCACCCGTTCGTCGTCACGGCACGCCATCGCCAGCGTGGTGAGCACCGAGGCGTCGAACCTCGGGCCGCTGCCGAACGCGACCGGCACCGTGGCGTCCTGCAGCGCGTCGACGCGGCGGCGCAGCCGCGGCGGCATCACCTGCACGAGCTTGCCCAGGGCGCGCACGGACGACTCGGCGATGCCCTCGACCATGCCGCCGGCCGCGGAGCGCAGCCCGACGGCGATCGCGACGGCCTCGTCGTCTTCGAGCAGCAGCGGCGGTAGCGCCGCTCCCGCCCGCAGCTGGTAGCCGCCCGCCGTACCCCGGACCGCGTCGACCGGGTAGCCGAGCTCACGCAGCCGGTCGATGTCGCGCCGCAGCGTGCGGTCGCTGACCTCGAGCCGTCCGGCGAGCTCGCTGCCCGGCCAGAAGCGGTGGGTCTGCAGCAGGGAGAGCAGCTGGAGCATCCGGGCGCTGGAACCTGACATGCCTCGAAGACTAGTTCTCATTCAGGACAGAAACTGACCGGAAGGCTCCCTAGCGTGGGTCACATGAGCCACCGAAACCACCAGATGATCGAGACCGCCGGACTCACCAAGACCTTCACGGTCCGCAAGCAGACGGTGGAGGCCGTGCGCGGTCTCCACCTCACGGTCGCACCGGGCGAGCTCGTCGCCCTGCTCGGTCCCAACGGCGCCGGCAAGTCCACGACCCTGCGGATGCTGACCACGCTGATCGCGCCGACGTCCGGGACGGCGCGGGTCGCCGGGTACGACGTGACGACGCAGCCGCGGCTCGTGCGCCGCGCGATCGGCTACATCGGGCAGGGCAACGGCGCCGGGCACAACCAGCGCGGCCGCGACGAGCTGGTCAGCCACGGCCTGGCCTACGGCATGACCAAGGCCGCCGCCCGGCAGCGCGCCGGCGAGCTCGTCGACTCGCTCGACCTCGCGCAGGTCGCCGACCGCAAGGTGTCCTCGCTGTCCGGCGGCCAGCGCCGGCGGCTCGACATCGCGATGGGCCTGATCCACGCGCCCGCACTGCTCTTCCTCGACGAGCCGTCGACCGGCCTCGACCCGCAGAACCGCGCCAACCTGCAGGAGCACGTCGTGGCGCTGCGCGAGCGGTACGGCACGACGGTCGTGCTCACCACGCACTACCTCGACGAGGCCGACTCGCTCGCCGAGCGCGTCGTGATCATCGACCACGGCCGGCTCGTCGCCGACGACACGCCAGCCCGGCTCAAGGCCGACCACGCCGGCGACCGGATCACGCTCACGTTCGCCGAGCCGGCCGACGCCGCGCACGCCGCGGCCCGCATCGCTCGCGGTCACGGCGACGCCGAGGTCGCGCACGAGGGCCGGGAGGTCGCCGCACGCGTCGCGTCCGGCAGCAACCTGGCCCCCGCGATGCTCGTCGACCTGCAGCAGGCCGGCTTCCCGGCCGCCTCCGTCGAGGTCGCTCGCCCGACCCTCGACGACGTCTTCCTCAACCTCACCGGTCGCAGCCTCCGCGAGGGGCACACCCAGATCCAGGGCGAGACCAACATCGAGCAGTCCGGGCAGGACGAGCAGATCGGAGCCGCAGCATGAGCACTACGACCGCCACCGCCGTCACCGACCGGCCCGTCGTTCTCACCGCGCCGAGCAACGTCGTGCGGGACACCGCGATCGTGTTCGGCCGCGAGCTGCGGCCGGTGCTGCGCGACCCGTTCTCGGTCGTGTTCTCGATGATCCAGCCGCTGGTGTTCCTCGGTCTCTTCGCGCCGCTGCTCGGCAACGTGCCCGGGCTCGCCGGCGGAGCGCTGCAGTGGTTCGTGCCCGGCATCGTGGTGATGTCCTGCCTGTTCGGCGCCTCGATGACCGGGTCCAACCTGCTCTTCGAGATGCAGACCGGCTCGCACGAGCGTCAGCTGGTGACGCCGACGTCGCGGTCCGCGCTGCTGATGGGTCGTGCGCTGAAGGAGATCGTGCCGGTGCTCGTGCAGGCCGTGATCGTGGTCGCGGTCGTGGTGCCGTTCTCGTTCGAGCTGCACGTCGCCGGCACCGTGGTCGGCCTGGTGATGCTGTCGGTGTTCTGCATCGGGCTGGGGTCGCTGTCCTACGCGCTGGCGCTCGCCGCGAAGGGCGCGGACTGGATCTTCTGGACCGTGCAGCAGACGTTGCTGTTCCCGATCCTGCTGCTCGCCGGGATGCTGCTGCCCGTCGACTCCGGGCCGGGCTGGCTGCAGACCGCGTCGAAGGCCAACCCGCTGACGTACGTCGTCGACGCCGAGCGCGCGCTGTTCGCGGGCAGCTTCGACGGCTCGACGGTCGCCGCCGGCTTCGTCGCCGCCGCGCTCGTCTGCGCCTTCGGCCTGCTCGTCGGCGCCCGCGCGATGCGGGCCGCGGACTGAGCCCGTCGGCCTAGAACACCAGGTCGCCGGTCAGGGGGAGCCGCAGCACGCTCGGCTCCTCCTGGCTGGTGGTCACGGTGACCGGCTGCGGAGCGGGGTTGCCGGCGTAGGCGAAGTCGCTCGCCGCCAGCACGACCTGGATCCGGTGGCCCTTGCGGACCCGGTGCACGATCCCCGGCAGCTCGACCCGGACCGGCTTCGTCACGTCGCCGACGCGGACCGGCGAGACGAGCCGGTGCTTCAGCGTCGGCGTTCCGTCTGGAGCGACGTCGTACAGCTTGGCGAAGAGGACCAGCTGCCCGGAGGGGCCGCCTGCCTGGGACTGCGCGGCCACGGGTGCGTCGAGGTGCAGGGTGAGCCGCGGGCTGCCGACGATCGAGGCGCCCCGGGCGAGCGGGGCGCTGGTGAACGCCGCCAACGTGCCGGGCGCGTCGGAGACCGGGTTGTTCACCTGGTTGCCCTCGAGGCCGGAGGTCTCGGAGTACGACGTCGGCACGGCCGAGGCGTTGGCGTAGGACGCCGAGCCCGCCTGGACCGCGTCGCGCGACGGGGTGAGGCCGTCGGCGCCGGAGAAGAACAGCGAGGCGGTCATCGGCGCGCGGTACGCCCGCTTCTCGGCGTACGCCTTCTCGACCGCCGTGCCCGCCTCGCCGGCGGAGGTGTCGTAGCGGACCCAGTCGCGGAAGTACGCGAACCGCGGGCCGACGGGCGCCGTCTCGTCGCCGCGGACGTGGTGGTCCATCCACGCGAGGAAGCGGCGGCCGAGGTACGACTCGCGCAGCGAGGACGCGTCGAGATCGAGCTCGCCGGGTGCGGCGCCGCTGCCGGAGTGGCCCCAGGACTGCCAGACCATGCGGGCCTCGGTGCCGTTGCGGCGCAGGCCCCTGAAGGTCGCCACGGCCTCCTGGAGGTTGAACAGCGTGTCCTTCTGGCCCTGCACGACCAGGGTCGGTGCCTTGATTCGCTCGATGTACGACGCGACAGACGCCCGTGCCGCCATGTCGCGCATCGAGGCGTCGGGGTAGCCGAGAGCGTTGAGCTGCACCGCCGCCGGGCAGACCTCGTCGGCGAAGTTGGGGCAGCCGACGTTGCGGCCCGGGTCGACCTGGGCGTCGTCGATGCCGTCGATGATCCCGGCGGCGAAGAACAGGTCGACCCACTGCCGCTTGGCGACGCCGGGCGTGCGCGAGCCGACGCTGCGGCCGGTCGCGACCTGGTCGGCGTTGTTGGGTGCGAGCGCGTACTCCAGGTCGTTCCAGGTGATGATCGGGATCAGCGCGTCGACCCGCTCGTCCTGCATGGCGACGGCGTACTGGATCTGGCCGCCGTAGGAACCGCCGATCATGCCGACCCTCGGGTCGCCCTTGCGCTCGCGGGCGACGTACCGGACCCGGCCGGTGGCGCCGGTGTCCTCGTCGGTGAAGTCACGCTTGCCGGCGAGCACGTCGAGCATCTGCGAGCCGGCCCTGCCGTCCCAGTCGGGGTCGTCGAGGTGGATCTTGCAGCCGGAACCGCCGAAGCCGAGGCCTGAGTAGGTGAGGACGACGTACCCCTCCTGCACGAAGCCGCGGGCGATCGCGGTCTGGTTGCCGTCGTCCTTGCTGCCGCCGAAGCCGTGGGTGGTGAGGATCGCGGGCTTGCGGTTACGGCGGCTCGCGCCGTCGGGGGTGTAGAGGTCCGCGGTGACGGTGCACGGCTGGTCGCCGTTCGGCCCGACGCGGGTGTCGACGGTGATGTGCCGGACGGAGTAGCCGGGGGTGTCGTCGGCGGCGGCGGGCGCGCTCGGGGCGAGCAGGGCGAGGCCGGCGGTGGCGGTGAGGCCGGCGGTGACGGCGGCGGTGGCTGCGGTGGGTCGACGGCGGGTCATGGATCCCCAACGAGCCGACCCGCCCGGAGGCTACGCGTCGGTAACCCGGCTGGTGCGGTCGACGTGCTCGGTGATGAGTGCGGCGATCTCGTCCGGGCGGGTGCGGGCGACCCAGTGGCCGGCGTCCATCTCGACCACGCGGACGTCGGTGGCGATCTTGTCGAGGTCGTCGAGGAACAGGTCGGTCAGGAACGCGTCGCGCGTGGGACGGACGACCTGGACGGGTACGTCGGTTCTCCACTCGTCGATGTGGCGGTGCAGCCCGGTGCCGACGTTGGCGCGGTAGAGGCGCAGCCCGTTGACTGCGTCGTCGCCGAGGCCGTCGTCCCAGTGCCCGCGGCCGAGGCCCTCCCTCGCCGCGATGCTCCGGCCGAGCACCGGGTGCAGCGTGCGCCAGACCAGCTCGGGGAGGACGGGCAGGCGGAAGAAGGAGATGTACCAGGAGTGCGCCCCCTGCCGGAGCAGCCGCAGCCGGCGACCGTCGGGGTGGTGCGCCAGCCAGCTGACGTGGGCGAGGGACGGCCCGCTGATCGAGGTGAACGAGGCGATCCGGCCGCGCAGCCCGGGGTGCTCGTCTGCGACGCCGACCGCGTCCCACAGCTGGACCGAGCCCCAGTCGTGGCCGACCAGGTGGACGGCCGGGCCGGTGCGGCCCTCCGGCTCGACCGCGTCGATCACCGCGGCGAGGTCGTCGACGAGGCGGTCGGTGACGTACTCGCGCAGCTCGTCGGGGGCGTCGCTGGCGCCGGCGCCGCGTACGTCGTACGTCACGACGTGGAAGCGGTCCGGAGGCAGGTGCTCGACCACCAGGTCCCACATCTGCTGCCGGTCGGGGTAGCCGTGCACCAGGACGACCGTCGGCCGGTCCGGGGCGGCGGGGGAGTGCTCGCGGACGGCGATGCGGACGCCGTGGGAGTCCACAGAGGTCTCGACGGGACGGGCGGCCGGGTGCGACGGGCTCATGGCGGTCAACCTACGACTGTGACCAGGCCGACGTGGAGGCCAGCACCCCCACGGGTCTAGGGTCGGCTCGTGGGCGCCCCGTCGTCTGACGGCTGTGTGCCCGGACAGCTCCGACACGAGAAGGACGGGTAATCCCTGTGGACCTGATGGAGTACCAGGCGAAGGAGCTCTTCGCGAAGCATGACGTGCCGGTCACCCTCGGCATCGTGGCCAACACGCCGGCCGAGGCCCGCGCGGCAGCGGAGGAGCTCGGGACCGTCGTGGTCAAGGCCCAGGTGAAGGCGGGCGGCCGCGGCAAGGCCGGCGGCGTGAAGCTCGCCAAGACGCCCGACGAGGCCGAGCAGCACGCGTCGAACATCCTCGGGATGGAGATCAAGGGCCTCAAGGTCAACCGCGTCCTGATCGCGCCGGCGGCGAGCATCGAGGAGGAGTACTACTTCTCGTTCCTGATCGACCGCGCGCAGCGCCAGTACCTCTGCATCGCCAGCGTCGAGGGCGGCGTCGAGATCGAGGAGGTCGCCAAGACCAACCCCGACGCCGTGAAGAAGATCGCCATCGACCCGGGTGCGGGCGTCGACGAGGAGAAGGCCCGCGCGATCGTCGCGGAGGCCGCGTTCCCCGAGGCCCTGCGCGACCAGGCCGTGCAGATGGTCCTCGCGCTGTGGAAGGTCTTCGTCGAGGAGGACGCCACCCTCGTCGAGGTCAACCCGCTCGCCCGCCTGGCCGGCGACAAGCTCGAGGCGCTCGACGGCAAGGTGTCGCTCGACGACAACGCCGACTTCCGCCACGAGGATCACGCCAAGTTCGTGATCCGCGAGGAGGAGGACCCGCTCGAGGCGCAGGCCAAGGACAAGGGCCTCAACTACGTCAAGCTCGACGGCGAGGTCGGCATCATCGGCAACGGCGCCGGCCTGGTCATGTCCACGCTCGACGTCGTCGCGTACGCCGGCGAGAAGCACGGCAACGTCAAGCCCGCCAACTTCCTCGACATCGGCGGCGGCGCCAACGCGCAGGTGATGGCCGACGGTCTGCACGTGATCCTCGGCGACCAGCAGGTCAAGAGCGTGTTCGTCAACGTGTTCGGCGGCATCACCGCCTGCGACGAGGTCGCCAACGGCATCAAGGGTGCGCTGGAGATCCTGGGCGACGAGGCGACCAAGCCCCTCGTCGTACGCCTCGACGGCAACAACGTGGCCGAGGGTCGTCGCATCCTCGACGAGCTCGACCACCCCCTGGTCACCCAGGTCGACACGATGGACGGCGCGGCCGACAAGGCCGCCGAGCTCGCGAACGCCTGAGCCCGAGACGAAGAGGACGTACAAGAAGATGTCGATCTACCTGAACAAGGACTCCAAGATCATCGTCCAGGGCATGACGGGCGGGATGGGCTCCAAGCACACCACCCTGATGCTCGACGCCGGCTCCAACATCGTCGGCGGCGTCAACGCCCGCAAGGCCGGCACCACCGTCGAGCTCGGCGGCAAGGAGCTCCCGGTCTTCGGCAGCGTCAAGGAGGCGATGTCCGAGACCGGCGCGGACGTGTCGGTCGTGTTCGTGCCGCCGGCGTTCACCAAGGACGCCTGCATCGAGGCCATCGACGCCGGCATCGGCCTGCTCGTGGTGATCACCGAGGGCGTGCCCGTGCAGGACACCGCCGAGGTGTGGTCGTACCTGCAGGGCAAGGGCACCCGGATGATCGGCCCGAACTGCCCGGGCATCATCACGCCCGAGGAGTCGCTCGCCGGCATCACCCCGCACACCATCGCGGGCAAGGGCCCCATCGGCCTGGTGTCGAAGTCCGGCACGCTGACCTACCAGATGATGTACGAGCTGCGGGACTTCGGCTTCTCCACCGCGATCGGCATCGGCGGTGACCCGATCATCGGCACCACGCACATCGACGCCCTCGAGGCGTTCGAGGCCGACCCGGAGACCAAGGCGATCGTGATGATCGGCGAGATCGGCGGCGACGCCGAGGAGCGCGCGGCGGCGTACATCAAGGACAACGTCACCAAGCCGGTCGTCGGGTACGTCGCCGGCTTCACCGCGCCCGAGGGCAAGACCATGGGCCACGCCGGCGCGATCGTGTCCGGCTCCTCCGGCACCGCCCAGGCGAAGAAGGAGGCCCTCGAGGCCGTCGGCGTGAAGGTCGGCAAGACGCCGTCCGAGACCGCCTCGCTGATGCGGGAGATCCTGCAGAGCCTCTGAGGCTTGCTGCTTCGACCCCGATTCGTCTGCGAACTTGCGTCCGTCCTGGGCGGAGCAGGTGCGGACGAATCGGGGTCTTGCGCGTTCGGGGCGCAAACCTCCGGGCTTGTTCGGTCACCTCCCGGGCGATGCGTCGGCCCAGTGGTGACGGAGAAACACCTTCTGCTGGTACTCCGAGACCCCAGCCAGCCCGTTTTCCACAGAGCTCCCCACGCGTTCCTGGCAGATCCCACGTGAAGTTTCGGCCCGGTTGCGACGGGATCCCAGCAGCCGGTGGTAAACCGACAGCCTCAGCAGCCCACCAACGCAGTCGCGAACTCGCTCGTCCCGGCGTGCAGCTTGACCGTCGCGAGGTCGTCGGCCCGCGTCGTACCGCGGTTGACGATGACCACCGGGACGCCGAGCTTGGCGGCGGTGCGCACGAACCGGAAGCCGGACATCACGGTCAGCGACGAGCCGAGGACGAGCAGGGCTCCGTCGCAGTCGGCGAGGGCTTCCACGGCGGCGTAGCAGCGTTCGACTCGAGGCTTGGGCACGTTCTCGCCGAAGAAGACCACGTCCGGCTTGAGCACGCCGCCGCACCCGTCGCACGGCGGTACGACGAAGCCGGCGGTGTCCTCGAGGTCGACGTCGCCGTCGGGGCGTGAGGCGACGTCGGCGTGCGCCTCGAGCCAGCCGGGGTTGAGCTCGTCGAGCCGCTGGGCCAGGGCGGCCCGCGACGTGACGGACCGGCAGCCGAGGCAGATGACGTCGGCGACGCGGCCGTGCAGGGCGCACAGCTGGCGGGAGCCGGCGGCCTCGTGCAGGCCGTCGACGTTCTGCGTGATCGTCAGAGTCGACCGGCCCTGCGCCTCCAGCGCGGCGACGGAGTGGTGGCCGGCGTTGGGGACGGCGCGGCCCATCCGCTGCCAGCCGAGGTGCGAGCGCGCCCAGTAGCGACGCTGCGCCTGCGGCCCGGCGACGAACTCCTGGTAGGTCATCGGGGTCCGGTTCGGCGAGCCCGGGCCGCGGTAGTCGGGAATCCCGGAGTCGGTGCTGATCCCCGCGCCGGTGAGCACCAGCAGCGGCCGGTCGGCGAGGACGTCGAGCGCCTGCTCGAAGAGCTCGAGAGTCTCGGCGGCTGGCGGCCATGGAGGCTCGGTCAGCGTGGTCACGCACCCAGGGTACGGACCGGCGAAGGGCGAATTCTGATACGGAACGCCAACGTCTCCTTCGCAAACATGGTGCGGGGCCGGGTCGGGGCTTAGCCTTCTCCTCATGCGTTGGGACTGGATCCCGCTCTCGGCCTCCGCCCTGGTGGTCGGCGCGATGGCATTGGCGTTCGGGGTCGTCCTCAATCCCGTGGGGCCGGACGGCGACGCGGTGGAGACGGTGCGCACCGTCGCGATGGCGGACGGCCGCTGGCTGGCGATGTCGGTGATGTACTTCTTCGCCTCCGTGTCGCTCACGCTCGGGCTCCCGGCGCTGCTGACGATGTTCAACGTCCGCGCCCGCCGGTTCGGGGTCGTCGCGGTGTCGGTCTTCGCGGTCGGCGTGATCGGTACGTCGGGCTACGCGATGCTGCTGGTCTTCTTCCGCGCCCTGGTGAAGCACAAGGCGATCGACGCGGGCTCGCTCGACTCGGTCGCCCGCGACGTCGGGCTGAGCGTGTTCCTCTTCGGCTGGGTGGCGTGCTTCGCGATCGGCGCGTTGCTCGTGGCCATCGCGCTCTTCATCGCGCGACGCACACCCGTCTGGGTGCCGCTGCTCCTGCTGGTCTTCGTCGCGACGATCCCGATCGCCGGCCAGTTCGGCCGCGTGGCCCAGGTCGGCCAGGTGGTGGCCCTCGCCTTCGCGTTCACCGGCATCGCGACCACGGCGGTCAACGAGACGCGGGGCGGGGCGGCGTCCGCAACGGTACGAACCGATAGCGCCCCAGTCGCCTGACCTGGACCTCACGCCCGGGACCGAGCGTCACCACGCACAGGTAGCCCGCGACGGGCGCGACCATCCGCCCGTCGTCCGCGAGCTGGTCGACGAGTGCTTCAGGCACTTCGTGCGCCTCCGCGGACACCAGGATCCGGTCGTACGGCGCCCGCGCGGGCCAGCCGAGCACGTCGGGGAGCGCCTGCTCGACCCGCACGCGCTCGGGGTCGAGGTCGAGCCGCGCGAGGTTCGACCGGCCGAACTCGACCAGCTCCGGCACCACCTCGACACCGGTCACGTCGCCCTCGGGCCCGACGAGGTGGGCGAGGAGCGCGGTCGTCCACGCCGAGCCGCAGCCGACGTCGAGCACCCGCTGACCCGGCTGCACGTCCAGGTGCTCGAGGCAGTGCCGCACAGTGGTCGGCTGGCTGTTGGTCTGGTCGTAGCCGATCGGCAACGGCTGGTCGAGGCCGGCGAACCGGCGCTGGCCGGGCGGGAGGAACCACTCGCGGCGCACGGCCGCGAGCGCCTCCGAGACGCGGTCAGGTGCCGTAGCGGAGCTCCGCCCGGGCGCGCGCCTTTGCCGCCTCGATCTCGCGGTCCTTCGGGGGCGCGTTGGTGACCAGCCGCTCGAGCAGCCGGCTGGTGGCGTCGGCGACCTCACGCACCGCGTCGTCGAAGGCCTCCTGGTTGGCCTGCGACGGCCGCGTGGTGCCGCTGACCTTGCGGACGTACTGGAGCGCGGCGGCGTGCACCTCGTCGCGGGTGGCCGGCGGCTCGAAGTTGTGCAGCACGCGGATGTTTCGGCACATACGGTCAACTTACGCCGCAGTACCCACCGTCAGTCCAGGTCCAGCAGCCGCACCGGCCGGTCGCCGGGGCGCACCAGCGCCACTCGGCTGTCGTCGAGGGGCAGCGCGCGGACGGCGCTCGCCTTCCACCGCCCGGCCGACCACGAGCCGGTCGGGGCCACCGAGCCGTCCTCGCCGACCCGCAGTGCGACCAGCCGGGTGCCGCCGTACCGGCCCCAGCTCTCCATCGACGCCAGCGCGATCCCGCGGTCCGGCAGGTACGTGAATGCGCGGGTCTCCCAGGCCGCGGCGAACCGGTCCAGCCGCCCGAACCGAGCGGCCGAGACCCGCCGGACGTGAGCCAGGTCGGCGAGGTCGAAGACCGCCGCCTGCGCACCGAGGCTCCGGCCGCGCCGCGTCGCGTGCTCGCCCAACCCGAGGAGCAGACCGTCGCCCAGCGGGTGCAGGTAGCCGGAGAAACCGGGCACCTCGAGCGCGCCGACCACGCGCGGAGCGGCGGGGTCGGACAGGTCGAGGGTGTACAGCGGGTCGACCTGCCGGAACGTGACGACGATCGCGAGATCGCCCAGCCACCGCACCGACTGGATCTGCTCGCGCGGGCCGAGCCCCGCGACCCGGCCGAGGCGGACCAGCCGGCCGTCGCGCTCGACCAGCGTCTGCACGGCGTTCTCGCGCGGCAGCCAGCCTCGGCCCAGCGCGGTCGCGACCCGCAGCACGCCGTCGTGCTCGCTGAGCGACCACCGGTCCCGGACCGTGCCGGGCAGCCGGCCGCTGGCGAGGTACGTCGTCGCGGGCCCGTCGAGGCCGAAGGCGTGCACCTCGGTCGACGGCGGCTCCTCGAGCACGCCGTCGCCGCGCAGCGCGAGGTCCCACCACGGCGCGTCCACTGTTGCGACGTAGAGCCGGTCCGCCGAGGAGTACGCCAGGTCGCCCTGGGCGAGGACCCCGGTCGCCTCGACGCGACGGGGAGCGGACACCGGAAGGGTGAGCACGCTCAGCGCTCCGAAGCCGGCCGACCGTGCGGGGTGCAGCACCGACGTGCAGTCCAGCAGCCGGTGCCGCCCGCGGCCGTCGCCCTGACGGATCCCGGGCAGCCAGGTCTGGATCGGCGTGGCCCGGACCATCGCCCGGTTCTGCCGGCGCGCCTCGGCCGGCGGGCGGTCGGGCGTCGGGTGCACGAAGTCGAGCTCCGGCAGGCCGGTGCGGACGACCAGGCGCACCGTGCCGTCGCCGTACTCCCGCCCCTCGACCAGCGATCCGTCCACGCGCTGATGGCTGCGCACGACGGGCGCCGCGGGGTCCGTCAGGTCGACGTGCGTGACGTGGGTCCGGTCGCCGACCGACCCATCGCCCGGGAACGCGATGCGCTGGCCGTGACCGCCGCCCTCGGTGGACAGTGCGAGCACGTCGGCGCCGGCGAGCAGCAGCTCGGGGTCGACGACGTGGTTGCCGGGCAGCCGGATACGGGACAGCTCGCGGGGGCGCTCGCCGCTGACGTCGACGACCACCAGACGCCGGCCGAGCACGCGCACGAGCAGGGAACCGTCGGTCTTCGCCACGTCCGGCTCGTCGACGCCCGCCTCCTGCACGTTGGTGCCGGTCGGGCCGTTGCCCACCGCCGCGTCGGCCGCACCGACGGCACCCGGGAGCGTGGCGCGCCCCGCGTCGGCGTCGAACACCACCGGCACGTTCCAGCCCCACGGGCCGACCTTCGGCAGCGCCGCGTCGACGTACCACCGGCGCAGCGCCTCGCAGTCCGTGAACCCGTCCAGACCGCTCGTGGTGGTCGGGGTGCCCTGCCCGCTCGGCCCGCTCGGATCGCTCGGCCCGGTCGTGTGGGGTACTGCCGGGGGCTCGGCAAGCGGCGCGGCCGGACCGGCGAGCAGCGGGAGCACCGCTGCGACGAGCGCGGCACGGGCGGGCAGGTGCACGACGATGGGACGCCGCAGGGCCCCCGGCGGTTCCACCGCCCGAGGCTCGGGCACAGTGGCGACATGTCTCCCCAGCCTCTCGACGACCGCGCGTACGACCTGGTGCTGTTCGGCGCCACCGGCTTCACCGGCGCGCTCACCGCTGAGTACCTCGCCCAGCACGTGCCCGACGGCTGCCGCTGGGCGCTGGCCGGACGCAACCGGGCCAAGCTCGAGGCGGTCCGCGAACGGCTCACTGCGCTCGACCCCGCGCTGGCCGACCTGCCGCTGCTCCACGCCGACGCTCACGACGACGCCTCGCTGCGCGCGGTGGCGGAGCAGACCCGGGTGGTCGTCACCACCGTCGGGCCGTACGTCGAGCACGGCGCCGGTCTGGTCGCGGCATGCGCCGAGGCGGGCACCGACTACGCCGACCTGACGGGTGAGCCCGAGTTCGTCGACACGATGTACCTCCGCCACCACCAGCGGGCGGTCGAGACCGGCGCCCGGATCGTGCACGCCTGCGGGTTCGACTCGATCCCGCACGACCTGGGCGCGCTGTTCACCGTCAAGCAGCTGCCCGAGGGCGTACCGATCACGATGACGGGAATGCTGCGCGCCAGCGGGATGATCTCGGGCGGCACGTTCGCCTCCGCCCTCAACGCGTTCTCCCGCGCCGGCCAGATGAAGCGGGCCCTGGCCGAGCGCCGCAAGGTCGAGCCGCGTCCGCACGTCGAGGCGGGGCGCCGGGTGCGCACGGTCGCGAAGCGTCCGCACCGCGACCCGGACACCGGTCAGTGGCTGGTGCCGCTGCCCACCATCGACCCGTTCGTGGTGAAGCGGTCCGCGATCGCGCTCGACCGCTACGGCCCGGACTTCAGCTACGCCCACTACGCCGCCGTCAAGCGGTTGCCCACGGTCGTCGGCGGCGTCGGCGCGGTCGGGCTGCTCGCCGCCGCGGCCCAGGTCCCGCCGCTGCGCAAGCAGCTGCTCAACCGGCTGCCGCAGGGCAGTGGTCCGAGCGAGGAGAAGCGCGCCCGGTCGCGGTTCTCCATGCGGTTCCTCGCCGAGGGCGGCGGGCAGACCGTGCGCACTGAGGTGGCCGGTGGCGACCCGGGCTACACCGAGACCGCGAAGATGCTCGGGGAGGCCGCGCTCAGCCTGGCCTTCGACGACAACCCGGAGACGGCCGGCCAGGTCACCACCGCCGTCGCGATGGGCGACCGGCTGACCGAGCGCCTGATCGCCGCCGGGCTGCGCTTCCGTGTGATGTGAGGGTGCACTGACACTGGCTGGCCGTGGGCTGGTCCAGGGGACCCACCGTTCAGGCGGCCTTGAGGACCACGGAGTGGCCCGGGCAGGCCATCACTCCGGGTCCTTCCGGACCATTCGGACAGGTTCCTGGCATGTCGACCGGGATGCGGCATAGCGTCGTCGAGGACGTCCGCAATACATGGGGGAAGAAAGCACTCGTGTCCCGACAGCACCCACATCTCGACCGGATCGCGCATGCCGCGAAGCTGCCGGCCGTGGCGGTGCTCGCCGTCGCCCTCGCGGTGACGGCCACGGCCGCGGCCGCGAACGGTGGCCCTGAGGAGGCTGGCACTGGGGAGCCGACCCAGGCGCCGAGCTCCGTGATGCAGGGTCCCGTGATGCAGCAGCACCGGGACGCCCGGTTCTCCCCGGTGCAGCCGCAGGCGATCGAGCCGTCCACGACGCTGGTGGCGCGCAAGGACAAGCACCGCAAGGTTCGCGTCGACAGCCCGCGCGGCGGCCACGTGTTCACCGCCAGCCAGCTCGCCTCGCACGACCTGCCGCAGGCCGCGCTGACGGCGTACAAGCGTGCCGCCAACACCATGGCGGGCACCGACCCCGCCTGCCACCTGCCCTGGACGCTGCTGGCCGCGATCGGCCGGGTCGAGTCCGACCACGGGCGGTACGCCGGCTCGGTGCTGGCCACCGACGGCGTCTCCCGTCCCGCGATCATCGGCGTCGCGCTCAACGGCAAGGGGCCGGTCGCCGCGATCCACGACACCGACGGCGGCAAGCTCGACGGCGACGAGAAGTGGGACCGCGCGGTCGGGCCCATGCAGTTCATCCCGAGCACCTGGGCCTGGGCGGGCCGCGACGGGGACGGTGACGGCGATAAGAACCCGCACGACATCGACGACGCCGCGCTGTCCGCCGCCGACTACCTGTGCGCCGGTGCCGACCTGCGCGACAGCGACGCCATGGACGCCGCGATCTTGCGCTACAACCCGTCCGACTACTACGTCGCGCTGGTCCGCGCCTTCGAGGTCGGCTACCGCACCGGCGTCTTCGTGATCCCGTCGCCGGACGCGCCCGATCACGAGAAGAAGGCCAAGAAGAGCAAGGACAAGAAGAAGGACGGCACGAAGGACGACAAGAAGGACAAGCGCAAGGACGACGACAGGGCCGACCGTCCCAAGAAGAAGCGGGACCAGGACAAGCCGAAGTCGACGCCCAAGGCCGACCCGACACCGAAGCCGAAGCCGAAGCCGAAGCCCAAGCCGTCGCCCTCGCCGAGCCCGACGCCCACGCCCACGCCGACGCAGCCCTCGCCGACCCAGCCGTCGCCGACCCAGCCTGCCGTCGAGCCCGTCACCGGGCAGCTGGCGCCCTGCGACACCGGCTGGTGCCTGGGCGGGATCAAGCTGGACCTCGGTCCGGCCGCGGCACTGCAGGCACCCGCGCCCGCCGACTACGACGGCGACAGCATCCCGGAGACGCTGAACGAAGAGCTCACCGGGCTCGCCGCGGCGGGCCCCGTCACCGTCCGCGCCGAGCGCGCCAACGGCGTCCTGGTCGTCCGCGAGATCGCCGGGAAGGCGTTCCCCCGCTGACCTGACCCGCGCCGGTACTGGTTAGCGTGGCGGGCAAATGGCCACGCGCACTCTCGGGACCACGCGGACCCTGCCGTACCTCCCCGCGCTCGCGTTCGTGCTCGTCTGGTCGAGCGGCTACATCGCCGGGCCGTACGGCGTCACCGTGATGAAGCCGCTGGCGCTCGTCGGGTGGCGGATGGTGCTGGCCGCCGTGATCGTCCTGGTGGTCGCCCGGGTGCTGCGCGGACCGCTGCGGGTCGACCGGGCCGCGGCCGTGCGGATCGCCGTCGTCGGCTTCGTGATGAACGGCGTGCAGTTCGGCGCGATGTACCTCGCGTTCGCCGCCGGCCTCGGCGCGACGCTCGGCGCGCTGCTGCACTCGCTGAGCCCGGTCCTCACCGCGGTCGTCGCCGGACTGGTGGCGGGGGAGCGGCTGTCCCGGGTGCAGGTCCTCGGTTTCGTGCTGGGCGTCGCCGGTGTGCTGGTCGTGCTCGGTCCCGACGTCGAGGCCGCGGGCGGCGGCATCGGCCTGGGGTTCGGACTCGTCGGCGTGCTCGCGCTCAGCCTCGGCACGCTCGGGCAGCGCTGGATCGGGCACGGTCCGGACCCGCTCTGGTCGGCCGCGATCCAGTTCGCGGTCTCCGGACCGCCGCTGCTCCTGCTCGCCCTGCTCGTCGAGGGCGGCGACCCGGTCCTCGACTGGCCTCGGGCGATCGGCGTGCTCGGCTACCTCGCGCTGGTCAACTCGTTCGCCGGCCTCGTGCTGCTCGGCGTGCTCGTGCGCCGCGGCGGCGCCAGCGCCGGGTCGGCGGTGTTCTTCCTGTCGCCACCGGTCACCGCGCTGCTGGCCTGGCTGGTGCTCGGCGAGACCCTGTCGGCGCGCGAGGCCGTCGGGCTCGTCGTGGCCGTCGTCGGGGTCGCCGCGGCGACGGCGGGAGCGTCCGGCGTACCGGAGGAACCGGCCACCTGACGCCGAGGTCCCGCCCGGACCAGGAGGGGGGCCGGGCAGGATGGCCGACATGTCCAGGCTCCGCGCGGGCACCCTGCTGCACAACGACACCGGTACGCCGTACGTCGTGGAGCGGCTGCTCAGCGAGGGCGGCTTCGGGCAGACCTACTACGGGCACCGCCTCACGCCCTCGGGCCGCCGCGGCCGCGAGGTGTGCATCAAGGTGTGCAAGAGCCTCGACGACTGGCACGGCGAGGCGTACTTCGGCCGGCTGCTCGCCGGCGACCCGCGCGTCGTGGAGCTGCTCGACGTGTTCGTCGACGCGACCGGGCGCGGTCCGCGGCAGCGCCGCCGGCACGTGCTGGTCTTCGAGTACATGGCCGAGGGCACGGTCTGGGACGCGGTCGAGGGCGAGGGCCTGGCCTGGCCGGAGAGCAAGGTGCGCCGCGAGATCCGCGCGCTGCTGACCGTGCTGCAGCGGATGCACGCGGTGTGGCTGCTGCACCGTGACATCAAGCCCGACAACGTCTACCTGCGCGACGGCCACCTGGTGCTCGGCGACTTCGGCATCTCCAAGCTCGTCGTCGACACCAGCCCGTCGAAGGCCTCGCGCCTGCAGGGCGACTTCGCCCCCGGCAACGTCACCGCCGGGTCGGTGTGGGGACCGCACGACGACATCTACCAGGTCGGCCTGCTCGCCGGGACGCTGCTGTCCGGCGAGGTCTGGTGGAACCAGTCGGTGTCCGTCCGGGCGATCGCCGCCCTCGACTGCTCCGACGCGTTCAAGGCCTGGATCTGGCACGCGACCGGCGCGAGGTCCAAGCGCTACCTCGACGCGTTCGACGCCGTCGAGGCGCTGTCCGGGCTCCGCCGGGTGCAGATGAAGCCCGGCCGCGCACCGCGCAGCCTGCGCGGGCACACCGTCGTCTTCACCGGCCGCCTCGACGGCCTTCCGCGCGCCCGGGCCGCCGAGCGCGCGCGACGAGCCGGTGCCCGCGTGCAGAGCCGGGTCTCCGACTCCACGACCGTCGTCGTCCTCGGCCGTCAGCGATCGGGCGGCGTCGGCACGGCCGAGGGCGTCAACCTGTACGGCGTACGCGAGCGGATCCGTACCGGGCAGCCGACCGCGCTGATCGACCAGGAGCAGTTCGAGCGGCTCACCCGCCGGCTCTGGTGAGTGTCCTCGCGTGGGTCAGTCCGGGACCTTCTGGTTCTTGCCGAGCACGGTGACGCCGCCCTCGCTGACCACGAAGCCGCGGCGCCGGTCCTCGGTGTGGTCGACCCCGATCAGGGCGCCGTCGGGGACGACGACGTTCTTGTCGAGGATCGCGTTGCGGACCACGGCGCCGCGCCCGATGCGCACGCCGTCGAGCAGCACGCTGCGCTGGACGTAGGCGCCGTCGCCCACGAACACCTCGGTGCCGATCACCGACGACTCCACCGACGCCGCCGAGACGATCGACCCAGCACACACGATCGAGTCGCGCACGCTCGCGCCCTGGCTGAACTTCGCGCCCGGCAGGTGGGAGTTGGAGGTGAAGATCGGCCAGTCGGTGTTGTAGAGGTTGAAGATCGGCACGGTCGACACCAGGTCGAGGTGCGCGTCGTGGTAGCTGTCCAGCGTCCCGACATCGCGCCAGTAGTCCCGGTCGCGCTCGGTGGCGCCCGGCACCTCGTTGCGCTTGAAGTCGTAGACCGCGGCCCGGCCCTGCTCGACCATCATCGGGATGATGTCGCCGCCCATGTCGTGACGGCTGGTCGGGTTGGCGGCGTCCTTCTCCAGCGCCTCGACCAGCGCCTCGGTGGTGAACACGTAGTTGCCCATCGACGCGTAGGACTCGTCGGGCGAGTCGACCAGCCCGGGCGGGTCGGCCGGCTTCTCGAGGAACTCCTCGATGCCGGTGCCGTCGGGCGCGGTCTTGATGACGCCGAACTGCCAGGCGTCCTTGCGCGGCACCCGGATCCCGGCGACGGTCGCGCCGGCGCCCGACTCGATGTGCGCGTCGACCATCTGCGAGGCGTCCATCCGGTAGACGTGGTCGGCGCCGAACACCACGATGTGGTCGGGCTTCGCATCGTTGATGAGGTTCATCGACTGGTAGATGGCGTCGGCGCTGCCGAGGTACCAGTTGGGCCCGCGCCGCTGCTGCGCCGGCACCGGCGCGACGTAGTTGCCGAGCAGGCTGCTCAGCCGCCAGGTCAGCGAGATGTGCCGGTCGAGCGAGTGTGACTTGTACTGGGTCAGCACCGCGACCTTGAGGTAGCCGGCGTTGACCAGGTTGGAGAGCGCGAAGTCGATCAGCCGGTAGGAGCCACCGAAGGGCACGGCCGGCTTCGCGCGGTCAACGGTGAGCGGCATCAGCCGCTTTCCCTCCCCGCCGGCCAGGACGATTGCCAGGACGCGAGCCATGTCAGCACCCTAGGGGCTCGGGCAAGGCCGTGTCCCCTGCCAGTCTTCATGGGCGGTCACGGCCGACCGGATCCGCCGTACCCCGCCGCCCGAGGGGGAGCGGTGGTGACGCACGGCACGGAAAACCGGTCGCTGGCGGGGTCGCCGCCAACCTAGGCTTGCTCCTCGCCATGCAAGACTTCCCGCCCCGCGTCCGCACCTTCCTCTCCGGGGACGGGAGCCTCGCCGAGGCCGACCCCGACACCAGGTCGCCAGGAGCCTTCCTCCGCTGGATGCTGCTGCGCCAGTGGAAGGTCATCGCCCTCTCGTCGCTCTCGTCGCTGATGTGGTTCCTGCCCATGACGCTGGGTCCGTGGATCTTCGGCCGGGCCGTCGACGACGCGATCCTCGGCGGCTCGATCACCGCGCTGTGGGGCTGGTCGGCGCTGCTGCTGGCCGTCGTCCTCGTCGGCGGCGCGTTCGGCGTCGTGTTCCACACCTTCGTGGTGCGCACCTGGCTCATCGCGCTCTACGGGACCACCGACATGGTGACGCGCAAGGTCGCGCAGATGGGCCACGTGCTCCCGCGCCGGTCGCCGACCGGCGAGGTGCTCAGCGTGGCCTCGAGCGACGCCGACGAGTTCGGTGCGATGACCGAGGTGATCGCCCGCGCGATCGGCCAGCTGGTGTCCTACCTGACCGTCGCCGCCATCGTGCTGTCGATCTCGCCGCTGCTCGGCGTCGTGGTGCTGGTCGCCGCGCCCGTGCTGGTCGGTGCCGCGCTGCCTCTGCTCCGGCCGCTGCACCGCCGTCAACAGGTCGAGCGCAGCCGCAACTCCGAGCTCACCTCGATGGCCGCCGACATCGTCGCCGGCCTGCGGATCCTGCGCGGCATCGGCGGCGAGCGGACCTTCGGCCGCAACTACGCCCGGCAGTCGCAGCTCGCCCGTGAGGCCGGAGTCTCCTCCGGCATCTGGCAGGCGGCCGTCGAGGCGGTGGGTGTGCTGCTGTCCGGTGTCTTCCTGGTCAGCCTCGTCTGGCTGGGCTCGCGCCAGGTGACCGCCGGAGAGCTGACGGTCGGCCAGCTGATCAGCTTCCTCGGCTACGGCCTGTTCATGGTCGGCCCGATCCGCACGTTCTTCGAGCTCGCGCAGAAGACCACGCGGGCGCTGGTCAGCGCCCGCCGCGCGATCGCGATCTTCGAGCAGCAGCCGCCGTGGCGCGAGCGCGACGCGGTGCGCCGGCTCGATGCGACCGCCGAGCTCGTCGACGAGGTCAGCGGCTTCGTCGCCCGGCCCGGCCTGCTGACCGTCGTGGTCAGCGCCGTACCCGAGCAGAGCGCGGCCCTCGCCGACCGCCTCGGTCGCTACCTCGCCGCCGACACCGAGCCGGTCCCGGCCGACGACGAGGAGCACGCCAAGGGGCGGGCAGCCAGGCGCGCCCGGGCCGAGCGCGCCCGCCGGCGCGCCGAGATCGCCGCCCGCGACGAGGAGCTCGCCGGCCGCGACTGGGGCGTCCGGCTGGGCGGCGTCGACCTAGCCGACGCCCGGCTCGACGACGTACGCCGGACGATCCTGGTCAGCGACACCGCCGGCCAGGTCTTCGCCGGCACGCTGCAGCAGGCCGTCGACCCGCACGGCCGGCTGACCCGCGAGCAGGCCGAGCACGCGCTGCGCGCGGCCAACGCCGAGGACGTCTACGACGCGCTGCCCGAGGGCTGGCAGGGCGAGCTCGAGGAGCGCGGCCGAGGCCTGTCCGGCGGACAACGCCAGCGCGTCGTGCTCGCCCGGGCGCTCGCCGCCGACGCACCGATCCTCGTGCTGGTCGAGCCCACGTCCGCGGTCGACGCGCACACCGAGGCGCGCATCGCCGAGCGGGTGACCCGCATGCGCCGCGGCCGCACCACCGTCGTGACGACGGTGTCGCCGCTGTGGCTGCACCACGCCGACCGCGTCGTGCTGCTCCACGACGGCACCGTGGTGGCCGAGGGCGACCACGCCCAGCTGCTCGAGGACAACCCCGAGTACCGCCACCTCGTCGCCCGCGGGCTCGACGAGGTCACCGTCGAGGAGGCCGGCCGATGACCGTCGACCTGCTCGAGACGTCCGCCCGGACCTGGCGCGACCACGCCCAGGAGGAGCCTGCGGTCCCGCCCGCGCTCGAGCCGCCGACGCGCGCCGGCTGGCGCGAGCGGTGGCACGCGCTGTGGGAGCGGCACGACCTGCGCCGCGTGCGCGCGGAGCAGAACTACGCCGCCTCCCGCAGCTCCGCCCGCGGCTGGCCGGTCGCCGGCAACGAGGCCGTGCTCGCGTTCTTCCGCGAGCTGCTGCTGACCCGCCGGGGACGGTTCGCCGCTCTCGTCGTGCTCAACGCGCTGGCGGCCGGCGTCGCTCTCGTGGTCCCGCGGCTGCTGGGCGAGCTGGTGAACCGCACCGTGGACGCGCGCGGCGGCGCGCCCGAGGGCCTCGGCACGCTCGCGCTGCTGGTGATCGGGGTGGTCTGCACGCACGCGCTGCTGACGTTCCTGGCACAGCGCACCTCGACGCTGTTCGGCCAGGACCTGCTGGCCAGCGCCCGCGAGCACATCGTCCGCACGATCCTGAGGCTGCCGCTCGGCCGCGTGGAGAGCGCGAGCACCGGCGACCTGGTCACCCGGGTGACGCGCGACGTCGGCACGATGAGCCGCTCGGTGCAGTACGGCCTGCCGATGGCGATCATCTCGCTGCTCACCGTCTCGCTGTCGATCGTGGCGATGCTGCTGAACTCGGTGGTGCTCGCCCTGCCCGCGCTCGCGACGTTCGCCACCGCCGGCTGGGCGGTGCGGGGATACCTGCGGCGCGCCCCGAAGGGCTACATCTACGAAGGCGCGACGTACTCCCGCATCAACACCACGCTCACCGAGACCGTCGAGGGCGCGCGCACCACCGAGTCGCTCGGCCTCTCCGACCGCCGGGTGAAGGCCGGCGTCGACGACATCGCGGTGTCCGCGCAGGCCGAGCGCTACGGCATGACGCTGCGCAACATGCTGTTCGTGGTGCTGAACCTCGCGTTCAACTCGCCGCGGGTGATCACGCTGCTCGTCGGCGCCTACGCCTACTCCCAGGGCTGGGTGAACCTCGGCCAGATCACCGCCGGCGTGCTGTACGTCGAGGCGCTCGGCGAGCCGCTCGACCGACTGATCGGGGAGGTCGACCGGCTCCAGGTCGGCGCCGCGTCCACGGCCCGCCTGCTCGGCATCGCCGAGGTGCCACCCGACCGCGAGGCCGGCGAGACTCGGCCGAAGGGTGTGGACCTGGTGGGCGAGGACCTGCGGTTCGCCTACCGCGCCGACCACGACGTGCTGCACGGCGTCGACCTGCGGCTGCGCGTGGGGGAGCGGCTCGCGATCGTCGGCCCCAGCGGATCGGGCAAGTCGACGCTCGGCCGGCTGCTGTCGGGCATCAACCGGCCGCGCACCGGATCGGCCACCGTGGGCGGCGTCGAGCTCGTCGACCTGCCGCTGGAGGTGCTGCGCACCGAGGTCGCGCTGGTCACCCAGGAGCACCACCTGTTCATCGGGACCATCCGCGACAACATCGTTCTGGCCCGCGAGGACTCCGACGACGCGACCGTCCGGGCAGCGCTGCGTGCGGTCGGCTCGCTGGGTTGGGTCGAGCGACTGCCCGACGGGCTCGACACGATGATCGGCTCGGGCCAGCAGAGCCTGACGCCCGCGCAGGCGCAGCAGATCGCGCTGGCGCGGCTGATCGTCGCCGACCCGCACACGCTGGTCCTCGACGAGGCGACCTCGCTGATCGACCCGCGCACGGCCCGCACGCTCGAGGGCTCGATGAACGCGCTCCTCGAGGGCCGCACGGTCGTCGCCATCGCGCACCGGCTGCACACCGCGCACGACGCCGACCGGATCGCGGTCGTCATCGACGGCCGGATCGTGGAGCTCGGGAGCCACCACGAGCTGGTCGAGCGCGACGGGGAGTACGCCGCGCTCTGGCGCGCCTGGACCAGCTGACCGTCCGGAGCCGGCCGCCCGAAGCCGAGCGGGCGCGGTCGCGCCGCGTGCGCGGGGTCGGTAGCGTCCCGGGCATGAAGGTGTCGGTGCTGACCCGGGAGTACCCGCCGGACGTCTACGGTGGCGCCGGCGTCCACGTCGACTTCCTGGTGCGCGAGCTGCGACACCTCGTCGAGGTCGACGTGCAGTGCATGGGCGAGCCGCGGGAGGGCGCCACGGCGCACTCCGAGGACGACCCGCGGCTGGCCGGCGCCAACTCCGCGCTGCGCATCCTGTCGGCCGACCTGTCGATGACCGCCGCGGTGTCGTCGGCCGACGTGGTGCACTCGCACACCTGGTACGCCGCGATGGCGGGCCACTGGGCGAAGCTGCTGTACGACGTACCGCACGTGACCACCGCGCACTCGCTCGAGCCGCAGCGGCCGTGGAAGGCCGAACAGCTCGGCGGCGGCTACCGGCTGTCGTCGTGGATCGAGAAGACCGCGATGGAGGGCGCCGACGCCGTCATCGCGGTGAGCAAGGGGATGCGCGAGGACGTGCTGGCGGCGTACCCGGCCATCGACCCAGCCCGGGTGCACGTGATCTCCAACGGCATCGACGCCGACTTCTACCGGCCCGACCCCGGCACCGACGTGCTGGAGCGGATCGGTGTCGACCTCGGCCGGCCCTACGTCGCGTTCGTCGGCCGGATCACCCGGCAGAAGGGCGTGCCGCACCTGCTCCGCGCCGGGTTGCACCTCGACCCCTCCGTGCAGATGGTGCTGCTCGCCGGCGCGGCCGACACCCCGGAGCTCAAGGCCGAGACCGACGCCGCGATCGAGGACCTGCGCGCCAGTCGCGACGGGATCTTCGTGGTCTCGGAGATGCTGCCGCGCGAGGACGTCCGCCAGGTGCTCACCCACGCGCTGGCGTTCTGCTGTCCGTCGGTCTACGAGCCGCTCGGCATCGTCAACCTCGAGGCGATGGCGTGCGAGACCGCGGTCGTCGCCAGCGCGGTCGGCGGCATCCCCGAGGTCGTCGACGACGGCACGACCGGGCTGCTCGTCGACTACACCCCCGACGACCCGGCCGGGTTCGAGCGGCGGTTCGCCGACGCCGTCAACCGGCTCGCCGCCGACCCCGACGAGGCACGCCGGATGGGCCTGGCCGGACGCGCCCGCGCGGTCGAGCAGTTCGGCTGGGACGCGGTCGCGGCGAAGACCGTGGAGCTCTACGAGTCGCTGCGCTGAGCGTCAGTTGTCGGCGCGGTGCGCGTTGCCGCCGTTGCGCTGCCGCGGCACGTCGCGCTTCGCGGCCCGCACCTCCTCCTGGTGCACGAAGATCTCTTCGAGCGGCGAGAACGACTCGGCGTACTCGTCGTCGTTCCACAGGGCCACCGGGCGCTCGCGCCGGACCTGCTCCGGGATGACCGGCGGCTTGCGCAGCTCCTCCAGCGGAGGGGCGTGCCGGGCCAGCTCCGGGTCGGTGGTGAGGGTCAGCGTGACGCGCGGCCACCAGCGGTTGCGGTCCTCGCGGTCGATCACCACGGGGTCGTCGAGGACCTGCTGCGCGAACTCCCAGACGGCATCGAAGTCCGGACCGGTGATGCGCCACGTCGGCGCCGTACCGGTCATCTCGATGCGTCGTGGAATCGCCTCGAAGACGTCCAGGATGCCTTGCCCGAGCGGCATGGATAACTCCCTGCTGTTCAAGCCCCCGAGGGCACAACCCTAGGACATGGTCGCACGCCGGTGGAGGCCCCTCGACCGTCCGCGTGTCAGGACCGGTTCAGCCCTTGCTGAGCACGAGCCTGGTGCGGCCGAACACGCTGCCCGGCACGAGCGGCAGGTCGAGCAGGCCGGTCACGACGTTGGCCACCTCGGCGTTGCGCACCGGCTGCATCCCGGAGTACGCCGTACGCGCGCGGCCCGGGTTCTCCCGGCGGTCGGCGTTGAGGTCGTACAGGTCGGCGCCCTTCGCGACACCCGCACCCCAGGCCAGGAAGGGCACCCGGTAGTCGGCGCGGCGCGTCATGTCGGCGTGGCTGGGCCCCTTGCCGCCGTGGTCGGCGGTCAGCACCACCGTGGTGCGGGAGCGGAGCACGCGGTCCTTGCGCACGGCGTCGAGGATCCGGCCGACCTGCTTGTCGGCGGCGGTGACGGCCCTGAGGTACGTCGGGGACATGAAGCCCGACGCGTGGCCGGCCTGGTCCGGCTGGGCCAGGTGCACGAAGCTGAACGCGTCGGGCGACCGGCGGAGGCGCTGCACGAGCCGGGTGACGTTGGCGACCTCGGTGTCCACGACGTACCGGTCGATCTTGTCCCGGCCGTCGTCCGCGCCGGTCCTGTCGGCGGCGCCGTGCGCGGCGTCCCAGGAGCGGTCGAGGAAGTCGAACTTGTCCTTCGAGGAGTAGAACGCGGTGCGCAGCCCGTGGTCGTGCACGACGTCGAAGACGCCCGCGACGTAGCCGCCGGCCACCGCCGGCAGGATGCTGCCGTTGTCCTCGTTGAAGGTCACGTGGTGGCCGCGAGCGCCCTTGATCGGCCGCCCGGTGAGCATCCCGGTGTGGTTGGGCAGCGTGCGCGTCAGCTCCCGCGCACTGCGGGCGTTGAGGGTGCCGGTGCCCTGCTCGATCATCCGGTGCAGGGCCGGAGCGCCGGTCTTGCCGAGGCGCGTGATCGCGGTGGGGTTGAGGCCGTCGACGGAGATCGCCACGACCACCCGGGGCGCTGGCTCGCGCGCGGTCTTGACGACCACGGGTGACGCCGGCTTGGGCGAGGTCTCCTCGACCGTGGACGCGCACGCGGACAGCGTGGGGACCATCGACGTGGCCAGGGCGAGGGCGGTGGCGACAACGAGCCGGTGCGGGCGCATCGGCCCATTCTCCCACGGGGCGGTAGGTTGCTCCGCTGTGCCGATCCCCGACGAGTCCGGCCGCACACCGCGCCCCGATCCGCCGATGACCGCCGACGAGCGGACGTCGCTGCGGGGCTGGCTCGACTACCACCGCGCCACGCTCGCCTGGAAGTGCGACGGCCTCGACGACGAGGAGCTGCGGCAGTGCTCGATGCCGCCGTCGACCCTGTCGCTGCTCGGCCTCGTGCGCCACATGGCCGAGGTGGAGCGGCACTGGCTCCGCCGCGTCGTCGGCGGCGAGACCGTGCGCCACGTGTGGTCGGAGGAGTGGGACTTCCAGGCGGCGTACGACGCGAGCGGCTGCACGCGCGAGGAGGCGTTCACCGCCTGGCGGGCCGAGGTCGAGCAGGCCCGCCGGGTCGAGGCGCAGGTGCCGTCGCTGGACACGACCTTCGACGTACCGGCGTGGGACGGGGACGTCTCGCTGCGGACGATCCTGCTGCACCTCGTGCACGAGTACGCCCGGCACAACGGGCACGCCGACCTGCTACGCGAGGGCGTCGACGGGACCGTCGGCGCCTGACGTTCCTGCGCGGCTACTTGTGGTCGCGCTCGGTGGTCTTCTCCTTGATCACCGTGTGCGTCGGGTGGTTCGGGTCGTGCGGCTGCTCCTCGACCCGGGTGGTCTCCTCCTCGTGCACCCGACCGCGCTGCGCGTGCACGATCAGCGCGACGCCGGCCAGCATGAGGATCACGCCGACGGTCTGGATGTCGATGCCTGGAAGCTCTTTCCGCATCGCGAACGCGAAGATCGCTCCGATGATCAGCAGTGCCACACCAGGGCCCACGTGTTCGCACGCTTCCTAGAGCCGGGTCCGAGCCGCCGCTCGCTGACGGGTACCACCGTGCCCAATGTGACGGGTGGGAAACAACCCCTGACGCTCGCTTTACCTCTGGAAATTCTTTGCCGACGGTCCTGTTTGCAGGTGTTTCACGCGAGGCAACGATGGTCGTACTCCCAGTTCCTGTCCGCCCGAGGTCGACCGATGAACGACTTGGCTCTTGTCGCGTTGATGCTCCTGCTCGTCGTTGCCGCCGTCCGGGTCGCCGTGCCTCGACGGGAGGGCCTCGCGCCGCTCCCGCGTCTGGTCAACATGAGTGACGACGCCTTCCGCATCACCGACGAGCGCGGCCGCGTGGTCGCCGTCGTACCGCCGTCGCCGTACCGTGCCGGCACCGACCGCACCCCGGCCGGCGAGCACGTCGTCGTGCGCAGACGCGTGTCGGGCGAGTCGGTGCCCGTGGAGGACATCCCGTTCGTGCCGGGCGTCAGCTACCTGGTCTCCGAGCCCGTCGCGCGTGCGGCCGGCCGACCTGACTTCCTCACCGACTCCGACCATTTCTCGGCCTGACCGTCGGTCCCGTCTGACGGGT
>DASURB010000026.1:0-3440 GCA_036280235.1 Nocardioides sp.
AGGCGCTCAACGAGGTCGCCGCCGACGACGTCCGGGTCGGCGTCACCGGCAACCCGGCGAACACCAACGCGCTGATCGCGATGACCAACGCGCCCGACATCCCGAGCGAGCGCTTCTCCGCGCTGACCCGGCTCGACCACAACCGCGCGATCTCCCAGCTCGCGGCGAAGACCGGCTCGCCGGTCACCGACATCAAGAAGATGACGATCTGGGGCAACCACTCCGCCACCCAGTACCCCGACCTGTTCCACGCCGAGGTGGGCGGCCGCAACGCCGCCGAGGTCGTCGGCGACCAGGACTGGCTGGAGAACGACTTCATCCCGACCGTCGCCAAGCGCGGCGCCGCGATCATCGACGCGCGCGGCTCCTCCTCGGCCGCCTCGGCCGCGTCGGCCACGATCGACGCAGCCCGCGACTGGCTGACGGGCACGCCGGAGGACGACTGGGTGTCGATGGCGGTGCGCTCCGACGGCTCCTACGGGATCCCCGAGGGGATCGTGTACTCCTACCCCGTCACCACCCGTAACGGCGACTGGGAGATCGTCCAGGGTCTCGACATCAACGACTTCTCGCGCGGCAAGATGGACGCCACCGCGGCCGAGCTGATCGAGGAGCGCGACGCCGTGACGGAGCTCGGCCTGATCTGAGCGTCCCCGGGGTCCGCACGGACCCGGGCAGCGCCTTGACGAGGGGTCAGTTGTTCAGCGACACGCCGACGAGCGGGCTGAACTTCTGACCCCTCGGCGTTACACCGGCTGATCCGGAACGAGCACAGCCAGGATGATCAGGCCGACGCCGGCGACGGTCAGCAGGAGGGTGTCGGACCAGCGGCGGCGGACCCGGAGCATGCCGGCGGCGCGTTCGCTGAGCACGGCCCGGGTGAGCGCGCCGACGAGCATGGCGACACCCATCCAGACGATCCCGGTGCGCCAGGCGCCCCAGACGACCAGCCCGAGCCCGACCGTCACGATCCCGACGATGACCACGAACACCGTGCCGCCGACGGTCTGCGGCAGCCGCCGCGGCCTCTGCGCCGCCGGCGGTGTCGGGGGCGGCGGGGGCGGCTCGGCGTCGGGAGCCGGTTCGGCGGGCGTGGTCACGACCGGTTCAGGCACCGACACGAGCGTTCTCGGCGGTGCTCTGCGCGACGAGCTGCTCGGCGCGCTCGACGACGTTGCTGAGCAGCATGGCGCGGGTCATCGGGCCGACGCCGCCGGGGTTCGGCGACACCCAGCCGGCCACGTCGTACACGTCCGGCGCGAGGTCGCCCGCGATCTTGCCGTCGACGCGCGAGACGCCGACGTCCAGGAGCGCGGCGCCGGGCTTGACCATGTCGGCGGTGATGATGCCGGGCACACCGGCGGCCGCGACGACGATGTCGGCCTCACGGACGTGCTTGGCGAGGTCGCGGGTGCCGGTGTGGCAGAGCGTGACGGTGGCGTTCTCGCTGCGGCGGGTGAGCAGCAGCCCCAGCGGCCGGCCGACGGTGAGGCCGCGGCCGACGACGCACACCTCGGCGCCGGCGATCTCGACGCCGTGGCGGCGGAGCAGCTCGATGACACCGACCGGCGTGCACGGCAGCGGGCCGGGACGACCCAGCACGAGCTTGCCGAGGTTGACCGGGTGCAGCCCGTCGACGTCCTTGTCCGGGTCGACCCGGGACAGCAGCGCGAACTCGTCCAGCCCTGTCGGCTGCTGCACCAGGAACCCGGTGCACGACGGGTCGGCGTTGAGCTCGTCGATGACCGCCTCGACCTCCGCCTGCGTGGCGGTGGCCGGCAGGTCGCGCCGGATCGACTCGATCCCGATCGACGCGCAGTCCTTGTGCTTCGCGCCGACGTACCAGTGCGAGCCGGGGTCGTCGCCGACCAGCACCGTGCCGAGCCCGGGCACCACGCCCTGCTCCTTGAGCCGCGCCACCCGCTCCCGCAGCTCGTCCTTGATCGTGGCGAGCGTGGCCTTGCCGTCCAGAATCCGTGCCGTCATCGCGCTGATCCTTTCATGCCGAGTCGGCTGCCGACCCGGCTCTTGCCTCCCGCTCGGATGCGCCGACCCGGCTTGAACCTCCCGGTCGGATGCGCCGACCCGGCTCGAACCTCCCGGCTCCCCCGCTGCGCTCCTCCGCCGGGAGGTTCGGGCCGGGTCGGCGTACTGCCATGTGCTCAGTGGAAGAAGTGTCTTGTAGCGGTGAAGTACATAGTCACTCCGGCGGCGCGGACGGCGGCGATCGTCTCGTCGTCGCGCTTCGAGCCGCCCGGCTGGACGATCGCGCGGACACCCGCGTCGAGGAGGACCAGCGGGCCGTCGGCGAAGGGGAAGAAGGCGTCGGAGGCGGCGAACGAACCTGCGGCGCGGTCGCCGGCGCGCTCGACGGCGAGGCGGCAGGAGTCGACGCGGTTCACCTGGCCCATGCCGACGCCGACGGAGGCGCCGTCCTTGGCGAGCAGGATGGCGTTGGACTTCACCGACCGGCACGCGCGCCAGGCGAAGGCGAGGTCGGCGAGCTCGTCGTCGGACAGCGGGTCGCCGGCGGCCAGCGTCCACGAGGCCGGGTCGTCGCCGCCGTCGTCGGACCGCGCGTCGATGGCGTCGCGGGACTGGATGAGCAGGCCGCCGGAGATCGCGCGGGTCTCGATGCCGGCGTTGTCGGCGTCGGCGCAGACGAGGATCCGGATGTTCTTGCCACCCCGGGGCAGTGACTGAAGCACCTCGACGGCACCCTGCTCGTAGGCGGGCGCGACGACGGCCTCGGTGAAGGTCTCGCGTAGGGCCTCGGCCATCTGCACGCTGACCGGCCGGTTCGTGGCGATCACCCCGCCGAACGCCGACAGCGGGTCGCACGCGTTGGCCTTGCGGTAGGCGTCCGCGATGTCGGCGCCGACCGCGATGCCGCACGGGTTGGCGTGCTTGACCACGGCGACGGCCGGCTCGCTGAAGTCGTACGCGGCACGGCGGGCCGCGTCGGCGTCGACGTAGTTGTTGTAGGACATCTCCTTGCCGTGCAGCTGCTCGGCCTGCGCGAGGCCGGGCTCAGGCACGAAGCCGGAGGTGTAGACGGCGGCGCGCTGGTGCGGGTTCTCGCCGTACCGCAGCACCGCCTTCTTCTCCCACGTCGCGCCCATCCACGCCGGGAACCCGGAGCCCTCGCTGGTGTCGGTGAGCACGTTGCCCATCCAGGACGCCACGTGCACGTCGTACGTCGCGGTGTGCACGAACGCGTCGGCGGCGAGGCGCTGGCGCTGGGCCAGGGTGAACCCGCCGGCGCGCACGGCCTCGAGCGCGTCGGCGTACTGCGCCGGCGAGGTGAGGATCGCGACCGACGGGTGGTTCTTGGCGGCGGCGCGGACCATCGACGGACCGCCGATGTCGATCTGCTCGACGCACTCGTCGGGCGTCGCGCCGCTCATCACGGTCTCGGTGAACGGGTAGAGGTTCGACAC
>DASURB010000027.1:0-5375 GCA_036280235.1 Nocardioides sp.
CTTCACGAGCTGGCCGACGCCGATGCCGATCGAGAAGAGGTAGAGCACCGGCTCGAGGAAGCCGGTGAGGAAGAAGACCTTGCTCCGCCGGTGCGCGAGGTAGTTGCGCCACACCAGTCGCCAGGACGGCGACCAGCGCGAACCGGTCTCGCTGCGCGCGACGGTGGAGGTGATGACGGCCATCAGTGCATCAGCCTCCGGGTCAGCCGGCGGACCGACCACCAGTAGCCGACCCCGGCGATGACGGCGAGCACGACGAGGTTGAGCAGCGCCAATGGCGGGTCGACGGTGCCGAGCGTGAGCATGCGGGTGAGGTTCACGCCATGCCACAGCGGCGAGATCCACGCCAGCCACTCGATCGCGTCGGGCAGGTTGGAGATCGGGAAGAACGCGCCGCTGAACAGGAACAGCGGCATGATCAGCACTCGGAAGATCACCGCGAACGGTGTCGGGTCCTCGAGCCCGGCGCTGTAGCCGTAGAGCGGCGTGCCGAACGCCAGCCCGACCAGGATCTGCACGAAGAACGCGAGCACGACACCGGTCGCCGAGGCGAACAGCCCGAACAGCGAGAGCACGAGCAGGAACGCACCGCACGCCGTCGCCACCCGGAACACCACGAACCCGAGGTGGGCGGTGACGATGTCGGCCGGGGTCAGCGGCGTGGCGACCATGCCGAGGTAGGTCTTGTTCCACTTCACCGCGCCGAGGACGGGGTACATCGTCTCGCCGGCGGCGGTCTGCATGGCGTGGGCGGCGACCAGGCCGGGCGCGATGTAGGCGAGGTACGACGGGGCGCCCTCCAGCGCGGACCCGCCGCTGTCGACCAGGCCGCCGAGCAGCACGCCCATCGCGACGACGTACAGGAACGGCATCAGGAACGAGCTGACGACCGAGGCCCGCCAGGTGCGCTTGTAAACGGTGACCCAGTAGTCGACCTGCCGGCCGAGTCGCTCGACCCGGCTCGGCATCACCTCGAGGGGTGGTGCGGACATCAGTCGACCAGCGTCCGTCCGGTGAGGTGGAGGAAGACGTCCTCGAGCGTCGAGCGGCGGACCAGCACCGCCGCGGGAGTCAGCCCGCGCTCGTGGACGCGTGCCAGCGCCTCCTCGCCGTCGTCGGTGTAGAGCAGCAGCCGGTCGGGCAACACCTCGACGCGCTCGGCCAGGTCGGCGACGCGCTCGGCGAGCGCCTCGTGCTCGCCGACGCCGAACCGCAGCTCGGTGACCTCGCGAGTGGAGTGCTCGCGGATCAGCGACAGCGGCGAGCCCTCGGCGACGATCCGACCCTTGTCCATGACGACGAGCCGGTCGCACAGCTGCTCGGCCTCATCCATGTAGTGGGTGGTGAGGACCAGCGTGACGCCCTGCTGCTTGAGTCGGAACAGCTTGTCCCACAGCACATGGCGGGCCTGCGGGTCGAGGCCGGTGGTCGGCTCGTCGAGCAGGAGCAGGTCGGGCTGGTTGATCAGCGAGCGGGCGATGGTGAGCCGGCGCTTCATGCCGCCGGACAGCTTGTCGACCCGCTCGTCGGCCTTCTCGGTGAGCTGGAAGAACCGCAGCAGCTCGTCGGCCCGCGACGCGCACTCCCGGCGCGGGAGACCGAAGTAGCGGCCGTACACGACGAGGTTGTCGCGGATGCTCAGCTCGGTGTCGAGCGTGTCCTCCTGCGGGCAGACGCCGATCCGCGCACGGATCAGCGGACCCTGCGTCGACGGGTCCATGTCGAGGATGCGCAGCTCACCGGCCGACGGCGGCGAGACCGCGGCCACCATGCGCATCGTGGAGGACTTGCCCGCGCCGTTGGGGCCGAGGAAGCCGAACGACTCGCCGCGGGCCACGTCGAGGTCGATCCCGCGCACCGCCTCGAAGTCGCCGTAGGCCTTGCGCAGCCCGGTCGCCCGGATCAGCGACGGGGGCTGCTCCTCGCGCGTCACGGGCGCCGTCGCGGACGCGGCAGGGTCGGGGTGCGAGACGTGCTGGGACACGGGTTCGACCCTAGACCGGACCAGGGACAGGATCACCCCGATTTGGGCCGGGCACGCAGGTGCGCCCGCTCCCCCTGCTTGCCGAACAGGCTGAGGATCTCGACCGGCTGGGGACCGTCCGCGCTGAACCAGTGCGGCACCCGGGTGTCGAACTCCGCGGCCTCCCCCGGCTTCATCACCAGGTCGTGCTTCCCCAGCACGAGGCGCAGCCGGCCGTCGAGGACGTACATCCACTCGTAGCCCTCGTGAGTCTGCGGATCCGGCTGCTGCGGCCGGCGGGTGCCGGGGATGATCAGCTTGAAGGCCTGGATGCCCCCGGCTCGCCGGGTCAGCGGCAGCATCGTCATGCCGCCCCGCTTGACGGGGCGCAGGTTCACGCGTGGGTCCCCGGTCGGCGGGGCGTCGACCAGCTCGTCCAGCGTCACGCCGTATGCACGGGCCAGCGGCAGCAGCAGCTCCAGCGTCGGCCGCCGGCTGCCCGACTCCAGCCGCGACAGCGTGCTCACGGAGATGCCGGTCTCGGCGGACAGGTCCTTGAGGGTCGTGTCGCGCTGCTGGCGCAGTGCGCGCAGGCGAGGGCCGACGGCGTCGAGGGCAGGACCGAGGTCGTCACTCATGCCTCCACTTTGCCATGCCAGCAAACACGTTTGCTACCTACGTCCACCTGTCGCACCCTTGTGGCCAGGAGGTGGTCGAGGTGACCGAGGAGCTGCGGAACGAGTACGACGTGGTGGTGGTCGGCGGAGGCGCCGCCGGCCTGAACGGGGCGCTGATGCTCGCGCGGGCGCGGCGATCGGTGCTCGTGGTCGACGCGGGCGAGCCGCGCAACGCACCGGCCGAGGCGGTGCACGGCCTGCTCGGGCACGACGGCCGCCCGCCGCGCGAGCTGCTGGCGCTGGGCCGCGACGAGGTCCGCCGGTACGGCGGTCGGGTGGTCGAGGCACGCGTGGAGGCGGCGACGGCGGTAGCGCCCGAGGACGGCGCTCTCGGCTTCGAGGTCACGCTCGACGACGGCCGGTCGGTGCGCGCCCGCCGGCTGCTCGTGACGACCGGCCTGGTCGACGAGCTTCCCGACGTACCGGGGCTGCGGGAGCGGTGGGGGCACGAGGTGCTGCACTGCCCGTACTGCCATGGCTGGGAGGTGCGCGACCGCGCGATCGGTGTCGTCGCGAGCGGCCCGCAGTCGGTGCACCAGGCGCTGCTGTTCACGCAGTGGAGCGGGGACGTCATGTTCTTCACCCACCGCTCCCCCGCGCCGGAAGGTGAGGAGGCGGAACAGCTCGCGGTCCGCGCCGTGCGGGTCGTCGAGGGGCCGCTGGCGGAGGTCGTCGTCGAGGACGACGCGCTCACCGGGGTGCGGCTCGAGGGCGGCACGGTCGTCGCTCGCGACGCGCTCGTGGTGGCCCCGCGGATGGTGGCTCGCGCCGGCTTCCTCGAGGGCGTCGGCCTGAAGGCGGTCGAGCACCCGTCGGGAGGGGGCGAGCACGTGCCGTCCGTGGACGGCACGGGACGCACCGACGTACCCGGCGTCTGGGTGGCCGGCAACGTCACCGACCTGACCGCCCAGGTGGGCGCCTCCGCGGCGGCCGGGGCGATGGCCGCGGCGCAGATCAACATGGATCTGCTGCTCGAGGATACGCGGCTCGCGCTCGCCGCCCGGCCGGCCTGAGCCCGCTCCGACCGGACCTGTCGGTACCTTCCGGCAGGATGGAGGGATGGTGGACGAGGGCCGACGCGACGACGTGCTGGACGTGTTCAGCGCGCCGACCCGCACGTGGTTCCGGGCCGCCTTCGCCGCGCCTACGCCGGCCCAGGAGGGTGCCTGGCGGGCGGTGGCCGCCGGGCGCAACGCCCTCGTCGTGGCGCCCACCGGGTCCGGCAAGACCCTCTCGGCGTTCCTGTGGTCGCTGGACAAGCTCGCGCGCGAGGAGCCGCCGGCGGACAAGAAGTCCCGCTGCCGGGTGCTCTACGTCTCCCCGCTCAAGGCGCTGGCCGTCGACGTCGAGCGCAACCTCCAGGCCCCGCTCGTCGGCATCCGGCACACCGCCGAACGGCTCGGCAGCCAGGCGCCCGAGGTGCGGGTCGGCGTCCGCTCCGGCGACACCCCGGCGGCCGACCGGCGGCGGATGGCGACCGCGCCGCCGGACATTCTGATCACCACGCCCGAGTCGCTGTTCCTGATGCTCACGAGCCAGGCGCGCGAGACCCTGCGCGGGGTCGAGAGCGTGATCGTCGACGAGGTGCACGCGGTCGCCGGCACCAAGCGCGGCGCCCACCTCGCGCTGTCGCTGGAGCGCCTCGACGAGCTGCTCGAGCGGCCGGCCCAGCGGATCGGGCTGTCCGCAACCGTGCGCCCGATCGACGAGGTCGCCCGGTTCCTCGGCGGGCCCCGCCCGGTCGAGGTCGTCGCGCCCACCTCCACCAAGGAGTGGGACCTCAAGGTGGTCGTGCCGGTCGAGGACATGACCGAGCTCGGTGCCGTGGCCGAGGAGCCCGGCGAGGGCTCCGCCGCGGCCGCCGACCGGCGCGGCTCGATCTGGCCGCACGTCGAGGAGCGGGTCGTCGACCTGGTCCAGCAGCACCGGTCGACGATCGTGTTCGCCAACTCCCGCCGCCTGGCCGAGCGGCTCACCGCCCGGCTCAACGAGATCGCCACCGAGCGCGCCGAGATGGCGCTCGAGCAGGACCCGCGACCGCCGGCCGAGATCATGGCGCAGTCCGGCGCGAGTCGCGGCGCCGACACCGTCATCGCGCGGGCCCACCACGGCTCGGTCTCCAAGGAGCAGCGGGCGCTCATCGAGGACGACCTCAAGCGCGGCCGGCTGCCCTGTGTGGTCGCCACCTCCAGCCTCGAGCTCGGCATCGACATGGGCGCGGTCGACCTCGTGGTGCAGATCGAGAGCCCGCCGTCGGTCGCCTCCGCCCTCCAGCGCGTCGGCCGCGCCGGCCACCAGGTCGGCGAGGTCTCGCGGGGAGTGCTGCTGCCCAAGCACCGCAGCGACCTCGTGCACACCGCCGTCTCCGTGGAGCGCATGCGGGCCGGCGCGATCGAGTCGCTGCGCGTGCCCGCCAACCCGCTCGACGTACTCGCGCAGCAGACCGTCGCGGCCACCGCCGTCGACGACTGGGACGCCGACGAGCTCTACACGTTGGTACGACGGGCCGCCCCGTTCGCCACGCTCCCCCGGTCGGCGTTCGACGCCACGCTCGACCTGCTCAGCGGGCGCTACCCCTCCGACGAGTTCGCCGAGCTGCGCCCCCGCATCGTGTGGGACCGGGTCACCGGCACCCTCAGCGGACGCCCCGGCGCCCAGCGGCTGGCGGTCACCAGCGGCGGCACCATCCCCGACCGCGGCCTGTTCGGGGTCTTCCTCGTCGGCGAGAAGGCCTC
>DASURB010000028.1:0-3080 GCA_036280235.1 Nocardioides sp.
TCCGCGACGAGCGTGCCCGCAAGCGGCTGATCTCCAGCTACGACCACTCGGTCACCTCACCGGAGTGGGCGACCGGCTACCGCTTCGACATCGTGCTCGGCGGCGCCGAGGCCACCCCTCTCGAGGACTGAGGAGAGCTTCCATGACACAGCAGACGCAGAGCGCCGAGTTCGTCTACCCGCAGGACGACACGCTGGCCAGGTCCGACGGCCCGACCCCGTGGCAGACGGTCGGACCGTTCTTCCACTATGCGCTGCCCTACCCCGCCGGGCGAGTGGTCGCGGGCCCCGGCCGCGCGGGAGCCTTCGTCATCTCCGGCCAGGTGCTCGACGGCGAGGGGAACCCGATCCCGGACTCGCTCGTCGAGATCTGGCAGGCCGACGAGAACGGCGCGTTCGTCGACCGGCCCGGCCTGTACGACGAGGTCGCCGCCGACGGCTTCCGGGGCTTCGGCCGCAGCGACGCCGACGCCGAGGGCCGCTACGAGTTCCGCACGGTCAAGCCCGGCGGCGTGACCACCCTCGACGGGCAGCCGCAGGCACCGCACATCGCGATGTCGGTGTTCGCCCGCGGCATGCTGCGGCGCGCCGTGACGCGGGTGTACTTCGAGGACGAGGCCGAGGCCAACGCAGCGGACCCGTTGCTGTCCTCGCTCGACGAGGCTCGCCGGAGCACGTTGGTCGCTACCCGGACCGCGGACGGATACCGTTTCGACGTGCGCGTTCAAGGTGACCACGAGACCGTGTTCCTCGATGTCCCGACCCGGTGACGACGGGCTCGGCATCGCCGATGTCGGGCTCCTCTCCCCGGTCGTCGCCGGCACGGCCGTCGAGCGGCTGACCGGCGACCGCGCCCTCGTCTCCGCCATGGTCCGCATGGAGGCCGCGCTGCTCCACGCCCTCGTGTCGACCGGGCTCGCCCCTGCGGAGGCAGGCAAGGCCGCCGACACCGTCGCGGCCGCCGAGCCGGACCCCCGTGAGCTCGCGCTCGCGGCGGCCGAGGGCGGCAACCCCGCGATCCCGCTGGTCCGTCAGCTCCGTGCCGTCGTCGACCCGGCTCAGGCGGAGTGGGTGCACCACGGCGCGACCAGCCAGGACGTGCTCGACACCGCTCTCGCGCTCGTCGCCTCTGAGGTCGCGCGCCACGTCGAGCAGGACCTGCTCCGGCTCGGGGACGCCCTCGCCCGGCTGGCCGACGAGCACCGTGGGCTGCCGGTCGTGGCCCGCACGCTGACCCAGCAGGCCCTGCCCACGACCCTCGGCATGCGCCTGTCGGGGTGGCTGGCCGGCGTCGACGACGCCGTACTCCTGCTCCGTCACTGCACGCCGATGCCGGTCTCGCTCGGTGGCCCGGTGGGCACCGCCTCGGCGTACGCCGACCAGGGGCCGGCCGTGGCCGCGGCGCTGGCGGACGAGCTGGGCCTGGCCGCCCCCGTCGCGCCCTGGCACACCCGGAGGACCCGGGTCACCGAGCTCGCCCACGCGCTCGCGGCCACTGTCGCAGCCTGCGCCAAGATCGCCGCCGACGTGCTGGTCACGACACAGCAGGAGGTCGGCGAGGTGCGGGAGGGGCAGGGCGGCCCGTCCTCGGCGATGCGCCACAAGGCCAACCCCGCACAGTCGGTGCTGGTGGCGTCCGCGGGCCGACAGGCGCCCGCGCTGGCCGCCGTACTGCTCTCCGCCGCCGCAGCCGAGCAGGAGCGGCCGGCCGGCGCCTGGCACGCGGAGTGGCAGGCCCTGCGCACGCTGCTGAGGCTCGCCGGGGGCGCCGCCGAGCGGACCGTCGGCCTCGTCGAGGGACTGGTCCTCGATCCCGACGCGATGCGCCGCAACCTCGACCACCTGCGCGACGCGGTCGGTGAGGACGACGCCTGGGTCGCGAGGCACGTCGCGCACGTCGACGTGTGGGTCGACCGCGTGCTCGCCCGGCATCGCGACGTCCGCGGCTGACCTGGAACCTTTCGGAAGGACGACATGACCAGTACCCCCGAGCACCCCGACGACTACGACGCCGGGATGGCCGTGCGCCGGGAGGTGCTCGGCGACGAGCACGTCGACCGGGCCACGGCGGGCATCACCGACGTCACCCGGGACTTCCAGGAGCTCATCACGAGGTACGCCTGGGGAGGGATCTGGACGCGACCCGGCCTCGACCGCCGCAGCCGCTCGATCGTCACGCTCACCGCGCTGGTGGCGGGCCGGCACTTCGACGAGCTGGAGTTCCACCTCCGCGCAGCGCTCCGAAACGGGCTCACCCGCGAGGAGATCATCGAGGTGCTGCTGCAGACCGCGGTGTACGTCAACGTGCCGTCCGCCAACTCCGCGTTCGCCGTCGCCAAGCGCGTGCTGGCCGAGGACGCCGACTGACGTCCCGACGACCGCTCGGCAGCCGGCTCAGTAGCCGATCGGCAGGCCCGCGTAGTTCTCCGCGAGCCCGGCCGCCGCGGCGTGCGAGGACATCACCCACCGCAGCTGGGACAGCTGCAGCTGGGCGTCGAACTCGTCGCCGGAGATGTGCAGCATCGAGGTCATCCACCATGAGAAGTGGGTGCACCGCCACACCCGACGCAGGGCGGCCTCCGAGTAGCCGTCTGCCGGCTTCTCGTCGCCGCCCTTCAACCAGGCCACGAGTGCCTTCGACAGCAGCGCGACGTCGGCCATCGCGAGGTTGAGCCCCTTCGCCCCGGTCGGCGGCACGATGTGCGCCGCGTCGCCGGCGAGGAACAGCCGGCCGTGCCGCATCGGGGTCGAGACGTAGCTGCGCATGGGCAGCACGCTCTTCTCGGTAACGTCGCCCGTCTGCAGCGTCCAGCCCTCCTGCCCGGCTCCGAGCCGGGTGGTGAGCGCCTCCCAGACCCGGTCGTCGGACCACGCGGCGACGTCCTCGTCGGGCGCCACCTGGAGGTAGAACCGCGACACCGTGTCCGAACGCATCGAGTGCAGCGCGAACCCGTCGGGGTGCCAGGCGTAGATCAGCTCGTCGGTGGAGGGAGGTACGTCGGCCAGCACGCCGAGCCAGGCATAGGGGTACACGCGCTCCCACACCTTCTGCACCGCCGCGGGGATGCTCGGCCGGCTCGG
>DASURB010000029.1:0-17561 GCA_036280235.1 Nocardioides sp.
TTCGAGGCCTCGGTCTACATCCTCTCGAAGGAGGAGGGCGGCCGTCACACGCCGTTCTTCAACAACTACCGTCCGCAGTTCTACTTCCGTACGACGGACGTGACGGGCGTCGTGACCCTTCCCGAGGGCACCGAGATGGTCATGCCGGGCGACAACACCGACATGACGGTCCAGCTCATCCAGCCCATCGCGATGGAGGAGGGTCTCCGCTTCGCGATTCGTGAGGGTGGCCGCACCGTCGGTGCGGGCCGCGTCACCAAGATCCTGAAGTGATCTGACGAAGGGCCCCCCGCGCCGATTGGCGCGGGGGGCCTTTCTCTTTGTGCAGACGAGGAACAAGACATGAGCGTGAGACCAGCCCGGCCGCACCAGAAGCTCACCGCGGACGGCCGCCGCATGCGCGAGGTGCTGACCTACTCCCGCCGCGGCGCGCGCCTGACCCCGTCGCGCCAGCGCGCCTGGGACGCCTACGCCGAGCGGTTCTGGATCCCCGACGACGCCGTCGACGAGCCCGGCTTCCGGCTCGCCGACCGCTTCGGCCGCGAGGCGCCGCTGGTGGTCGAGATCGGACCGGGCATCGGCGAGGCGACCGTCGCGCTCGCCGCGACTCGTCCGCACGTGAACGTGCTGGCCGTCGAGGTCTGGCGCCCCGGCGTCGCCGACATCCTCGGCCGCGTCGGCGAGGCCGGCCTCGACAACGTGCGTGTGCTCGGTGTCGACGCGGTGTGGACGCTGGAGAACCTCGTCGCCCCCGACTCGCTGGCCGGGCTCTGGACGTTCTTCCCCGACCCCTGGCCGAAGAAGAAGCACCACAAGCGCCGCCTGGTGAACCCCGTCTTCGCCCACCTCGCCGCGACCCGCCTGGCCCCGGGTGCGGAGTGGCGGCTCGCGACGGACTGGGCGGAGTACGCCGAGGTGATGCAGGAGGTGCTCGACGCCGAGCCGCTGCTCGAGGGCGGCGAGGTGTCGCGCTGGGACGAGCGGCCGGTCACGAAGTTCGAGCGCAAGGGCCTGGCTGCCGGCCGGACCATCCACGACTTCTGCTACCGGCGCCGCTGAGTCGCTGCTCCGCTGCTCCGGCTCTGAGGCGGTTGTCCACAGAGCAGCCCACGCGTTCCTTGCGGATCCCACGTGAAGTTTCGGCCCGGTTGCGACGGGATCCCAGCAGCCGGTGGTAAACCGACGGCCCTACCCCGACACCTGCGCGCTCTCGAGCCCCTCGAAGTCCTCGGGCGTGTACTTCCGCGGCTCGACCAGCACCATCCAGTTGCCGCTGGTGTCGCGCATCAGGGCCTCGACGCCGTACGGGCGCTCCTCGGGCTCCTGCAGGAACTCGACGCCCCTGGCCTTGAGGTCCCCGTAGGTCGCCCGGCAGTCGTCGACGTTCATGCCGACGCCGGGGAGGCCGCCCTCGTCCTGGGCGCGGCGCATGGCGGCGACCAGCTCCTCGGAGAGCGGCGGGCCGGGGTGGTCACGTGCAGCTTCAGCTCGGGCTGCTTCGGGTGGACGACCGTGCACCAGCGGAAGTCGTCACCGAGCTTCACGTCCTCGCCGGGCTCGAAGCCCAGGACGTCGGTGTAGAAGGCGAGGGACTCGTCGATGTCCTTCACCCAGAGCTGATGATGGAGACGTTGCTCATGCCGGCCACCGCCGCGAGGTCGTCGAGCACCAGCGGCTCGGCGTCGTGCCGGTCGGCGTGGTCGCGGGCGCGGCGCAGCCAGACCAGGCTGTCGGCGGGGACGCGCTGCTGGGGCCGGCTCACGCCTCCATCGTGCCGGAGCGCACCGACGGCCGGAGCACGGCGCGGATCGCCGGGCGGCTCGCGCCCCACAGCCCGGCCAGCGCCATGCCGGCGCCGAAGAGCGCGGCCGTCGTCGTGACCGAGGTGGTTGCGGCCAGCCAGCCGAAGAACGGAGTCGCCAGTGGCAGGAGCGTGTAGTCGGACAGCATCGTCATCGACGACACCCGGCCGAGCTGGTCCTCCCGGATCACGCGCTGGAAGCAGGCGGACAGGATGACCGACGCCCACCCGGCGGTCAGCCCGATGACGACCGCGCCACCGACGACGGCGGGGAGCCAGTCGACGCCGAGCGCGACGATCGCGGCGCCCTGGAGCACCAGGGATGCGAAGCCGGAGACGGCCGGACGGCGCGGCCGCACCCGCATCGCGGCCAGTGCGCCGAAAGCCGCACCTACGCCCACGCAGGCGTTGGCGGCACCGACGACGCCGGCTCCCCACCCCGACGTGTCTGCGCGCAGCGCCACGCCGAGCGACAGTGCGGGACCGACGAACACGTTGAGGCCCGAGAGTGTGACGACGAACGTGCGCACGGTCGCGTCGCTCCGGACATAGGAGACGCCGGTGCGGATGGCGCGTACGACGGGCTCGGCGGCGTTGCGCGCGAGCGGGAACCGCGGCCGCAGCGCGACGGCGACCACGACGCTGATCACCACGAAGCCGACGGCGTCGACGACCATGGCCGTCACCAGCCCCTGCGTCGCCGCGATCCAGCCGCCGAGGGCGGAGCCGGCGAACACCGCCGCCCGCCGTACCACCTGGAAGAGGCCGCCCAGCGTGGCCAGGTCCTCGGCGTGCACCATCTGCCGCGGCATCGTCGAGCCGGCCGGCAGGTAGAACGCGTCGGCCGCGCCGAACACGCAGGCGACGACGACCAGCAACGGCACCGGCGCGACATCGGCCTGCCAGAGCGCGGCGCCGACGAGCAGCGTCAGCACACGTACGGCGTTGGCGGTGACCATGACAACACGGGTGTCGAGCCGGTCCGCGACCGAGCCACCCACGAGCAGGAGCACGGCCTGCGGCACCATCCCGACCGCCACGACGATCCCGGCGACGGCGGGGGAGGCGACGGTGACCGCCGCCCAGGCGAGACCGACCAGCCAGATGCTGTCGCCGGCGAACGCGAAGAACGACGCGGCCGCCCACACCCACACGACCCGGTCACGGGTGGGCGGTGGGAGCCGGCGCTCGGTGCTCTCCAGCACCGGCGCGGTCACCGGGAGCCGCCCTCGAACGTCGGCACCACGTGGGCGAAGGCGATCACGTGCCGCCGCGCGGCGTCGGGGTGGGCCTCCCGGTCGGCGTGCACCTCCTGCGCCCACGTGCGGAGCAGGTCGTTGATCCGCGCGTGCAGGTCCGCGACCTGCTCGGCCGTCGCGGCGGTGGCGGTGTCGCTCGAGCCCGCGGCCCGTCGCCACTGCTCCGGCAGCTCGTGCCGCCGGGTGCGCCAGGCGCGCACCGCGTTGACGTGCCTGTCGTCGTTGGCCTTCTCGGCCAGGTTCACCACCTCGCGCGCCCGGCTGCCCTCGGGGTAGTCGAGCGCGTCGAACGACACGCTGCTGCGGGCGGTTCGCCACCAGCTCGCGCGGGTGTCGCGGGCGAGCTCGGGCGCCGGCTCGACGAAGCCGCCCCGGTGCAAGGGCTTGAGGTGGTGGCTGACGCTGCCCGGCGCGATGCCCAGCCGCTCGGCGAGCATCCCGACGGACGCCGGCCCGTCGACCGACAGCGACTCGAGGATGCGCTGCCGGGTCGGGTGGTAGAAGGCGATCAGCTGCTCGATGAGCTCCGGTCCCTGGGGAGAGGGAGCGGAGTCAGCGTGCCGGCGCTCGGCGGTACGGCGGGTCATGCCGGGGACGCTAGGAGACCGGCGGAAGTCTCACAAGCGCTCTTGTATAAGTTCGAGAGTAGGAGTGGTCTCGACAGGCTCGACCACCCGTTGCAGCTATGCGGCGTCGTCGAGGTCGAGCCCGGCCTGGTACAGCAGCCACTCCACCCGGCGCCGCTCCTCGTCCAGCTCCGGACCGGGCGGCAGCACCTCGAGCAGGTGCTCGATTCCCAGCGCCCGGCAGCCCTCGGCGAGCACCTTGTCGTAGGCCCAGCGGGTGCTCTCGTACTTCACGAACGTCAACCCGCGGCGCGGGTGGTGGAAGCGTCGGCCGAGGCGACGGGCATCGCGGGCGATCAGCTCGATCGGTCGGGACGTCGTGGTGAGGACCGTGCGACGCGGCACCAGGTCGGCGGCGCGTCGGCCGAGGTCGGTGCCGGTGCGCATGGCCCAGTGCCGGGCACGGCGGTTGAGCGCCGTACAGAATCCGGCGATCACGAGGAGCATCACGGCCCACTCCACGGCCACACACCAAAGATAGGCCGGGCCCCGGACCTGGTCACCGGCTCGGAGAGGCCCCCGACGTCGCCGCGCGCCGGGCGGCGCGCACCGCGCGAAACGCCCAGAACTTGTTGGACACGAACGAGACCGGCGTGATCACCAGGACCGCGATGAGGTTCGCCCAGATCAACCGCGAGCGCAGAGTGGAGCTGTCGTCGAGCACGGACGCGGGCAGCGCGACCGGCGACTCGGGGTGGATCAGCAGCGTCACGATCAGCAGGTTCAGCCCCAGCGCCAGCAGGCCGACGGACAGGAACGGCAGGTACTCCGAGAGCCACGGCCGCGCGTGCACCGCGCTGCGGAACGCCCACGTGCGGTTGAGCTGGAAGTTCCAGAGGTTGGCGACCAGGAACGCGATCGCCGTGTAGAGGTGGTACCAGCGCACGTTGTAGTCAGTGACCGGCAGGTCGATGAAAATCCGTGTGTACGACGGACCGAGCAGCTCGACCAGGCGCAGCGTCACGAGGTTGACCACCACGCCGGTCGCACCGACCAGGGCGAACCGACCCAGCAGCACCCAGTTGTGGCCGTGCCGGTCGACCATCACACGGCGCCACCAGCTCATGGGACGAGGCTACTGACCGAGCAGGGCGGCAACCGCGCCGGCGAACACCTCGGTGTGCAGGTCGACGTCGGCCTCCGTGTGGTGGGGCGAGAACAGCGCCATGTTGTGGAACGGCGTGAGCAGGATGCCGCGGTTCAGCGCCCACAGGTGCATGAACGCCTCGAGCTCCTCGTCGACGGCGGCGGCCGCGGCGGCTCCGTCGCGGGGCGGCGGGCAGAACCAGTACTCCGCGCGTGCCCCGAGCCGCTGCACGTGCCAGGGCAGGCCGTGCTCGGCGATCACGCCGGCCACGCCGTCGGCCCAGCGCTGCGCCAGCGGGATCGCCACCGCGAAGTCCTCGTCGCGCAGCGCGACCGACAGCGTCCGCCGTACCGCCGCGAGCGCGAGGGCGTTGCCGGTGAGCGTGCCGCCGACACCGGCCACGTCGATGTCGTGGGAACGCATCTGCGGGTCGAGCCGGTCCGCGACCTCCTGGCTGACGCCGTACGCCGCCGCGGGGACGCCGCCACCGATCGGCTTTCCGACCACGACGATGTCCGGGTCGAGGTCCCACGCCCGGGTGGCGCCGCCGGGACCGGCGCAGAGTGTGTGCGTCTCGTCGATCACCAGGAGTGTCCCGGCCTCGCGGGTGAGCCGGCGAACCTCGTCGAGGTAGCCGTCCTCGGGCAGCACGATGCCGATGTTGGTGAGCGCCGGCTCCATCAGCACGCACGCCACGTCGCCGTGGGCGAGCGCCGCGGCGAGCGCGTCGGCGTCGTTGAACGGCACCACGCGGGTCGTGAGGGCGACGTCGACCTGCGGCCCGAGCGCACCCGGCCGCGGCACCACCTTGTCGCCGTCGAGCACGGCCAGCGTCTCGTCGACCGTGCCGTGGTAGCACCAGTCCATCACCGCGATCTTGGATCGCCCCGTCAGGTGTCGGGCGAACCGCAGCACGAACCGGTTGGCGTCGGTCGCCGACATCGCCATCTGCCAGCGCGCGAGACCGAACCGGCGGCGCAGCTCCTCGGCAACCCACGGCGCGTCGGTGCTCGGCAGCATCGTCGTGATGCCCTTGCTCGCCCGCTCCGTGATCGCCTCGGTCACCTCCGGCAGGGCGTGGCCGGTCATCGCGCCGGTGTCGCCCAGGCAGAGGTCGACGTACTCCCGGCCGTCGACGTCGGTGAACCGCGCGCCGGACGCGGTCTCGAAGAAGACCGGGAACCGTCCTGGCCAGCGCGTCATCCACGGCATCGGTACGCCGGCCAGCAGCGCGTCGTTCGCCTCGGCGGCGAGCGCGGCGGACCGCGGGCGGTCGGCGACGAAGCGGTCCTCCTCCGCGGCGTGCAGCTGCCGCAGGCGGTCACGATCGATCATGCGCTCAATCTAGGGACGTCCGGCCTTGCGCGTGGTCAAGTCGGCCGAACCACGCCCGTCTCGTAGGCCAGCACGACCGCCTGGGCCCGGTCGCGCAGCTGCAGCTTGGCGAGCACGCGGCCGACGTGTGTCTTCACGGTCTGCTCGGCGACCACGAGGTGCTCGGCGATCTCGGCGTTGGACATCCCGCGGGCGATCAGCTCCAGCACCTCACGCTCACGCACGGTCAGCGACTCGAGCTCGCGGGAGGCGCGAGGCGCCGGGCGACGGTTGCGGGTGACCTCCTCGATGAACCGGCGCGTGATCGACGGGGCCAGCAGCGCCTCGCCGGCAGCCACCACCCGGACGGCGCGGGTCAGCTCGGCGGCCGGAGCGTCCTTGAGCATGAAGCCGCTCGCACCGATCCGCAGCGCCTCGTAGACGTAGTCGTCGACGTCGAACGTGGTGAGCATCAGCAGGCGCGGTTCGGGGTCGATCCGGCGGCGCATGATCTCGGCGGCCGCCTCCAGCCCATTCATCACCGGCATCCGGATGTCGAGCAGCACGACGTCAGGCCGGGTGTCGACGACGCCCGCGACCGCGGCCTTGCCGTCGGCCGCGTCGCCCACGACCTTGAGGTCGGGCTCGACGTCGAGGAGCGCACGGAACCCCTGGCGGACCATCGCCTGGTCGTCGGCGATGAAGACGGTGACCGTCACGAGCGTCCCGCTCCCGCGGCCGGCACGGGGGAGGCGGTCGTCGGCAGCCACGCGCGTACGACGAACTCCTCGCCGTCTGGTCCGGTCTCGACCCGGCCGCCGACCGACCGCGCCCGGTCGGCCATGCCGATCAGTCCGGTGCCGTGACCGGGGGAGTCCGGCCCTTCGAGGTCGCCGAGCCGGCTGCGGACCTCGACCCGGACCTCGTCAGTGACTTCCACTCGCACGCGCACCATGCTGCCCGGTGCGTGCCGGGAGGCGTTGGCGAGTGCCTCCTGCAGGATCCGGTAGACGACCAGACCGACCGCATCGCCGACCGTCGCCGGGTCGCCGTACAGCTCCCAGGTGAGGTCGACGCCCGCGTCCCGGGTCTGGGCGAGCAGCGCCTCGACGTCCTGCAGCCCCTGCTGGGGTGCGTTCGCCACCCCGGTCGACTCGCTTCGCAGCACGCCGAGCATCCCGCGCACCTCGTTGAGGGCCTCCCGGGCCTGCTCCGAGATCGAGAGGAACTCCTGGGCGACCGGGGCGGGCAGGTCGCCGAGCCGGGCCGGTGCGCTCTGCGCCTGCACCACGACGAGGGACATCCGGTGCGCCACCACGTCGTGCAGGTCGCGGGCGATCCTGGAGCGCTCCTCCAGCACCGCGCGCCGGGCCCGCTCGAGGTCGCTGACCTCCTGCTCGCGGGCCAGCTGACGGCGCGAGAGCACGAGCCACCGCACCAGCAGCGCGAAGACGGTGGCCGCGGTCAGGCTCACCGCCAGGCCGGGCTGCGCATCGCCCGGCATGACCGCGGCGACGACGAGCATGGTGCCGAACCACGCCACCGCGACCAGCCGCAGCCGCTCCACCACGGCCACCCCGAGCAGGGTCATGTACAGCACCAGGATCTGCGGGACCGTCCAGGGCATCTCGTGGCCCGGCTGCGGGTCGAACAAGGTCCAGAAGACTTGGCCGACCACGACCGCCGCGACCCAGCCGAGGAACGGGAACCTGCGTGCGACGGCCAGAGGGAGAACCGTCGCCAGGGCGACCAGAGGCGCCATTCCGTCGGGGACCTGGTGGGTGAGGAGCACCGTCGGCCAGCTGACGACGAACAGGATGGCGCCCACGACTCCGACCATGACGTCCCAGCCGGGCCGGGTGCGGGCCCGCCGCACCACGGCGCGGATCGCGCCGGAGACCTTCCGGAGCGCGCGGCGGGGTCGGGCGAACATGCCGTCAGCGTAGGCTCGCGCGCCCCCGCGGGACGTCATACCTGAGAGCCAACCGGCGCTCACCCGTGGGTGTGACAGGGCCGGCTCAGACCCGCGGAAGAGCCAGGCCAAGAGCCCCCCACGAGTGGATCCGGCTCACCGTTCCGCGTTCCTAGCGTCCGCGCCATGTTCGCACCACGACCCCGTCGGATGGTCCTGCCGGCCGCCGCCGTACTCCTGCTCTCCGGTCTCCTGCTCGGCGTTCTCGCGCTGCCCGCGAGCTCCGCGTCGTCCCACACGGAGGACCGCGACGTCGCGCGGGCCGTCCGCGCGCTGTCGTCGGACGACGTCGCCGTCGCCGCCGCAGCGGTGCCGGAGACGTTCGAGAGGACCATGGGCTACGAGCCCGTGGCGCGCAGCGGGCTGTTGGTCCGGCCCGACGGCTCGTGCTCGTCGCCGGTGCCGCTGCCGTCCCGCTTCATCCCCTTCTGCGCGCGGCACGATCTCGGCTACGACCTGCTCCGGTACGCCGCCGCGCGGGGCCGGCCACTGGGTCCGTGGGCGCGAGTGCGGATCGACGCCGACCTGGCGGACGGGCTGCGCAGCGCCTGCGCGGACGCCGCCGCGGGCTGCCTGCTGGCGGCCGAGACGGCCACGGTCGCGGTCCGGGCCAACTCGGTGCGGCAGGGCGACGGCGTGCCGGCCCAGGAGACGGTCGCCAGCGTCGGCGCGCTCGCCCTCGGGGGAGGCGGGCTGCTCGCCGCACTGGTGCTGCCGGCTCCCGCGCTCGCCGCCGCCACACGTTCACCCCGTTTCGCCCGAGCGCTGCGTGAGGCTGCGCTGCGTCTCCCGGCGCCGGCGCTGCTGCTGGTGCCCGCGGCGGCCGTCACTGCCGCCCTCGTGCCGGCGGTCCTGGCGCGCCCGGCCTGGCTGCAGGGGCTCTGGACGGGCCTGCTCGTCGCGGGCGTGCTGCCGCTCGCCCGTGGGCTGGCGCGGCGGTCCCGCCGTCAAGCCGGGCCACGCGTTCGGACGGCGGCCCTGCTCGTGAGCCTGGCCGTCCCGGCGACGCTGGCCGTCGCGCAGTCCGCCACCGGGCATCCGGTGCTGGACCCGGCCCGTTCCCCTGGCCCGGCGGGCGGCTGGCTGCTGGTCGTGCTCGTGGCCCTCGTCGTGGCCGGCGTGCTGACTCTCCTCCAGCGGGTGGCCGTGCGCACATGGCGACGCATCGCGGCGCCCGCGATGGGACGTCCCCGGCTGTACGCCGGCGCCCTCGTCGCGCTGCTGGTCCTGCCGCTGACCGGTGACCTGGTCGGCGCCGGTGCGCGCGCCGCGTTGACCTCCGACCTGGCCGCCGGCGCCTTCGAGACGGTCGGCATGGACACTGCTGAGGAGAACGTGCTCAGCCGGCCGTCTCCGTTCGGCGCCGTGCGGGAGTACGTCGGGATCCACGAGGCAGCGAGGCCGGTCGACCGGAGCGAGCTCGCGGTCGAACGGCTCGAGGCGAGCGGCGGGTTCGAGCGCGGGAACCTGGTGGTCGCGTTCCCCACCGGCTCCGGCTGGGTGGACCCGGTCGGCGTGCGCGCGGTCGAGCGACGCTTCGACGGAGACGTCGCGACCGTGGCGGTGCAGTCCACCTATCTGCCCAGCTGGGCCGCGCTGATGGTGGCGCGCGGCGACAACGAGGCCGGCGCCCGCGCGCTGGTGAACGCCGTCGCCGACCGGCTCGCCGACATCCCGGCGGGGGAGCGTCCCCGGCTCTACCTGCTCGGCCAGAGCCTCGGCGTGCTCGCGGCGACCGCGATCCCGACCGACTCCGCCGCCGCGCGGATGGTCTGCGGCGCGACCTGGGCCGGCCCGCCCGGTGGCGAGACGCCCGACCTGCCCGGTTCGGTCGTGCTCGTCAACGACGACGACCCGGTCGTCAGCTGGGACCGCTCCCTGCTGTGGCACCGCACCCCGTCGTACCCGGCCCCGGTGTGGCTGCCGGGACTGAGCTACCTGGCCACCTCGGTCGACGCGATCGGGGCGCTCGGAACGCCCACCGGGCACGGCCACGTGTACGGTCCGGAGCAGGGCCGGCTGCTGCCGGAGTGCCCGGCACAGCCCCGGTTTCGAGACGCTCGGGAGCGGTCCTCGCGGGCTCGGACCGCGGCTCGCTCCTCAACCTGGCGGCCCCGACACGAGTTCGCTGGCTCACTCTTGGGCCGCCAATTTGATAAGGCACCGCGACCTCTGACAAGATAGTCCGGTTGCTCCGGCGGGGTCGCCGGGGCGCAGCGCACTTTGACTCCTGAATCGGTCCACCTGGATTGCCTGTGAGCTTGCGTGCGTCTGCGCCGCACCAGGAGACCCTTTCAGGCCCGGCCCCGTGCCGGGTAGCCACCCCAACGACACATCGAGATCGGTCTCGAGTTGCGCCTGATTCGCGCGACACGCCCGACCTCGGGGGTCGGAGGGCAAGGCGGCCAGGGCAGCGTGACCGGCCGGGACCGCCCGGGACGGCCACGGAACGTGGCGGTACGACGAGCCCGGCGGGCTCAGGACTAGTAAAGGACGACGAGGAGCTATGGCGGGACAGAAGATCCGCATCCGGCTCAAGGCCTACGACCACGAGGTGATCGACACCTCGGCCCGCAAGATCGTTGACACGGTCACGCGCACGGGCGCCAAGGTCGCAGGTCCTGTGCCGCTGCCCACGGAGAAGAACGTCTACTGCGTCATCCGTTCGCCGCACAAGTACAAGGACAGCCGCGAGCACTTCGAGATGCGCACCCACAAGCGTCTCATCGACATCATCGACCCCACGCCGAAGACGGTGGACTCGCTCATGCGTCTCGACCTCCCGGCCGGTGTCGACATCGAGATCAAGCTCTGAGTCGCGACGAGGCCTGATATCCAATGAGCACTCTTGAACGCAACGTCCGCGGGCTGCTGGGCACCAAGCTCGGCATGACCCAGACCTGGGACGAGAACAACCGCATCGTGCCCGTGACCGTGATCGCGGCCGGCACCAATGTGGTCACGCAGGTCCGCCAGCCCGAGACCGACGGCTACAACGCCGTCCAGATCGGCTTCGGCGAGATCGACGGCCGCAAGGTCAACAAGCCGCAGGCCGGGCACTTCGCCAAGGCCGGCACCACGCCCCGTCGTCACGTGGTGGAGATCCGCACCGCCGACGCCTCGTCGTACACCGTCGGCCAGGAGCTGTCCCCCGAGCTGTTCGCCGCGGGCGACGAGGTCGACGTGACCGGCACCAGCAAGGGCAAGGGCTTCGCCGGCACCATGAAGCGTCACGGCTTCGCCGGTGTGGGCGCCTCCCACGGTGCGCACCGCAACCACCGCAAGCCGGGCTCCATCGGCGCCTGCGCGACCCCGGGTCGCGTCTTCAAGGGCGTCCGCATGGCCGGCCGGATGGGCGGCGACACCGTCACCACCCAGAACGTCTCGGTGCACGCCGTCGACGTCGAGAAGGGCCTGATCCTGCTCAAGGGCGCCGTTCCCGGCCCCAAGGGCGGTCTCGTGGTCATCCGTTCCGCCGCCAAGTCGACCGTCAAGGAGGGCTGACCATGGCTTCCAACGTCAAGACCGTCGACGTCGACCTGCCCGCCGAGATCTTCGACGTCCAGGTGAACATCCCGCTGATCCACCAGGTCGTCGTGGCCCAGCAGGCCGCTGCCCGCCAGGGCACCCACGACACCAAGAGCCGTGGCGAGGTCCGCGGTGGTGGCCGCAAGCCCTACAAGCAGAAGGGCACCGGTCGCGCCCGTCAGGGCTCGACCCGCGCGCCGCAGTTCGCCGGTGGTGGCACCGTGCACGGCCCGACGCCGCGCAGCTACGACCAGCGCACGCCCAAGAAGATGAAGGCCGCCGCCCTGCGTGGCGCCCTCTCCGACCGGGCCCGCGCCGGCCGCGTGCACGTCGTCGAGTCCTTCGTGGACGGCGACAAGCCGTCGACCAAGGCCGCGCTGTCCGCGCTGAAGAGCCTCACCGACCGCCCGCGCGCCCTCGTGGTGCTCGAGCGGGGCGACGACCTGACCTGGCTGTCGCTGCGCAACGTCGACACCGTGCACATCCTGGCCGTCGACCAGCTCAACACCTACGACGTGCTGCTCTCCGACGACGTGGTCTTCACCAAGGGCGCGTACGACGCGTTCGTGGCGGGCCCGGCGACCGGCAAGTCGGTCAAGGCCGTCGCGACCTCGTCCGAGGCCGCTCCGGTCGAGGAGGCGCCGGCCAAGGCTGAGGCAAAGACCGAGGCTCCGGCCGAGGAGAAGTCCGGCGTCGTCGTCGAGGCCGAGTTCCCGAACTCCGCCGCTCCCCTCGAGGACGGCAGTGCGCCTGCCGGCTACGAGATCAAGGCCAAGACCGACTCGAAGAAGTACCACGCCCCCGGTGGCCGCTGGTACGACAACACGACCCCGGACGTCTGGTTCAAGACCGCGGCCGACGCCGAGGCCGCCGGCTTCGTCGAGGCCGGCACCAAGGCCAGCACCGAGGAGGCTGAGAAGTGAGCACGTTCCACAAGGACCACCGCGACGTGCTGATCGCGCCGGTCGTCTCCGAGAAGAGCTACGGCCTGCTCGACGCGAACAAGTACACCTTCCTGGTGCACCCGGACGCCAACAAGACCGAGATCAAGATCGCGGTGGAGAAGGTGTTCAACGTCAAGGTCACGTCCGTCAACACCCTCAACCGGCAGGGCAAGGCCCGTCGTACCCGCTTCGGGGTCGGCCGCCGCGCCAACACCAAGCGCGCGATCGTCTCGCTCGCCGAGGGCCAGCGCATCGACATCTTCGGAGGTCCGGTCTCCTGACCGGGCAGTAGAGGACTGAGAAGACATGGGCATCCGTAAGTACAAGCCGACCACCCCGGGCCGTCGCGGCTCGTCGGTCGCCGACTTCGTCGAGATCACGCGCACGACGCCGGAGAAGTCCCTGGTGCGTCCCCTGCCCAAGAAGGGCGGCCGCAACAACCAGGGTCGGATCACCACGCGTCACCAGGGCGGCGGTCACAAGCGCGCCTACCGCGTCGTCGACTTCCGTCGCTACGACAAGGACGGCGTGCCGGCCAAGGTCGCGCACATCGAGTACGACCCGAACCGCACCGCGCGCATCGCGCTGCTGCACTACGCCGACGGCGAGAAGCGCTACATCATCGCGCCGCAGGGCCTGAAGCAGGGTGCGGCCGTCGAGGCCGGCGCCCGCGCCGACATCAAGCCGGGCAACAACCTGCCGCTGCGCAACATCCCGGTCGGTACGACGATCCACTGCATCGAGCTCCGCCCCGGCGGCGGTGCGAAGATCGCGCGCTCGGCCGGCATGTCCGCCCAGCTCGTCGCCAAGGAGGGCAGCCGCGCCCAGCTGCGCATGCCCTCCGGCGAGATGCGCTACGTCGACGTGCGCTGCCGCGCCACTGTCGGCGAGGTCGGCAACGCCGAGCAGTCCAACATCAACTGGGGCAAGGCGGGCCGCATGCGCTGGAAGGGCAAGCGCCCGACCGTCCGCGGTGTCGTCATGAACCCGGTCGACCACCCGCACGGTGGTGGTGAGGGCAAGACGTCCGGTGGTCGTCACCCTGTGTCCCCGTGGGGCAAGCCGGAGGGCCGTACGCGCAAGCGCAAGTCCTCCGACGCCCTCATCGTCCGTCGCCGCCGCACCGGCAAGAAGCGCTGACCAGGCTAGGGAAGGAACAACAACATGCCTCGCAGCCTGAAGAAGGGCCCCTTCGTCGACGACCACCTCATGAAGAAGGTGGAAGGTCAGAACGAGAAGGGCACCCACAACGTCATCAAGACGTGGTCGCGCCGCTCCATGATCGTGCCGGCGATGATCGGTCACACGATCGCCGTGCACGACGGCCGCAAGCACGTCCCGGTGTTCGTGACCGACGCGATGGTCGGCCACAAGCTGGGTGAGTTCGCGCCCACGCGCACCTACCGCGGACACGTCAAGGACGACCGGAAGAGCCGCCGCCGCTGACCGCGGCAGGCAGCCGACCGAACGAGAGAGATCGAAGGTTATGAGCGTTACCGAGCGTAGGCGCGTGAGCGCCCGACGCGAGAGCCTGCTGGGCGACGAGCCCGGTGCTTTCGCCAGCGCCCGCTTCGTCCGGGTCACCCCGATGAAGGCGCGTCGTGTCGTCGACATGGTCCGTGGCATGCAGGTCGACGAGGCCCTGGCCCTGCTCCAGTTCGCCCCCCAGGCGGCTGCGCAGACGGTCTACAAGGTCCTCGAGAGCGCCGTGGCCAACGCGGAGACCACCGAGGACCTCGACCGCGGCTCGCTGGTCGTGTCCAAGGCGATGGTCGACGAGGGACCCACGATGAAGCGCTGGCGCCCCCGCGCCCAGGGCCGTGCGTCCCGCATCAACAAGCGGACCAGCCACATCACGCTCGTGGTGCAGCCGGCCGCCGACGAGAACCGGAAGGGTCAGAAGTAATGGGTCAGAAGATCAACCCGAACGGCTTCCGCCTGGGAATCTCGACCGACCACCGGAGCCGTTGGTACGCCGACAAGCTGTACAAGTCGTACGTCGGTGAGGACGTCGCGATCCGTCGCCTCCTGTCCAAGGGCATGGAGCGCGCCGGCATCTCCCGCGTGGAGATCGAGCGCACCCGCGACCGCGTCCGCGTGGACATCCACACGGCCCGTCCGGGCATCGTGATCGGTCGTCGTGGCGCCGAGGCGGACCGCATCCGCGGCGAGCTCGAGAAGCTCACCGGCAAGCAGGTCCAGCTCAACATCCTCGAGGTGAAGAGCCCCGAGACCGACGCGCAGCTCGTCGCGCAGGGCGTGGCCGAGCAGCTCGCCGGCCGCGTGGCCTTCCGTCGCGCGATGCGCAAGGCGATGCAGACCACCATGCGCTCCGGCGCCAAGGGTGTGCGGATCCAGTGCTCGGGCCGTCTCGGTGGCGCCGAGATGTCGCGCTCGGAGTTCTACCGCGAGGGCCGCGTGCCCCTGCACACGCTCCGTGCGGACATCGACTACGGCTTCTACGAGGCCAAGACGACCTTCGGCCGCATCGGTGTGAAGGTCTGGATCTACAAGGGTGAGGTCGCGGGCACCCGCGCCGAGCGCGAGGCCCAGGCGGCCGCGCGCGCCGGTGCTCCGGGCCGTGGCCGTGGCGGCCGTGGCGACCGTCCGGGTCGCGCCAGCCGCCCGAGCCGCGCCGACCGCGCTCCCCAGGCGGACGCGCCGGCCACCGAGGCCGCCGCTCCCGCCGCCGAGAACAGCGGACAGGAGGCCTGAGCCATGCTGATGCCCCGCAGGGTCAAGCACCGCAAGCAGCACCACCCCAAGCGGACCGGTGCTGCCAAGGGCGGAACGAGCCTCGCCTTCGGCGACTACGGCATCCAGGCGGTCGAGGGCCACTACGTCACGAACCGCCAGATCGAGTCGGCGCGTATCGCGATGACGCGTCACATCAAGCGTGGCGGCAAGGTGTGGATCAACATCTACCCCGACCGTCCGCTGACCAAGAAGCCCGCCGAGACCCGCATGGGTTCCGGTAAGGGCTCGCCCGAGTGGTGGGTCGCGAACGTGAAGGCCGGCCGCGTGATGTTCGAGCTCTCCGGTGTCCCGGAGGACGTCGCTCGCGAGGCCATGCGCCGCGCGATGCACAAGCTCCCGATGAAGTGCAAGTTCGTCACGCGTGAGGCGGGTGAATTCTGATGGCGACCACAGCCCACGAGCTGGACGAGATGACCAACGTCGACCTCGAGCAGAAGCTCCGGGAGGCCAAGGAGGAGCTGTTCAACCTCCGCTTCCAGGCCGCCACCGGTCAGCTCGAGAGCCACGGCCGTCTCCGCACGGTCAAGCGTGACATCGCCCGCATCTACACCGTGGTGCGCGAGCGCGAGCTCGGGATCCGTCAGGCTCCCGGGTCCGAGTCCGAGGACGGTGCCGCATGAGCGAGAAGGCTGCAGAGAACGTGAGCAACGAGAAGGCACGCAACTACCGCAAGGTCCGTGAGGGCCTCGTGGTCAGCGACAAGATGGAGAAGACCGTCGTCGTCTCCGTCGAGGACCGCGTCAAGCACGCGCTCTACGGCAAGGTCATGCGCCGCACGAGCAAGCTCAAGGCCCACGACGAGCAGAACCAGTGCGGCGTCGGCGACCGGGTGCTCATCCAGGAGACCCGTCCGCTGTCGGCCACCAAGCGCTGGCGCGTCGTCGAGGTCCTCGAGAAGGCCAAGTAAGCGCCCACCAAGGCCCAGACAGGCAACGTCAACGGCGGCTATGGCCGCCATCGAGTTCCGCCAGGCTCAGAGATGAGAACCGGCGCGACAACCAGGAGAAGAACCGATGATCCAGCAGGAGTCGCGACTGAAGGTCGCCGACAACACCGGTGCGAAGGAGATCCTCTGCATCCGTGTTCTCGGCGGCTCGGGCCGTCGCTACGCCGGCATCGGCGACGTCATCGTCGCCACCGTGAAGGACGCGATCCCCGGTGGCAACGTCAAGAAGGGTGATGTCGTCAAGGCCGTCGTCGTACGCACGGTCAAGGAGCGCCGCCGTCCCGACGGCTCGTACATCCGTTTCGACGAGAACGCAGCCGTGATTCTCAAGAACGACGGCGAGCCCCGCGGCACCCGCATCTTCGGCCCCGTGGGTCGCGAGCTGCGGGAGAAGAAGTTCATGAAGATCATCTCGCTGGCGCCGGAGGTGCTCTGACATGGCGAAGAACCTGAACATCAAGAAGGGCGACGTCGTCCGCGTCATCGCCGGCAAGGACAAGGGCGTCGAGGGCAAGGTCATCGCCGTCCAGGCCGAGCGCGACCGGGTCATCGTCGAGGGCGTCAACCGCGTCAAGCGGCACACCAAGGTCGTCAACCAGGGCGGCCGCGCCGGCACGACCGGCGGCATCGTGACGCAGGAGGCGCCGATCCACGTCTCCAACGTGATGCTGGTCGAGGGCAAGGGCACCACGCGCGTGGGCTTCAAGCGTGTCGAGACCAAGAAGCGTCGTACCGACGGGTCCGAGTACACCGCTCAGCGCAGTGTCCGCATCTCGCGCAAGACCGGTGAGGAGATCTGACATGAGCACCACCAGCACCGAGACCCGCGAGGTCCCGCGCCTCAAGCAGCGCTACCGCGACGAGATCGTGGCCGCGATGCAGGAGCAGTTCAGCTACGGCAACGTCATGCAGGTGCCCGGCCTGACCAAGATCGTGGTCAACATGGGCGTCGGCGAGGCGGCCCGTGACTCCAAGCTGATCGAGGGCGCGGTCCGCGACCTCACCGCGATCACCGGCCAGAAGCCGCAGGTCACCAAGGCCCGCAAGTCCATCGCGCAGTTCAAGCTGCGTGAGGGCATGCCGATCGGCGCGCACGTCACGCTGCGCGGCGACCGGATGTGGGAGTTCCTGGACCGCCTGCTCACGCTGGCGCTGCCGCGAATCCGCGACTTCCGCGGCCTGTCCGCGAAGCAGTTCGACGGCCGGGGCAACTACACCTTCGGTCTGACCGAGCAGGTCATGTTCCACGAGATCGACCAGGACAAGGTCGACCGCTCGCGGGGCATGGACATCACGGTCGTGACCACGGCCACGAACGACGACGAGG
>DASURB010000030.1:0-25060 GCA_036280235.1 Nocardioides sp.
TCCGGTGCCGGTGACCGCGCGTGACGCCGCGCGGGCCGCGCGCCAGGATGGTGCCGAGGCCCTGCTGGTGGACGTGGCCGGGCCGGTGCTGTTCGTGGTCGAGGGTGAGGACCTCGAGGCGCTGGCGGAGGGCAGGACCCTCGCCCGGGTCAGGGGCGGCGCGTGGGGGTGGGTGAGACCGGACCGGTGAACCTCTCGCCGGGGCCCTCACCGGGCGCGTCGGGGATCTCGGACACCTCACGGAACGCGAGCTGCAGCGTGCGGAGCCCGTCGCGCAGCGGCGCGGCGTGGTGGTGGCCCAGCCGGGGAGCACCGGCGGTGACCAGCCCGGCGAGCGCCTCGATCAGCGTCCGGGCCTCGTCGAGGTCCTGGTGCTCGGGCAGGTCCTCGGCCAGACCGAGGTTCACCGCGGCCGCGCTCATCAGGTGCAGGGCGGCCGTCGAGACGATCTCGAGCGCGGGTACGTCGGCGATGTCACGCGCGGAGGCGGGACCCAGGTCGGACACGTCGGGCATGCCGCCAGGGTGTCACGGTCGCGCCGATGTGCATCCGCAGGGTCCGTCGGGCTATCCTTGCCGGGACCGATCTGCTGGGTCGGCCGTCTGTGCGCCCGGGATGGAATATCCCGAGCGCGCCGCCGGTTGAGTCCAACGGATCAGACAAGCGGGACCTGGCCCCACGGCACTCGTCCCCACCCGCACCGACCGCGAGGTCGTCGGGTCCGGTCACGAGGCACGAGAGTCGCACGACCCGTAGGTTCGCGCGGCACCCGTGTCCCGTCCCGTGGAGCGCACGCGCTCCGTGGTTCCCGGCCTCCGCTTGTCACGTCACGCGGAGGCTTTCGTCGTCTCCGGGCACGTTTCCCGGACGCCGTACTCCTCCCGCGACGGTCACCACCACAGCACTCGACCCAGGAGGACCCATCAGCACTGAGCTGCGAATCAACGACCGGATCCGGGTACCCGAGGTCCGGCTCGTCGGACCCAACGGCGAGACCGTCGGCATCGTCCGCATCGACGACGCCCTCCGGCTCGCGCAGGAGGCCGACCTCGACCTCGTCGAGGTGGCGCCCACCGCGCGACCTCCGGTCTGCAAGCTCATGGACTACGGCAAGTTCAAGTACGAGACCGCGCAGAAGGCTCGTGAGGCTCGCCGGAACCAGACCAACGTGGTCATCAAGGAGATGAAGCTCCGGCCGAAGATCGACGCGCACGACTACGAGACCAAGAAGGGTCACGTCGTGCGGTTCCTGAAGCAGGGCGACAAGGTCAAGATCACGATCATGTTCCGTGGTCGTGAGCAGCACCGCCCGGAGCTCGGTTTCCGCCTCCTGCAGCGCCTCGCCGAGGACGTCAGCGACCTGGGCTTCGTCGAGTCGGCACCCAAGCAGGACGGCCGCAACATGATCATGGTGCTCGGCCCGCACAAGAAGAAGGCCGAGGCCAAGGCGGAGGTGCAGGCCGCCAAGGCCGAGCGCGCCGCCGAGCGCCAGGCCGAGCAGGACGCCGAGCACGCCGAGCGTGTCGCGCAGCGCGCGGCCGCCACGCCGGCCGAGGAGAAGAAGCCTCGCCGCCGCTCCGAGAGCCTGGACCCCGAGATCGACGCCTGAGCCACCAGCCAGGCGACACAGGCGACACAGAACAAGACGGCCCCGCGGTACGACGGGGCCGCCCGCTGAGAACCGAGAAGGACTGAGACGACGATGCCGAAGAACAAGACGCACTCCGGTGCGAGCAAGCGCTTCCGGGTCACTGGCTCCGGGAAGATCCGCCGCCAGAAGACCGGCCTGCGCCACAACCTGGAGCACAAGGCCTCCAAGGTGACCCGCCGGATGTCCGGCACCACCGAGGTGTCCAAGGCCGACACCGCCAAGGTCAAGAAGCTCCTCGGTCGCTGAGCGCGCCGAGCACCTGACATCACGAAGCACCAGCAGCACCAGAGGACTTAGGAGTAACACGTGGCACGCGTCAAGCGGGCGGTCAACGCCGCCAAGAAGCGCCGGGTAACCCTCGAGCGGGCATCCGGCTACCGGGGCCAGCGCTCGCGCCTGTACCGCAAGGCGAAGGAGCAGGTCACCCACTCGCTCGTCTACAGCTACCGCGACCGGAAGGCCAAGAAGGGCGACTTCCGCAAGCTGTGGATCCAGCGGATCAACGCCGCGGCCCGCGCCAACGGCATGACCTACAACCGGTTCATCCAGGGCCTCAAGGCCGCCGGTGTCGAGGTCGACCGCAAGATCCTGGCCGACCTGGCCGTCAACGACGCCGCGACCTTCGCGTCGCTCGTCGAGACCGCCAAGGCCAACCTGCCCGAGGACGTCAACGCGCCTCGCGAGCAGGCCGAGGCGACCGCCTGACCGGCGTCTCGCCCTCAGAAGCACCCAGCACGCACGTGGCGGGTCTCCCGGCGGACGCGGCGCTGCTCACCAAGAGCAGCGGCCGCGTCAAAGCCGCCCGGAGGCTCGCCCGTCGTGCGTCTCGGGCCGAGCTGGGCCTCTTCCTGGCCGAGGGCCCGCAAGCCGTCCGCGAGGCGCTGACGCTCGAGAACTGCGTCCGGGAGGTCTTCGCCGTCCCTGGCGCGGCCGCGCAGCACCCGGAGATCCACGAGGCGGCGGCCGGCCTGCCCTGGCACCTCGTCGACGAGGCCGCGCTGGCGTCGCTGGCCGAGACGGTCCATCCGCAGGGGCTCGTCGCCGTCTGCCGCGCCGTCGACCGGCCGCTCGACGACCTGCTCGACGCGCGCCCCCGGCTCCTGGCCGTCTGCGCCGACGTGCGCGACCCCGGCAACGCCGGCACGGTCATCCGCTGCGCCGACGCGGCCGGCGCCGACGGGGTCGTGCTGACTGGCAGCTCGGTCGACCCCTTCAACGGCAAGACCGTCCGGGCCACCGCCGGCTCGCTGTTCCACCTCCCGCTGGCCGTCGGAGGCGACCCGCGGGACGTCGTACGACGCCTGCGGGAGGCGGGGCTCACCGTCCTGGCCGCCGACGGGGCGGGGGAGACCGACCTCGACGAGGCGGAGGAGCGTGGCCTGCTGGACCGGCCGACGGCCTGGCTGTTCGGCAACGAGGCGTGGGGTCTGCCCGACGACCTGGCCGCCCTCGCCGACCATCGCGTTGCCATCCCGATCCACGGCCGGGCCGAGAGCCTGAACCTCGCCACGGCCGCCGCCGTGTGTCTCTACTCCTCGGCACGGGCCCACCGGCGCGCCCGGAACGGTTAAGTTGCTCCCATGTCGACCGCCGGGGAAGCCGACCAGCACCTGCTGGACCTGCTGCCCGACGGAGTGGTGATCGCCGACGACCGGGGCTTGGTGACGGTGATGAACGCCGCCGCCACGAAGCTCCTCGAGGCCCCCGACGGCGTCGGCAAGCACCTCGCGGACGTGGTCGCGCTCGCCGACCGGGACGGCAACGACTGGTACGCCTCCGCGGCGCCGTACGACGGCCTCAGCACCCGCACCAGCCTCTCCGAGCAGGCGTGGTTCCTCTCCGACGGCACCGAGCTGCTGGTGACGGTGCGGATCGTCCGGCCGTCGGCGCGCGAGCCGGTGCAGTACGTCGCGGTGTCGCTGCGCTCGGCCAAGGCCCGCGCCCGGCTCGACCGCGAGCGCTCCGACCTGGTCGCCACCGTCGCCCACGAGCTGCGCTCGCCACTGACCGGCGTCAAGGGCTTCGTCGCGACGCTGCTGGCGAAGTGGGACAAGCTCAACGACGCCCAGAAGCAGATGATGCTCGAGACCGTCAACGTCGACGCCGACCGGCTGACCCGGCTGATCGCCGAGCTGCTCGACGTGGCTCGCATCGACACCGGCCGGCTGTCGCTCTACCCGCGTCCGCTCGACTTCCGCGCCGGCGTGGAGCGGGTGCTCGAGTCGGTCCGGGCCGGCACCGGCCGCGAGATCACGCTCTCGGTGGAGGGCGAGCTGCCGCAGGTCAACGCCGACCCCGACAAGCTCGCCCAGGTGGTGCACAACCTCGTCGACAACGCCATCCGCCACGGCGACGGGCGGGTCTCGTTGATCATGAAGCCGGTGCCCGACGACGACCCGTTCCCCGGCGTACTGCTGCACGTCGACGACGAGGGCGACGGGATCAGCCCCGACATCCGCAGCCGGGTGTTCACGAAGTTCTGGAAGCACGGCACCCGCGGCGGCTCCGGGCTCGGGATGTACATCATCCACGGACTCGTCCGCGCCCACGGCGGCCAGGTCGAGATCGACGACTCGCCCGGCGGCGGCGCCCGGATCACGATCCTCTGGCCCGCCAACGCCCTCGAGCACTGACGCGCTCCTGACCACCCTGAACCCGTCTGCCGAGGGGTCAGTTGTGCCGCGACACGCCGCCGAGAAGGCTGATTTAGTGACTCCTCGCGCGTCCCGCCCGAAGGGCGAGTCGGCCTGGGACGTGGGGGTTGCGGGGCCACGGGACGAAACCGGTTCGTGGAGCGAGACCCGCGGTTCCTAGACTTCACCCCATGTCCGGCCCCAACAACGACTACGACCCGGTCGAGGTCACCCCGCTCAAGGCGGAGGAGGTCGAGGCCATGCGGGCCGCGGCACTCGAAGCCATCGCGGCGGCGTCCGACCTCGAGGAGCTCAAGCGGGTGCGCGCGGAGCACGCGGGTGACCGCTCTCCGCTGGCGCTCGCCAACCGGGAGATCGGCGCGCTGCCGCCGCAGGCGCGCAAGGAGGCCGGCATGCGCATCGGCCAGGCCCGCGCCGCGGTCAACCAGGCGCTCGCGGCCCGGCAGGAGGTGCTGGAGGCCGAGCACGAGGAGCGGATGCTCGCCGAGGAGACCGTCGACGTCACGCTGCCGTGGGACCGCACGCCCGTCGGCGCGCGGCACCCGTTGACGACGTTGTCGGAGCGCATCGGCGACGTTTTCATCGCGATGGGCTGGGAGATCGCCGAGGGACCGGTCGTCGAGGCCGAGTGGTTGAACTTCGACGCGCTGAACCTCGGGCCGGACCACCCGGCGCGCACCATGCAGGACACGTTCTGGATGGAGCCGGCCGAGAACGCCATCGTGCTGCGCACGCACACCTCGCCGGTCCAGGCACGCACGATGCTGACCCGCGAGCCACCGATCTACGTCGTGTGCCCGGGCCGGGTGTTCCGCACCGACGAGTACGACGCCACGCACAGCCCCGTCTTCCACCAGGTCGAGGGCCTCGTCGTCGACGAGGGCATCACCATGGCCCACCTCAAGGGCACGCTCGACCACTTCGCGAGCGCGATGTTCGGCGACGGCATCACCACGCGGTTCCGCCCGTCGTACTTCCCCTTCACCGAGCCCAGCGCCGAGGTCGACCTGCGCTGCTTCGTCTGCCGCGGCCAGGAGCCCGACGTCGCGACCTGCCGCACCTGCAAGGGCGAGGGCTGGATCGAGTGGGGCGGCTGCGGCGTCGTGAACCCGCGCGTGCTCGTCGCGTGCGGCGTCGACCCCGACCGCTACACCGGCTTCGCCTTCGGCATGGGCATCGACCGCACCCTCATGTTCCGCCACGGCGCAGAGGACATGCGCGACATGTTCGAGGGCGACGTCCGGTTCACCACCGCTTTCGGATCGGAGATCTGAGTAGATGAAGGCGCCCGTCTCCTGGATCCGGGAGTACGTCGACCTGCCCGAGGACCTCACCACCGAGGCGCTCGCGGCGCGGCTGACCGCGCTCGGGCTCAAGCTCGAGGCGATCCACCGGCCCGGCCACGACATCCAGGGCCCGCTGGTGGTCGGCCGCGTGCTCACCATGCAGCCCGAGCCGCAGAAGAACGGCAAGACCATCAACTGGTGCACCGTCGACGTCGGCGACGCGAACGGCACGGGTGAGCCGCAGGGCATCGTCTGCGGCGCGCACAACTTCGCGCCCGGCGACCTCGTGGTCGTCGTGCTCCCGGGTGCCGTGCTGCCCGGCGGCTTCGCGATCAGCGCGCGCAAGACCTACGGCCACATCTCCGCGGGCATGATCTGCTCGGCCAAGGAGCTCGGCCTCGGCGAGGACCACGCCGGCATCATCGTGCTGCCCCCCGACGCGGGGAAGCCCGGCGACGACGCGTTCGACGTGCTGCCGCTGCGCGACGAGGTCATCGAGTTCGAGATCAACCCCGACCGGGCCTACGCGCTCTCGCTCCGGGGCATCGCCCGCGAGGCGGCACTCGGCTTCGACGTGCCGTTCCACGACCCGGCCGACCGCGAGACCCCCGAGCCGACCGACGACGGCTACCCGGTCAAGATCGAGGACCCGGTCGGCTGCCCGGTCTTCGTCGCCCGCGAGGTCACCGGCTTCGACCCGACGGCGCCCACGCCGGACTGGCTGGCGCGCCGGATCCAGCTCGCCGGGATGCGACCGATCTCGCTCGCCGTCGACGTCACCAACTACGTGATGCTCGAGATGGGGCGGCCGATCCACGGCTACGACGCCGACAAGCTCCAGGGCACCGTCGGCGTCCGCCGCGCCCGCCCTGGGGAGAAGCTGACCACCCTCGACGGCGTCACCCGTGAGCTCACCGCGGGCCCCGACGGCGACCTGGTCGTCACCGACGACTCGGGGATCATCGGCCTCGGTGGCGTGATGGGCGGCGAGGCCACCGAGATGTCCGCGACCACCTCCCACGTGCTGATCGAGTCGGCGCACTGGGACGCGACGTCGATGTTCCGCACCGGCAAGCGCCACAAGATCACCTCCGAGGCCGGCAAGCGCAACGAGCGCGGCGTCGACCCGACGATCTGCGAGGCCGCTGCCGACCGTGTCGCCGAGCTGCTCACCCGCTACGGCGGTGGCGTGGCGAGCCGGTCCGTCACCGTCGTGGGCACGCCGCCCGAGCCGGACCCGATCACGATCGCGTCCGACCTGCCGGCCCGCGTGACCGGCATGGACGTCGACGCGGACACCACGGTCGCGCACCTGCGCGCGGTCGGCTGCGACATCTCCGTCGAGGGCGACCGGCTCACCGCCACCCCACCGCCGTGGCGGCCCGACCTCACCGACCCGTTCGACCTGGTCGAGGAGGTCGCCCGCGTCGTCGGCTACGACGCGATCCCGTCCGTGCTGCCCGACGCGCCCGCCGGCCGCGGGCTCACGCCGTCGCAGTCGCTGCGCCGCCGGGTCGGCCGCACGCTGGCCGGCGCCGGCTACGTCGAGGTGGTCACGTTCCCGTTCGTGGGCAGCGGCGACCTCGACCGGCTCGGCGTCCCCGAGGACGACGACCGCCGGCAGGCCATGCGGATCGCCAACCCGATCAGCTCCGAAGAGCCGCTGATGACCACGACGCTGCTGCCGGGGCTGCTCAAGGCGCTCGCCCGCAACCACGGCCGCGGCATCACTGACACCGCGCTGTTCGAGACCGCCACGGTCACGCTGCCCCGCGGCACGGTCGCGGCGCCGATCCTTCCTGTGGACCGCCGCCCGACCGAGGGGGAGTGGGACGACCTGCAGAAGGCGCTGCCCGACCAGCCGCTGCACCTCGCGCTCGGCCTCACGGGCAACCGCGACCGCTCCGGCTGGTGGGGTGCGGGCCGCCCGGCCATCTGGGCCGACGCCATCGAGGCGATCCGTGTGGTCGCCGCCGCGCTCGGCATCGAGCTCACGGTCCGCTCGGCGACCCGCGCCCCTTGGCACCCCGGCCGCTGCGCCGAGCTGCTCGTCGGCGAGGTCTCGATCGGCTACGCCGGCGAGCTGCACCCGCGCGTCTGCACGGCGTACGGCGTGCCGGCACGCACGGCCGTTGCCGAGGTCGACCTGGACCAGCTGCTCGAGCGCGCGACGCTGATCGTGCCGGCACCCCGGCTGTCGACGTACCCGGTCGCCAAGGAGGACGTCGCGCTGATCGTCCCGGCCGAGCTGCCGGCGGCCGAGCTCGCGGCGACGCTGCGCGAGGGCGCGGGGGAGCTGTGCGAGTCGGTGCGGCTGTTCGACGTCTACACCGGCGACCAGGTCGGCGAGGGGCACAAGTCGCTCGCCTTCGCGCTGCGCTTCCGCGCGCCCGACCGCACGCTGACCGAGGCCGAGACCTCCGCCGCGCGCGACGCGGCGGTCGCGCTCGCGGCCGAGCGGCACGGGGCGGTCCAGCGCGCCTGACCGTCTCCCTCCTCGGAACCCGACTCGCGAAACCATGCATGGGTCTGTATGGTCATGCACATGTCGAAGCGCAGAGTCGCCGTCGCGGGAGCCAGTGGGTACGCCGGGGGCGAGGTGCTGCGCCTCCTGCTCGCGCACCCCGAGGCCGAGATCGGGGCGGTGACCGCCGGCTCCAACGCCGGCGAGCGGCTCGGCACGCTGCAGCCGCACCTGGTGCCGCTGGCCGACCGGGTGCTCGAGGAGACCACGGTCGAGGTGCTCTCCGGCCACGACGTGGTCTTCCTGGGCCTGCCGCACGGGCAGTCCGCGGAGATCGCCCGTCAGCTGCCCGACGAGACCGTCGTCATCGACTGCGGCGCCGACTTCCGGCTGACCGACCCCGAGGCGTGGGACCGCTACTACGGTGGCGAGCACGCCGGCGCCTGGCCCTACGGTCTGCCCGAGCTGGGCGACCAGCGCTCCGTGCTCGCCGGCGCGACCCGGATCGCGGTACCGGGCTGCTACCCGACGGTGTCCACGCTCGCGCTCGCCCCGGCCGTCGCCGCCGGGATCGTCGACGCGACCGGCATCGTCGTGGTGGCCGCGTCCGGCACGTCCGGCGCCGGCAAGGCGCCGAAGCCGCACCTGCTCGGCTCCGAGGTGATGGGCTCGACCTCGGCGTACGGCGTCGGGGGGACGCACCGCCACACGCCCGAGATCGTGCAGAACCTGTCCGGTCTGACCGACGCCTCGGTGCGCGTGTCGTTCACGCCGCTGCTGGTCCCGATGCCGCGCGGCATCCTGGCGACCTGCTCCGCGCCGACGACCGTCACGGCCGAAGAGGCCTACGCCGCCTACGAGAAGGCGTTCGCGGAGGAGCCGTTCATCCACCTGCTGCCCGCCGGCATCTGGCCGCAGACCAAGTCCGTGGTCGGGTCCAACGCGATCCACGTGCAGGTGACCGTCGACCAGGACGCCGGTCGGCTCGTCGCCGTCGCCGCGGTCGACAACCTGGCCAAGGGCACCGGCGGCGCGGCCGTGCAGTGCATGAACCTGGCGCTCGGGCTGCCCGAGACCACCGGCCTCACCACGGTGGGCATCGCCCCGTGAACTCACCCCACGAAACCGCTCCCTACGCTCACTCCGGTCGCGCCTCCGCGGGGACCCCGAGATGACGCACACCCTCATCCAGCACCCCGACGCGCTCGCCGTCGTCCGTCTCGGTCCCGGCTCCGACGTCCCCTCGTGGGCGACCGCCTCGACGCTGTTCTCCGTCACCGCGACGAAGACCGAGACCTCGATCGTCTGCCATGCCTCGACCGTGCCGACCAAGGCGCGACGCGAGGGGCCGTTCGTGGCGTTCGAGGTCGCCGGGCCGCTCGACTTCGCGGAGACCGGCGTGCTGAGCGGGCTCCTCGCGCCGCTGGCCGACGCCGGGATCAGCGTCTTCACGCTCTCGACGTACGACACCGACTGGATCCTGGTGAAGGCTGACGCCGCCGACGCGGCCGCCGAGGCGTGGACCGCGGCCGGCCACACACTCACCACCCCCACTGAGGACTCGAAGGAGCAGAGTTGAGCGTCACCGCACCCCGGGGCTTCCGGGCCGCCGGCGTCACCGCCGGCCTGAAGAGCTCGGGCGGCAAGGACGTGGCCCTCGTGGTCAGCGACGGCCCGGAGCACGCCTCCGCCACCGTCTTCACCGCCAACCGCTGCAAGGCCAACCCGGTGCTGTGGAGCCAGGAGGTCGTCAAGGACGGCGTCGTCCGCGCCGTCGTGCTGAACTCCGGCGGCGCCAACTGCTACACCGGCGCCGAGGGCTTCCAGACCACCCACGCGGTGGCCGAGCGGGTCGCCGAGAAGCTGGGCATCGGCGCGATCGACGTGGTCGTCTGCTCGACCGGCCTGATCGGCCTGAAGAACCCTCGCGACAAGCTGATCGCCGGCGTGGACGACGCAGCCGCCGCGCTGTCGCCCGACGGGGGACAGGCCGCCGCCGAGGCGATCATGACCACCGACTCGGTCAGCAAGCAGGTCGTCGTCGAGGGAGCCGGCTGGAGCATCGGTGGGATGGCCAAGGGTGCCGGCATGCTCGCCCCGCAGCTCGCCACCATGCTGGTCGTCCTCACCACAGACGCCAAGGTCGACTCCGCCACGGCGGACCGCGCGCTGCGCGCCTCGACCCGGGTCACCTTCGACCGGCTCGACTCCGACGGCTGCATGTCGACCAATGACACGGTGACGCTGCTGGCCAACGGCGCCTCGGGGATCACCCCCACCGAGGAGGACTTCACCGAGGCACTGACCCGCGTCTGCGGCGACCTGGCGATGCAGCTGCTCGCCGACGCCGAGGGCGCCGACCACGAGATCACGATCACCGTGCTCAACGCCGCCACGGAGGACGAGGCGGTCGCCGTCGGTCGCTCCGTCGCCCGCAGCAACCTGTTCAAGGCCGCGGTCTTCGGCAAGGACCCCAACTGGGGCCGGGTGCTCGCCTCGATCGGCACCACCGACGCGGCGTTCGACCCCGCCGACCTCGACGTCGCGATGAACGGCGTGTGGGTGTGCCGGAAGTCCGAGCCCGCCGAGGACCCCGCGAAGGTCGACCTGTCCGGCCGCGAGGTCAGCGTGACCATCGACCTCAAGGCCGGCGACGCCCGCGCCACCGTCTGGACCAACGACCTCACGCACGCCTACGTGCACGAGAACTCCGCCTACTCGAGCTGAGAGCCGATGACCGACATCAACGACCAGGACCTCGAGGCTGCGGACGCCGTGAGCCCCGAGGCGTGGAAGAGGGCCACCGCCAAGGCCGCCACCCTCGCCGAGGCGCTGCCGTGGCTGAAGGCCTACCACGGCAAGACGATCGTGGTGAAGTACGGCGGCAACGCGATGACCGACGAGGCCCTCAAGCAGGCGTTCGCCGAGGACATCGTGTTCCTGCGCTACGCCGGCTTCCACCCCGTCGTCGTGCACGGCGGCGGCCCGCAGATCAGCTCCATGCTCGACCGGCTGAACATCCGGTCCGAGTTCCGCGGCGGCCTGCGCGTCACGACGCCCGAGGCGATGGACGTGGTCCGGATGGTGCTCGTGGGCCAGGTCGGCCGCGAGCTCGTCGGGCTGGTCAACTCCCACGGCCCGCTCGCGGTCGGGCTCAGCGGCGAGGACGCAGGCCTGTTCACCGCCGAGCCGACCAGCACGATGGTCGACGGCGAGGAGGTCGACCTCGGCCTCGTCGGGGAGGTCGCCAAGGTCCGCCCCGAGGCCGTGAAGGACCTCGTCGAGGCCGGCCGGATCCCCGTGATCTCCTCCGTCGCGCCCGACGAGCTGGGCCGGGTGCACAACGTCAACGCCGACACCGCCGCGGCCGCGCTGGCCGTCGCGCTCGGCGCCGAGAAGCTGCTCGTGCTCACCGACGTCGAGGGGCTGTACCGCGACTGGCCCGACAGCGACGACGTGATCGGCCACATCAGCCCCGAGGCTCTCGAGGAGCTGATGCCGAGCCTGGCCAGCGGGATGGTGCCGAAGATGCAGGCCTGCCTCAACGCCGTACGCGGCGGCGTCCCGCGTGCGACCGTCGTCGACGGTCGCGAGCCGCACGCCGTGCTGCTCGAGATCTTCACCGACGACGGCGTCGGCACCCAGGTGCTGCCGGGAGCCGAGACCAAGATCCGCCAGGCCCGCGGCAAGAGCGAGGAGAAGGCATGAACGACGTCCTGAAGAAGCGGTACGCCGCCTCCCTGATGAACACCTTCGGCCCGCCGAAGCTCGCGCTGGTGCGCGGCGAGGGCCCGGTGGTGTGGGACGTCGACGGCAACCGCTACCTCGACTTCCTCGGCGGTATCGCGGTCAACTCCCTCGGCCACGGCCACCCGGCCCTGGTCGGCGCGGTGACGCAGCAGCTGTCGACGCTCGGGCACGTCTCGAACTTCTTCACCAGCGAGCCGCAGGTCAGCCTCGCCGAGCGGCTGCTCGACCTCCTCGACTCCTCCGGCAAGGTGTTCTTCGCCAACTCCGGCACCGAGGCCAACGAGGCCGCACTCAAGCTCACCCGCCGCACCGGCCGCACCCACGTCGTGGCGATGGAGAACGGCTTCCACGGCCGCACGATGGGCGCTCTCGCGCTGACGTCGAAGGCGGCGTACCGCGAGCCTTTCGAGCCGCTGCCCGGCGGCGTGCAGTTCGTCCCGTACGGCGACGCCGACGCGCTGAAGGCCGCGGTGACCGACGAGACCGCCGCCGTGGTCGTCGAGCCGATGCAGGGCGAGGCCGGCGTCGTCGAGCCGCCCGAGGGCTACCTCGAGGCCGTGCGCCGGGTCACCAGCGAGCACGGCACGCTGATGTGGGTCGACGAGGTGCAGACCGGCGTCGGCCGCACCGGCGCCTGGTTCGCGCACACCGCCCAGCTCCCCGAGGGCGTGCTGCCCGACGTCGTCACCGTCGCCAAGGGTCTCGGCGGCGGCATCCCGATCGGCGCCTGCATCGCGCTCGGCGACGCCGGTGACCTGCTGCAGCCCGGCCACCACGGCACCACGTTCGGTGGCAACCCGGTCGCCACCGCGGCCGCCCTGGCGGTCATCGAGACGATCGAGAAGGACGGCCTGCTCGGCAACGCCACCCGCGTCGGGGAGCAGCTGCGCACCGGGCTGGCCCACGGCCGGGTCACCGAGATCCGGGGAAGCGGCCTGCTGGCCGGCATCGACCTGGACGCCGAGATCGCCCCGCAGGTGGTGCAGGCCGCGCAGGACGCCGGCTTCATCCTCAACGCCACCGGGCCCCGCACGATCCGGCTCGCCCCGCCGCTGGTCCTCACCGCGGCCCAGGCCGGCGAGCTCGTCGACGCCTGGCCCACGATCCTCGAGAAGGCCGGGGTGTCGGAGTCATGACGCGGCACTTCCTCCGCGACGACGACCTGAGCCCGGCCGAGCAGGCAGAGGTGCTGGCGCTGGCCAAGCGGCTCAAGAAGGACCGTTACGCCGAGCGGCCGCTGGCCGGCCCGCGCACCGTGTCCGTCGTCTTCGACAAGCCCACGCTGCGCACCCAGCTGTCGTTCGCCACCGGCATCAGCGAGCTCGGCGGCTACCCGATGGTCGTCGACGGCAACCTGGCCAAGATCGGCACCCGCGAGTCGATCGCCGACGTCGCCCGCGTCCTCGGGCCGCAGTCAGCCGCGATCGTGTGGCGGACCTTCGACCAGTCGCGCATCGAGGAGATGGCGGCGTACGCCGGTGTCCCGGTCGTCAACGCGCTGACCGACCAGTTCCACCCCTGCCAGCTGCTCGCCGACCTGCAGACGATCGAGGAGCATCGGGGGAGCACGGCCGGGCAGACGCTGGCGTTCCTGGGCGACACGGCCAGCAACATGAGCCACTCCTACCTGCTGGCCGGCGCCACCGCCGGCATGCACGTCCGGGTGAGCGGACCGGCCGAGTTCGCCCCGGATGCCGAGATCCTCGCCAAGGCCGAGCAGATCGCGGGGGAGACCGGCGGATCCGCGGCGTTCGTCGTCGACCCGGCCGAGGCCGTCGCCGGCGCCGACGCGGTCGCGACCGACACCTGGGTGTCGATGGGCAAGGAGTCGGAGGCCGACGAGCGGTCCCGGCCGTTCCTGCCCTACGCGCTCACGGCAGACCTGCTCGCCAAGGCGGCGGGCGACGCGATCGTCCTGCACTGTCTGCCGGCCTACCGCGGCAAGGAGATCGCCGCCGAGGTCATCGACGGCCCGCAGAGCGTGGTGTGGGACGAGGCGGAGAACCGGCTGCACGCCCAGAAGGCCCTGCTGACCTGGCTCCTCGCCCACCAGGGACCCACCGTCAGGGAGGTGTGAGATGACGCAGACCATCCCGCTCACCAAGAGCGCCCGGCAGCAGAAGATCGTGGACCTCCTGAGCCGCCAACCGGTGCGCTCGCAGACCGAGCTGTCCGAGCTGCTCCGCGAGGCCGGCGTGCAGGTCACGCAGGCCACGCTCTCGCGCGACCTCGTCGAGCTCGACGCGGTCAAGGTGCGGATCCCCAGTGGGCAGCTGGTGTACGCCGTACCGGCGGAGGGCGGCGACCGCACCCCGATGGTCGCCGACACGGCGGCCGCCGAGGCCCGGCTCACCCGGCTGCTGAGCGAGCTCCTCGTGTCCGCCGACGCCTCGGCCAACCTCGCGCTGCTGCGCACCCCGCCCGGCGCCGCCCAGTACCTCGCCTCGGCGTTCGACAAGGCGGAGAACGAGGACATCCTCGGCACCGTCGCCGGGGACGACACCGTCCTGGTGATCAGCCGACGACCCGACGGCGGCCACGCGCTGGCCGCCCGGTTCCTCGCGCTCGCCAGCGGCGGGCACGCGACCAGCTGATCGTTCCCGACACCCACAGCGAAGGAAACCCCGTGAGCAAGGTCCTCACCAGCCTGCCCGCCGGCGAGCGCGTCGGCATCGCGTTCTCCGGCGGCCTCGACACCTCAGTCGCCGTCGCCTGGATGCGCGAGAAGGGCGCGGTGCCCTGCACCTACACCGCCGACATCGGCCAGTACGACGAGCCCGACATCTCCGGCGTGCCCGAGCGCGCGCTGCAGTACGGCGCCGAGCTGTCCCGCGCCGTCGACTGCCGGCGGATGCTGGTCGAGGAGGGGCTCGCCGCGATGGCCTGCGGCGCGTTCCACATCCGCTCCGGCGGGCGCGCGTACTTCAACACCACTCCGCTCGGCCGCGCCGTCACCGGCACGATGCTGGTGCGCGCCATGCACGAGGACGGCGTCGACATCTGGGGCGACGGGTCGACGTTCAAGGGCAACGACATCGAGCGGTTCTACCGCTACGGCCTGCTCGCCAACCCGGACCTGCGGATCTACAAGCCGTGGCTCGACGCGGAGTTCGTCGAGGAGCTCGGCGGCCGGCACGAGATGAGCGCCTGGCTCACCGAGCGCGGCCTGCCCTACCGGGACAGCCAGGAGAAGGCCTACTCCACCGACGCCAACATCTGGGGCGCCACCCACGAGGCCAAGACCCTGGAGCACCTCGACGTCTCGCTGGAGTCGGTCGAGCCGATCATGGGTGTGAAGTTCTGGGACCCCGCCGTCGAGATCCCGACCGAGGACGTGACGATCCGGTTCGACGCGGGCCGCCCGGTGGCGATCAACGGCAAGGACTACGACGACCCGGTGGAGCTGGTCCACGAGGCCAACACCATCGGCGGGCGGCACGGCCTGGGCATGTCCGACCAGATCGAGAACCGGATCATCGAGGCCAAGTCGCGCGGCATCTACGAGGCGCCCGGCATGGCGCTGCTCTGGACGGCGTACGAGCGGCTGCTCAACGCGGTCCACAACGAGGACACCATCGCCAACTACCACCTCGAGGGGCGCAAGCTCGGCCGGCTGCTCTACGAGGGCCGCTGGCTCGACCCGCAGGCGCTCATGCTGCGCGAGGCCATCCAGCGCTGGATCGCCTCGCTGGTGACCGGCGAGGTGACGCTGCGGCTGCGCCGCGGCGAGGACTACACGATCCTGCGCACCGACGGGCCGGCGTTCTCCTACCACCCGGACCGGCTGTCGATGGAGCGCACCGACAACGTGGTGTTCGGCCCGACCGACCGCATCGGCCAGCTCACCATGCGCAACCTCGACATCGCCGACTCCCGCGCCAAGCTCGAGCTCTACGCACTGCAGCCCGACGACCAGGGCCACGTGCTCGTCGAGCACGGCAACCTGCTCGGCGCCATCGAGTCCGGCGGCTACGACCGGATCGCGCGGCGCAACGGCGACGAACCGTTCGACGACGAGGCGCTCGACCACGCGGCGATGGAGGCGGGCACCGACTGATGGCGACCAACACCGGAGCACTCTGGGGCGGCCGGTTCGCCGACGGACCCAGCCCGGCGCTCGCCGCGCTGTCGAAGTCGACGCACTTCGACTGGCGGCTCGCCCCCTACGACCTGGCCGGCTCCAAGGCCCACGCCCGGGTGCTGCACCGGGCCGGGCTGCTCACCGACGCCGACCTCGACGGGCTGCTCACCGGGCTCGACTCGCTCGCCGCGAAGGTGGCGTCCGGCGAGGTGTTCGCCGACCAGTCCGACGAGGACGTGCACGGTGCCCTCGAGCGGCTGCTTCTCGACGAGGTCGGCACCGAGCTCGGCGGCCGGCTGCGCGCCGGGCGCTCCCGCAACGACCAGATCGCGACGCTGTTCAAGGTGTTCCTGCGCGACCACGCCCGCGTCGTGGCCGGGCGGGTGCTCGACCTCGTCGACGCCCTCACCGACCAGGCCGAGCAGCACCTCGGTGCGGTCATGCCCGGCCGCACCCACCTCCAGCACGCCCAGCCCGTGCTGCTCAGCCACCACCTGATGGCGCACGCCTGGCCGCTGGTGCGCGACCTGGCGCGGCTGCGCGACTGGGACGCGCGGGTTGCCGGCGACTCGCCGTACGGCAGCGGCGCCCTGGCCGGCTCCAGCCTCGGCCTCGACCCGGAGGAGGTCGCCCGCGACCTCGGGTTCACCGGGTCCAGCCCCAACTCGATCGACGGCACGGCCGCGCGGGACTTCGTGGCGGAGTTCGCGTTCGTGGCGGCGATGATCGGCGTCGACGTCTCCCGGCTGGCCGAGGAGGTCATCCTCTGGGCGACCAAGGAGTTCGACTTCGTGCGGCTGCACGACGGCTACTCGACCGGGTCGAGCATCATGCCGCAGAAGAAGAACCCCGACATCGCCGAGCTCGCGCGCGGCAAGGCGGGCCGCGTCGTCGGCAACCTCACCGGGCTGCTGACCACGCTGAAGGCGCTGCCGCTGGCCTACAACCGCGACCTGCAGGAGGACAAGGAGCCGGTCTTCGACTCCGTCGACACCCTCGAGGTGCTGCTGCCGGCGTTCACCGGCATGGTCGCGACGCTGACGTTCAACACCGAGCGGATGGCCGAGCTGGCGCCGCAGGGCTTCTCGCTGGCCACCGACGTCGCCGAGTGGCTGGTGCGCCAGGGTGTGCCGTTCCGCGTCGCCCACGAGGTCGCGGGGGAGTGCGTGCGGCGCTGCGAGGAGCTCGGCGTCGAGCTCGACGAGCTCACCGACGAGCAGCTCGCATCTATCTCGCCGGACCTCAAGCCCGAGGTCCGGTCCGTGCTGACCGTCGAGGGCTCCGTCGCCTCGCGCAACGGGCGCGGCGGCACCGCGCCCGAGCGGGTGCGCGAGCAGCTCGCCGAGCTCCGTGGCGTCGTCGCAGACCACCGTGCCTGGCTGGCCTGACGTCCTCCTGCAGCCCGTCGCCGAGGTGGCGCCGGCGCTGCTGGGGGCGCACCTGACGCACGCCGGGGTCACCGTGCGGCTGACGGAGGTCGAGGCGTACGACGGGCCCAACGACCCGGCCTCGCACGCCTACCGGGGCATGACCGCCCGCAACGCGGTGATGTTCGGGCCGCCCGGCCGGCTCTACGTCTACTTCTCCTACGGCATGCACTGGTGCGCCAACGTGGTCTGCGGCCGCGACGGGCGCGCATCGGCGGTGCTGCTGCGCGCGGGGGAGGTCGTCGACGGGATCCAGATCGCCCGGGAGCGACGCGGCGGCCGCCGGGACGCCGAGCTCGCCCGCGGTCCCGCGAACCTCTGCCAGGCCCTCGGCATCCAGCGGCACCAGGACGGTCTCGACCTGACCCACCACCTCACATTGGGCGCCTCGCCGGTCCCGCCGGAGCGGATCGCGCGCGGCCCGCGGGTCGGGATCAGCGTCGCGCACGACGTCGAGTGGCGGTTCTGGGTGGAAGGCGATCCGACCGTGTCGTCGTACAAGCGGAGCCCGCGGGCGCCGAAGGTGTGACCCGACCAATACGGTTGTGCCATGACGACGTTCGCCGATCTCGATCTCGACCCGCGCGTGCTCAAGGCGGTGCAGGAGGTCGGCTACGAGACACCCTCGCCGATCCAGGCCGCCACCATCCCCACTCTGCTCGAGGGCCGCGACGTCGTCGGCCTCGCGCAGACCGGCACCGGCAAGACCGCGGCCTTCGCGCTGCCGATCCTGTCCCGGATCGACCTCAAGCAGAAGACGCCGCAGGCGCTCGTGCTCGCGCCGACGCGCGAGCTCGCGCTGCAGGTCTGTGAGGCGTTCGAGCGCTACGCCGCGCACGTCAAGGGCGTGCACGTGCTGCCGGTCTACGGCGGCCAGGGGTACGGCGTGCAGCTCAGCGCGCTGCGGCGCGGCGTGCACATCGTGGTCGGCACGCCCGGGCGGATCATGGACCACCTCGACCGGGGCACCCTCGACCTCACCGAGCTGCGCTACCTGGTGCTCGACGAGGCCGACGAGATGCTCAACATGGGCTTCGCCGAGGACGTCGAGACGATCCTCAAGGACACACCCGAGACCAAGCAGGTCGCGCTGTTCTCCGCGACGATGCCGCAGCAGATCCGCCGGATGTCCAAGCGCTACCTGCACGACCCGGCCGAGATCACGGTCAAGAACAAGACCCAGACGGCCACGAACATCACCCAGCGCTACGTGATCGTGTCCTACCCACAGAAGGTCGACGCGCTCACGCGCTTCCTCGAGGTGGAGAACTTCGAGGGGATGATCGTCTTCGTCCGCACCAAGAACGAGACCGAGACCCTCGCCGAGAAGCTCCGCGCCCGTGGCTTCTCCGCCGCCGCCATCAACGGCGACGTCGCCCAGGCACAGCGCGAGCGCACGATCAACCAGCTCCGCGACGGCAAGCTCGACATCCTCGTCGCCACCGACGTCGCCGCCCGCGGCCTCGACGTCGAGCGGATCAGCCACGTCGTCAACTACGACATCCCCACCGACCCGGAGTCCTACGTGCACCGGATCGGCCGCACCGGCCGGGCCGGGCGCAGCGGCGAGGCGATCTCGTTCGTCACCCCCCGCGAGCGCTACCTGCTCAAGGCGATCGAGAAGACCACCCGCCAGCCACTGACCCAGGTGCCGCTGCCGAGCGTCGACGACGTCAACGTCACCCGGCTGGCCCGCTTCGACGACGCCATCACCAGCGCCCTCGGCGACGCCGACCGGCTGTCGTTCTTCCGCGACGTCGTGAGCCACTACGTGCGCGAGCACGACGTGCCGGAGGTGGACGTCGCCGCCGCGCTGGCGGTCGTCCTGCAGGGCGACACGCCGCTGCTGCTCGAGGAGTCCGCCGCTCCCGCCCCCGCGACGTTCCGGGACGACAAGGCCGGGGCGAAGCGTCCCGAGCGGGCACCTCGCCGCGGCGACGGACCACCGCTGGCGACGTACCGCATCGACGTGGGGAAGCGGCACAAGGTCGAGCCCCGGCAGATCGTCGGCGCGCTCGCCAACGAGGGCGGCCTGAGCCGCCGCGACTTCGGCAACATCTCGATCCGGCCGGACTTCTCGCTCGTCGAGCTGCCGGCCGAGCTGCCGCCGGGCACCGAGCAGGCGCTGTCCACCACCCGGATCTCCGGCAAGCTCATCGGGCTGCGGCGCGACGACGGCCCGCCCGGACGCCGCCCGACCTCCGGCGGCCGACCCGACACGCGGGGCAAGAAGCCGCGGCACCAGGCGCGCGACAAGGACCGCGGAAACTAGCCGCCGCAGGGCCGAAAACAGCCTCGGGAACGGGCCGGAGACACGTTCCCCGACTGTGACCCACCCCGCCCCGGATGTCCCGGAATGAGCGGGACTTGCGTGAGAGCATTGCGACGCCATGAAGTTCTCCCCCCGCCAGCAGCCCGTCGACGGCCTGCCCGGAGTCTCCGGCACCGCACGCGTCGACCGCCGCACCAGCGGGCTGGTCCGGCGCCTGCGGCCCGGTGACATTGCGGTCATCGACCACCTCGACCTCGACCGCGCGCACGCCGAGCAGCTGGTGGACGCGGGCGTCGTGGCCGTGGTCAACGCGTCGCCGTTCATCTCCGGCCGCTACCCCAACCTCGGGCCCGAGCTGCTGGCCAGGTCCGGCGTGCTGCTGCTCGACGACGTCGGTCCCGAGGTGTTCAGGCGGGTCTCCGACGGCACGCACGTGCGGATCGACGGCGAGCGGCTGGTGCGCGTCGACAAGAGCGGCGGCCGGCACGAGATGGAGGTCCTCGCCGAGGGCACGCGCCTGACCGCCGAGGACATCGCGGCGCGCATGGAGGACGCCCGCGGCGGGCTGGCCACCCAGCTGGAGAGCTTCACCCACAACACCACCGAGTTCCTCCGCCGCGAGCAGGACCTGCTGCTGCACGGCCAGGGCGTGCCGGCGCTCAAGACCCGCGTCGAGGGCCGCCCCGTGGTGGTCGTCGTGCGCGGCTACGACTACCGCGAGGACCTCCGCAAGCTGCGCCGGTTCATCCGCGAGCAGCGCCCGGTGCTGATCGGAGTGGACGCCGGCGCCGACGCACTGCAGATGGCCGGCCACCGCGCGGACGTCGTGGTGGTGGGGGAGCACGGCCTCGGCCAGGGCACCCAGGCCACCGAGCAGGGTCAGATCGTCACCGACAAGGCGCTGCGGCACTCCCGCGAGGTCGTGCTGCACACCGACCGCGGCGGCCGCGCGCTCGGCAGCGACCGGCTCGAGCGGCTCGGCGTGCGCGCCCAGCAGCTCGCCGCGTCCGGCACCACCGAGGACGTCGCGCTGCTGCTCGCCGACGCCGCCGGCGCCTCCCTGATCATCACCGTCGGGACGCACGCCACGCTCGACGAGTTCCTCGACCGCCAGCGCGCCGGCCTGGCCAGCACGTTCCTCACCCGGCTCCGGGTGGGTCCCAAGCTGGTCGACGCCAAGGGGGTGCCGCAGCTGTACGCCGGACGGGTCCGCCTCTGGCACCTCGCCCTCGTGCTGCTTGCCGGCCTGGTCGCGCTCGGCGTCGCCATCGCCGCCACGCCCGTGGGCGCGGAGTGGTGGGACGGGCTGCAGGGGGCGTTCTCCGACCTGATCGACTGGATCCAAGGACTGTTCTCGTGATCTCGTTCCGCTACCACATCGTCTCGATCGTCTCGGTCTTCCTGGCCCTGGCGGTGGGCATCGCCCTGGGCGGGGGACCGCTCAAGGGCGAGGTGGACGACACCCTCGTCGACCAGGTCCAGGCCGACCGGGCGGTCAAGGCCGACCTGCGCGCGCAGATCGCCGACGCCCGCAGCGGCAACGCGTTCGTCGACGGGTTCGCCGAGACGGTCGCGCCCGGGCTGATCGACGGCGTCCTGCAGGGCCGGGTCGTCACGATCGTCGCGCTCCCCGGTGCCCAGCAGCAGGAGGTCTCCGCGCTCGGCGAGATGGTCGGCACCGCCGGCGGCACGCTCGGTGGCACGCTCCGTGTGGGCGACGGGATGCTCGACGTCTCCAACAAGGAGCTCGTCGACGAGCTCAGCAGCCAGCTGCTCGAGGGAGCCAGCGACGTCAACGTCCCGGCGGACGCCAGCGGCTACGAGACCATGGGCGCGCTGATCGCCCGCGCCATCGGCACCGACAAGGAGCCGGGCGGCGCCGGCGTCGACGCCACCGCCGACAGCATCCTCGCCGGGCTCAGCACCGCCGGCCTGATGTCCCCGGACGGCTCGCTCGACCGGCGCGGCAGCCTGGTGCTGGTGGTGGCCGGTGAGGGCAGCGGGTCCGACGAGCAGCGCACCGCGGCCGCCTCGATCATGACCACGCTCGCGACCGCGATCGACGCCGACACCAACGGCGTCGTCGTCGCCGGCCCGATGCCCTCGGCCCGCGAGCACGGCGTCGTGCGCGCGATCCGCGACGACGTGGTCGCCGCCCGCGACGTCTCCACGGTCGACTCCCTCGGCCGCGCGGCCGCTCGCATCGTCACGGTGATGGCGCTGGCCGGCCAGGCCCAGGACCAGACCGGCCACTTCGGCGCGGTCGACGCGGCCGACGGTCCGATGCCCGGCGCGGCCGCCGGCGAGTAGCCCGGCGTCTCCTGCGGGTTCGGGGACTCGCGGGTGTCGCGGGTCGACGGGGTCTGGTCCCTTGATAGGGTGGAACCCCGTGGAGGACTGATCGACCATCGGCCTTCAGCCCCGGTTGACCACGCCGGGGCACACTCGATGCCACGGGAGTTCACTTGGCCGCTTCGCAGCCGACCAAGCACGTCTTCGTCACCGGAGGCGTCGCCTCCTCGCTCGGCAAGGGCCTCACCGCCTCGTCGCTCGGCAACCTGCTGAAGGCGCGCGGGCTGCGGGTCACGATGCAGAAGCTCGACCCGTACCTCAACGTCGACCCCGGGACGATGAACCCGTTCCAGCACGGCGAGGTCTTCGTCACCAACGACGGCGCCGAGACCGACCTGGACATCGGGCACTACGAGCGGTTCCTCGACACCGACCTGCAGGGCCTGGCCAACGTGACGACCGGGCAGGTCTACTCCCAGGTCATCGCCAAGGAGCGTCGCGGCGACTACCTCGGCGAGACCGTCCAGGTGATCCCGCACATCACCAACGAGATCAAGGACCGCATCCGCGCGATGGCCGGCCCCGACGTCGACGTGGTGATCACCGAGATCGGCGGCACCGTCGGCGACATCGAGTCGCTGCCGTTCCTCGAGGCCGCTCGCCAGGTCCGCCACGACGTCGGCCGCGACAACTGCTTCTTCCTGCACGTCTCGCTGGTGCCCTACATCGGCCCCTCCGGCGAGCTGAAGACCAAGCCGACCCAGCACTCCGTCGCCGCGCTCCGCTCGATCGGCATCCAGCCCGACGCGCTGGTCTGCCGCTCCGACCGCGAGATCCCCGAGTCGATGAAGCGGAAGATCTCGCTGATGTGCGACGTCGACGAGGAGGCCGTGGTCAACGCCGCGGACGCGCCGTCGATCTACGACATCCCGAAGGTGCTGCACTCCGAGGGCCTCGACGCCTACGTCGTACGCCGCCTGAACCTGCCGTTCCGCGACGTCGACTGGACGGACTGGGACGACCTGCTGCGCCGCGTGCACCACCCGGCCGAGGAGGTCACGGTCGCGCTGGTCGGCAAGTACATCGACCTGCCCGACGCCTACCTCTCCGTCGCCGAGGCGCTGCGCGCGGGCGGGTTCGCCCACGACGCGCGGGTGAAGCTGGTCTGGGTGCCCTCCGACGAGTGCGCGACCCCCGAGGGTGCGGCCCGCCACCTCTCCGAGGTCGACGCGGTCTGCGTGCCCGGCGGCTTCGGCATCCGCGGCATCGAGGGCAAAGTCGGCGCGCTCAACTACACCCGCACCCACGGCATCCCCACCCTCGGCCTGTGCCTGGGCCTGCAGTGCATGGTGATCGAGTACGCCCGCAACGAGGCCGGCATCACCGCCGCCGACTCCACGGAGTTCAACCCGTCGTGCACCGAGCCGGTCATCGCGACGATGGCCGAGCAGCTCGAGTTCGTCGAGGGCGCGGGCGGAGACATGGGCGGCACCATGCGGCTCGGGCTCTACCCCGCGCAGCTCAAGGACGGCTCGGTGGTGGCCGGCGTGTACGGCGAGTCGAAGATCGAGGAGCGGCACCGCCACCGCTACGAGGTCAACAACGCCTACCGCGACCGGCTCGAGAAGGCCGGCCTGGTGTTCTCCGGGACCTCGCCGGACAACAACCTGGTCGAGTTCGTCGAGCTGCCCTCGGAGGTGCACCCCTACTACGTCTCCACCCAGGCGCACCCGGAGCTGCGGTCCCGGCCGACGCGGCCGCACCCGCTGTTCGCCGGGCTGATCGGCGCGGCGATCGAGCGGCAGCGGGAGCTGCGGTTCCCGATCGACGAGGCCGCGCTGCGCCGTCGCGACGACGAGGCCGCCGCGGTCGCCGACCCCGCCTGATGACAGCACCGTCGGCAGATCTCGGGGACCCCGCGGAGGAGTGGCCCGTCCACGCCTCCGAGACGATCTGGGAGGGCGGCGCGCCGTTCTCGTTCCGCAAGGAGACGATCTCGGCGCCGGGCAAGCCCGGCGAGACGTTCGACCGGGTCTTGCTCGACCACCCCGGTGCCGTGGTCGTGCTCGCGCTCGACGCGGACGAGCGAGTGTTCGTGCTGCACCAGTACCGCCACCCGGTCCGCCGGCGCATGCTCGAGCTGCCCGCCGGGCTGCTCGACGAGCCGGGGGAGGACCCCGAGGCCGCCGCACGCCGCGAGCTGCGCGAGGAGGCGCTGCTCGAGGCCGCGACCTGGACGCACCTGCTCACGACGTACTCCTCGCCGGGGATCAGCAGCGAGCGCATCGAGATCTACGCCGCCACCGACCTGACCGAGGTCGACGACCGCGGCGACTTCACCCCCGAGCACGAGGAGGCCGAGATGTCCTCGTCGTGGGTGCCGTTCGACGACCTCCTCGAGGCCTTCCTCGACCGGCGCATCACCGACGGGCCCACCGGGCACGCGTTGACCGCGTGGGCACTGCGCCACCGCCGCTGAGTTTCACTATGCTCACCGGCGTCGCCCCGACGACGTGGCGACGACACCGAGAGGAATCAGGCGTGAAGGTCGGCGTTCCGAAGGAAGTCAAGAACCACGAGTACCGGGTGGCCCTCACCCCGGTCGGCGTGCACGAGCTGGTCCAGCACGGGCACGAGGTCGTGATCGAGACGGGTGCCGGACTCGGGTCGCAGATCCCGGACGAGGAGTACGTCGCCGAGGGCGCCACGATCCTCCCCACCGCGGACGACGTGTGGGGCACCGCGGACATGGTGCTGAAGGTGAAGGAGCCGGTCGCGGAGGAGTACGCCCGGATGCGGGAGGGCCAGACCCTCTTCACCTACCTGCACCTGGCGGCGGACCGGCCGTTGACCGAGGAGCTGATGCGGCGCAGGGTCACCGCGATCGCCTACGAGACCGTGCAGCTGCCCTCGGGTGGGTTGCCGTTGCTGTACCCGATGTCCGAGGTCGCCGGCTGCCTGGCCCCGCAGGTCGGGGCGCACTCGCTGATGAAGGCCCAGGGCGGCCGGGGGGTGCTGATGGGCGGCGTCGGCGGGGTGGCGAACGCCAAGGTGGTGATCATCGGCGCCGGTGTCTCGGGGCAGAACGCGGCCAACATCGCCCTGGGCATGGGCGCCGACGTGACCCTGCTGGACACCGACCTGGACAAGCTGCGGCTGTCGTTCTGGCGCTACAACAACCGG
>DASURB010000031.1:0-9415 GCA_036280235.1 Nocardioides sp.
GGGTGCCCGGCGCCCAGGTCCGCGCACGGGGATCGGCAAGAGGCGCGTCGGGCGTGCTGGTGTCGGCCACCCCGCCCGACCGGTACACCGCGCCGAGCTCGATCGACGCGTCGTCGAGCGCCGGCTGCAGGTCGTCCTGCGGCAGGGAAGGATCGACACGCAGCACGTAGCGCGTGTAGGCCTGCTCGACCGTGAGGGCACCGATCGGCCGCCGCTCCTCGTCGTACGACGCGAGGAGACCGGACCCGGCCAAGCCTTGGGTCACCAATGCGAGCTTCCAGGCCAGGTTGTGGGCGTCGGCCACGCCGGTGTTGCCACCGAACCCGCCGGTGGGGGGCATCACGTGCGCCGCGTCCCCCGCGAGGAACACCCGCCCGGAAGAGAAAGCCTGCGCGGTCGCGGCGCTGGCGCTCCACCGCTGCACGCTCTCGATGTCGACCGGCAGGTCGTCGTCCGCACCCAGTGCCGTGCGCACCAGCTCGACGGACCGCTCGGTCGGCATGTCCTCGCCCACGCTGGTGTCGCGGGTCCCGTCGGCCGCCGTCGTGGAGAACACCGCGAGGAAGCCCGAGTCACCGGTGATGGAGAAGCGGAAGAACCCCAGCAGCGTCGGGTGGTTGACGTAGACGACGCTGAGGTTGCGGTCGCCCAGGAACGGCTTCACGTCCGCCTTGAAGTAGATCGTCACGCAGTCGGCGAAGCTGCCGCGGCCCGCCATCCCGATGCCGAGCCGCTCCCTGATCCGGCTGTGCGCTCCGTCCGCAGCGACCAGGTAGTCGGAGACCACGACCTCCTCCGTGCCGTCCTCGCGCGACCGGATCACCGACCGGACCTGGTCGTCGCGCTGCTCGAAGGACACGAGCTCGGTGCCGAACCGATGGTCGGCGCCCAGGTCGGCGGCTCGTGCGCGCAGCACCGGCTCGAGGCCGACCTGGGTCACGAACAACCGGTCAGTGGGGCTGAGCCCCTCGACGCCATCGTTGTAGGAGTGGAAGAAGTAGGCCAGCTCCTTCCCGCCCAGGCTCTCGACCGCCATGATCGCGCCGTTCTGCAGGAACTCCGCTGCCGCCGCCTCCTCTACGGCCTGCTGGAGACCGACGGACCGGAAGACCTCCATCGTGCGCTGGTGGAACGACGCCGCACGCGGATGGATCGCGGTGCCGCGGTGACTCTCCACCAGCAGGTGCGGGACGCCCTGGTCGGCGAGCAGCACCGACGTCGTCAGCCCGACCAGGCTGCCACCGACGACCAGGACGGGAACATGACGCTCCTGCACGCCCTCACCCGGCCGTCTCGGCGGTGTCGCGGGAGCGGTGCGTGTCGGAGGACCGGTACTCGGTGTACTGGTACGGGTTGTCGAGGACCTTGCTCTCCGGGATCTCCGGATGCATGCCGGCGTTCCAGGCCTCCTCGCCGAGCGTGCTGCGCAGGTGCTCGACGGTGGCCTCGACGGTACGGCGAACGGACGCGAGGTCGATGTCGACCAGCTCGTTCTCGTGCTTCACGATCCGGCCGTCGACCATCACCGTGTGCACGTCGCCGCGCTGCGCCTGCATCACGACGTGGCCGTAGGGGTTGACGATCGGGAACATCACGGGCGACTTGTCGTTCTTGATCAGCACCACGTCGGCCTTCTTGCCCGGCTCGAGGCTGCCGACGACGTCACCGAGACCGAGCGCCTCCGCACCGCCACGGGTCGCCCACTCCACGACCTGCTCGGCGCGCAGATGGCAGTTGGTGACGGTGTCGCCCTTGGCGTGCGCCTCGAGGTGCTCGCGGGACCGGTCGGCCCCGAGCGTCGCGCGCATCGCGGAGAACAGGTCGCCGCTCTGCCACACGCTGGTGTCCATCGACATGGCCACCTTGATGTCGTGGTCCCGCAGCACCCAGGTCGGCGGGTACCCCTGGCCGCAGCTCTGCTCGCTCTCGGTGGCGACCGAGACCGTGCCTCCGCTGGCCGCGATGCGCTGGTAGGAGTCGGAGGACAGCGTCGCGGCGTGGACGTAGATGTTGCGCGGGTCCATGAAGCCGTGCTCGTGCATCAGCCGGATGCCGTCGTCGTTGGTCGCGCCCCACACGCCGGCGTGGGTGGTGACCGGCACGTCGAGCTCGCGGGCGACCTCGAACGCGGCCTTCTCCGGGAACGACGGGTCCCCGGTGACGTCGAAGGCCATCTGGAAGCCGAGCATGTCGGTGCGCTTCATCCGGCGCTCGACGAAGTCCTTGAACCCCGAGCTGGTCGACCACTCCCACGGGCCGGCCTGGATGTTGCCGTACGCGAGCACGAACCGGCCCGGCACCGACTCGAGCGCGTCGACCGCGGCGTCGGCGTGCTGCGGGGTCTGCAGCCCGTGCGACCAGTCGACGGTCGTGGTGACGCCGGCGTCGAGGGCGTCGACGGCGGACAGCAGGTTGCCGGCGTGGATGTCCTCGGGCCGGAAGTGCTTGCCGTGCTCGAGGTAGTACCAGACGAAGTACTGGGTCAGCGTCCAGTCAGCGCCGTACCCCCGCATCGCGGTCTGCCACATGTGCCGGTGGGTGTCGACCATGCCCGGCATCACGATGCCGCCGGAGGCGTCGATCTCCAGGGCGCCCTCGGGGACCTGCAGCTGCGGGCCCACCGCCTCGATCTTCTGCCCGACCACCAGCACGTCGGTGTCGTGCAGCACGCTCCGCGCCCGGTCCATCGGCAACACGGTCCCGCCGCGCAGTACCACGGGCCGTCCGGCCGCAACCTGTTCCGCCATCGCTTCCGTCCCTCCCTCCGGCCGATTCCCCACCGCCGGAAACCTCATGCGGACAAATGTCCGTACAGCGAACGGAAACACCTTCCTGTGACGCCGGTCACGTGTCAAGAGTGGGCTACCCTCTGGCCATGGCCCGCCGTGACGCCGCCCCGGACTTCATCGAGGCGATCGCCCGCGGGTTCGACGTGATCACCGCGTTCGAGCCCGGCCGGCCGGTGATGACCCTCAGCGAGATCGCGACTGCCACCGGCCTCGCCCGCCCCACCGTGCGCCGGATCCTCGTCACGCTCGAGGCGCTCGGGCACGCCCGCTCCGTCGACGGCGGCTACACGCTCACCCCGCGCGTGCTCGAGCTCGGTACGACGTACGTCCAGAGCACGGGGCTGTGGGACGTCGCCCGTCCGCACCTCGAGGAGCTGGTCGCCCAGACGCACGAGTCGTCGTCGATCGCCCAGCTCGACGGGTCCGACATCGTGTACGTCGCCCGCGTGGCGGTGCCGAAGATCATCACGCTCGCGGTCTCGATCGGCACGCGCTTCCCGGCGCCGGTTACGTCGTTGGGCAAGGTGCTGCTGGCCGGGCTGCCGATCGACGAGCTCGAGGCGTGCCTGGAGCAGCCGAGTCGTTCGGGCATCAATCCGAAGGACCCGCCCGGTCACGAGGCCCTGCTCGACGAGCTCCGCGAGGTGCGCGCCCGCGGTTGGGCGCTGACCGACCAGCAGCTCGCCGGCGGCATCCGGTCGGTGGCGGCGCCGCTGCGCGACGGGCACGGTCGCGTGGTGGCCGCGGTCAACGTCACCGTGCACGCCGCCGAGACGCCCGTCGAGGTGCTGCGCGACGAGCACCTGCCCCGCCTGCTCCGCACGGCGAGCGCGATCAGCGCCGACTTCGCGATGCTCGACACCCTGCCGAAGGCCGTCGCCGGATCGGACTGACCGGCGGTCGGGCCCCTGCCGGGGCCCTTGACACCTCGCGAGGCGGCGCACGAGACTCGCAACGGACATCCGTCCGCAGAACGGTCAGCCGAGGAGGTCGCCCGCCCGATGCCCGGACCGCTGGACGGCGTGCTGGTCGCCGACTTCTCCCGGATCCTGGCCGGGCCCTACGCCAGCATGCTGATGGCGGACATGGGCGCCGACGTGGTGAAGGTCGAGAGCCCGGGCGGTGACGACACCCGCACCTGGGTCCCGCCGGTGCGCGACGGGGAGTCGACCTACTACCTGGGCGTGAACCGCAACAAGCGCTCGGTCGCCCTCGACCTGCGCGACGACCACGACAACGCGCTCGCCCGCGAGCTGGCCGCACGCGCCGACGTGGTGATGGAGAACTTCAAGCCGGGCGGGCTGGCGAAGTACGGCCTCGACTACGACGCGGTCAGCGCCGGCAACCCCCGTGTCGTCTACGCATCGATCACCGGGTTCGGCTCGGGCGGTGGCGCCAAGCTGCCCGGCTACGACCTGATGGTGCAGGCGATCTCCGGTCTGATGAGCCTGACCGGCTCGCCCGACGGCCCGCCGTACCGCGCCGGCATCTCGATCTTCGACGTGATGTCCGGGATGCAGGCGACGATCGGCGTTCTCGCAGCGCTGCAGCACCGGCACATCTCCGGGCGCGGGCAGCACGTCGAGGTCAACCTGCTCTCGACCGCCCTGTCGGGACTGGTCAACCAGGCCAGCGCGTACGTCGCCGGCGGCACCGTGCCGACGCGGATGGGCAACTCGCACCCGAGCCTGTTCCCCTACGAGCCATTGCCGACCGCAGACGGCGAGCTGATCATCACGTCGGGCAACGACGGCCAGTTCCAGCGGCTGTGCCAGGTGCTCGGCATCCCCGAGGTGGCCGAGGACGAGCGGTTCGCCACCAACCAGATGCGCACGGCCAACCGCGACGAGCTGCGACCGCTGCTGGTCGAGCGGCTGGAGACGCGCAAGCGCGAGGAGTGGTTCCGCGAGCTGATCGACGCGGGCGTGCCGTGCGGGCCGATCAACACCGTCGCCGAGGGCGTGGCGTTCGCCGAGGAGCTCGGGCTCGACCCGGTGGTCGAGGTCGGCGACGGAGACCGCGTGATTCCGAGCGTGCGCAACCCGGTGACGTTCTCGGAGACGCCGACGGTCTACCACTCCGCGCCGCCGCTGCTCGACGAGCACGGCGAGGAAGTGCGCACCTGGCTCGAGGCCTGCCTGGCGGAGCGGACGGCATGAGCGACCACGCCTACCCGACGTCGCTCGGCGCCTCCACCCCCGACACGATCTCGCTGTTCGGCCACGACCTCGCCGAGGACCTCATGGGCCAGGTCGGCTTCGGCGAGCTCGCGTTCTGGCTGCTGGCCCGGCGCCGGCCGACGCCCGGCGAGGTCCGGGTGTTCGAGACGGTGCTCGTCGCACTCGCAGACCACGGCTTCACGCCGACCGCCATCGCCGCGCGGATGACCTGGCTGTCCGCGCCCGACTCGCTGCAGGGCGCGATCGCCTCCGGGCTGCTCGGCGGCGGCTCCCGGTTCCTCGGCGTGACCGAGGACTGCGGCCGGTTCCTGTCCGACGTACTCACCAAGCACGCCGACGACCGACCGGCCGACGACGCGCCCGACGAGGCCTGGGACGAGCTCGCGCTCACCGCCGTGCGCGAGCAGCGCGAGGCGGGCCGGTTCGTGCCCGGTCTCGGCCACCCGGTGCACAAGGAACGCGACCCGCGCACGCCGCGGCTGTTCGCGATCGCCGAGGAGGAGGGCCTGCTCGGCCCGCACCTGCGGTTGTTCGCGGGGATCGGGCGTGTGCACGAGCAGGTGCTGGGCCGCCGGCTTCCGCTCAACGGGGCCGGCGTCTGCGGTGCCGCGCTCGCCGACCTCGACCTGCCGCCCGAGCTGCTCCGCGGGGTCGCGCTGCTCGCGCGGACGGCCGGGCTGCTGGGCCAGATCGCGGAGGAGCAGGTGCATCCGCTGGCCCGCGACATCTACCTGCACGTGGACCGGGCGTCGACGTACCTCGACGCCGAGAGCGAAGGCTGAGTCTCTCGGGACCGAGCGAAGGAGGGAACACATGGCGGAGGTCGTCGCGGTCATCGCGTCCACCCACCACCCGTTCTACTACCGCGCCAGCACCGCGACGGGGGACGACCGCCCGCCGTTCGCGGATGCCTGGGTCGAGAAGATCGAGCGCTTCCGCGAGACGCTGACGCGCGCCCGGCCGGACGTGCTGGTGATGGTCGGCAGCGACCACTTCCACCAGCTGTGGCTGGACAACATGCCGCAGTTCCTCGTCGGGAAGGCGCCGGCGTACGACGCCAACTGGTACAACGAGGAGCGCGAGTTCGGCCTGCCGCGGTTCCACCTCGCCGGCGAGGAGCGGCTGTCGGAGCACATCCTGCGCGAGGGGCTCGACGCCGGCTTCGACCTGGCGTTCAGCAACGAGCTGCGGATCGACCACAGCATCACCTGCCCGATCATCACGCTCCGGCCGCAAGCAGACCTGCCGATCGTGCCGATCTACACCAACATCTTCGCTCCGCCGCTGCCGCAGCCGAAGCGCTTCGTCGAGCTGGGCCGGCAGATCCGCGCGATGGTCGAGTCCTGGCCGTCCGACCAGCGTGTCGCGATCATCGGCACCGGCCACCTGTCGCTCGAGCTCGGCGGCCCGCGCCAGTTCGGGCCGCACGGTCCCGACCCGGAGTTCGACCGCAAGGCCGTCGACTGGATCGCGCGCGGTGACGTCGACGGCTGCCTCGCCGAGGTCACGCTCGAGAGCCTGCACAAGCCCGGCAACGCCACCCACGGCTTCATGGACTTCATGCTGATGATGGGCGCCGCCGGCGACGGCCAGCCCGCCGACCACGTCGACTCGCTCGACCTGTTCCACACGATGGAGGCGTACTTCACCTGGTACCCGAAGGGCGTCATGAACCACCCCACGAAGCTGCTCGCTACGCTCACACCTCCGCGGGGGCCCCGATGAGCAAGTACCTCTTGGACAAGTTCCTCTTCACCGTCGACCGCGACCCTGAGCTCGTCGAGCGCTACCGCCACGACCCGCGCGGCACCGTCGAGTGGTGGGAGGCCGAGCGCGCCAACGTGATCCTCAACTGCCACGAGGACGAACGCAGCACGTGGCTGAGGTTCGAGGACGACGAGCGCGAGGCGCTGGCCACGCACGACTACGTGAAGCTGTTCTCGATGGGTGCGCACCCGTTCCTCACACTGACGCTGTTCATCGCGATGTTCGAGCGTGACCACGACGAGCCGCTCGGCTTCCAGCTCGCCTACGCCAAGGCGCTGCAGCACTTCTCGCTGCCCTACCCGGACATCGCCACGTGACCGGTCCAGTACGTGCGGCCGTCCTCCACGAGCACGGCGGCAGTCCCCTCGTCGAGGAGCGGAACAAGCCGGTCGGCGACGGCGAGGCGGTCGTCCGGGTCTTCGCCGTACCGCTGACGCCGCTGGACCTGCTGTGCGCCGGTGGTACGTCGTACTTCGGGGCACCGCCGCTGCCCTACGTGCCGGGCGTGCAGGGCGTCGGCGAGGTCGTCGAGCACCCGACCCTCGCCCCGGGTACGCCGGTGTGGTTCCCGACCGAGGCCGGCATGAGCCCCGGGGACGGGGCGCTGGCGACGACGGTCCGACGGCCGGCCGCGGAGCTCGTGGACCTCGGTGACCACGAGGTGCCGGCGACGGATGTGGCGGCGATCGGACTGTCCGGCGTGGCAGCGTGGCTGGCGCTCACCTGGCGTGCGGAGCTGCGCGAGGGAGAGCAGGTGCTCGTGCTCGGTGCCGGCGGTGTGGTCGGCCAGGTGGCCGTGCAGGCCGCGCGGATCCTGGGCGCCCGCCGGGTCGTCGCGGCCGCCCGCTCGGCCGGTGGTCGGGCTCGTGCCGAGCACGCCGGCGCGGACGCGGTGGTCGCGCTCGAGGACGGCGACGAGGTGCTCGACGTGGTCGCGCGGCTGTCCGCGGTGACCGATGGGCCCGTCGACGTGGTTCTCGACCCGCTTGCCGGGGTCGCGGCGTCCGCCGGCGTGCGCCTGCTGGGCGAGCGCGGCCGGTTGGTCAACCTCGGCGGCTCGGCGGCGCCGAGCTTCGAGGTCATGTCGGCCGACCTGCGCAGCCGGACGGCGTCGGTGCTCGGCTACACCAACAACGCGATCCCGACCGAGCAGAAGGCCGAGGCGCTGCGCACGCTGCTGGAGCACGCCGCGGCGGGGCGGCTGCGGGTGGAGCACGAGGTGGTGCCGCTCACAGAGGTCGGCTCGGCGTGGGCCCGTCAGGCCGCCGGCCAGGCTCCGGTGAGAATCGTGGTCGATCTTCGCGGGTAGACTTCCCTGCGGCACCCGGCCGCGCTACCGACGCGTTGCTGGTCGAGCCGTTCATCTCTGCCCTCCGCCGAAAGCAGCGCCATGCCCGAGAAAACCCTTCGTTCCGACCTGCGCAACGTCGCGATCGTCGCGCACGTCGACCACGGCAAGACCACCCTGGTCGACGCCATGCTGTGGCAGGGCGGTGCGTTCGGCGAGCACCAGCACGTCGACGAGCGCGCGATGGACAGCGGTGACCTCGAGCGTGAGAAGGGCATCACGATCCTCGCGAAGAACACCGCGATCCGTTACACCGGCGAGGCGGCCGGCGGGAAGCCGATGACGATCAACATCATCGACACCCCCGGCCACGCCGACTTCGGCGGCGAGGTCGAGCGCGGCCTGTCCATGGTCGACGGCATCGTGCTGCTCGTCGACGCGTCCGAGGGCCCGCTGCCGCAGACCCGGTTCGTGCTGCGCAAGGCGCTCAACGCCGACCTGCCGGTCGTGCTCGTGGTCAACAAGGTCGACCGGTCCGACGCGCGCATCAGCGAGGTCGTCGACGAGACCTACGAGCTGTTCATGGACCTGCTCGACGACAGCCACAGCGCCGACGCGCTGGACTTCCCGGTCGTCTACGCCAGCGCCAAGGCCGGCCGGGCGTCGCTGGAGATGCCGGAGAACGGCGGCCTCCCGGACAGCGAGAACCTCGAGCCGCTGTTCCGCACGATCCTCGAGACGATCCCGGCCCCGACGTACACCGAGGGCGCGCCGCTGCAGGCCCACGTCACCAACCTCGACTCCTCGCCGTTCCTCGGCCGGCTCGCGCTGGTGCGGGTGAAGGAGGGGACGCTGCGCAAGGGTCAGCAGGTCGCGTGGATGAAGCGCGACGGCTCGGTGCAGAACGTCAAGGTCACCGAGCTGCTCGTCACCGAGGGCCTCGAGCGCAAGCCCGGCGAGTCCGCCGGCCCCGGCGACATCGTCGCGATCGCCGGCATGCCCGACATCATGATCGGCGAGACGCTGGCCGACCCGGAGAAGCCCGAGGCGCTGCCGCTGATCACCGTCGACGAGCCGGCGATCTCGATGACGATCGGCACGAACACCTCTCCCCTGGCCGGCCGGGGTCCGACCAAGGGCACCAAGGTCACCGCGCGCCTCGTCAAGGACCGCCTCGACGCCGAGCTCGTCGGCAACGTGTCGATCAAGGTGCTGCCGACCGAGCGTCCCGACGCCTGGGAGGTGCAGGGCCGCGGCGAGCTCGCGCTCGCGATCCTCGTCGAGCAGATGCGCCGCGAGGGCTACGAGATCACCGTCGGCAAGCCGCAGGTGGTCACCAAGGAGATCGACGGCAAGGTGCACGAGCCCGTCGAGCGGCTCACCATCGACGC
>DASURB010000032.1:0-6767 GCA_036280235.1 Nocardioides sp.
GGGTGGTCAACCGCTACCTCGACAGCTACCAAGCGGGCGCCGAGCACGACTCGGTGCTGGCCACGCACTTCTTCGACGTGACCGGCTTCGAGGCGCCGGTGCGCACGCTGTTCGGTCCCGGCAGCCTCGCCCGGATCGTGCTGCAACGGCGCCGTACGCGCGAGGACGCACCGCTGCCGGTGATCTCCGGCTGAGCGCGGCGGAGGTCACGTCGTCCCGATTTCGTGGCGCCTGGGAGCGCACGCTAAGGTGTCCGAGGTCCTCGACTGAGAAGGCCATGCGCCTGTAGCTCAACGGATAGAGCATCTGACTACGGATCAGAAGGTTAGGGGTTCGAATCCCTTCAGGCGCGCGAGCGGAGCCCCAGGTCGTATCCCCCGTCGACCTGGGGTTTCGTGCTTCTCAGGTTGGCGGTGCGGCGCGGGTCAGCGCGCGCCGTACCGCGCCTAACCACTATTGGGGAGATGCCGGCGTCACGAAGACACGCCCCCATGCTCCGAAGGGGCGATGTTGCCGGACGGGCCCGCGGTGGTAAACCCATCTGTATTGGCTCCGAGGAGTCAAGGGTTGGCTCCACGCAGCCACGGGGGACCTCATGTGGACGCGCTTTTTCGGCATTCTTTTCAGTGTCTTGCTCTTGGGGATCTGGTTCGGCGCGTCACCGGCGTCGGCCGCCGAGTGCGACGCGACACGACCCGCACAGCTCATCTTCAGGAAGAAGGCCCATGAGCGGGTCATTCACATCGACAGCCACGTCCGGCCGCAGGCCATCTGGCGCTACGAAGTCGTCATCCAGCGCTGCAGCCTGACGCCGGGACTCCACCGAGCCAGGGTCATCGGACTCGTGGACGGTGCCGGGGTCGTCGTGAGCCTCGACGTGCGCTGGACCGGAAGGGCGGCGACGCTGCTGGTCGACCTGTCCAACAACAAGCTGGAGCCGGGCAGCTACACGATCACCGCGGTGTCCAAGAACCCCGCCGTGAACCTGTACCACCCGCTGAGCATCAACGTTCGTGACTCGCGAGTGGCGCCTTGGGGCTCCGTCGCCCTGGTCGGCATCTTGGTGGGCGTCGTCGTGCTCGCCCTACGAGCGACAGCCAGTGGTGACGGCGACCGGCACTGGAGCGACTTCGTGCAGTTCTTCAAGGAGCCCGAGTCCCTGGTCCCGGCACTCGTCGGGCTCGCCGGGGTCTACGTGGCCGTGCAGTCACGCGTGCTGAGCAACGACGCCTGGTACGGCGGGACCGCGGAGCTGGCCAAGTTCGGTGGGGTGGTCATCACGGCGATGGTCACCGCAGGAACGGTGGCGACGGCGGCCAGTCGCAAAGGAGCCACCCTCAGCGAGACCCGCTGGACGGTGAGATCGAGATCCGGGCTGCCCGGCTGATTGGTGATGTCGGAGAGGGTGACGTGGGCGTCGGGGTCGACGGCCGTGATGTCCTCGACGAGGGAGACCTCTTCCATCCGGAAGCAGGTGAAGTTCACGACCCACACCTCCTCGCCGGGGCCGTCGGCGTACCAGCGGGTGTGCGCGTCCACGAGGACAGGTCGGTTGACGCGGCCGGCGATCATCGACTCGACCAGGTCCTTCACGACGACGTAGAAGAGCACGGCGGACGCCGACGACGCCGCCGTCCAGGAACCCGTTCGGGATCAGGAACCCCTCGAGGCCGACGGCGAACACGACGGCGCCGACCATGATCGCGGCGATCTTGTACGCCTCCGCGGCGACGGGGTGCTTCTTCGCCTGGTGGACGGCGCGCAGGGGTGCGGTCTGCGGAGTCGAGGTATCGACGGTCACGTGGTGGTGAGCCTGGGTGCGGCGGTGCGAGGCGGGCCGGCGCTGGCCACGCGCTCGGGGAGGTTACCGGGACGGCACGAGTCCGGCCGCCGATGTGACGAAACCCCAGGCCCGCTTCTGGCGACCTGGGGTTCCGTCTTGTCTTGCTGGGTTCGGCCGTCAGTTCGGGGTCAGTCGACCGAGCACGCCGGCCTTCACCGCCGAGGGACGCTGCTGCTCGCCGACGTACGACGTGACGGCCACGAGCGCGCCGGTCACCGCGGGCACGGCCCACTGCAGCGCCTTGAGCTGCTTCTGCGCCTTGGCCACCTCGGGGGGCGTGGCCGCGGACGGCTCGGTGCCGGACTCGGCCGGGACGTGCTTGTGCTCGGAGACCTTGCGACCGAGCGCGCGGCTGTACGCCGTCACGCCGAGCGCGGCAGCGGTCAGCGCGGTCTTGGCGAGGACGGCCGAGACCTGGCCCTTCTGGCCGGCGACGCGCTTGGAGTCCGAGACGGCGAGGATCGCGGCGCCGGTGACATGGGCGCCGATGGCGGCGGCGTTGACCGGCGTCCAGCGGTCCCAGCCGGTGTTGGCGACGGCACCGGTGGCGTGCTCGCCCTCTGCCTGGGCGGCGGCCGGGTTGAGCGAAACGGCGTTCGCGAGCGTGCCGCCGAACCAGCCGGCGAGGCCGACGTCGTGCAGGGTGCGGGCAAAGGTGTTGGTCATCGTCTCCCTCTCATCGATCGCGATTGCGACTCGCAGCGGCGTACCCGGGGCGGTCCGGCGCACGCGTCCGACAGGGCCTCATGCGGCCAAGGTCACGTTGCTCCGGCGGTGGGTACGGTCCTCGGCGTGAGCGTCACGGTGCGCACGACCAGCGGCCATGTGGACCCCTGGGCCGCCATTCCCGGCGAGACCCGGTGGGTCGACTACGCCCACGAGCTGGCGGGGGACGAGCTGGTCGTGTACGCGCACACGTTCCGCCGCGTCCGGGACCGCGCGACGGCGACGACCGACGTACTGATGTGGAAGCCCGACACCACGCGCGTCGCCCACAAGTACGGCGCAGGGGAGTGGGTCGAGATCGTGACTGCGCAGCAGGAGTGGCCGCCGGCCGAGGTGCAGCAGGTGCCGCGGAGACGTCGGCGGGGGCCCCGGTCGGACAGCTCGTCGGCGACCTGATCCACCCTCACCGATTGGTCACAGACCGCAGGTTCTGCCGTCCGGTTCTTGCGGTTGGGGACCAAACCGCAGGGGGCCGCCGAGCGGTCAGCGAGCGGCCAGCCAGGCCTGGTAGCCGCCGGCGAGGTCGGTGGCGTTGCGCAGGCCGAGCTGCTGCAGGGTGTGGGCGGCGAGGCTGGAGGCGTAGCCCTCGTTGCACACCAGGACGACGGTCCGGTCGGGGTCGTCCATGCCGGGCAGGCGGTGCGGGCTGGTGGGGTCGAGGCGCCACTCGAGGACGTTGCGGTCGATGACGACGGCGCCGGGCAGCTCGCCGTCGCGGTCGCGCAGCTCGACGGGGCGGATGTCGACGACGAGAGCGCCGGCGGCGGCGACCGACTCGAGGTCGGCGGGCTCCACCCGCGCCAGGTCGCGACGGGACTCCTCGAGAAGACGCGCGATGGCTGAGCCGTCGGTGTCGTCGGTGCCGGTCATGGGACGACGATACGAAGCCTGACAACATGACGGCATGAGCGCTCGTCTCGCGATCCTCGACGACTATCAGCGCGTCGCGCTGACACGTGCCGACTGGTCACCGCTTGAGGGCCGAGCGAACATCACGGTGTTCGACCGGCACCTCGGTGACGAGGACGCGGTGGTCGCGGCCTTGCAGGAGTTCGACGTGCTGGTCGCGATGCGCGAGCGCACGCGGTTTCCGCGCAGCGTGATCGAGCGGCTGCCGAACCTGAAGCTGCTGGTCACGACCGGGATGCGCAACGCGGCGATCGACCTCGAGGCGGCGCGCGACCACGGAGTGACGGTGTGTGGCACCGAGCTCGGGGCGCCGTACGACGCGGCGGAGCTGACCTGGGCGCTGCTGCTGGCGGCGGCGAAGCGGGTCGACATCGAGATGACCAACCTGCGCGAGCGCCGTTGGCAGACCGAGATGGGTACGTCGCTCGCGGGACGCACCCTCGGCGTGGTCGGGCTCGGGCGGTTGGGCGGCAAGGTCGCGGAGTACGGCCGCGCCTTCGGCATGGACGTGGTCGCGTGGAGCACGAACCTCACCGACGAGCGCTGCGCCGAGGTCGGCGTGCGGCACGCGGCGTCGCTCGACCAGCTGCTGCAGGAGTCGGACTTCGTCAGCCTCCACCTCGTTCTCAGCCGGCGCTCGCGCGGCACCATCGGCCGGCGTGAGCTCGCGCTGATGAAGCCGACCGCGTGGCTGGTCAACACCAGCCGTGGACCGCTCGTCGACGAGGAGGCATTGCTCGAGGCGGTGCGCACAGGCGTGATCGCGGGTGCAGCGCTGGATGTGTTCGACGTCGAGCCGCTGCCGGTCGACCACCCGTTCCGCACCGAGCGCAACATCGTCGCGACGCCGCACATCGGCTACGTCACCAACGAGGGACACTCCTACCGCTACACCGAGGCGGTCGAGGACGTGCTCGCGTTCCTCGACGGCAAGCCGGTACGCGAGCTGACCTAAGGCCGCGAGCTGCGGTGGATCCGCGCGAGCAGCGGCACCAGCAGCAGCGACGCGAACAGCCGCAGCACCTGCAGGCTGAACACCAGCCCCGTGTCCGAGTTCGTCGACAGCGCGACGGCGATCACGGCGTACAGCCCGCCCGGCGTCGTCGCGAGGTACGCGTCGAGCTGGCCGATGTCGGTCAGCTCCGCCATCACCCACCCGGCCGCCGCGCACGACGCCACCGTGCCGATGATCTGCACGAACGCCAGCGGCAGCAGCCTCGCCAGGATCCGCAGCGTCGCGCGGGTGAACTTCAGGCCGACCTGCACACCGATGATCACGTAGCCGGCGTTGAGGACCGGCGCCGGTACGACGGTGTCCGGGAACCATCCGGTCGCGACGAGGCCGGCGGTGACCAGCATCGGCACCAGCACCGGGGCGCCCGGGAAGTCCAGGAACCGCAGCAGAGCGAGGCCGACCAGGATCGCGACCAGCGCGAAGCCGTACGACGCCAGAGTGGTGCCGCCTTCGGACATGCCCGGACCGACCGTCGACGCCGTCGGGTCGTAGAGCTTCGCGACGACCGGCATCGTGAACAGCACGAACAGCACGCGGAGGTACTGGATGGTCGCGACCACCGGCTCGTCGGCGCCCACCTCCCGCGCGGTCGCGACGACCCCGGAGGCGCCGCCGGCGATCGCGGCGAAGCTCGCGGTCACGGGGGAGACCCCGGGCTGGTAGCGCAGCACCTGGCCCCAGGCCAGGCTCGACACCATCGTGAACACCAGTGCGGCGGCGATCACGACGCCGTGCCGCGCGAGCTCCTCCAGGAGGTCGACCGAGACCAGCGTGCCGACGCTGGCGCCGATCACCGCCTGCCCTGCCGTTCCCGCCCGGGCGGGCACGGGCGGCCCGCCGACGGTCAGCGCGACCGCCAGGCCGCCGACGAGCGCGCCGAGGAGGAACGCGGCCGGGGCGCCGACGAGGGTGAGGCCCGCCGACGCCGCGGCGACGGCCGCCGCGAGCAGTCCCCAGCGCCTCATCGAGGGTCAGCCTATGTGGGACGGCTTCCCGTGATCCGGGACCCGGCTGTGGTGGGACGGCTCAGTGCCCGATCAGGCGATGATCAGCCTGATCGCGACGACGTACCCGAACAGCACGACGAGCGTCCGGAACACCGCCGGCGGCAGCCGCCGGCCGAGGTGCGCGCCGATCCAGCCGCCGACGATCGACCCGACGGCGATCAGCGCGACGACCAGCCAGTCGAGCGGCGCGACGAAGACGAACACCGCGGTCGCGGCGACGTTGGCGGCCAGGATGGCGAGGTTCTTCAGCGCGTTGATGGTCTGCAGCGGTACGTCGAGACCGAGGGCGAGGAACCCGACGAGCATGACGCCCTGGCCGGCGCCGAAGTAGCCGCCGTACGCCCCGATCACCGACGAGACCGCGGTCAGCCGCGGCCCCATCGTCTCGCGGTCGGAGGCGATGACGACCCCGCGGCGCTCCGCCCGCCGGCGTACCGCGGCGGAGACGAACGGCTGGACGCCCACGAGTGTCGCGGCGAACAGCACCAGGTAGGGCACGACGGCCTCGAAGGCCCCGGGCGGGAACGCGAGCAGCAGCACCGCTCCGGCGAGCGAACCGAGGACGCTCGTGATCGCGACCCGGCGCACGAGGTGCGGGTAGCCGGCCATCTCGGAGCGGTAGCCCCACGTGCCGCTCAGGCCGCCCGGCACCAGGCCGACCGTGTTGCTGACGTTGGCCACCAGTGGGTTGACGCCCACGGCGAGCAGGATCGGGAAGCTCACCAGCGAGCCCGCGCCGATCGCGGTGACCACGATGCCGGCACCCAGCCCAGCGCCGATGACCGCGAGCATCCCGGGCAAGTCCACGACACGCACGGTAATGGTGTGTCGGCGGGCGCCGACGGGGGAACTATGTGACCGCTGTCACTCTCTCGGGAACAGGAGCCCCCGACATGTCCCCTGAATGGGTCGCCATCCTGGCCCTCATCGCCCTGTTCGTCGTCGGCACAGTGCTGCCGATCAACATGGGCGCGCTCGCCTTCGTCGCCGCCTGGCTCGTCGGCATGTACTCCCTGGGCCTCGACGAGAAGGAGATCATCGCCGGCATCAGCGGCGACCTGGTCCTCACGCTCGTCGGCGTCACCTACCTCTTCGCCATCGCCAAGAACAACGGCACCGTCGATCTCATCGTGCGCAAGGCCGTCCAGGCCGTCGGGGGACGCGTCGCACTGATCCCGTGGGTGATGTTCGCCGTCACCGCGGTGCTCACCGCCATCGGTGCGGCCAGCCCGGCCGCCTGCGCGATCATCGGCCCGATCGCGCTCGG
>DASURB010000033.1:0-16867 GCA_036280235.1 Nocardioides sp.
GGGCTGGTTCATGTCGGAGATCGCCGAGGCGGCGTTCCAGTACCAGGTCGCGCTCGAGAAGGGCGACAAGAAGATCGTCGGCGTCAACTGCCACGAGGAGTCGGTCACCCACGAGCTCGAGATCCTGCGGGTCTCCCACGAGGTCGAGGTCGAGCAGGTGCGCGAGCTCGCCGCCCGCCGCGCCGCGCGCGACCAGGCGGCCGTCGATGCCGCGATCGCGCGGATGCTCGACGCGGCCCGCAGCGACGAGAACATGATCCCCGCAATGCTGGACGCCTGCCGGGCCGAGGCGACGCTGGGTGAGATCTGCAACGCGCTGCGCGCGGAGTGGGGCGAGTACCGCGAGCCGGCCCGCTTCTGACGCCTGACAACGATTCGTCTGCGACCCGCCCGTGTGGATCACCCCGTAAATCGCAGACGAGTCGTTGTCCGCAACAATGGACACATGACGCAGCAGCCCTTCTCGCGCCCCGGTGCCGTCGACCTCTCAGCCCTGAAGCAGCGCACGGCCGCGCAGGCCGGTGGACCCGGTGGTCCGGCCGGTCCAGGCGGCGGTGCTCCCGGCGGTGGCGGCGGGGCTGGCACGGCGACCGGGTCGTACTCGCTGGAGGTCGACGAGTCGTCGTTCCAGTCCGTGCTCGAGGCGTCGATGAACGCCCTTGTGCTGCTGGCGTTCTACTCCCCGAGCCGGATGCCGGCGAGCAAGCAGCTGGCCGACGACCTGACCGCGCTGGCCGACGAGTTCGAGGGCAAGTTCCTGCTCGGCCGGGTCGACGTCGACGCGGCGCCGCAGATCGCGCAGGCCGTGCAGATCCCGTCCGTGCCGTTCGTCGTCGCGGTCGTCCAGGGCCGGCCGATGCCGCTGCTGCAGGACGCCGCCCCGATCGAGGAGCTGCGCGCCGCGCTCACCCAGGTGATGCAGCAGCTCGCCACCCAGGGCGTGACCGGCCGGCACCAGCCGCTCAACCAGGCCGGCGCCGCCGACGAGGAGGAGACCCTCGACCCGCGCTACGCCCCGGCCCAGGAGGCGCTGGCCGCCGGTGACATCGACCGGGCCGTCGCGGAGTACCAGAAGCTCGTCGACGCCAACCCCGCCGACGCCGAGGCCGCGGGCGGGCTCGCGATGGCCAAGGTGCTCCAGCGCACCATGAACGTCGACGTGCAGCAGGCCCGGCAGGCCGCGGCCGAACGGCCCGACGACGTCGACGCGCAGACGCTCGTGGCCGACCTCGACCTCGCCGGCGGCCATGTCGAGGACGCGTTCTCCCGGCTCGTGGACCTGGTACGCCGTACCTCCGGGGACGACCGCGACAAGGCCCGCCAGCACCTGCTCGGCCTGTTCGCCGCCGTCGGCAACGAGGACCCGCGCGTGCTCAAGGGCCGCCAGGCGCTCGCCTCCGCGCTGTTCTGACGCCAACCCCGATTCGTCTGCGACTCGCCCGTGTGATTCACCCCGTAGATCGCAGACGAATCGTTGTCACCGCCCGCTCTCCGTGTACGGCGGGCCGTCCCCACGCAGCGACGCGAGGGCGGCCTCGATCCGGCGGGCGGTGAAGTCGGCGGCGCGCTCGCGGACCTGGTCGATCGTGCAGAACGCGACGTCACGGATCTCGCGGGCCTCCTTGACGACGCCGTCGAGCAGGGAGGGGTGGTGCACGCCGCCGTCGAAGACGAGGCAGACGGCGTCGTCCCAGCCGCCCCAGGGCGGGAGCCAGTCGGTGAGGAGCAGGCCACCGGCCTGGATGGACAGCGCGAGCTCCTCGTCGACCTCACGCGACACCGCCAGGCGCGGCGACTCACCGACCTCGACGACGCCGCCGGGGAGGTCCCAGTCCTGCTTGTAGGTCAGCCGGCACAGCAGCACCCGCTCGTCGGGGTCGCGCACGAGCAGCTGGGCGATAGCGCGCTTGCGCGGCAGGAACGAGTTGAGCAGCGAGCGGAAGCCGTCGGGCGCGGTGACCGGCGGGTCCTGGCGCAGCCGGGCGTAGAGCACGGTGTCGTGCCGCTCGCCGCGCAGCACCTCCCGGCCGCGCATGATGCCCTCGCGGTGCAGGCCGCTGCGGGTGGCGACGCGCTTGGAGGCCTCGTTGGCGTTGTTGACGTAGGCCTCGATCCGCACCAGGTCGAGCTCCTCGAACGCCCAGTCGATGAGCACGCGCACGGCGCGCACGGCGTAGCCGCGGCCCCGGTGGCCGGCGTACAGGACCCACGAGAGCTCGCCGATCCGGTCGTCCTTCACGCGGACCTCGACGTTGCCGACCAGCTGACCCTGGGCCTCGACCACGAAGTTGACCGTGCGCCGGTCGTCCTCCCAGCCGGCACGCCAGCGCTGCAGCGCCTCGAGGTACTCCTCGCGGGTGGCGGCGACCTCGGTACGGCCGAACCAGTCCGCGATGGTCTGGTCGTGCCCGGCGACGGCGGCGTCGACGTCCTCGTCGCGCCACGGCCGCAGGGTGACGACGCCGTCGGTCAGCGTCGGCTGCTCCCCGCGCGCCGGGTCAGCCACCGGGGGTGAGGAACACGGCGCCGAGCGGCGGCAACGTGACGGTCGCGGACGCCGGCTGGCCGTGCCAGGGCTCGTCGGTGGCCTCGACCTTGCCCATGTTGCCGACACCCGAGCCGGCGTAGGCGTCGGCGTCGGTGTTGAGCGCCTCGATCCACGTGCCTGCTCGGGGGAGCCCCAGCTTGTAGCCGTGATGCGGCACGGCGGCGAAGTTCGCGACGCACACGAGCTGCTCGCCGCCGGAGCCCTTGCGGATGAAGCTGAACACGTTGCTGCTGGAGTCGTTGGCGTCGATCCACTGGAAGCCGGAGCCGTCGGTGTCCAGCGACCACAGCGCGGGGCTCTTGACGTAGAGCGAGTTCAGGTCGCGCATCAGGTCGGCGACGCCGCGGTGGTCGGGGTTGTCCAGCAGCCACCAGTCGAGCTCGCGGCTCTCGGCCCACTCGGACTCCTGGCCGAACTCCGAGCCCATGAACAACAGCTGCTTCCCGGGGTGCGCCCACATGTAGGCGAGGAAGCAGCGCAGGTTGGCCAGCTGCCGCCAGCGGTCGCCGGGCATCTTGCGCAGCAGTGAGCCCTTGCCGTGGACGACCTCGTCGTGGCTGATCGGCAGCACGTAGTTCTCGGAGTAGGCGTAGACCATCGAGAACGTCATCTGGCCGTGGTGGTACTGGCGGTGGATGGGGTCGTTCTGGACGTAGCCGAGGCTGTCGTGCATCCAGCCCATGTTCCACTTGAAGCCGAAGCCGAGGCCGCCGAGATGGGTCGGCCGCGTGACGCCCGGCCAGGACGTCGACTCCTCGGCGATGGTGGTGGCGCCGGGCACCCGCTTGTAGACGGTGGCGTTCATCTCCTGGAGGAAGTCCACCGCCTCGAGGTTCTCGCGGCCGCCGTAGACGTTGGGGGACCACTGGCCGGGCTCACGGCTGTAGTCGAGGTAGAGCATCGACGCGACGCCGTCGACGCGCAGGCCGTCGGCGTGGAACTCCTCGAGCCAGAACAGCGCGTTGGCCACCAGGAAGTTGCGCACCTCCTTGCGCCCGAAGTTGAAGATGTAGGAGCCCCACTCCTTGTGCCAGCCGCGCTGCGGGTTGGGGTCCTCGTAGAGAGGGGTGCCGTCGAAGTTCGCCAGCGCCCACGGGTCGGTGGCGAAGTGGCCGGGGACCCAGTCGAGGATGACGCCGATGTCGGCCTGGTGGAACCGGTCGATCAGCCGGCGCAGACCGTCGGGGTCGCCCATGCGCGGGTCCACGGCGAAGTACGACGTGACGTGGTAGCCCCACGAGCCGCCGAACGGGTGCTGCATGACCGGCATCAGCTCGACGTGGGTGAAGCCCATGTCCTTGACGTAGTCGACGAGGCTGTCGGCCAGGTCGTCGTAGGAGTAGCTGCCGCCGCCGTGGTGCTTGCGCCACGAGTGCAGGTGCACCTCGTAGATCGACATCGGGCGCGCGTGCAGGTCGGTGCGCTCGGCGCGCGCCTTCATCCACGCGTCGTCGCCCCAGGTGTGGTGCGACTCGTGCACGATCGACGACGTGGCCGGGGCGACCTCGGCCTGGAAGGCGAGTGGGTCGGCCTTCTCGCGCCACTCGCCGTCGGCGCCGAGCACGACGTACTTGTACTTGGTACCGGCACCGACGTCCGGCACGAACAGCTCCCAGACGCCTGAGACGCCCATCTGGCGCATCGGGTGCTCGCGGCTGTCCCAGTTGTTGAAGTCGCCCTTGACCCGCACGCCGCGAGCAGCGGGCGCCCAGACCGCGAAAGACGTACCTGTGACCTTGCCGGTCGGCGAGTCGTAGCTGCGCACGTGGGCGCCGAGCACGTCCCAGAGCTGCTCGTGGCGGCCCTCGTTGATGAGGTGCAGGTCCATCTCGCCGAGGGTCGGCAGGTAGCGGTAGGGGTCGTCGACGGTCAGCGGCTCTCCGCCGGCGTACTTGACCTCGAGGCGGTAGTCCGGGACTTCGGGTGTGTCGAGCACGCCGACCCAGATGCCGTTGTGCTCGTGCTCCAGCGGCGTGCGGCCGTCGGCGGTCACCACGACCACCGACTCCGCGAGCGGTCGGAACGCGCGTATGGTCACGCTTCCGGCATGCGGGTGCGCGCCGAGGACGTCGTGCGGGTTGCCGTGCTCACCGGCGACGATCTGGTCGAGGACCGCCGCGTCGACAGGGTGGACCGCGGTCTGGCTCATGATGTCTCCTCCGGAGCGGTCAGCCGCTCGATCGCACCGAGCGGGATGCCGATCCAGCTCGGTCGGTTGCGGGCTTCGTAGACGGCCTCGTAGACGGCCTTGTCCGCCTGGTACGCCGTCAGCAGCGTCTGCTCCTCCGTGGTCGGGGTCGGCGGGTGCTCCTCGTCGGACACCTCGTCGGGCCGAAGCGCCGAGAGGTAGCCGGTGAGGAACGCCTGCTGGTTGCGCTGTGCCCACTCGTTCGCGCGATAGGCGATCTGGGCGCCGTCGTCGAGCTCGGCCTGCACGTCGGCCTCGACGGCGTGAGCGGCGTAGTCGAACGACCGCAGCATCCCGGCGACGTCGCGCCACGGGCTGTCGGGCAGCACCCGCTCCGCCAGTGGCTTGGCCGGCTCGCCCTCGAAGTCCACGATCTTCCAGCCCTTGACCGTGCGCAGCGTCTGGCCGAGGTGCAGGTCGCCGTGCACGCGCTGCACGGGCAGCTCGGCGCTGACGGTCTCGACCGCGTCGAACGTCGACCGCAGGGTGTCGGCGTACGGCGCGAGGTCGGGGACGACCTGCACCGCCGCGTCGAGCCGCTCGCGCATCGCGGCGGCCAGGCGTTTGCGGTCGTCGGCGTCCCAGGTGGACGTGGGGAACACCCGGGCGAGGTCGCGGTGCACCTCACCCACCGCGACGCCGAGCCGCTGGGACTCCGCCGCGAAGTCGCCGCCCACCTCGTCGGCGTGCAGGTCGGCCTCGGCGTACAGGTCGCGCACGCTGGCCAGCGCGAGGTCCCAGCCGTCACTCGCGGTGCGCAGGAACTGCTGGAGCATCGCGAGGTGCAGCGGCTCGCCCTGGGCGCCCTCGTCGGTGCGGCCCTCGACCCAGCCGTAGAGGGCGGCGATGTGCTCGCTGCCGGCCTCGGTGAGCTTGGCGTGGATCTCGATGTCGGGGTTGTGGCCCGGGGTGACCTTGCGGAACAGCTTCATCAGGCTGTCCTCGCCGAAGGCGATCGAGGAGTTGCTCTGCTCGCCGGAGAACAACGTGGAGTGGGTGGTCATGTCGAGCTCGTGGCCGGGCAGCCGGTGGAACGTGAGGCGGTCCTGGGCCAGGCCGCTGTCGAACGCCTGCAGCCACAGGATCGTGACGTCGCGGTCGTGCATCGCGTCGTAGGCGTGCACCGGGCCGAGGTCGGGGTCCTCCCACTCGCCGATCAGCGCGTGCTCGAGCCGGCCCTGCGGCGCGGCGTAGTAGGCGATCGGCACCTGGTAGGTCTCGCGCTGGCCGTCGGCGTACTCCAATGTCACCAGCTCGATGCCGACGAACGGCGTGCCGTCGTGCTCGGCCGAGCCGAGCGAGCCGATGCGGCGTACGTCGGCGACGGTCGCGTCGCGGCCCTTGCCGCCGAACCAACGCGCCGACTCGATGAACTGCTCGAGGTCTTCCTTCACAGGGGAGCCCCCTCCGGAGCCGTGGTCGGGGTGGCCTCCGGCGGCTGCGGCAGGCTGTTGTCGCTCTCGGCCGGCGGCAGGCGGAACCAGTAGAAGCCGTACGCGCCGAGCGTCAGCAGGTAGGACAGCTCGCCGATCTCGGGGAACCGGACGCCGCCGAGCAGCTCGATCGGCGCGACGCCTTCGTAGCGGCGCAGGTCCAGCTCGACCGGCTGCGGGAAGCGCGACAGATTGTTGACGCAGAGCACCCGGTCGACCTCGCCGTCGGGCGAGGTGTACTCGCGGACGTAGGACAGCACGCTCGGGTTGGAGCCGCCGAGGTCGCGGAAGTCACCGAGCCCGAAGGCGGCGTGCTTCTTGCGGGCGTGGATCATCCGGCGCGTCCAGTGCAGCAGCGACGAGGCGTTCTCGAGCTCGGCCTCGACGTTCACCCGCTGGTAGCCGAACACGGGATCCTGGATCACCGGCAGGTGCAGCCGGCCGGGGTTGGCCGACGAGAACCCCGCGTTGCGGTCGGCGGTCCACTGCATCGGGGTGCGCACGCCGTCGCGGTCACCGAGCCAGATGTTGTCGCCCATCCCGATCTCGTCGCCGTAGTAGAGGACGGGGGAGCCGGGCAGCGACAGCAGCAGCGCGGTGAACAGCTCGATCTGGTTGATGTCGTTGTCGAGCAGCGGGGCGAGCCGGCGCCGGATGCCGATGTTGGCCTTCATGCGGGGGTCCTTGGCGTACTCCGCCCACATGTAGTCGCGGTCCTCGTCGGTGACCATCTCGAGGGTCAGCTCGTCGTGGTTGCGCAGGAAGATTCCCCACTGGCAGCTCGCCGGGATCGGCGGCGTCTGCTCCATGATCTCTGAGATCGGGAAGCGGGACTCCCGGCGCACACCCATGAAGATGCGCGGCATCACTGGGAAGTGGAACGCCATGTGGCACTCGTCGCCGCCCTTCTCGAAGTCGCCGAAGTACTCGACGACGTCCTCGGGCCACTGGTTCGCCTCGCAGAGCAGGACCCGGCCGGGGTAGTGCTCGTCGACGAACCTCCGGACGTCCTTGAGGAACTCGTGGGTCTCCTTGAGGTTCTCGCCGTTGGTGCCGGGCCGCTCGTAGAGGTACGGCACGGCGTCGAGACGGAAGCCGTCGATGCCCATGTCGAGCCAGAACGACAGCGCCTCGAACATGGCCTCGTGGACCTTGGGGTTGTCGAAGTTGAGGTCCGGCTGGTGGCTGAAGAACCGGTGCCAGTAGTACTGCTGGCGCACCGGGTCCCAGGTCCAGTTGGACGGCTCGGTGTCGACGAAGATGATCCGCGCGTCCTGGTAGAGGTCGTCGGTGTCGGACCACACGTAGAAGTCGCCGTAGGGCCCGTCGGGGTCGGTGCGGCTGGCCTGGAACCAAGGGTGCTGGTCCGAGGTGTGGTTCATGACGAAGTCGATGATCACGCGGATGCCGCGCTCGTGAGCCGAGTCCAGGAAGTTGTGGAAGTCGTCGATGGTCCCGCACTCGGGGAGGATGTTGGTGTAGTCAGCCACGTCGTAGCCGCCGTCGCGCAGCGGCGAGGTGAAGAACGGCGGCACCCATAGGCAGTCGACGCCCAGCCAGGCCAGGTAGTCGAGCTTCTCGGTCAGCCCGTTGAAGTCGCCGACGCCGTCGCCGTTGCTGTCCTTGAACGACCGGACCAGCACCTCGTAGAAGACCGCGGTCTTGTACCACTCGGGCTGGTTGGCCTGGTCCACGGCGGGACGGTCCGACGCCACGGGGGTCTCGTGCTGGGTGGTCATCAGGCCGGGGACCTCCGGACGGAGAGGATGTGGGCGGGCTCGTGGTGCGGGTCGAGCCGGACGTAGTTGCGCTCCCACCACGTCCACGTCTCGCCGCTGATCTCGTCGTGCACCTGGAAGCTGTCGTGCCAGTCCAGTCCGAGGGCGGGCATGTTCAGGTGGACCATCGTCTCCCGCGTGCTGTGCGGGTCGACGTTGACGACGACGATGACGTGCTCGTCCGGGCCGCCGTCGGCGGCCGGCGCCGACTTGCTGAACACCAGGATCGCGTCGTCGTCGCTGGAGTGGATGGTCACGTTGCGCAGCAGCTGGAACGGCCGGTGCTGCCGGCGGATCTCGTTGAGCCGCGTGATGTACGGCGACAGGGTGCGGCCCGATGCCTCGGCGGCGTCCCAGTCGCGGATCCGGATCTGATACTTCTCCGAGTCGAGGTACTCCTCGCTGCCCGGCTTGACCGCGACGTGCTCGAAGAGCTCGAACCCGGCGTAGACGCCCCACGACGGCGACCCGGTCGCGGCCAGGGTGGCCCGGATCTTGAACGCCGCGGGACCGCCGTACTGCAGGTAGGCGTGCAGGATGTCGGGGGTGTTCACGAAGAAGTTCGGGCGCATCACCGTGCTGGTCTCGTAGGCGAGCTCGATGAGGTACTGCTCGAGCTCCCACTTCGCGGTGCGCCAGGTGAAGTAGGTGTAGCTCTGGTGGAAACCGATGGTGCCCAGCGCGCGCATCATCGGCGGCTTGGTGAACGCCTCGGACAGGAAGATCACGTCCGGGTCGGTCTTGCGCACCTCCGCGATCAGCCACTCCCAGAACTGCACCGGCTTGGTGTGCGGGTTGTCGACACGGAAGATCCGCACACCGTGGCTCATCCAGAGCCGGACGATGCGCAACACCTCGTGGTAGATGCCGTCGCGGTCGTTGTCGAAGTTGATCGGGTAGATGTCCTGGTACTTCTTCGGCGGGTTCTCCGCGTAGGCGATCGTGCCGTCGGCGCGGGTCGTGAACCACTCCGGGTGGGAGGTCACCCAAGGGTGGTCGGGCGCGGCCTGCAGCGCGAGGTCCAGCGCGACCTCGATGCCGAGGTCGTTGGCGCGCTGCACGAACGCGTCGAAGTCCGCGAACGTGCCGAGGTCGGGGTGGATGGCGTCGTGTCCGCCGTCCTTCGACCCGATGGCCCACGGCGAGCCGACGTCGTCCGGGCCCGGGGTCAGCGTGTTGTTGGGGCCCTTGCGGTTGACCTCGCCGATGGGGTGGATCGGCGGCAGGTAGAGCACGTCGAAACCCATTCCGGCGACCGCGTCGAGCCGCTTGGCCGCGGTCTGGAAGTTGCCCGAGACGACCTTGCCGGTGTGCTCGTCGACGTAGGCGCCCTCGCTGCGCGGGAAGAACTCGTACCAGGACCCGTACAGCGCGCGCTCGCGGTCGACGTACACCGGAAAGGGGCCGTTGGGGGTGAGCAGGTCGCGCAGCGGGTACGCCGTCAGCACCTCGTCGACCTGCGCGCTCGTCGCGGCCGCGTAGCGCACCGGCTCCGGGCGCTTGGTGTCGCGGACGGCCTTGACCGCGTCCAGCAGGACCTTGCGCTGGGCGGCGGCGCCGCGCTTCGGCAGCCCTGCGGCGGCGCGCTCGAGCAGCAGGGCGCCCTCGGTGAACATCAGCTCGACGTCGATGCCGGCGGGGATCTTGATCTCCGCGTTGTGCCGCCAGGTGGCGATCGGGTCGCCCCACGACTCGATCTCGAACGACCACAGGCCCATCGAGTCGGGTGTGACGTCGGCGCGCCACCGGTCGACCTCGTCGGGGACCCGGTGCATGCGCACCGGCGGCCTGCGCTTGCCCTTGGGGTCGATGAGTACGACGTCGGCGCTGAGGGCGTCGTGGCCCTCGCGGAAGACAAGGGCGGTCACCGGGAACGGTTCTCCGACGGTGCCCTTGGCGGGGTAGCGACCTCCCTCGACGACCGGTGTGACGTCCATGACGGGGATGCGTCCGACCATGGGGCGAACGTACCGCAATCGGCTCCGGCGGAAACGTGGCGAATTCGCTGGTCCGGAGGCTGGTCCGGACGTTCGTCCGGTCCCCGTCCGGACCTTGCCGGCGGGCCGGTGGAGGACCCCGCCGGCAGGCACGGGGGGCTCCTCCACGGACCCTTTACCAGGGGTTCGAAGGGGTTGTGACGGCTACTCGAAGAGCTGCAGCTCGGCCGCGCGCACGGACAGGTCGGCGTCGGACGCTGCCGCGCAGTCGGTCTCGTTGAGCGGGTCGTTGTCGAGCTCGCCGGCGTACCCGGCGAAGCCCGTGCACTGGTTCTCCAGCGCGACGAACCGCACGTGCGTGGCCCTCGTGTCGGGTACGTCGAACTCGCGGAGCGCGAGGTTCGGCGCCACCGGCCGCGGTCGCACGGCCGGGAACGCGTCGTCCGGACTGGTCCAGATCCGCGTCCACTCGACGTCGTCGCCGACGCAGCTCACCTCGGCCGACTGCAGGCAGACCTCGATCGCGAACTTCCGCAGCGCGGTGAACCGCGCGCCGGAGTCCGGGTCGTCGTCCGCGGCGGCGACCGGCAGCTCGTCGCCCGACGCCTCGGCCGGCCGGAGCATGCCGCTCACCCGGGCGGTGCGGATGGTGTGCGCGCCGCCGGCGAGGTCGACGACGACGTACGGGTTGGTGACGTCGACGCCGTCGGTCTCGTTGACGCCGGCCCAGTTGCTGGCCTCGGTGTCGTCGATCAGCGACGCGGCGTTGAGGCTGCCGGGGCTGGCGGTGACGACCTTGGCGCCGGACGACGACGAGGCGACGTTCTTCTTGACTGTGAGCTTCTTGGTGACCGTCTGGCCCGCGGACACGGTCAGCTTGCTCCGGGTGTGGCCGCTGCCGGCGCCGACGAACAACACGTCGTAGGTGCCGGGCGCGACCTTGACGGTGCTGCCGAGCGGGGTGTCCGGCAGGGTGTCGGCGCTCGGGGTGGCGCGGGCCTCCCACCGGCCGAGGTAGACCTTGCCCGGAACGGTGGCCGTGCCCTGATTCGGCGCGAACGTGACCGTCGCGGACGGCGTGCCCGGCGCCTGCCAGCCGGGGGTGGGCTCGTGGTCGTCGGCGGTCGGGGTGCTCGCGTCGACGCCCATGCCGTTGCGGGCGAACGCCTGCCACAGCACCTTCTGGTTCGCGCCGCCGAAGCGCAACTGGTCGGCGGCCAGCATCGCGTCGCGGGCGTCGAGCATGCTCGTCGCGCCCTGCTGGAGCAGGAAGGCGTCGAACATCAGCTGCACCCAGCGCCGGTTGCCCGGGCACTGGTCGGCCGGCAGCGGCGAGCTCGTGGCGGTGCCACTCGCGCAACGCTGCTGGAGGGCCTTGTCGTCGTACGGGAACGAGGCGTTCCACTTGTCGACCAGCGCCTGCCGGACGTCCCACATCGTGCCGTTCCAGATCTCGCCGTCGGCGTGGACCTCGGGACCGGTGCTGTCGAAGCCGTAGTCGGCGTAGGTCAGCGGGTTGTCGTTGATGGCGTAGTCACGGATGCCCTCGTGCTTGTTGCCGGTGGCGTACGGCCCCACGGCCCACGGGTTGGCGCCGTTGGAGTAGCCGTGGCTGAAGAGGTACTCGCCGGCGACCAGGTCGCCCCAGGACTCGCCCATCGCGCCACCCTGCTCGGAGGTGATGCCCTCGTCCGGGCCGCCGATCATGCGGTTGCTGATCGCATGGGTGTACTCGTGGCCGACGATGCTCATGTCGAGGCCGCCGTCGGTGCAGGGTGCGTAGAACGCGCCGGCGATCGGCTGGAAGAGGTACTGGTTGGTGATCCCGGGGATCCCGTCCTGCAGCGAGATCTGGTTGGCGTTGTCGCGGCCGAGGTACGACGGGTTGCCGCCGGTGATCGCACCGGCCTGGGCGTTGCCGATCTCGGGGTCGTTCTCGCGGGTCGGGTCCGGGTTGCCGCCGAGGTTCTTCTGCTGCATGTTGTGGTTCGCCTCGGTGAAGCCCAGGAAGTACGAGTAGTCGTGCATCCGGTTGTGCGCGACGAACAGGTTCGCCACCGACGCCTCGATGTCGTTGCCGCCCGGCACCAGCTGCGCCGGGTCGCACTTGCTGTTCTGCCAGGCGTCGGTGAACTCCGGCGTGTACTCACGCGTCGGCGAGACCGGCGCCTGGAACAGCCCGCCCGGGGTGAGCGGGCTCAGCCAGGCCTCGTGGGTGCTGGCCGCGTTGCCCACGGTCGTGAACGTCGGCAGGTTGGTGGTGAAGTCGTGGTCCCACGGGGATCGCGCCGCGAGGTTCTCCAGCGAGCCGGGCGGGGTGTCGCAACCCTCCGCCTCGGGGCCGGTGGCGCGCCAGCAGCCGGTGACCCGGTTGGTCGGGACGTGCGTGGTGTCCTCGTTCAGCTCCGGGTTGGCGAGGAAGTACTCCCAGCGCGGTGACGGGATGCCCACGCCGGCGCCGCCCTGGTCGGACGTGCCGACCACGCCGGCGTACGCGCCGGGGCCGACGAACGGCACGGTCGGGTCGTCGAAGGGGCAGATCTGCACGTGGTAGATGCCGGCCGGCAGCGTGCCGCCGGGCGCGTAGGTGACGCTCTCGGGGCTGGTCAGCAGGTCGCCGGAGGTGAGCACCTCACCGTCCGGGCTGACGATCTTCACGACGATGTCGTTGAGCGGGTTGGCGGCGCTCGCGACCACGTCGATCCGCCGCGTGGCGTCGTCGGTGAGCTCGAACGCGTGCATCGGACCGCACTCGGTCGCGGTGATCTCGCCGTTGAACGGCACGGCGTCGGAGGACTGCTCGACCTGGTTCTCGCGGTGCAGGACCCGACCGGTGACCGCGTCGACCATCAGCGTGTAGGCGAAGGCGCTGCCGCCCTTGACATCGACGACGTTGGTCTCGAAGACGGGGCGGACGGAGCCGTCGGCGAGCGCGAGCGCCCGGAGCCGGGCGACCTGCTCCTGGGCGAAGCCGGCGACCTGGAGCCGGGTCCAGCCGGTGCGGACCACCGCGTCGAGGACGTCGCCGAGGGCGACGTCGCGGCCGACGTTCTGCGCCGCCTTCAGCCATGCCTGGGTCGGAGTCAGGGCGGGGTTGTCGGGGGTGGCCGTCGTCCGGGTCAGCGACGAGGAGACGTAGACGATGCGGCCGTCGGCGACCCCGACGGTGACCATGCTGCCGAGCGCGGGCGTCATGCCGCCGAAGCGCTGGCGGAAGACCACGGCCCGGGCGTCGGAGTCGGCGAGCTTGTGGCTCCCGACCAGATCCAGGCCCGCGACCTGTGCCGCACTGACGCCGAGCAGGTCGGTGTGCGCGGCGAGCCAGGCCCGGGCCGCCGCGGGTGCATCGCCCACCGCGGGACCGAGGTCGCCGGTGGGGGAGAAGACCGAGGCCGGGGTGCCGAAGTCGTTCCAGCGGACCGTCACGTCACGGCCTCGCAGCAACGACGCCGCTGTCTTCTGGGCGGCGGTGGGCACCGCGGTGCCGCGCTCGTCGAGGTCCGAGAGACCGGGTGGGGTGTCGCCCCAGGTGACGATCTCGTCGGCCGGCGCGGGCGCGGGCGCACCGGCGCTGGTGGCCGGCAGCGCGGCCAGGCCGACGACGAGGAGGGTGGCGGCCCCGGCACCGACGGCACGCCGCCAGGTCCGGGTCGGGGAACGGTCGGGCATGGCAGCCTCCGAGTTCAGGACGGGGCGCCCATGAGGGTGCGGGCGCTCGACTCCTCCAACGCCGTACGGCGGCCGTGGTTACGTGTCGGTAGGTATTAGGACTGACGGGTTCCGGCTGAGGGCTTCCGGGTGTGGCCCACGTCGCTAGACGGGATGGACCGGACATTGGATCGATCAAGTCGATCTGGGCTAGCGTGCTGCCCGTGAGAGCAATCCGTCGATTCACCGTTCAGCCCGTCCTCCCCGAGCCGCTGGCGGCGCTGGGTGAGCTGGCCGGCAACCTGCGCTGGTCCTGGCACCCCGGCACCCAGGACGTGTTCGCCGCCGTCGACCCCGAGGCCTGGGACGCGGTGGGTCACGACCCCGTGCGCCTGCTGGGCCAGGTGAGCCAGGCGCGGCTCGAGCAGCTCGCCGCCGACGAGGACTTCCTCGGCCGGCTGGGCGCGGCCGCCGAGGACCTGCGCACCTACATGACGAGCGACCGCTGGTACCAGCGCTCCGGCGTGGCCGAGGCGCCGCGCTCGATCGCCTACTTCTCCCCGGAGTTCGGCATCACCGCGGTGCTGCCGCAGTACTCCGGCGGCCTCGGCATCCTCGCCGGCGACCACCTCAAGACCGCCAGCGACCTGGGCGTGCCGATCACCGGCGTCGGACTGCTCTACCGCCACGGCTACTTCCGCCAGTTCCTCTCCCGCGACGGCTGGCAGCAGGAGACCTACCCGGTCCTCGACCCCGACGGCCTGCCGATCTCGCTGCTGCGCGACGCCGACGGCAACGTCGCCAAGGTCACCATCGGGCTGCCCGACCACGGCACCCTCACCGCGCGCATCTGGGTCGCGCAGGTCGGCCGCGTGCCCCTGCTGCTGCTCGACTCCGACACGGAGGAGAACAGCCCCGAGATCCGTGGCGTCACCGACCGCCTGTACGGCGGCAACAGCGAGCACCGGCTGCGCCAGGAGATGCTGCTCGGCATCGGCGGCGTCCGGGCGATCCGCGCCCACAGCCAGATCACCGGCGCCCCGGCGCCCGAGGTGTTCCACACCAACGAGGGCCACGCCGGCTTCCTCGGCCTCGAGCGGATCCGCGAGCTCACCGAGCAGGGCCCCCGGCTCTCGTTCGACGCCGCGCTCGAGGTTTCCCGCGCCGGCACGGTGTTCACCACGCACACCCCGGTGCCCGCCGGCATCGACCGGTTCCCGCTCGACCTCGTCGCGCAGTACTTCGGCGGCGACAACGCCTGCCCGGGCGTCCCGGTCGACCGGATCCTCGCGCTCGGCGCGGAGGACTACCCGGGCGGCGATCCGTCGGTGTTCAACATGGCCGTGATGGGCTTCCGCCTCGGCCAGCGCGCCAACGGCGTCTCCCAGCTGCACGGCCACGTCAGCCGCGACATGTTCGGCGGCCTGTGGCCCGACTTCGACCCGTCCGAGCGACCGATCACCTCGATCACCAACGGCGTCCACGCCCCGACGTGGGTCGCCCGCGAGATCTTCGAGCTCGTCCGGGCGTACGGCGGCCGGCCCGGCCCGGACCCCGACGCCGACCACCCGTCGCAGGTGTTCGAGCTCGCCGACAAGATCTCCGGCGCGGACATCTGGCGGACGAAGCGCGCGCTGCGCGAGAAGCTCGTCCTCGACGCCCGCCGTCGCCTCCGCAAGTCGTGGGAGCAGCGCGGCGCGGCGCCTGCCGAGCTGACCTGGATCGACTCCGCGCTCGACCCCGACGTGCTGACGATCGGCTTCGCGCGCCGCGTCCCGTCGTACAAGCGGCTGACGTTGATGCTGCGCGACCCCGAGCGGCTGAAGAGCCTGCTGCTCCACCCGGAGCGCCCGGTGCAGCTGGTCATCGCCGGCAAGGCGCACCCGGCCGACGAGGGTGGCAAGAAGCTGATCCAGGAGATCGTCCGGTTCTCCGACGACCCCGAGGTCCGGCACCGCATCGTCTTCCTGCCCAACTACGACATCGCGATGGCGCAGCCGCTCTACCCCGGCTGCGACGTCTGGCTGAACAACCCGCTGCGTCCCTACGAGGCCTGCGGCACGTCCGGCATGAAGGCCGCGCTCAACGGCGGTCTCAACCTGTCGATCCTCGACGGGTGGTGGGACGAGTGGTACGACGGCAACAACGGCTGGGCGATCCCGTCGGCCGACGGCATCGACGACCCCGATCGTCGTGACGACATCGAGGCCACCGCGCTCTACGACCTGATCGAGAACGAGGTCGCCCCGCGGTTCTACGACCACGACGACGAGGGCGTGCCCTACCGCTGGATCGAGATGGTCCGGCACACGCTGAAGTCGCTCGGGCCCAAGGTGCTCGCGGACCGGATGGTGCGCGACTACGTGGCGAAGCTCTACACCCCGGCCGCGGCGAGCTCGCGCAGCCTCAACGGCAGCTACGCCGGCGCCCAGGAGCTCTCGGAGTGGAAGCACCGCGTGCGAGCAGCCTGGAAGGGCGTCAGCATCGACCACGTCGAGTCCGGCGGCGTCGCTGACGCCCCGGCCCTCGGCGACAGCATCGACGTGCGTGTGTTCGTCTCCCTCGGGGAGCTCAGCCCCGACGACGTCGACGTCCAGGTGCTGCACGGGCGGATCACCGACAACGACAGCCTGGTCGACACGACCGCCGAGTCGCTCACCCTGGTGGAGAGCTACGAGGGCGGCCGGCACCGGTACGACGGCCACGTCTCGCTCTCCTCGACCGGCGCGTTCGGCTACACCGCACGCGTCCTGCCGAAGCACGCGCACCTCGCCGGCCCGGCCGAGCTGGGCTGCGTCGCGCTTCCGCCGGCCTGACCTCGACAGGTCCGGGGCACTCCACCTGCTGCCCCGGGCCTGTCGTTCGACCAACGGCTCCCCGTGTCTGCGTCGGGGAGCCGTTGCGCTTCCCGAACCCCGCTCGCTGGCGCGCCGGGCGCTCCTGCCGCCCGTCGGGTGCGGGCACTTGGGCGGCGCGTCGTCGGGACGGCTCGGTGCCCGGTTTCGTTCGAACGCCGACGCCGCGGCCGAGCCCTCTGACGTGCCCGCACCCGACGTTCGTCCGGAGCCCCTCGTCCGGGGCGCCCTCCGGGGCTGACGGGGCTACAGCTGGCGGAGGACGATCACGGAGCGGGGTTCGATGTCGATGGCCTGGCCGGCCTCGACGACCTCGCCGACGGGGTGCTTGCTGTCGGTGCTCAGGACGACCTCGCCGGAACGGACCCACTCGTTCTCGGGCAGGGCGGCGCGGCCGGGGTCGGGGTGGGCGTTGAACCACAGCATGAACGAGGCGTCGCTGAGCCGCTCGCCCCGCGGACCGGGGGCCCGGAGCGGGTC
>DASURB010000034.1:0-5032 GCA_036280235.1 Nocardioides sp.
CCGGCCGGGTTGGCCAGCAGCTCCTTCGCCTTCTCCTCGGTGAGCTCGTCGGGCGGCAGGTCCTCGGGGACGTTGGCGCGGGTCCCGGCCGGGGTGCCGTCCTCGCCCGGTCCCTCGAGGTAGGGGCCGTACCTGCCCACCCGGAGGTCGACTCCGTCGGCGACCGGGAAGGTGGCCAGCTCCCGGGCGTCGATGTCGCCGAGCTCGGAGACCAGCTCGCGCAGCCCCTCCACGTCACCGGCGCCGAAGTAGAACTCCGCCAGCTCCTGGTTGCCGTCGCGGCGCCCGGTCGCGACCTCGTCGAGCACGTCCTCCATCCGGGCGGTGAACTCGTAGTCGACCAGCCGGGTGAAGTGCTCCTCGAGCAGCCGGATCACCGAGAACGCCAGCCACGCCGGCACCAGTGCGGTGCCCTTCTTGTAGACGTAGCCGCGGTTGAGGATCGTGCCGATGATCGAGGCGTACGTCGACGGACGGCCGATCTCGCGCTCCTCCAGCTCGCGGATCAGGCTGGCCTCGGTGTAGCGCGCCGGCGGCTTCGTCTCGTGGCCGGCCGCACGGACCGACGCCGCCGTCACGGCGTCGCCTTCCTTCACGGCGGGCAGCCGCGTCTCGCGGTCGTCGGACTCGGTGTCCGGGTCGTCCTGGCCTTCGACGTACGCCTTGAGGAAGCCGTGGAACGTGATCACCCGGCCGCTCGCGGAGAAGACGACGTCCTCGCCGGTGCTCGCGCTGCCGCCGAGCCGGATGGTGACCGAGCGGCCCTCGGCGTCCTTCATCTGCGAAGCGACGGTGCGCATCCAGATCAGCTCGTAGAGCCGGAACTCGTCACCGGTCAGGCCGGTCTGCGCGGGCGTGCGGAAGTTCTCGCCCGCGGGACGGATCGCCTCGTGCGCCTCCTGCGCGTTCTTGACCTTGGACGTGTAGGTGCGCGGCTTGTCCGGGACGTACTCCGCGCCGTACAGCTCCGTGGCCTGCTGCCGCGCAGCCGCGACGGCCGACTCCGACAGTGTCGTGGAGTCGGTGCGCATGTAGGTGATGAAGCCGTTCTCGTAGAGCCGCTGCGCGATCGACATCGTCCGCGATGCGCCGTACCCGAGCTTGCGCGAGGCCTCCTGCTGCAGCGTCGTCGTGCGGAACGGCGCGTAGGGCTTGCGGGTGTAGGGCTTGGACTCGACCGACCGGACCTCGAACGTCGTGTCGGTCAGCGCGGAGGCGAGCGCCTCGGCGCGGCCGCGGTCGAGGTGGACGACGTCGGCGCCGTCCTTGAGCTCGCCCCGCGAGGTGAAGTCGGAGCCCCGCGCGACGCGAGACCCGTCGACGGCGTGCAGCTTGGCCGGGAACATCCGCTCGTCGTGGCCGGCGCCGGCGTCGAAGGTGCCCTCGAGGTCCCAGTACGACGCGGTGCGGAACGCCATGCGCTCGCGCTCGCGGTCGACGACCAGGCGGGTCGCGACGGACTGCACGCGGCCCGCGGACAGGCCGGACATGACCTTCTTCCAGAGGACCGGCGAGACCTCGTAGCCGTAGAGCCGGTCGAGGATCCGTCGCGCCTCCTGGGCCTCGACGAGGTCCATGTCGATGTCGCGCGGGTTCTCGACCGCGGCCTGGATCGCGGGCTTGGTGATCTCGTGGAACACCATGCGCCGCACCGGCACCTTCGGCTTCAGCTCGTCGAGCAGGTGCCAGGCGATCGCCTCGCCCTCGCGGTCCTCATCGGTCGCGAGGTAGAGCTCGGAGGCGTCCTTCAGGAGGCTCTTGAGCTTGGTCATGTGCGACTTCTTGTCGCGGGACACGACGTAGTAAGGGGTGAAGTTGTTCTCGACGTCGACGCCGAGACGCGCCCACGGCTGGCCCTTGATCTCGGCAGGCACGTCGGCGGCGCTCTGCGGGAGATCGCGGATGTGCCCGATCGACGACTCGACCACGTAGTCGTCGCCGAGGTACCCGCCGATCGTCTTCGCCTTCGCCGGCGACTCGACGATGACGAGCTTGCGCCCGGCCCCGTTGTTCCCTGCCACGTACGTCCTGCTTCCTCATCAGACATGCGGCCCGGCCGCACTCAGGCCGGAGTTCCGCGCGAGACACGGTAACGCGCCGTGTCAACGCGGAATCGACCCCGGTCAGTTCCCGGTCTCGGCCGGGGCGAGGAAGCCGTCCGCCACGAGACGGCGGACTTCGGGCTCGTACGTCGCCCGAAGATCGGCCGGTTCGCGGTCGAGCAGGGTGGCCAGCGCGTCGAGGAGCTGTCCGGTTGTGAGGTCGCCGTCGCAGGCGCCGACGAGGCCCGCGACGACCGTGTCGGCCTGGTGCGCGCGCCGCATCCAGCGCTGCTGCCTGAGCACGATCGTCTCCGGGTCCTCGGCGCCCGGGGCGCCCACCGTCTCCTGGCGCACGTCGTCGCGGCGGACCAGCCGTTCGTTGGACAGGTCGGGAGTCGCGGCCAGCACGTCCTGGCGCCGTGCGTGCGCGGCCACCTCGGGCCCGAGAGGCTGCTCCACGTCGTACGGCCACTCCTCGAGCCGCAGCACGGGATCCCGGTCGACGCGGCGCAGGTCGAGCCAGCCGAACCCGACGCCCTCAATGCCCTGGTGCTCGAACCAGGACAGCCAGGTGTCGTATCTCTCGATGTAGTCGTCGTCGCCGTGCACACCGGCGTCCTTCAACCACAGCTCGACATACTCCGCGGGGTCGGCGACCTCGCGCTGCACGACCCACGCGTCGACGCCGCGACCCTCGACCCAGCCGGTGAGCCGGTCGCGCCAGTCCTCGCCCTTGCGGTGCACCCAGTTGGCGAGCACCTGGGCACGCCCGCCGGGTGCCAGGTGCTCCACGGCGCCGGTCACCACGCGGCGGACCATCTCGTCGCCGGGAAGGCCGGAGTCGCGATAGACGAGCCGTTCGCCGGTGCCGGGCGAGACGACGAACGGGGGGTTGGTGACGATGAGGTCGTACGTCTCGTCCGCGACGGGATCGTAGAGACTGCCCGCCCGGTCGTCGATCTCCACCCCGTTGAGCATCGCGTTGAGGCGGGTCATCCGCAGGGCACGCTCGTTCACGTCTGTCCCGACGACGTGCTCGGCGTGCTCGGCCAGGTGCAACGCCTGCACGCCGCAGCCGGTGCCGAGGTCGAGCGCGCGACGGACCGGCTCGCGCACGGTGAGCTGCGCGAGGGTCGAGGACGCGGAGCTGATGCCGAGCACGTGGTCGGCATCAACCTTGAGACCGCGCCCGTCCAGACCGGGCGTGAGGTCGCTGACCACCCACCAGCCTCGGCTGTCGTCGGCGTACGGCCGCAGGTCGACCCGCGCGCGCACCTCGCCGACGCTGCGCTCGAGCATGCCGGCGACGCACAGCGTGTCGAGCAGGCCCGGGAGCGTGGCCTCCACGTCCGCGGCCGGCACGACCGCCTGCAGCAGGAACAGCCGCACCAGCGTAGAGAGCGGGCTGCGGTCGCGGGTGGCGCGCAGACCCGGCGTGGTCTCGTTGCGCGAGAGCGCCTGGTGGGCGACGGGGCCGAGCAGGTCGGCGACGTTCTCGTAGTGATAGCCGGCCTGGACCAGGTCGTCGCGCAAGCGCTCGACGTCGGCGAACGAGAGCAGCTCCACGTCTCGCGATGCTACGGCCAACAGGCCATGGGAACGGCGAGAGGCCACCTCCCGTGGGAGGTGGCCTCTCGATCGAACTCTGATGAAGCAGTGAAGCGGGTGCCGTTCCGGTCAGGCGGCGTTGCTTCCGACCGGCTCGGGCGCGGACTCGCCGATGGCGACCGGGCGACGCTTCGAGACGTACACGGCGCCGGCGATGATCGCGGCCGAGACGAGCGCGATCGCGATGCGCAGCGGGGTGTTCTCGTCCTCACCGACGCTGACCTGGACGACGGCGGCGGCGATCAGCAGCGAGACCAGGTTCATCACCTTGATCAGCGGGTTGATCGCGGGGCCGGCGGTGTCCTTGAACGGGTCGCCGACGGTGTCGCCGATGACGGTGGCCTCGTGGGCCGGGGAGCCCTTGCCGCCGTGGTGGCCGTCCTCGACGAGCTTCTTGGCGTTGTCCCAGGCGCCGCCGGAGTTGGCCAGGAAGATCGCCATCAGCGTGCCGGCACCGATCGCGCCGGCCAGGTAGCCGGCCAACGGCCCCACGCCGAGGCCGAAGCCGACGGCAATCGGCGCGAAGATGGCGAGGAGACCCGGCGTGGCGAGCTCGCGCAGCGAGTCGCGGGTGCAGATGTCGACGACCTTGCCGTACTCCGGACGGCCGGTGCCCTCCATGATCCCCGGGATCTCCTTGAACTGGCGGCGCACCTCGTAGACCACCGCACCGGCGGCACGGCCGACCGCGTTGATGGCCAGACCGGAGAACAGGAACACCACGGCCGCACCGATGAGCAGACCGACCAGGACGTCGGCGGAGAAGACGTTCGCGACGAAGGTCTCGCCGAGCTCGGTCTCGATCGCCTGGGTGTAGGAGCCGAACAGCGCGGTCGCGGCCAGCACGGCCGTGGCGATCGCGATGCCCTTGGTGATCGCCTTGGTCGTGTTGCCGACCGCGTCGAGCTCGGTGAGGATCTGCGCGCCGTCGCCGTCGACGTCGCCGGACATCTCGGCGATGCCCTGGGCGTTGTCGGAGACCGGCCCGAAGGTGTCCATCGCGACGATGACGCCGACGGTGGTGAGCAGGCCGCAGCCGGCCAGCGCGACCGCGAACAGCGCGAGGGTCGTGGCACCACCGGCGAGCAGCGCGGCGCCGTAGACGGCGGCACCGATCACGATCGCGGTGTAGACGGCGGACTCGAAGCCGACGGAGAGGCCCGACAGGATGACGGTCGCCGGGCCGGTGAGCGCGGTCTTGCCGACGTCCTTGACGGGGCGGTGCTCGGTGCCGGTGAAGTACCCGGTCAGCGCCAGGATCAGCGCCGCGAGCACGATGCCGATGATCACCGCGACCGCGGCGATGAGCCTCGGGTCGCCCGTCGCGACCTCGTTGCCGCCGAGCATCCGCGCCAGCAGGCTGCTGGAGCCGCCCGCGACGT
>DASURB010000035.1:0-2082 GCA_036280235.1 Nocardioides sp.
CAGCTTCTCCAGCCGGTGCTCGCTCGTGATCGAGCGGATCGTGCCCGAGCGCGAGCGCATCACGAGGGAGTGGGTGGTGGCCCCGCCGGCGCGGTAGCGGACGCCCTTCATGAGCTCGCCGTCGGTGATCCCGGTGGCGACGAAGAAGCAGTCGTCGCCGGTGACCAGCTCGTCGGTGGTGAGCACCCTGTCGGGGCTGAGGTCGTGCCCGGCGTCGAGGGCCTTCTGCCGCTCGGCGTCGTCGGTCGGCCACAGCCGGCCCTGGATCACGCCGCCGGTGCACTTCATCGCGCAGGCAGCGATGATGCCCTCCGGCGTGCCGCCGACGCCCATGAGCATGTCGATGCCGGTGTCCGGGCGGGCGGCCATGATCGCGCCGGCCACGTCGCCGTCGGTGATGAACTTGATCCGTGCGCCGGTCTCGCGGATCTCCTGGACCAGGTCCTGGTGGCGGGGGCGGTCGAGCACCACCACGGTCACGTCCTCGGCGGCGCTGCCCTTGGCCTTGGCGACGCGGGCGATGTTCTCCGCGACCGGGTACCTGATGTCGACCACGTCCGCTGCCTCCGGACCGGCGACGAGCTTCTCCATGTAGAAGACCGCCGAAGGGTCGAACATCGAGCCGCGCGGTGCCACCGCGAGCACGGAGACCGCGTTCGCCATGCCCTTGGCGGTCAGCGTGGTGCCGTCGATCGGGTCGACCGCCACGTCGCACTCGGGGCCGGTGCCGTCACCGACCACCTCGCCGTTGAACAGCATCGGGGCGTTGTCCTTCTCGCCCTCGCCGATCACCACGGTGCCGCGCATGCCGACCGTGGAGATCAGGACGCGCATCGCGTTGACCGCGACCCCGTCGGCGCCGTTCTTGTCGCCGCGTCCCACCCAGCGGCCCGCTGCCATCGCGGCCGCCTCCGTGACGCGCACCAGCTCGAGCGCGAGGTTGCGGTCGGGCGCGTCGTGCGCGGCGGACAGATCGGGCGGCAGCGTGGCGTCAGACATAGCGCGATGGTAACGGAGTCCTCCGACTCCCTGACACCGTTCGTGTCACGGTCACCGGACGGCGGTGTCCGGGACGCCCTCGGTTGCGTAGACGGTCACCTCGGTCGCCTTGACCGCGGCCCACACCCTCCGGCCCGGCACGAGCCCGAGGGCGGCGGCGGACGCCGGTGTGACGTCGGCGATCAGCCCCGTGGGCGCGTCGAGGTGCACCCGGACCGCGGAGCCGTGGGGGACCACCGTGTGCACCGTGCCCCGCCAGTGGTTCCGCGCGCTGCCGACCGGCTCCTCCAGGGTCAACGACACCGCCTGGGGCCCGAAGCAGGCGTTGACCTCGCCCTCCGCCTCGGTGGCGGTGACCAGGTCGGTCCCGTCCGCCAGGCGTACGACGGTCCCGCTGCTGCGGCCCCTGAGCACGTTGAGGCCCATCAGCCTGGCGACGTGCTCGGTCTGGGGCCGCTGGGCGACCTCCGCGGGCGTGCCGACCTGGGCCACCCGCCCCTCGTCGAGGACGACGACCCGGTTCGCCACCGTGAGGGTGTCCAGGGCGTCGTGGGTCACCAGCACGCTCACCCCTCCGAAGTCGGCGAGGTGCCGGGCGAGCTCGACCCGCAGCGCCATCGCGACGCCGACGTCGAGGGCGGCCAGGGGCTCGTCGAGCAGGAGCAGGCGAGGCTCGGTGGCGAGGGCACGCGCGACCGACACCCGTTGCGCCTGGCCGCCAGACATCTCGTGCGGCCTCCGCGGGCCGAGCGGCCCCACCCCGAGCCGCTCGAGCCACGCGGTGGCGCTCGCCCGTGCCGCCGATCGACGTACGCCTCGGGCGCGGGGGCCGAAGGCGACGTTCTCCAGGGCGGTGAGGTGGGGGAAGAGCAGCTGGCGCTGGAAGACCATGCCGGCGCGGCGTTCCTGCACGGTGAGGGCGTGGCCGCGGCCGTCGTCCCAGGTCTCGCCGTCGCAGGTGACGTGGCCGGCGTCGAGGGCGACGAGCCCGGCGAGCGCCCTGACGAGGGTCGACTTGCCGGCCCCGTTGGGGCCGATCACCGCGACCACGTCGCCGGGCTCGGCGGTCAGCCGGGCGTCGAG
>DASURB010000036.1:0-32202 GCA_036280235.1 Nocardioides sp.
GACGGTGTCGTGCTCGAGCACGCCTGGACAGACGAAGGTGTCGTCGCCGCGCCGGCGCAGAACGGCGCCCAGATCCTGCACCTGTCGGTCGCGCTCTGCGTCCTCAACGACACCTACCGTGAGGCGAAGCGGCTCGGCATCACGGTGAACGGAGTCGCAGTCGACACGGACGGCGGCTTCGATGATGAGTGGCGCTCGACCGGCATCGGCTACGCGGTGACTGTCGACGCTGACGGGCCGCCCGAGGACGTTGCCGAGCTGCTGAAAGCGGTAGACGACGTGGCCGAGATACCGCAGGCGATCCGGGCAGGCACACGGGTCACCCGCGTTGAGTGACCTGCTCACGTTCGGCCACGGCACGGCGAGCCCCGACGAGCTCGTCACCCTGTTGACAAACGCGGGGGTCGAGCAGGTCGTCGACGTACGCCGGTTCCCGGGCAGCCGGCGGAACCCCGAGATGAGCAACGACGAGATGAGCATGTGGCTCCCCGAAGCCGGGATCGGCTACGTATGGGAGCCGCGGCTGGGCGGGCGGCGGAGCGTTCCGAAGGGCCAGGACGACGAGGTCGACGGCTGGTGGCGGGTGAAGGCGTTCCGGGCGTACGCCGCACACATGCGCACCGACGAGTTCCGTGACGGGCTCCAGGTGCTGCTGGAGCGGATGGACCAGGGACGAACGGCCGTCATGTGCAGCGAGTCGCTGTGGTGGCGCTGCCACCGCCGGATGGTCAGCGACGCCGTGGTGCTGCTGCACGGCAGGACCGTGAGCCACCTCGGGCACGACGGCCGGCTGACCGAGCACGTGCCGCCGCCGTCCGCGACCGTCGCCGAGGACGGGCTCCACTACGACGCCGACGCGGAGTAACGCCGCTACGCCTCCAGGATCACCACGGCGGAGGCGATGCCGGCGTCGTGCGACAACGAGACGTGGATGCTCTTCGCGCCCACCTGGTCGAACCGCGCCTTCACTGACCCACGGATCTCCAGCAGCGGCCGGCCGGTGGACTCGTTGACGACCTCGGCGTCGAGCCAGCCCATCCCGGTCGGAGCGCCGAGCGCCTTGGCGAGCGCCTCCTTGGCCGCGAAGCGCGCGGCCAGCGAGGCGAGGGGTCGCTCGCGCTCGGCCGGCGTGAACAGCCGCGTCCGCAGCGCGGGCGTGCGCTCGAGTGACTCGGCGAAGCGGTCGATGTCGACCACGTCGATGCCGACGCCGACGATCACGAGGGCAGCCCGGACGTCACTCGACGGTGACGGACTTGGCCAGGTTGCGCGGCTGGTCGACGTCGTGACCCTTGACCGTCGCGAGCTCGCACGCGAACAGCTGCAGGGGCACGGTGGCGACCATCGGCTGCAGCAGCGTCGGCACCTTCGGCAGCTTGATCAGGGTGTCGGCGTACGGCGCGACGACGTCGTCGTCCTCCTCGGCCAGCACGATCGTGCGAGCGCCGCGAGCGCGGATCTCCTGGATGCCGCTGACCATCTTGTCGTGCAGGAAGTCCCGGCCACGAGGAGGTACGACGCAGAAGACCGGCAGCTGGTCCTCGACGAGCGCGATCGGGCCGTGCTTGAGCTCGCCGGCGGCGAAGCCCTCGGCGTGGATGTAGGCGAGCTCCTTGAGCTTCAACGCGCCCTCGAGCGCCACCGGGAAACCGGCGTGCCGCCCCAGGAACAGCACGGACCCCGCGTCGACCAGCTCGGCGGCGAGCTCGTTGACGACGGCCGCGTCGTCGAGCATGCGCTGCACGTGCTCCGGCATCTTCTCCAGCTCGTGCACGACCGCGGCGATCTCGTCGCCGTAGCGCGTGCCCCGCACCTGCGCGAGGTACAGCGCCAGCAGGTAGCACGCCACGAGCTGCGTCATGAAGCCCTTGGTCGAGGCGACACCGATCTCCGGCCCGGCGTGGGTGTAGATCACCGCGTCGCTCTCGCGCGGGATCGTCGAGCCGTTGGTGTTGCAGATCGCCAGCACCTTGGAGCGCTGCTCGCGCGCGTGCCGGATCGCCATCAGCGTGTCGGCGGTCTCGCCGGACTGGCTGATCGCGACGACCAGGGTGTCGCGGGTGAGGATCGGGTCGCGGTAGCGGAACTCGTGCGCGAGCTCGACCTCGCACGGGATCCGGGTCCAGTGCTCGATCGCGTACTTCGCGACCAGGCCGGCGTAGAACGCCGTGCCGCACGCGACGATGATGATCTTGTCGACGTCGCGCAGCTCGTCCTCGCTGATGCGGATCTCGTCGAGCTGCAGCCGGCCGGCCTCGTCGTGGCGGCCGAGCATCGAGTCGGCGATCGCCCGCGGCTGCTCGTGGATCTCCTTGCGCATGAACCAGTCGAAGCCGTCCTTCTCGGCGGCCGACAGGTCCCAGTCCACGTGGTACGGCGTCGCCTGCGCGTCGTTGCCCTCGAAGTCGGTGACGCTCACGCCCTCACGAGTGATCGTGACGACCTGGTCCTGGCCGAGCTCGAGCGCCTCGCGGGTGTGCTCGATGAACGCGGCCACGTCGGAGGCGAGGAAGTTCTCGCCCTCGCCGAGCCCGACGACCAGCGGCGAGTTGCGGCGCGCGGCGACCACGCGGTCCGGGTCCTGCGCGTCGACGGCGACGAGCGTGAACGCGCCGTCGAGGCGGCGGCACACCTGCTGCATCGCGGTGGTCAGGTCGGCGCCGTCGGCGACCGCGGCCTCCAGCAGGTGCGCAGCGATCTCGGTGTCGGTCTCGGAGCGCAGCTCGTGGCCGGCGGCCTCGAGCTCGGCGCGCAGCAGCGCGAAGTTCTCGATGATCCCGTTGTGCACGAGCGCGACCCGGCCGTCCTGGCCGAGGTGGGGGTGCGCGTTCTGGTCGGTCGGCGCGCCGTGGGTGGCCCAGCGGGTGTGCCCGATGCCGGTGGTGGCCTCGGGCAGCGGCGAGTCGGCGAGTGCCTTGTCGAGGTTCGCGATCTTGCCGGCGCGCTTCTCGGCCGCGATCTTGCCGTCGACGACCAGCGCCACACCGGCTGAGTCGTAGCCGCGGTACTCCAGCCTGCGCAGGCCCTCCACGACGACGTTCTCGGCCTGCTTCGGTCCGACGTACCCGACGATTCCACACATGGGCCCGAGTCTACGGCGAGCCCTCCGCCCGGACCCGGCACGGTCGGCCGAGCCGGGGACGGCAGAATGCCGGACATGTCGACCGGTCAGGGTCAGGAGCGCGGCCGCGAGTCGGGCCCGTACGTCGAGCTCGACCGCGAGACCTGGGCGGAGCTGGGCAAGTCCCGCAGCCGCTGGGGCGAGCCGCTCTCCGCCGAGGAGATCGATCGGGTCCGCGGCCTCGGCGACGAGCTCGACCTCGACGAGGTGCAGCAGGTCTACCTGCCGCTGTCCCGCCTGCTCTCCCTGTACGTCGAGGCCGCCGGCGCGCTGCACCGCGCCCAGGAGGAGTTCCTCGCCCGCCCGCACCCGCCCCGCACGCCGTTCGTCATCGGCCTCGCCGGCTCGGTCGCCGTGGGCAAGTCGACGACCGCGCGCGTGCTGCGTGAGATGCTCGCGCACTGGCCGGAGCACCCCTCAGTCGCGCTGGTCACCACCGACGGCTTCCTCTACCCCAACGCCGAGCTCGAGCGCCGCGGCATCCTCCACCGCAAGGGCTTCCCGGAGTCCTACGACCGCAAGGCGCTGCTCCGCTTCGTGATGGACATCAAGTCCGGCAAGGACGAGGTGGAGGCGCCGACGTACTCCCACCTCGTCTACGACGTCCTCCCCGACGAGAAGGTCGTCGTCAAGCGCCCCGACATCGTCATCCTCGAGGGCCTCAACGTGCTGCAGCCAGCGCGCGTGCGCGAGGACGGCCGCACCGGCCTGGCGCTGAGCGACTTCTTCGACTTCTCCGTGTACGTCGACGCGGCGACCGACGACATCCGGCGCTGGTACGTCGAGCGGTTCCTTCGGCTTCGGGAGACCGCCTTCCGCAACCCGGCGTCCTACTTCGCGAAGTACGCCGCGCTCACCGTCGACGAGGCCATCGACGAGGCACACCGGATCTGGGACACCATCAACGGGCCCAACCTCAAGCAGAACATCCAGCCCACGCGCAGCCGCGCGACGCTCGTGCTGCGCAAGGCCGCCGACCACTCCGTGCGGTTCGTGCGGCTGCGCAAGCTCTGACCGGACGCTGCGGTTTGGTCCCCAACCGCAACGTCCCGGCGCTGGAACATGCGGTTTGGTCCCCAACCGCAAGATCCCGGCACCGGGACCTGCAGTCTTTGACCAATCGATGCGACTACCGGACTCCGGTGACGAGCGCCTGCGACTCCACCACGCCGACGTCGGCCGACCAGGTCGCGCCCAGCGCGTCCAGGTCGCCCATCGGCGTGCCGTTGTAGGACCACGACAGGTTCCAGGTGCTGGTCGCCGTCACGGTGTTGCTGCCCGCCCGGATGAACTGCAGCACGCAGTCGGACGCGGCACCCGGTTGCCACGGGGTGCCGGCGTCGGCGCAGGTGACCGCACCGGCGTTGTCGCCGACGTAGGTGACCTCGCCGAGCCTCGCCTGGACCGTCGCCGAGTTTCCGCCGGCCTCCGCGGTCACCTCGCCGGACTCGGCGCGGTCCTCCTGCCAGAACCAGGTGTCGAGGTTGACCAGCGTGGCGGCGTCCGCGGCGCGCTTCGGGTTGTAGTCGAAGGCCGGCTCCGGCATCTCCATGGCCTCCTGGGCGGCCATGAGCAGCACCTCCGGCGGTACGTCGGGAACCGGCGGGGTCTCGCCGGGCTGGACGTACACGTCGGGGTTCTCGTCGAAGTAGTTCTGGGCGTACTTGGTGAACTCGTCGTAGTTGTCGAACATCCCGTCGAGCATCGAGCAACCGGGGAAGTACCAGTGACCCTTGGTGTCGTCCTTGTACTTCTCGTAGCCGGCGTTGGGCTCCCACGTCCCGCGGTCGGCGTCGCGGCTGCCGGCGCCGTTGATCTCGTTGCTCTGGATGCCCTCGTAGTACTCCTTGCCGGTCCAGCCCTCGTACCACTTGCACGGCGTCGGCACGCTCACGCTGGTCGAGCCGCCGCCCGGCGAGCCGTCCGACCCGCCCCGCACGAAGTCGCCGTAGACGCTCACGACGACCGTGTTGCCGTCCGACTGCGGCTTGTCAGGCGTGCACGCGATGCCGCCTCCACCACAGCCTGCGGCGGCCGGTGACAGCACCGCCCCCGAGACGGTCACCCCGGCGGCGACGGCCAGGACCGACGAAACCCGCGCGGCACGGCTCAGCATGGTTCCTCCAGCGTGGTGTAGTCGGTGACCTTCCAGGCGTTGGTGCCACCGGAGTTCAACGTGACGCGCCCCTTGGCCCGCTGCAGCCCTTCGACGGGTCGCTTCTTGCCGTCCTTCACCAGGCGCAGCCGAGACGCGTCGGTGCAGAGGTCGAGGACGACCACGCGGTCGTTGCCGCCGTTGACGCTGACGTCGATGGCGGTCGGCCCGGCGTAGCGCAGGTCGTTGTTGCGGAGGTAGGCCACGGTGTTGCGCAGGGTCGGCATCAGCGGCTCACCAGCCACCTTGCGCAGCTCGGAATTGATCTTGGCGGTGCGGCTCAGCTTTCGCAGGCCGTGCTCGTACGTGACGTACGCCGCCAGCGCGTCGCGCTGGGACCCCCTCACCTCCGGGAGCGAGCCGAACGACAGCTCGACGTCGGGGTAGTCGCCGGCGAGCTCGCCGCTGTCCTCGGAGTCGGCCGGAGGCGTCTCGGACGGGGGCTCGGACGAGGAGCTCGACTCGTCACCCAGCGTCGGCGGGTCGGTCGTGGTCTCGCCGCCGCCACCCCCGCAGGCGGTCAGGCACAGCGCCAGCGCGGCCGTTGCTGCCGCGTGGTGAAGCCTCATCGACGAACTCCCCCGATCGGACGACTGGCCGTCCGAGGAGGCTGCCCCGAGCACGGCCGGCGTCCAAGGTAAAGGACTTCGAGGTTCCGCGTCGACCCGGAGTCAAGACAAATCGGTCGCGGCGGCCGGGGTCCGTTGCTTGGATGGCGCCATGGAGACCCGACCCCTCGACCCGGCCGACGACGCCGCAGTGACGCGGTTCCACCAGATCCTGTGGCGCGCCGAGAAGGAGGACGGCCGCCCCTGGAACCCGATGTGGACCCACGACGAGTTCGTCGGCATGGTGCGCACGCCGATCAAGGAGCGCCGGATTGTGACCGTGGCCGCCTACGACGGCGACGAGATGGTCGGCGTCGGGTTCCACATGCTGTCCGACCTCGACAACCTCGACACCGCCTGGTCGTTCGTAGCGGTGGAGCCCGAGCTCCGCGGCCGCGGCATCGGGGGCGTTGTGCTCGACGCTCTGATCGAGGTGGCCCGCGCCGAGGGCCGCACACAGCTGCTCGGCGGCGCCGGCGTCCCGTTCGAGCAGCGCGAGTCCTCGCCGATCATCGACTGGGCGAAGCGGCACGGCTTCTCCGTCGCCAACACCGAGATCCAGCGCAACCTCGAGCTCCCGGTCGACGGAGACCTGCTCGACGAGATCGAGCGCGAGGTGCGGGAGAAGGCCGAGGGCTACGAGATCCGCACCTTCGTCGGCCCGCTGCCGGACGAGGTGCTGGCGTCGTACGCCGACCTGTCCAACATCTTCATGCTCGAGGCGCCGATGGGCGACGTGGACGTCGAGGCCGGAAGGTCGACGCCGGAGTCGCTCCGCGAGCAGGACGAGTCGATCGTCGCGATGGGACGCACCCGCTACTCCGCCCTCGCGCTGAAGGACGGTGTCGTCGTCGCGCACAGCGACATCGGCACGTCGAAGGGGGACGAGGAGGCGCACCAGTGGGGCACCCTCGTGCACCCCGACCACCGCGGCCACCGGCTCGGCGCCGCCGTCAAGGTCGCCAACCTGCGCAACCTGATGCGGCACGACCCGGCCACCAAGCGCATCGTCACCACGAACGCCGAGACCAACGCCTGGATGGTGGCGATCAACGAACGACTGGGCTTCGTGCCGGTCGCCGTCGTCCCCACCTTCAAGCGGAGGCTTACGCTCTGACCCGTGTCTGCTCGGGTCGAGATCCTGCACTGGAACGACGTCCACGCCCGCTTCGACGCCCTCGCGCGGCTCAGCGCGCGGGCGCGCGAGATCCGGGCGACCGCACCGCACCCGGTGCTGCTGCTCGACGGCGGTGACGTCGAGGACACCTCGGTCCGGCTCTCCGCGATGACGTACGGCGTCGCCGGATGGCGGCTGCTCCGTGCCGCCGGGGTCGACGCCGCCGTCGTCGGCAACGGCGGGCTGCTGCGCTACGGCCCAGCCGCCCTGCCCCGCTACGCCGACGCGCTCGGCTCGCCGCCACTGGTGTGCGACCTCGAGACCGCCGACGGGCAGGTGCCCGAGGGCACCGCACGCGGACGCCTGCTCGACGCCGGCGACGTCCGGGTCGGCGTGGTGGGCATCACCGACTACTACGCCCAGTACGACACGCTCGGACTCCGCGAGCGTGGCCGGGTGACCGCCGTACGCGATGCGGCTCTCGGGCTGCGTGACGAGGGCGCCGACGTCGTCGTGCTGCTCAGCCACGCCGGCGTGCACGCGGACCGCGCGATCAGCTGGGCGCTGAAGGGCGCGGTCGACCTGATCGTGGGTGGGCACACCCACCACCTCCTGCGGGAGGGCGACCGCGACGAGGGCGTGCCGATCGGGCAGGCGGGCTGCTTCGGCGAGCACCTCGGCCGCATCGTCCTCGACGTCGATCGCGGCGCCGACCGGCCTGTCCGTGTCGTCGACATGACCGTCGAGGACGTCGGCCAGGACGCCCCTGCCGACCCCGCGGTGCTCGCCGAGCGCCGGCGCGCGGAGGAGGACCTCGAGGCGTGGCTCGACGAGCCGGTCGGCCACCTCGACGAGGAGGCACCGCACGACCTCACCGGCCGCAGCCACGCCGCGGAGGTGGTGCTGACGGCCCTGCTCGACCGGTTCCCCGCCGACGTAGGCGTGCTGATCGCCGCGCACTGCACCGACGGTCTGCCCGCCGGCCCGGTGCGTCGCCGCGACGTCTGGGCGGCGACGAGCTCACCCGGCAACCCCGCGACCGGCAGCGTCACCGGGGCGGAGCTGCGGACGATGCTGATGCGCGGCTGGAGCGAGGACTACGCCGCGCACGCGCCGCGCACGTTCCGGCACCGCCCGTTCGGCCGGCTGCAGACGGTCGGGATCGACGAGTGCGACGGCGTGCTGCACGTCGGCGGCGAACCGCTCCGCGACGAGCGCCGCTACTCCGTGACGGCCTCAGACCTGGAGCTGGCGCCGTACGGCGGTCTGCTGACGGCCGCACCGGACGACGCGCGCCACGACAGCAGCGTGATCCTCCCGGAGGTGCTGGAGGCCTGGCTCAGTCGAGCTTCCGCATCAGGCTCACGTGACGCTCGACGGGCTTGAAGCCCAGCGCCTCGTTGATCGCGATCATGTTGTCGTTGACCTCCGCGTTCATCGTGTACACGCGGTCGCGGTCGGTCTCCTCGGCGAGCACCCAGCGCAGGTTGGCCACCTTGGTCGCCATGCCCAGCCGGTGCCCGCGGTGCTCCGGCGCGACCAGCGTGCCCCACTGGAAGATCATCCCGGGGTCGTGGCACGGCACGACGAGCTCGGTGTAGGCGACCGGCCGGCCGGTCCTGTCGAGCGCGACCGTCGTGTACTTCACCCGCCCGGCCTCCTCCAGCCTGGCCTCGTCGGCGCGGATCCGCTCGACGTCGAGCACCTCCTGCTCGAGCTGGACCTCGCCGGACGGGGCCTCGACCATGAGCGACCCGACGAGCTCGCCGAACTCTTCGACGATGTCGTCCGGCACCGGCCCGCGGAACTGCCGCAGCTCGTAGTTCTGGTGGTGCGGCGCAGCCTCCGCCTCGAGCCGGTCGAGGAGCCCCTCGGGGAGCGGCAGCGGGAGCACGCGCACGATGTCGCACATGTCGAACGACCAGCCGCGGGCGTAGGCGAAGTCGGCGTCCGGGTGACCCCGGCCGTCCTCGCGGAACGAGTAGGGCACGTGGGTGTCCGACAGGATCTGCTTCCGGCCGGCCCGCGCGCACTCCGCCACCAGGTGCTCGAGCATCGCCGAGCCGTAGCCGCGGCGCCGGTGGGCGGGCGGCACCCACGGCCTCAGGAACGCCAGGTGCGTGTTGTCCTTCAGCGGCAGTGTCATCATGCCCACCGCGACCACGACGCCGTCGACCGTGCCCAGCCACGGGTGGCTGGACTCACCAGGGCGCGACGCGGTCAGGTCGACGCGCATCTCGTGGAGCTGCCAAGGCGCGGCGTGCGGACGCTCGAAGGTGTCGGCCTCGTAGTAGGCCGCGTGATACGCCTTGAGCGCCGCCTCGTCGTGCGGGTCGAGCGCGGTGATCTCCAGCTCAGACATCCCGCTGCACCTCCACGCAGCGCTCGACCTCGCGGTACCCCAGCCGCTCGTTGACAGCGTTCATCGCAGCGTTCACCCCAGCGTTGCCGGTCATCAGGATCCGGCACTCCGGGAACGCCTTGCGGATCGCCTGGTGGTTGGCGATCTTCATCGCCAGGCCGAGGGCGTGCCCGCGGTGCTCGGGCAGCACCAGCGTGCCGCTCTGGAAGCCGCGGGTCGGCGCGTGCGCACCGATCACCGCCTCGGTCAGGCCGGCCATCGTGCCGTCCGGGGCGATGGCGGCGACCGCGAACACGTGCCGGCCGATCTTGCGGTTCTGCGCCTCGCCGTCGCGCACGCGCTTCTCGTCCCACACCTCCGGCTCGAGCTCGAGCTCGCCGCTGGGCGCCTCGTCGTTGAAGGCCTCGTTGAGGCGGCAGAACTCCTCGACCAGCTCCTCCGGTACGGCGTCGTCCCAGGCGACCAGCGTGTAGCCCTCGCTGCGCGCGGCGGCCTCCTGCGCCAGCATCGGCCAGGTCACCTCGGTCTCGACCAGGTCGACGATCTTGATGCCTTCCTCGATGGCCTCCGTGAACCCGGTCGCTCGCGCGAACGCCAGCGCCGGCCCGTCGGCACCGGACGGCACGTAGGTCTCGGCCACGACCGTGCGACGGCCTTCAGCGCGGGCACCCTCGACCGCGACCTCGACCAGGGAGCGCCCGATGCCGCGGCGCTGGGCGTCCGGATGCACGTGGAGGTCGAGGAAGCACAGGTGCGTGTTGTCGAGCGTGGGGAAGTTCAGGTAGGCCCGGCCGACCATCCGGCCGCCGTCGTACGCCCCCAGCATGCGGTTGCGGAAGCCCGGCCGGCCGCCGTCGGCGTACGCCACGCGCGCGCTCTCGTAGGGCGTGTAGAAGTCGTACGGTCGGTAGGCGTCCTCGGCCGCCTTGCCGACGAGCCAGAACTGGCGGAGCTGGTCCTCGTCGGACCGGTCGATATCCCGGATGTCCACCGGCTCAGGGTAGGTGCGGGCGTACCGCACCGCACCTGGATTCCTGGCTCAGAGGGCCAGGCGGGTGCGGACCACCTCGGCGAGGCGCTCGGCCACGACGCGGGCCTGCTCGGCGGTGCCGGCCTCGACCATGACGCGGACCAGCGGCTCGGTGCCGGAGGGGCGGAGCAGGATCCGGCCGGTGTCGCCGAGCTCGGCCTCGGCCTCGGCGACCGCCGCGGCGACGAGGGCGTCCTCGTCGGTGCGGGACTTGTCGACGCCGGGGACGTTGACGAGCACCTGCGGGAGGCGGGTCATCACCGAGGCCAGGTCGGCCAGGTCGCGCCCGGTCTTCGCCATCCGGGCGAGGACGTGCAGCGCGGTGAGGATGCCGTCGCCGGTGGTGGCGTGGTGCCGCATGATGACGTGGCCGGACTGCTCGCCGCCGAGGGTGTAGCCGACCGCGTTCATCGCCTCGAGGACGTAGCGGTCGCCGACCTTGGTCTGCCGCACCCCGATGCCGTTGGCCTTCATCGCGTTGACGAAGCCGAGGTTGCTCATCACGGTCGCGACGACGGTGTCGTTGACGAGCGTGCCGGCGTCGCGCATCGCCAGCGCGAGCACGGCGAGCAGCTGGTCGCCGTCGACGATCGTGCCGGTGTGGTCGACCGCGAGGCAGCGGTCGGCGTCACCGTCGAGGGCGAACCCCACGTCGGCGCCGTGCTGCCGCACCGCCGCCTGCACCGTGTCGAGGTGGGTCGAGCCGCACTCGTGGTTGATGTTGAGGCCGTCGGGCCGGTCGTTGATCGCGACCACCTGGGCGCCGGCGTCGGTCAGCGCCAGCGGGCCGACCCGCGAGGCCGCGCCGTGGGCGCAGTCGAGCACGACCTTGATCGGGCGGCCGTCCGGCCGGGTGAGCGGACCGTCGAGCGTGGAGACGAGGTGCCGGGCGTAGTCGTCGACCGCGGCGGTGTACGGCTCGACGCGGCCGACGGCGGCCCCGGTGGGCCGGTCCCAGGGCTCGCGGAGCCGCTCCTCGATCGCGACCTCGATCGCGTCGTCGAGCTTCACTCCTCCGCGGGCGAGGAACTTGATGCCGTTGTCGGGCATCGGGTTGTGGCTCGCCGAGATCATCACGCCGAGGTCGGCGTCGAGCGAGGCGGTGAGGTAGGCGACGCCGGGCGTCGGCAACACGCCGAGCAGGAGAACGTCGACGCCCGCGCTGGCGAGGCCGGCGACGACGGCTGCCTCGAGGAACTGACCGGAGATCCGGGTGTCACGGCCGACCACGGCACGAGGCCGGTGCCCGTCCGCGTGACGGAAGGCACCGGCCTCGGCGAGGACGTGTGCGGCGGCAACCGACAGGTCGAGCGCGAGCTCGGCGGTCAGGTCACCGTTGGCGACGCCGCGGACCCCGTCGGTCCCGAAGATGCGACCCATATCGAGACGACGGGGACCGGATCAGCGCTTCGAGTACTGAGGCGCCTTGCGGGCCTTCTTGAGCCCGGCCTTCTTGCGCTCGATGACGCGCGGGTCGCGGGTCAGCAGGCCGGCCTTCTTCAGCGACGGGCGGTTGGCCTCGACGTCGACGGCGTTCAGCGCACGGGCCACGCCCAGGCGCAACGCGCCGGCCTGGCCGGTGATGCCGCCGCCGTGGATGCGGGCGATCACGTCGAAGCGGCCGACCAGGTCGGTCGTCACGAAGGGCTCGTTGACGACCTGCTGGTGCAGCTTGTTCGGGAAGTAGGAGTCGAGCGTGCGGCCGTTGACGGTCCACTGGCCGGTGCCGGGGACGAGACGGACGCGGGCGACGGCCTCCTTGCGGCGGCCGGTGGCCTGCGCCGGGGCGATGGTCGCCGGGCGGGCCGGAGCGTCCTCGCTCGGAGCGCTCTCCGAGCTGTAGGCCACGCCCTGCTCGTCGACCTCGTAGGTCTCCTCGACCTCGGTGGTGGTGTCAGTCACGGTGAATTCTCGTCCTCGGGGTTCTCGTGGTTGCGCTGGTGCGCGGAATTACTGCGAGACCTGGGTGATCTCGAACGGCTGGGCCTTCTGGGCCTGGTGCGGGTGGTTGGGGCCCGCGTAGACCTTGAGCTTCTTCAGCATCTGACGGCCGAGACGGTTCTTGGGGAGCATGCCCCAGACCGCCTTCTCGATCGCCCGGCGCGGGTCCTTCTCGAGCAGCTCGCCGAACGGCGTCGCCGAGAGACCGCCCGGGTAGCCCGAGTGGCGGTAGGCCAGCTTGGTGTTCTTCTTGTCGCCGGACAGCGAGACCTTGTCGGCGTTGACGATGATGACGAAGTCGCCGCCGTCGACGTGCGGGGCGAACGTCGGCTTGTGCTTGCCGCGAAGCAGCGTCGCGGTCTGGACGGCGAGGCGTCCGAGCACCACGTCGGTGGCGTCGATGACATGCCACTGGCGCTGGATGTCCGCGGGCTTCGGGCTGTACGTACGCACGGTCATTGCCTATCGATCGAGATCGGTTCGTCTGGTCTGCCGCGGCCGGCAACGGTGCGGTCCTCCGCAACTCGGAAGATCCCGCCGCCCGCACGTGCCGGGGCCCCGGTGAGCACCAGGGATGGGCACGGGAGTAGCCGCGACCGTCGAGAATACCGGCGGCCGGATGTCCAGGTCAAAATGGAGGCTCTCCCCCCGAGCTCGCGACGGGGGACACCAGGCCGACAGGTGAGGAGCGTCGGCCTGCGCGGAGCCTGGAAGGCGGGAGCGACGCGTCTCGGAACCGGCGCGGAGGCGTGACCCGGGCCACCACACTGCGGACCCCTCGTTTCACCTTTCAAGGACCCCGGGCATAAGTTAGCAGCGAAGTTTCTGTGTATTCGCACGTCGATCGGGACCCGATCGACCGACCAGTCACCCGGCAGGCGCACCCCCTGTGAGCGCCCTGCGGCCGGGTCTTTCGAGAAGCGAGGAGCCCTCGTGACCGACAGCACGGCGACCGCCTCCGGCACCGGTTCGGGTGCCGCGAGCGCGTCCGGCGGCCAGAGCCTCACGGTCCGGGACAACCGGACCGGCCAGGAGTACGACGTACCCATCGTCGACGGCACCATCCGGGCGGCCGACATCGGCAAGATCCGTCCCGACGACGAGACCCCCGGTCTCGCGGTCTACGACCCCGGATTCGTCAACACCGCGTCCTGCCGGTCGTCGGTGACCTACATCGACGGCGAGAAGGGGATCCTGGAGTACCGCGGCTACCCCATCGAGCAGCTCGCCGAGCACTCCAACTTCCTCGAGGTCGCCTACCTGCTCATCCACGGCCACCTGCCGTCGAAGCAGGAGTACGACGCGTGGGAGCACGAGATCACCTACCACACGTTCGTGCACGAGAACGTCAAGGGCTTCATGGAGGGCTTCCGCTACGACGCCCACCCGATGGGGATCCTGATGGCCTCCGTCGGCGCGCTCTCGACGTTCTACCCCGAGTCGCGCAACATCGCCGACGCCGACAACCGGCACATGCAGATCGTGCGGATGATCGCCAAGATGCCGACACTCGGCGCCTGGGCGTTCCGCAACGCGCAGGGCAAGCCCTACGTCTACCCCGACAACGAGCTCAGCTACACCGAGAACTTCCTCGCGATGCTCTTCAAGATGAGCGAGAAGAAGTTCGAGGCCGACGAGCGGCTCGTCCGCGCGCTCGACGTGCTGTTCATCCTGCACGCCGACCACGAGCAGAACTGCTCCACCAACGCCGTCCGCTCGGTGGGCTCGAGCCAGGTCGACCCCTACTCCGCGGTGGCGGCCGGCGTCGCGGCGCTCTACGGCCCGCTGCACGGCGGCGCCAACGAGGCGGTGCTGCGGATGCTGCGTCGCATCGGCTCGATCGAGAACGTCCCGGCGTTCATCGAGGGCGTCAAGAACGGCAACGAGCGGCTGATGGGCTTCGGTCACCGCGTCTACAAGAACTACGACCCGCGCGCCAAGATCATCAAGAAGGCGTGCGACGACGTGTTCGAGGTGACCGGCGTCAACCCGCTGCTGCAGATCGCCCAGGAGCTGGAGAAGATCGCGCTGGAGGACGAGTACTTCGTCTCCCGCAAGCTCTACCCCAACGTCGACTTCTACAGCGGCCTGATCTACGAGGCGTTCCAGTTCCCGCCCGAGATGTTCACCGTCCTGTTCGCGATCGGCCGCACCCCCGGCTGGCTCGCGCAGTGGCTGGAGCTCGTGCAGGACAAGGAGCAGAAGATCGCTCGTCCGAAGCAGATCTACACCGGCGACCGCGGCCTGACCTACGTGCCGGCCGCCGAGCGCTGGAAGCAGTGAGCTCGGGACTCCCCCGCCGTACCGGCCGCGTGCTCGGACTGGTCGCCGCCACCTTGATGGTCGCGACCGCTCCGGCTGCGGCCGGTGGCGTACGGGGCACCAGCGGCAACGACCACCTCGACGGCAAGGACTCGTCCGACGTGCTCCGCGGCAAGGCGGGCGCCGACCTGCTCCACGGCATGCCGGGTCACGACCGTCTGTACGGCGGGTCCGGGCGGGACGCGCTGTACGGCGGACCCGGCAACGACGTGCTCCGCGGCGGCGCGGGCCGCGACCACCTCTCGGCCAACGAGGGCTCCGACGTCATCCACGCGGGCGGCAACGACTTCATCGACGCCGGCCGCAACCGCGACCACGTGATCGTGCGCCGGGCGAAGCGCGGCATGGAGATCCACTGCGCCGAGGGCCGAGACCGGCTGACGTTCCACGGCTCGCACCGCGGCGTGAAGGTGATCGGCTGCGAGAAGGTCGTGACGCGACGGTGACGGTGCCCGTGGTCGTGTTCGATCTCGGGAACGTGCTCATCCGGTGGGACCCCAGGGCGGCCATCGCCGCGGCGGTGGGCGTCGAGGAGGCCGAGCGCTTCCTCGCGGCCGAGGACTTCGACTTCGGCGCCTGGAACCACGAGCAGGACGCGGGCCGGCCGTTCGCCGAGGCGGAGGCGAAGGCCGTCGCGTCCCACCCGCACTGGGCCGACCACGTCCGCGGGTACCGCCCGCACTTCGCGCACTCGCTCCTCGGGCCGCTCGACGACACCGTGGCGATCCTGCGCGAGCTGCACGCCGCGCGGGTGCCGGTCTACGCGCTCACCAACTGGTCGGCCGAGACGTTCCCGCTGGCCCGGGAGCGCTACGACTTCCTCGCGCTGTTCGGCGACATCGTCGTCTCCGGCGAGGTGGGCGTCGCCAAGCCCGACCCCGCGATCTTCGAGGTGCTGCGCGAGCGCGTCGGCCGCCCGCTCGAGGAGTGCGTGTTCGTGGACGACGGCCCGAAGAACGTCGCCGCGGCGGCCGAGGCCGGGCTGGACGCGATCCACTTCACCGACACCGGCCACCTCCGCGAGGACCTCCGCGCCCGCGGCCTGCCGATCTGACCAGGCCGGCCGACCGGCGCAGCCGACCAGACCAGCCGGCGTAGGCCGGGTATCAGCGCGCAGGAGGCTCGCTCCTCCTGCTGCATGTCACCGATCACTCCCCATCCGCTCGCGACGTGGGTGTCGATGCAGGTGTCGCCGCAGCGCCACGACCGGCTGCGCCGGCGCCGCCGCGCCGCCCGACGCCTCGCCGCCCTCCGGGCCGCCGAGGCCGCCACGGCCACCGGGGCCACCGAGGCCCCCGAGGTCAAGATGCCGATCAAGGCCACCGAGCCCAGCCAGAAGGGCACGGTCGTCACCGTGCGGCCGAAGATCCCTGCCCAGCGCGCCCCGGTCCGTCCGGGCATGCTCGGGAAGTCCCAACCGGCCGCCGACCGTCCGTAGACTCGACGTCGTGCGAGCGACTCGGTTGCGAGCGCCCGCGACGCTCAGCGCCCTGGTGGTCCTCGTGATCGCCGGGGCACCGGGCGCGTCGGCCGCCACCATCAGAGGTACGAGCGACGACGACCGGATCGTCGGTACGCCGCGCAACGACGACGTGCTCGCCCGCGGGGGCGACGACGTGGTCATCACCCGCGAGGGCCGGGACTTCGTCTCGGGCGGAGGCGGAGCCGACCGGATCGTGGCCGGTCGGGGGCAGGACACGGCGTTCGGGGCGGCCGGCGACGATGTGCTGCGCGGCGGCCGGGGCAACGACTCCCTGACCGACTGGGTGCCGACCTCGTTCGACAGCGAGGGGCCCGCCGACGACGACCGCATCTACGGCGGCCCCGGTGCCGACAGCATCGGGATCACCCGGGGCTCGGACGTCGTGCACGCCGGGCCGGGCGACGACCAGGTCAGGCTGGCCGACGACGGGGTCGCCGACACCGTCCGCTGCGGCCCGGGCCGGGACCGGGTCGTCTACTTCGCCGTGGCGGCCGACCCGCTGGACGTGCTGGTCGGCTGCGAGCGCGTGCGGGTCGTCCCGAGCGGGGGGCCTGCCTAACGGGCCCGCTGCACCCGGCCCTCGTCCCACACGGGACCGTCGGACTCGTAGACCGAGCCGTCGGCGCCGTACACGAGGAACCGGTCGAAGCCGCGGGCGAACCAGCGGTCGTGGGTCACGGCGATGACCGTGCCCTCGAACGCCTCGAGCCCCTCCTCCAGGGCCTCGGCCGACTCCACGTCGAGGTTGTCGGTCGGCTCGTCGAGCAGCAGCAGCGTGGCGCCGCTGAGCTCGAGCAGCAGGATCTGGAACCGCGCCTGCTGCCCGCCGGACAGCGACTCGAACCGCTGCTCGGCCGCGTGCGCGAGCTCGTAGCGGTCCAGCGCCCGCGAGGCCTGCTCCCGCGGCATCCCGTCGCGGTGCTCGTCGCCGCGGTGCAGGATCTCCAGCAGCGTGCGGCCGACCAGCTCGGGGTGCTCGTGGGTCTGCACGAACCAGCCCGGACGGACCCGCGCGCCGAGCCGGGCGCGGCCGGTGTGGTCGACCGGCTTGATCGGTACGTCGCCGATGGGCCGGTGCTCGACGTCGGGGTCGGTGCCGCCGGCCGCCAGCAGGCGCAGGAAGTGCGACTTGCCGGATCCGTTCGAGCCGAGCACCGCCACGCGCTCGCCGTACCAGACCTCCAGGTCGAACGGCTTCATCAGCCCGGTCAGCTCGAGGTTCTCGCAGACCACCGCGCGCTTGCCGGTGCGGCCGCCCTTGAGCCGCATCTTGACCTGCTGCTCGCGCGGCTGGGCGGTCGGCGGGCCGGCCTCCTCGAACTTCCGCAGCCGCGTCTGTGCCGCCTGGTAGCGCGAGGCCATGTCGGAGTTGTAGGCCGCCTTCTGCTTGTACATCAGCATCTGCGCGCGCAGCTTGGCGTGCTCCTCGTCCCAGCGCTTGCGCAGCTCCTCGAAGCGCTCGAAGCGGGCCCGCCGGGCCTCGTGGTACGACGCGAACCCGCCGGGGTGCGTCCAGACCGAGTTGCCGGCGGCCCCAAGCTCGACCGTCACCACCCGCGTCGCGGTGTTGGCGAGCAGCTCGCGGTCGTGGCTGATGTAGAGGATCGTCTTCGGGGACTCGTTGATCCGGTCCTCGAGCCAGGTCTTGCCGGGCACGTCGAGGAAGTTGTCCGGCTCGTCGAGCAGCAGCACCTCGTCCGGACCGCGCAGCAGGAACTCCAGCACCAGCCGCTTCTGCTCGCCGCCGGACAGCGTCGTCAGCTCGCGGTACTTCGCCCGGTCGTAAGGGATGCCGAGCGCCGCCGTCGTGCAGACGTCCCAGACCACCTCGATGTCGTAGCCGCCGGCATCGGCCCACTCGGCCAGCGCGGCGGCGTACCGCATCTGGGTCTTCTCGTCGTCGGTCTCCATCAGCGCGAGCTCGCACGCCTCGACGGCCTCCGCCGCCTGGCGCACCCGCGGCGGTGACACCGACAGCAGCAGGTCGGCGACGGTCTTGCCCTCGTTGCCGTGCGTGACCATCTGCCGCATCACGCCGAGCCCGCCGGAGCGGGACACCGCGCCGGCGTGCGGCGTGAGCTCGCCGGTGATGATCCGCAGCAGCGTGGTCTTGCCCGCGCCGTTGGCGCCGACGAGCGCGACCTTCGCGCCCTCACCGACCCGGAACGACACGTCGTCGAGCAGCACCCTGCCGTCAGGCAGCTCGAAGCGCACCCCGGCGACGTCCACGTGACCCACGGCGGGGATTCTCCCCTGCCGGCGAGTCGGGCGCGACCGGGTTTACTCCGCGGACCGCTCCCGCTCCCACATGCCCGTTTCGGTAACGTGCCGCGCGGACACACTCTCGGGGACCGACGGAGGTCAGTCATGTCCAGCCAGACGACAGCACAGCAGCAGGAGACCAGCGCGCCGCGCTGGAGGTTGATCGGACCGGGGCTCGTCGTGGCCGCCACCGGCGTCGGCGCGGCCGACCTGGTCGCGACGATGGTCGCCGGCTCGAAGTACGGCTACGCGCTCCTGTGGTGCGCGATCCTCGGCTGCGTCATGAAGATCATCCTGGTCGAGGGCGCGGGCCGCTACAGCCTCGCCACCGGCCGCACGATCTTCGAGGGCTGGTCCAGCCTCGGCAAGTGGACGACCTGGTACTTCGGCCCCTACATCGTCATCTGGGGCTTCGTGTACGGCGCCGCCGCGATGGCCGGCACCGGCCTCGCGCTCTACGCGCTGTTCCCGCTGCTGGGCGTGAAGGCCTGGGGCATCATCTCCGGCTTCATCGGGCTCGCGCTCGTGTGGACCGGCCGCTACGGCTTCTTCGAGAAGGTCCTCAGCATCATGGTGCTGCTGATGTTCGTCTCGATGGTCGGCGCCGCGATCCTCACGGTCCCGAACATCCCCGAGCTGCTCGTCGGCCTCGTGCCCATGGTCCCGGACGGCGGCGTGCTCTACGTGCTCAGCCTCGCCGGCGGCGTCGGCGGGACGATCACGCTGGCGGCGTACGGCTACTGGCTGCGCGAGAAGGGCTGGGACACCCCGCCGTTCATGCGCGTCATGCGCATCGACAACTCCGTCGCCTACGCCGTGACCGGCCTGTTCGTGGTCGCGACACTCATCGTCGGCGCCGAGCTGCTCTACTCCGCGCAGATCGCGGTCTCCACCGGCGACGAGGGCATGCTCGACCTCGCCAATGTGCTGGACGACCGCTACGGCGCCGCCGCCGGCAAGATCTTCCTCGTCGGCTTCTGGGCTGCCGCGATGTCGTCGCTCGTCGGTGTGTGGAACGGCGTCAGCCTGATGTTCGCCGACTTCATGGCGCACGCGACCGGCAAGGACGCCCAGCACCCCGACGCCCGCTCCGGCGGCAAGTGGTACAAGGCCTACATCCTCTGGCTCTCGATCCCGCCGATCGCGCTGATCTTCATGGGCGAGCCGGTCTACCTGATCCTGGCGTACGGCGTGCTCGGGGCGCTGTTCATGCCGTTCCTCGCGCTGACGCTGTTCTGGCTGCTCAACACCGACCGGACGCCGGCGGAGTGGCGCAACAAGCTGCGCGGCAACATCGCGCTCGGCGTGGTCGGCGTCGCGTTCCTCGCGCTCGCGGTCAACCAGGTCTACGCGTCGCTCTCGAGCCTCTAGCCCGTCGATGGCGCCGTGCGGTGGCCCCGCGGGCTAGGGTCGCGGCATGGCGGACGGTGCAGGCGGTGCGGCCAGGGCAGGTACGACGTACCTGCTCGTCGACGGCGAGAACATCGACGCGACGCTCGGCGCGTCCATCCTCGGGCGCCGTCCTCGCCCGGAGGAGCGGCCGCGCTGGGACAAGCTGCTCGACTTCGCCCGCGACCGGTGGGGCCAGGAGCCGACCGGGCTGTTCTTCCTGGCGGCGACCAACGAGCTGCCGATGAGCTTCGTGCAGGCGCTGCTGTCGATCGGCTACCGGCCGGTGCCGCTCACCGGCGCTCCGGGCGAGAAGGTCGTCGACATCGCCATCCAACGCACGATGGAGGCGCTGGAGGACCGTGCCGGCGACGTGATGCTGGTCAGCAACGACGGCGACTTCACCGAGGGCATCGAGCGGCTGCTCGACGGGCGGCGCCGCGTCGCGGTCGTCGGGTTCACCGAGTTCCGCAACAGCACGCTCACCGCGCTCGGCAGCCGCGGGCTCGAGCTCGTCGACCTGGAGTACGACGCGGACGCGTTCACCGCCCCGCTGCCGCGGGTGCGGATCATCCCGATCGACGAGTTCGACCCGCGCGAGTTCCTGTAACCGCCGCCCGGCTCACGCCGAGTCGGACACCGCCCCGGCTGCCGCGGAGCGACCGGCCTCCAGCCGCGCCACCGGCACCCGGAACGGCGAGCAGGACACGTAGTCGAGACCCACCTCGTCGAAGAAGTGGATCGAGTCCGGGTCGCCGCCGTGCTCGCCGCAGACGCCGAGGTGGATGTCGGGCCTCGAGGCCCGGCCGGCCTCCACCGCCGTGCGCACGAGTGCGCCGACGCCCTCGATGTCGAGCGACTCGAACGGCGAGACGCCGAACACGCCCTTCTCCAGGTAGGTGCTGAAGAACGACGCCTCGACGTCGTCGCGCGAGAAGCCCCAGGTCATCTGGGTCAGGTCGTTGGTGCCGAACGAGAAGAACTCCGCCTGCTCGGCGATCGACCCGGCGGTCATCACCGCACGCGGCAGCTCGATCATGGTGCCGACCTTGAACTTGAGCTTCACGCCGGTCTCGTCCTCGACCTGGCTCGCCACCTCGATGATGTCGGCCTTGACCAGCTCGAGCTCCTGCACCGCCGCGACGAGCGGGATCATGATCTCCGGCTGCGGGTCCTTGCCCTCCTTGATCAGCGCCGAGGCGGCCTCGAGGATCGCGCGGGCCTGCATCGAGAAGAGGCCGGGGATGGCGATGCCGAGGCGGACGCCGCGCAGGCCGAGCATCGGGTTCTGCTCGTGCAGCCGCTTCACCGCGTCGAGCAGCTTGTGGTGCTTGCTGTCGCGGTTGCCGCGCTCGTCCTCGAGCGCCACCTGCACGGCGAGGTCGGTGTAGTCGGGCAGGAACTCGTGCAGCGGCGGGTCGATCAGCCGGATCGTGACCGGCAGCCCGTCCATCGCCTCGAGGATGCCGACGAAGTCGTCGCGCTGCATCGGCAGCAGCTTGGCCAGCGCGGCCTCCTGCTCCTCGTGGGACTCCGCGACGATCAGGTCCTCGACCAGAGACTTCCGGTCGCCGAGGAACATGTGCTCGGTGCGGCACAGCCCGATGCCCTGAGCGCCGAACCGCCGCGCCCGGGAGGCGTCCTCGGGGGTGTCGGCGTTGGCGCGGACCCCGAGCCGGCGGCGGGAGTCGGCGTGGTTCATCAGCCGGGCGACGGCCTTGACCAGCTCGTCGTCGTGGGACTCGTCGCCCTCGAAGTGGCGCACGACCAGTGAGTCGACGACCGGGACCTCGCCCAGGAAGACCTCGCCGGTCGTGCCGTCGATCGAGATCACGTCGCCCTCGGCGACGGCGGTGCCGTCGCTGGTGGTCATCTTCTTGCCCTTGACGTCGACGTCGAGCGAGTCGGCACCGCAGACGCACGTGCGGCCCATGCCGCGGGCGACGACGGCCGCGTGCGAGGTCTTGCCGCCCCGGCTGGTCAGGATGCCGCGCGCCGCGACCATGCCACGCAGGTCGTCGGGGTTGGTCTCCCGCCGGACCAGGATCACGCTCTCGCCGCGGTCGGCCCACTCCACCGCCGTGGGCGAGTCGAAGACCACCTTCCCGACGGCCGCGCCGGGCGAAGCGTTCATGCCCTTGGCGATCAGGTGCCGCTCGGCCTTGTCGTCGAAGCGCGGGAACATCAGCTGCGCGAGCTGCGCTCCGGTCACCCGGCGTACGGCCTCGTCGGCGTCGATCAGGCCCTGGTCGAGGAACTGGCAGGCGATCCGGAACGCCGCCTCCGCGGTGCGCTTGCCGACCCGGGTCTGCAGCATCCAGAGCTTGCCGTGCTCGACGGTGAACTCGATGTCGCAGAGGTCCTTGTAGTGCTCCTCGAGCGTCTGCATGATCCGCAGCAGCTCGTCGTAGGCGTCCTTGTCGATCCGCTCGAGCTCGGCGAGCGGGACCGTGTTGCGGATGCCCGCGACGACGTCCTCACCCTGGGCGTTCTGCAGGTAGTCGCCGTAGATGCCCTGCGCGCCCGAGGCCGGGTCGCGGGTGAACGCGACGCCGGTGCCGGAGTCGTCGCCGCCGTTGCCGAACACCATCGAGCAGACGTTGACCGCCGTGCCGAGGTCGCCGGGGATGCGCTCCTGGCGGCGGTACAGCACCGCGCGCTCGGTGTTCCAGGAGTCGAAGACCGCCCGCACCGCCATGTCGAGCTGCTCGCGCGGATCCTGCGGGAAGTCGCGGCCGGCGTGCTCCTTGACGATGCCCTTGTAGGTCTCGACCAGCCCGCGGAGGTCGTCGACGGTCAGCTCGACGTCGTTCTTGGCGCCGCGGTCGGCCTTGAGCTCGTCGAGCGCGTCGTGGAACGCCGAGGCCTCGATGTGCAGCACGGTCGAGCCGAACATCTGCAGCAGCCGGCGGTAGGAGTCGTAGGCGAACCGCTCGTCGCCGCCCGCCTTGGCCGCCAGGCCCAGCACGCTGCGGTCGTTGAGGCCGACGTTGAGGACCGTCTCCATCATCCCGGGCATCGAGAACTTCGCGCCCGAGCGCACCGACACCAGCAGCGGGTCGTCGGGGTCGCCGAGCTTCTTGCCCATCCGCTCCTCGAGCGCCGCGAGGTGCTCGCTGACCTCCTCCTCCAGCCCCTCCGGCATGGTGCCCTCGGCCAGGTAGGCGCGGCACGCGTCGGTGGTGATCGTGAACCCCGGCGGGACGGGCAGCCCGAGGTTGGTCATCTCGGCCAGGTTGGCGCCCTTGCCGCCCAGGAGGTCCTTCTGGTCCTTGCTGCCCTCGGAGAAGTCGTACACGTACCTCATTTGCCGATCATGGCCCAGATGCCGCGGTCCGGCCAGAGCCCACGAACGTGCCGTGCGCCTCAGTCCTCGGTGACGCCCGCCCAGAGGTTGATCCCGGCATCGACCGCGTCCTGGTCGATGGCTGCGAGCTCCTCGTCGGTCAGCGGCGGGAAGCTCAGCGCGTCGAGGTTGGTGTCGAGCTGCTCGACCGACGAGGCGCCGATGACGGCCGAAGTGACCCGCCGGTCGCGCAGCGCCCACTGCAGGGCCAGCTGGGCGAGCTTCTGCCCCCGCGCCTGGGCGATCTCGTTGAGCCGCCGGACGTGGCCCAGGACCGCGTCGTCGAGGTGGTCCTGCGGCAGCGTGCTGTCGCTGCGCGCGGCCCGGGAGTCGCTCGGCACGCCCTTCAGGTAGCGGTCGGTGAGCAGCCCCTGCGCCAGCGCCGTGAACACGATGACGCCCATGCCCTGCTCCTCGCACTCGTCGAGGAGGCCCTTCTCGATCCAGCGGTTCAGCATGGAGTACGACGGCTGGTGGATGAGCAGCGGCGTGCCGAGCTCGCGGGCGATGGTGGCGGCCTCGTGCGTCTTCGACGGGCTGTACGACGAGATCCCGGCGTACAGCGCCTTGCCCGAGCGCACGGCGTAGTCCAGCGCCATCATCGTCTCGGCGATCGGGGTGTCCGGGTCGTACCTGTGGCTGTAGAAGATGTCGACGTACTCCAGCCCCATGCGCTTGAGCGACTGGTCGAGGGAGGCGAGCACGTACTTCCGCGAGCCGCCACCCTGGCCGTAGGGCCCCGGCCACATGTCGTAGCCGGCCTTGGTGGAGATGATCAGCTCGTCGCGGTACGGCTTGAGGTCGTCGGCGAGGTACTTGCCGAAGTTGATCTCGGCCTGACCGTAGGGCGGGCCGTAGTTGTTGGCCAGGTCGAAGTGGGTCACGCCGCGGTCGAAGGCACGTCGGATCACCGCCCGCTGGGTCTCCTCGGGCCGGTCGGTGCCGAAGTTCTGCCACAGGCCGAGCGAGATCGCCGGCAGCTTGAGCCCGCTCGCGCCGGTGAAGCGGTACTCCATCGAGTCGTAGCGGTCGGCGGCGGCTTCGTAGGTCATGGCCCTATCCTCCCCAAACCCGCTAGGGCTCGATCGCGAGGGCCGCGTCGAGGACCAGGGTCGCGAAGGCGACGGTCTTCGCCGACAGCTCCTCGTCCGGCAGGATCCCGATCCGCTCCCCCGTCGCGCGGTAGGACAGCGCCTCGGCCAGCAGCAGCCGCCACTCCGGGCCGAACACCTCCAGCGCGTGCTCGCCGGCGCCGCCCTTCGACGTCAGCGCGTTGAGGGCGAGCACGTGGTGCAGCCGCGGGATCCCCAGCACGAACCACGCCATCACCTCCGACCGGCCGGCCTCCTCGGGGAACCGGGCCAGCTGGCGGACCTGCGGCTGCCAGTAGTCGGTGAGGTTGGCGTACGTGTAGCGCCGGAGCGCAGCGACGTCGGTCCAGATCTCGACGTCGGCCAGGTCCGGTCCGCGCACCGCGACGCTGTGCCAGGCGAGCTCGTGCCAGGTGACCGGACCGCCGTCGGGCCGGGCGGCCTCGCTGAAGTCGCCGGCCCAGATGCTCGGGACGTCCGGGCACTGCTCCGCAGGCTTCGCGAGGTCGGCCCAGGTGACGTAGAAGCCGTCGTACGACGGGGTCGGGAAGACCGCGTCGAGCCGCTCGTGGACCTCGTCGAGGCGTGCCACCTCCCGGTCGGTCGGCCGCGCCCGGGTCACCGCGACGAAGTCGATGTCGCTGCGCCCGTGGTGCCACTCCCCGAAGCCGATGGAGCCGTGCAGGTACAACCCCTCGACGAGACCGGGCAGTTCCTCGTCGACGATCGACAGGTAGGTCTCGCACACCGAGCGCACCTCGACCGGCGGCCAGGCGGTGCTCACGCGTGGACTGCGCCGGTGGGGGTGCATGCGTCCATCCTGCCTACTCTCGAAAGGTGCGGACCGTGGCAGGCCTCGTCGGCGTCCTCATCGGCGTGGTGGTGGCGCTGCTGACGGCCGCCTGCTCCGACCCCGTCAGCCCGTCGGCGGAGCGGGGCGAGGGAGCCTCACCGGCGGCCGCGGGCACCAGCAGTCCCACGCAGTCCCCGTCGCCCACCCAGTCACCCTCTGGGTCGTCTTCAACCGGGCCGACGGGCGGACCGACGACGGAACCCACCATCCGTCCCGAGCCCCGCCGGTCGTTCCTGACCCTGCCCCGAATCGGGCTGGAGCGCTTCCCGGTGGTCCGCTACCGCGGCACCCCCGACGACGGTCCCGGGACCGAGATCCAGAACGGCGGCCCGATGGCGTCCCCGCGCGGATCGGGCGGCGGCGTCGGCCCGGGCCAGGTCGGCAACTTCATCGTCACCGGCCACCGGACCTCGCACACCGCGCCCTTCGCCGACCTCCCGACCGTCCGCCCCGGCGACCACGTCGTGGTCGAGTCCGCCGGCACGGTCTACGTCTACGAGATAGCCCGGACCCGGATCACCTCGTTCCGGTCGGTGGAGTCGAAGGCGGCCCAAGTCGCGCCGGTGCCCGGCCGGCCCGGCGTCGAGCCGACCCGGCCGATGATCACGCTGTCGACCTGCGCGACGCCCGAGGACCACGCGCGCGGCAACTTCTGGGCCGACGAGTTCGGCAACCCGGAGCACCGGATCGACAAGATCGGCGTGCTCGTGGACCAGCGGCCGGCCTAGACGTCTCGGCGCACCTCGAGCACCCGGAACCCCTTGGCGCTGCCGAGCCGCGTCGTCGGCCAGCCCTGCTCGCCGAGCCAGCGCTGCAGCGAGTCGCCGCCGAGGTTCTTGCCGACGACCAGCACCGCCCGGCCGCCCTCGCTCAGCCTCGGCAGCCAGGTCAGCAGGAGCTCGTGCAGCGCCTCCTTGCCGATCCGGATCGGTGGGTTGGACCAGATCTCGTCGAACGTCACGTCCGGCGGCACGCCGTCCGGCGTCGCCGCGGTGAACCGGGCCTCCACGCCGAGCGCCCGGGCGTTCTCGTCCGCGAGCAGCAGCGCCCGCTCGTTGACGTCGACGCCCCACACCCGCCCCTGCGGACGTGCCAGCGCCAGCGCGAGCCCGATGACGCCGTACCCGCAGCCGAGGTCGAGGTACGTCGACCCGGTGGTCGGCGGGTCGGCCTCGCGGAACAGCACGGCGGTGCCGACGTCGAGCCGCCCCTGCGCGAACACCCCGGAGCCGGAGGTCAGCGTCATCTCGCGGCCCCAGACGGTCGCGGTGACCGGCACGCGCTTGAACGGCACGGACGGGTCCGCTGAGAAGTAGTGCTCCTCGCTCACGCCAGCGTCCTGACCGTCCGCGCGGCCTCGGCCTGGGCGGCGAGCTCGTCGTCGGGCGGGTAGGCGACCTCCTCGAGCGTGAGGCCGTGGGCGTGCATCACCGTGACTCCGGGGTCGCGGACGCCGGCGGCGAGCACCTCTCCGGCCCACTCCGGCGTACGACGTCCCTCGCCGACGGCCACCATGCAGCCGACCAGGGCGCGGACCATGCTGTGGCAGAACGCGTCGGCGCGGACCGTGGCGACGGCGAGCCCGGCCGGGTCGCGGTCCCAGCGCAGCTCGAGCAGGGTGCGGATCGTGGTGGCGCCCTCGCGCTTGCGGCAGAACGCCGCGAAGTCGTGCTCGCCCACCAGACGGCTCGCGGCGGCGTTCATCGCGTCGAGGTCGAGCGGGCGCGGCCAGGCGAGCACGGCGGTGCGGGTCAGCGGGTCGACGAGCTCGGGGGCGTCGGCGATCCGGTAGGCGTAGCGCCGCCACAGCGCGCCGAAGCGCGCGTCGAACGCCTCCGGCACCTCGCGCGCCCGGTGCACGCGGACGTCGTCGTCGAGGACGCCGTTGAGCCGGCGCACCAGCGCGTCGGCCGGCGGGACCTCGCTGCGCCCGGCCGCTTTCGTGAGGACGTCGGGCTCGACGTCGAGGTGGACCACCTGACCGCGGGCGTGCACACCGGTGTCGGTCCGCCCCGCGCAGGTCACCGGCGCCGCGGCCACCCGCAGCACCGTGGCGAGGGCCCGCTCGAGCTCACCCTGGACCGTGCGCAGGCCCGGCTGCGCGGCCCAGCCGTGGAAGGCCGTGCCGTCGTAGGCGAGGTCGAGTCGCAGCCGCACGCCGGTCATCCTCCCAAACCCCGCTCTAGGATCGGTCGGGTGACCGACGCGCGCGCGTTGCCCGCGATCCTGATCCTCTCCGAGCACCGCGGTGAGTTCCTGCTCGACGAGTTCGGGCGGTACCGCCGCGACTACGACCTGCGGCACGCGCCGTCCGCCGCCGACGCCAAGACGATGCTGAAGCAGCTCCGGGCCGCCGACGTACCCGTCGCGCTCATCGTCGCCGAGTCCGTCCTCCCCGACGCCAACGTGTTCGAGGCGTTCGCTATGTGCCGTGCCGTCGTGCCGACCGCGCGCCGGCTGGTCGTCGCGCACTGGGACACCTTCCTCGCCGACGCGCCGCGGCTGCGGGCGGGCATGGCGAAGGGCAAGTTCGACGCCTACCTGCTGATGCCGCGCGGCGTGCGCGACGAGGAGTTCCACACCGCCGTCACCGAGATGCTCTCCGACTGGGGCTCGACGGTCGCCGACCCCGAGGTCGACACGGTCCGGATCGTCACGCCTGCGCTCGACCCGGTGACGCTGTCGATCCGCGACTTCCTCGACCGGATGGGCATGCCGGCCCGGGTGCACGCTCCGGACAGCCCGACCGGCCGTGAGGTCCTCGCGCGGTTCCCGGCCGGCGCCGAGGTGCGCTTCCCGGTCGTCGAGGCGATGCGCCGCGAGCCGATCCAGGCCTCGTCGGTGCACGACGTGGCGGTGAACATCTACGGCGCGCCCAGCGACATCGACGTCGACGCCGTCGTCGACCTCGCCATCGTGGGTGGCGGGCCGGCCGGTCTGGCCGCGGCTGTGTACGGGGCCAGCGAGGGGCTCGAGACCGTCGTGGTCGAGGCGGAGGCCGTCGGCGGCCAGGCCGGGACCTCGTCGATGATCCGCAACTACCTCGGCTTCCCGCGCGGCATCTCCGGGATGCGGCTGGCCCAGCGCGCGCGCAACCAGGCCATCCGGTTCGGCGCCAGGTTCTTCACCGGCTGGCCGGTCACCGGTGTCGAGGTCGGTGCCGACGGCGAGCCGCACGCGGTCGTCACCGACGGCGGCCGGATCCGGGCCCGTGCGGTCGTGATCTCCCCCGGCGTCTCCTATCGCAAGCTGCGCGTCGAGCCGCTCGAGCAGCTCGTCGGGCAGGGCGTCTTCTACGGCGCCGCGATGGCCGCGGCCCGGGAGATGGAGGGTCAGGACGTGTACGTCGTCGGCGGCGGCAACTCGGCCGGCCAGGCCGCGGTGCACCTCTCCCGGTTCGCCGCCTCGGTGACGATCCTGGTGCGCCGCCCGTCGGTCGAGGAGACCATGTCGCGCTACCTGGTCGACGAGATCGCCTGGAACCCGCGCATCGATGTGCAGCCGTGCAGCGAGGTCGTCGACGGCGGCGGCGACGGGCACCTGGAGTGGCTGACCGTCCGCGACACCCGCACCGGCGAGGAGCGCCGGCACGACGCCTACGGGTTGTTCCTGCTCCTCGGCGCCGAGCCGACCTGCGACTGGCTGCCCCCGGAGATCGCGCGCGACGAGCGCGGTTTCGTGCTCACCGGCCGCGACGTGCCGAAGCAGGCGTGGGCCGACGGGCTGCCGCCGTCGAACCTCGGCACGACCGTGCCCGGCATTTTCGCGGCCGGCGACATCCGGGCCGGGTCGATGAAGCGGGTCGCGGCGGCCAGCGGCGAGGGCGCCTCGGTCATCCCGTTCGTGCACCAGTGGCTGGAGCCCGGTCCCGATCTGTGAGCGAGAACGCCGACGGCCCGCCCTCCCCGAAGGGAGGACGGGCCGTGCAGTGCTCGCTCAGCGACTAGCTCACTCGGACTTGGTGTCCTCGTCAGCCGACTCCGCAGCCTCGTCGGTGGCCTCGGCCTCATCCGTGGACGCAGCCTCGGTCTCCTCGGTGGTCTCCTCGGCAGCCGCCTCGTCGGTGGCCGGCGTCTCCGCAGCCTCCTCGGTAGTGGCGGTCTCCTCGGCAGGAGCCTCCTCCGTCTTGTCCTCGACCGGCCCGGCGGCCGGAGCCTGCTTCGACTTCTCGGACTTCGCCTTCGGCGTGTACTCCTCGGTCACCAGCTCGATGACCGCCATCGGGGCGTTGTCGCCCTTGCGCGGACCGATCTTGGTGATCCGGGTGTAACCGCCCGGGCGCTCGGCGTACCGCGGCGCGATGTCCTCGAACAGGGTGTGCACGACACCCTTGTCGCGGATCGTCTGCAGCACCTGGCGACGGTTGTGCAGGTCGCCCTTCTTGGCCTTGGTGATCAGCTTCTCCGCGACGGGGCGCAGCACGCGCGCCTTGGCCTCGGTGGTGGTGATCCGGCCGTGCTCGAACAGCGCCGTGGCGAGGTTCGAGACGATCAGCCGCTGGTGGGCGGGGCTGCCGCCGAGGCGGGTGCCCTTCTTGGGGGTAGGCATTGTTGTCTACTCGTTCCTCCCGGGCCGTACCAGGTACCCGGGTAGTGGTGTTCGGTTGGTCGAGCCGCTATCGGCTCAGTACTGCTCGTCCTCGACCGGCTCAGTACTGTTCGTCTTCGACGAAGCTGTCGTCGTCGTCATCGCCGTACGCCGCGAGAGCCGCCTGCGGGTCGAAGCCCGGAGCCGAGTCCTTCAACGACAGACCCATCTCGTGCAGCTTCGCCTTGACCTCGTCGATCGACTTGGCGCCGAAGTTGCGGATGTCGAGCAGGTCCTGCTCCGAGCGGCTGATGAGCTCACCCACGGTGTGGATGCCCTCGCGCTTGAGGCAGTTGTAGGAGCGGACGGTGAGGTTGAGCTCCTCGACCGGCAGCGCCAGGTCGGCGGCGAGCTGCTCGTCGACCGGCGACGGGCCGATGTCGATGCCCTCGGCCTCGACGTTGAGCTCACGGGCGAGGCCGAACAGCTCGACGAGGGTCTTGCCGGCCGAAGCGATCGCGTCGCGGGGACGGATCGACGGCTTGGTCTCGACGTCGATCACCAGCTTGTCGAAGTCCGTGCGCTGCTCGACACGGGTGGCCTCGACCTTGTAGGTGACCTTGAGGACCGGGCTGTAGATCGAGTCGACCGGCATGCGGCCGATCTCGTTGTCGCCGCCCTTGTTCTGCACGGCCGAGACGTAGCCGCGGCCGCGCTCGACGACGAGCTCCATCTCGAGCTTGCCCTTGTCGTTCAGGGTGGCGATGTGCAGGTCGGGGTTGTGCACCTCGACACCGGCCGGGGGCGCGATGTCGGCGGCGGTGACCGCACCGGGGCCCTGCTTGCGCAGGTACATGGTGACGGGCTCGTCGTGCTCGGAGGAGACGACGAGGTCCTTGAGGTTCAGGATGACCTCGGTGACGTCCTCCTTGACCCCCTCGATGGTGGAGAACTCGTGCAGCACGCCGTCGACCTTGATGCTGGTCACGGACGCGCCGGGGATCGAGGAGAGCAGGGTGCGACGGAGGGAGTTGCCGAGCGTGTAGCCGAAGCCGGGCTCCAGCGGCTCGATGACGAACCGCGAGCGGAACTCGTCGACGACCTCTTCCGACAGGGTCGGGCGCTGAGCGATAAGCACTTCTTGGTTCCTTTCCGAGCCCACCCGCTATTTGACGGACTCGAACGCAGTGAAAAGGAAAGGTGTGCGGGGAACCGGACGGGTCCGGCTCCCCGGCACGGGTGTTACTTCTTCGAGTAGAACTCGACGATGAGCTGCTCCTGGACCGGGATGTCGATCTGCTGCCGGACCGGAAGCTGGTGGATCAGGATGCGCATGCGGTTGGGCAGCGCCTCCATCCACGCGGGGACGACGCGCTCGCCGTGGGTCTCACGAGCCACGATGAACGGGGTCATCTCCAGGGACTTCTCGCGGACGTCGATGACGTCGTGCTGGCTGACCTGGAACGACGGGATGTCGACCTTCTTGCCGTTGACCTTGAAGTGGCCGTGCACGACGAGCTGACGGGCGTGGCGACGGGTCCGGGCGAAGCCGGCGCGGTACACCACGTTGTCGAGGCGGCACTCGAGCAGCTGCAGCAGGTTGTCACCGGTCTTGCCGGGACGACGGCTCGCCTCGGCGTAGTAGCGGTGGAACTGCTTCTCCAGCACGCCGTACGTGTAGCGGGCCTTCTGCTTCTCCTGCAGCTGAGCGCGGTACTCGCTCTCTTTCACCCGGGCGCGGCCGTGCTGGCCGGGCGGGTAGGGGCGACGCTCGTACGCCTGGTCGCCACCGACGAGGTCGACGCCGAGCCGGCGCGACTTCTTGGTCATGGGGCCGGTGTAACGGGCCATCTCTCAAGTCTCCTGTTCGCTACTGGGCTCAGACGCGGCGGCGCTTGGGCGGGCGGCAGCCGTTGTGGGGCGTGGGCGTGACGTCCTGGATGGTGCCGACCTCGAGGCCGATCGCACCCAGGGACCGGATCGCCGTCTCGCGGCCCGAACCCGGACCCTTGACGAAGACGTCGATCTTCTTCATGCCGTGCTCCATCGCGCGGCGTCCGGCAGCCTCGGCGGCCATCTGCGCGGCGAACGGGGTGGACTTGCGGGAACCCTTGAAGCCGACAGTGCCGGCAGAGGCCCACGAGATCACCGCACCGGTCGGGTCGGTGATCGTGACGATGGTGTTGTTGAACGTGCTCTTGATGTGGGCTTCGCCCTGAGCGATGTTCTTCTTCTCCTTGCGACGCACCTTGGTGGCGCGGCTCTTGGGAGGCATGCAGTTCTCCTAAACGAAAAGTCTGGTCAGTGTCTGAGAGGCCGAGTGTTCTCGGTGGTCGAGTGCCCGGCGGAGCCGGGTGTATCGAGACCTACTTGGCCTTCTTCTTGCCGGCAACCGTGCGCTTGGGGCCCTTGCGGGTCCGGGCGTTGGTCTTGGTGCGCTGCCCGCGGACCGGGAGGCCCTGACGGTGGCGGCGACCCTGGTAGCTGCCGATCTCGATCTTGCGACGGATGTCGGCCTGGACCTCACGACGGAGGTCACCTTCGATCTTGATCTCGCTGGCGTCGATGGCGTCGCGGAGCTTGACCAGCTCCTCG
>DASURB010000037.1:0-21467 GCA_036280235.1 Nocardioides sp.
CGGTCGGACGCCTCCCAGTCGGCCAGCGCCTGCCGCAGCCGGTCGCGCCGGTGCCGGCGGGTGCGCTCGAGAGCGTCGCGTCCCTCGTCGGTGAGGTCGAGGATCGAGGCGCGACGGTCGGTCGGGTCGGTCGTGCGCTGCGCGAGGCCGAGCGACTCCAGCGCCTGCACCTGGCGCGTGATCGTGGACGGGTCGAGGCCGAAGGCCGTCGCCAGCGAGCCCAGCCGCTGCGGTCCCTCGTCGGCGAGCTGGCACAGGATGCCGTACGACGAGCGCTCGAGGTGCACGTCGCCGCTGCCGGTGACCATGTGGATACGCTGCACGCGGCGCAGCAGCACGGTCAGCTGCTGCTCGATCCGCTTGTCCGCAGAGTTCATGGGGCGCCTCTCGAGCCGGAATGTTGCGCCCAGGATAGAGATCAGGCAGGAGGTCGGGTGGTTCGTTCACGAACGCGGCGCGGCGAACGTCCGGCACAGGCTCCGCGCGCCGTACGCCGACCCGACCCGCACCAGTCCGGCGCCACCCCTCCCGACCTGCCGCCCGAGCTCGTGCCCCGGCACGTCGCGATCGTCATGGACGGCAACGGCCGCTGGGCCCAGCAGCGCGGGCTTCCGCGCACCGCCGGCCACGAGCGCGGCGAGCACTCGCTGTTCGATGTCGTCGAGGGCGCGATCGAGATCGGCGTGAAGGCCATCTCGGCCTACGCCTTCTCCACCGAGAACTGGAGCCGCAGCGCCGACGAGGTCCGGTTCCTCATGGGCTTCAACCGCGACGTGATCCGCCGCCGTCGCGACGAGATGCACGAGCTCGGCGTCCGCGTCCGTTGGGCCGGGCGCGCGCCACGGCTGTGGAAGTCGGTCATCAACGAGCTCAAGGTCGCCGAGGAGATGACCGCCGGCAACGACGTGCTCACGCTGACGATGTGCGTCAACTACGGTGGCCGCGCCGAGGTCGCCGACGCCGCGCGCTCGATCGCCCGGGCCGTCGCGGCCGGCGAGCTCAACCCCGACAAGGTCGACGAGCGCACCTTCGCCCGGCACCTCTACGTCCCCGAGCTCGCCGACGCCGACCTGGTCTGGCGCACGTCGGGGGAGCAGCGCCTCTCGAACTTCATGCTCTGGCAGGCGGCGTACTCCGAGCTCGTCTTCACCGACGTGCTCTGGCCCGACGTGGACCGCCGCGACCTCTGGCGGGCGATCGAGACCTACGCGGGTCGAAATCGTCGGTACGGCGGTGCAGAGTGACCCGCGTGACCGAAATCGTGCTGTTTCACCATGCCCAGGGCCTCACCGGCGGAGTGCGCTCGCTGGCCGCGACGCTCAGCGACGCCGGTCACATCGTGCACACGCCCGACTCCTACGACGGCAAGACGTTCCCCGACCTCCAGAGCGGGATCGGCTACGCCCAGGAGGTCGGCTTCGGCACTGTGCAGGAGCGGGCCATCGCAGCCGCGCAGGCGCTGCCCGCCGAGGTCGTCTACGTCGGCATCTCGCTCGGCGTCATGGCCGCGCAGCAGCTCGCCCAGACCCGACCCGGCTGCCGCGGCGCGGTGCTGCTCGAGTCGTGCGTGCCGCCGGAGGAGTTCGGCGACGGCTGGCCCGACGAGGTGCCGGTCCAGGTGCACGGCGCCGAGAACGACCCGATCTTCGCCGGCGAGGGCGACCTCGACGCGGCCAAGACGCTGGTCGCCGAGGCGAAGGACGCCGAGCTGTTCGTCTACCCGGGCGACCGGCACCTGTTCGAGGACTCCTCGCTGCCGACCTACGATCCCGAGGCCACCCGGCTCGTGACAGAGCGGATGCTCGCGTTCCTCGCGCGCGTCTGAGCGTTCGGCTCGCCCCGGTGGCGTCACCGACTCGCGCTGGCTAGCGCATCTCGTCGAGGGTCCAGCCGCGGGGCTCGCCGTCGGGCGGCTGGACCACGACGTCCGCCAGCTCGTCGAACGGAGCAAGCACGTACCAGACGTCGTCGACCCGCTCGGCCTCGTGTGAGGTGCCCGAGGTGTCCCGCCAGGTCACGGTCGTGTCGTCCGCAGCCACCACCACGAAGGCGTACGGCGGGGCGGTCCCGACCATGTCGTCCGGCGGGAGGAACATCGAGGTGAGGTTCGTCGGTCGGACGCCGGGCGTCACGTCGGCGGCAACGTAGGAGTCGCGCAGACCGGCCCGCACGCAGAGCTTTCGGCCGCAGGGGCCGGCCCACAGCGTGCGGTCGTGCACCAGGCCGGACACGTCGTAGTAGCCCCGCGAGTCGAGCAGCCGGGCACCGGCGCCGACGTCCCTGGGGCGCAGGGGACGGTCGTGGGCGCCCGGGGTGGCCGGGCGGCTGACGAGGCGGTCCGCATCGCCGCCGGGACCGTCGACGAGCGGGCTCCCGTCGCCCTGGCAGGTCAGGGCGCGGACCGGCACCCAGCCGTCCGGTCCGCGCACGAAGCGGGACCGACTGGCGAGGGTGCCGTCGTCGTTGCCGAGCCGGAGAGTCGCCTCGTCTTCGTGCACCGCCAGGTCGTAGCGGGGTGCGCCCACCAGCCGGGCCATCGCCTCCGGACCGTTTGCGAGGTCGGGGACGAAGCCGTCGTCGCCAACCGCACGGCCGTTCTCGAACCGCCAGGCCCGCTGGTGGTCGCACGAGAACGAGCTGTCGACGTGCGCACGCTGCGGGCGATCCGTCGCGGGGTCGGTGAGGCGACCACCGGGCCAGAGGCCGGCCAACAAGACCCCGGCCACCGCCGTGCCCGCGACGAGCAGCAGGGACGCGGCCACGAGCAGGTCGGGGCGGCGCCGGGGCGGGGACGCGGCGGTGCCGCGTGCTCGGATCTCGGCGTGCATGCGCAGCAGGTCGACGTCGAGGGCGTCGGCCTGCTCGGACAGGGCGTCCCGGAGCCGTTCCTCGACGTTCATCGCTGCACCTCCTGGTCGGTCAGTGCTGCGTGCAGGGCGGCGAGGCCGCGCGAGATCTGCGACTTCACCGTGCCTGTGCGCACCCCCATCGTCTCGGCGATCGCGGCGAGCGGGAGGTCGAGCCAGTACCGGAGCACCAGCGCCTCGCGCTGCCGGGTGGGGAGCAGGGCGAGGGCGGCGAGCACCGCGCTCCGGTCGCCGACGTCGAGCGCGTCGGGGGCGGCCTCGGGTATCACGAGCAGGTGTGCCCGGCGACGCGCGACGGCGCTGCGGCGGTGCCGGTCGCGGACCTCGTTGACGACTGCCCGGGTCAGGTAGCCGCCGGCGTTACCGGTCAGCCGCGACCGTCCGGCGAAGACCCGGGCGAAGACCTCCTGCACGACGTCCTCGGGGTCGGCGGCACCGAGAAGCGAGGCCAGACGTGCCAGCCGGCCGGCGTGCGCGAAGAAGAGGCGGTCGAACCCGTCGCCCGGGTTCTCCTCCTCGCCCACGTGCCTCCTCGGAGACGTCTCGGTCAGCACCTCCACGTCCTGTCCTACGCTGCCGGCGTCGAGAAGGTTGAGAGCACACGCACAGGAAACGGGAAAACCGGCAAAACGCCCCCAACGGAGGGCGCGCGGACGTACCGTCATACGTGGGGAAGTCGCGCTTGGGGAAGCGCGAGACGTGCCGTACCAGGGGAAGTACCACCATGTTCGTCGTGCTGTCTGCCGTTGTCCTGCTGCTCGTGGCGTCCGCCGCGTGGGGCACCCGTCGTCACCTCGCCGCGCAGGCGTGGGACCGCGAGCTCGACCTGGCCTTCGCGGTCGGGGAGCGTCGCGACATGCCGATGCACCGCGTGCTCTGAGCGCCGCCGCGGCGGAGCCGCGTTCGGGCGAATTCGTGATGTCACAGCATTGCTGCCGATGTAGCAGGACTACTACATTCGAGGCGTGCTAGAGACGACCACCGAAACGGTCGTCACCGTCCGCGACCTGCGCATGCGGTACGGCGACCACGACGTGCTCACGGGTGTCGACTTCGACATCAAGGCCGGTGAGGTGCTCTGCCTCCTCGGGCCCAACGGCGCCGGCAAGACCACCACCATCGAGATCCTCGAGGGCTTCCGCATCCGCTCGGCGGGTGAGGTGAGCGTGCTGGGCGAGGACCCGGCCACCGCCGGGGAGACCTGGCGGGCGCGGACCGGCGTCGTCCTCCAGTCCTGGCGTGACCACCCGCGCTGGACGCCGCGGCGGCTGCTGACCCTGATCGGCGCCTACTACGCGCCGTACTCCACCGACAGGGTGACCAGGCCCTGGCCGGTCGACGACCTGCTCGACATCGTCGGGCTCACCGACATCGCCGACCAGAAGATCAGCACGTTCTCCGGCGGCCAGCGGCGCCGGCTCGACGTCGCGATGGGGATCGTCGGCCGACCGGACCTGCTCTTCCTCGACGAGCCGACGGCCGGGTTCGACCCGGTGGCGCGACGCGACTTCCACCAGCTCGTGCACCGGCTGTCGGACCTCGAGAGCACCACGATCCTGCTCACCACCCACGACCTGGACGAGGCCGAGAAGCTCGCCGACCGCGTGGTGATCCTCGCCGGCGGACGCATCGTCGCCGACGACAGCCCGCAGCGCCTCGCGATGCGGATGGCCGGCGAGACCGAGGTGCGCTGGACGCGCAACGGTGAGCGTTTCGTCCACTCCACCACCGACGCGACGAAGATGCTGCGCGAGCTTTTCGCGCAGTACGGCGACGAGGTGCAGGAGCTCGAGGTGCACCGGGCGAGCCTCGAGGACGCCTATCTCAACCTGGTCCAGCAGCACGAGGCCGGACGCGCCGAGCAGGCCGCCGAGGCGTTCGCGGAGGTGACGGGGCGATGAGCAAGACCTACGCCGTCCGGCTCGGGCTGCGCCGCGGCTGGATGGAGTTCGTGCAGAGCATCCGGTCGAGCCAGGACCAGTGGTTCTACCTGTTCACAGCGTTCCTCGTGCTCGGTTACCTCTGGATCCGGCGCAACGCCGACAGTCCGATCGAGGGCGTTCCGTTCGCGGCGTTCGCGCTGCCGAGCCTGCTCGGCGGGCTGATCGCGTTCGGCGTCGTGGTCGGCCCGGCGTACACCCTCGCGATGGAGAAGGAGGACGGCACTCTGCTGCGGCACCGCGCGATCCCGAACGGCGTCGTCGGCTACGTCAGCGGCCAGCTGCTGTTCCAGTCGCTCAACGCGATCCCTCAGCTGACCGTGGTGCTGGTGCCGAGCTTCCTGCTCTTCGACGGGCTGATGGCCGACCCGAGCGGCTGGTTCACCGTGCTGTGGGTGCTGGTGCTCGGGCTGCTCGCGGCGATGCCGATCGGCCTGGTGATCGGCTCGCTGGTGCCGGGCGTGCAGAAGGTCGGCAGCTGGGGGATGCTCCCGGTGATGATCATGGCCGGCATCTCGGGGATCTTCTTCCCGATCCAGCAGCTGTGGGGCTGGGTACAGGTGGTGGCGCAGGTGTTCCCGATGTACTGGCTCGGGCTCGGCATGCGCTCGGCGTTCCTGCCCGACGAGGCGGCTGCCGCCGAGATCGGCGGATCCTGGCGGACGCTCGAGACCGTCGCGGTGCTCGGCGCCTGGGCGGTCGCCGGCGCGATCGTGACGCCGATCGTGCTGCGCCGGATGGCCCGCCGCCAGACCGGCTCCCAGGTCCAGGCCGCCCGCGACGCCAGCCTGCAGTGGGTCCGATGAGCCCGACCAGCGAGGGAGTGCACAACCGCATCGCGCTGCTGCGCGCGGAGCAGGGCGTGTCCCGGCGCGAGCTCGCCGACGCGCTCGGCGTGCACTACCAGACGATCGGCTACCTCGAGCGCGGCGAGTACAACCCCTCGCTGCACCTCGCGCTGCGGATCGCGGAGTTCTTCGGCGTACCCGTCGAGGTGATCTTCTCGACCAAGCCGTTCCCGCGGCTCAGCGACCACCGGCACTCGGCCTGAGCCGCGTCACCGGCAGGACGGACAGGTCCCGAAGATCTCCAGCGTGTGACTGACGTCGGCGAACCCGTGCTCCGCCGCGACGCTCTCCGCCCACGCCTCCACGGTCGGGCCCTCCACCTCGACGGTGCGGCCGCACCCCCGGCAGACCAGGTGGTGATGGTGCTTCTCCGAGCAGCGCCGGTAGAGCGCCTCGCCGTCCGGCGTACGTAGTACGTCGACCTCGCCGCCGTCCGCGAGCGCCTGCAGCGTGCGGTACACCGTCGACAGCCCGACGTTGTCGCCCGCTCGCCGGAGCAGGTCGTGGATGTCCTGCGCGGAGCGGAAGTCGTCGAACGACCGCAGCACCGCGGCGACCGCACGCCGCTGACGGGTGGGGCGCGCGCCCGCGGGCAGCTTCGGGTCAGTGCTCGTCATAGTGGCTCCCGTGCGGCGCGTGGCGGTGGCCGTCGTGGACGTAGTCGACATGGTCCCCGTGCTCGACCGCGCGGTGACCGCAGGCGGGGCCGTGCCGGTGCTCGTGCTCCTCGGGTACGGCGGTGTGGGCGGGCGCCGGGACGAGCTCGGCCGGTCCGGCGGCCATCTCGACGAACGGCATGCGGCCTCGGCGGCGCCGGCGCAGCAGCAGCCCGATGGGGTAGGCCGCGACGAAACCGGCCAGCGCCAGCAGCACGATCGTCGCGCCCGGGGCGACGTCGACGAACGCGGAGAACAGCACGCCGCCCAGCGAGGCCAGCGTGCCGAGCGCCATTGCTGCGGCCAGCGTCGCGCGGAAGCCGCGGGTCAGCTGCTGTGCGGTGGCCACCGGGATCACCATCAGCGCGCTGACGAGCAGCAGGCCGACGGTGCGCATCGCGACGGTCACGGTCACGGCCGCCATCACCGCGATGAGCATGTTGTAGAACCTCGTCGGCAGCCCGGCGACCCGGGCGAACTCCTCGTCCTGCGCGACGCCGAACAGCTGCGGCGCCAGGCCCACGGCGACGACGAGCACGACTATGGCGAGCGCGACGGTCAGCCACACCTCGCCGGACGAGATCGTCGTGATCGAGCCGAACAGGTAGCGCTGCAGCTCGTTGGCGCCCTGCCCGGCCAGGCCGGTGATCAGCACACCGCCGGCGATGCCGCCGTAGAACAGCAGCGCCAGCGCGACGTCGCCACTGGTGCGGGTGCGTGCGCGGACCACCTCGATGAGGATTGCGCCTGCTGTCGCCACGACCACCGCGGTGAGCAGGGGAGCGGTGCCGGTCAGCAGGCCGAGCGCGACGCCGGTGACGGCGACGTGCCCGATGCCGTCGCCCATCAGCGCGAGCCGGCGCTGCACGAGGTAGGTGCCGACCGCCGGTGCAGCGAGGCCGGTGAACAGGGCGCCGAGCAGCGCCCGGATGACGAAGTCGTAGGCGAGGATGCTCATCGGTCGCTCACCCGTCCTGCCGGTCCGGCGGATCCGGGCCCGTCGCCGGGCTCCGCCGGGAACGGCGCGGCCACGGTCGGGACGTGGTCGCCCGCGCCGACCGAGTCGGCGCCGGGGGTGTAGTGGTGGTGCACGTGGTCGGCCTCCGTGAACGCCGCGAGCGGAGGTCCGTCGTACACGAGACGGCCGTCGCGCATGACCACCGCGCGGCCGACGAGCTCCGCCAGCGGGCCGAGCTCGTGCGCAACCAGGACGACGGTGGCGCCGCGGTCGACCAACCCGCGCAGCGCGGCGGCGAACGCCTCCTGGGACTGCACGTCGACGCCCGCGGTCGGCTCGTCGAGCACGAGCAGGTCGGGCTCCCCGGCGAGGGCGCGTGCGATGAGGACGCGCTGCTGCTGCCCGCCCGACAGCGTGGAGACACCGTCGCCGAGACGGCCGGCCAGACCGACAGCGTCCACGGCCGCGGCGATCGCCTCGCGGTCGTGCCGGCGCAGCGGGACGAACGGGCGCCGGCGGGACAGCCGGCCGGCCGCGACCACCTCGCCGACGGTCGCCGGTACGCCGGACGTGGCGGTGGCGCGCTGGGGCACGAAGCCGATGCGGCACCAGTCGCGGAACCGGTCCAGAGGGGTGTCGAACAGCTGCACCTCACCGCGCACGGTGGGGACGAGGCCGAGTGCGGTGCGCACCAGCGTCGACTTGCCCGAGCCGTTGGCGCCGAGGATCGCGACGACCTCGCCCGGGTGCACGGCCAGGTCGATGCCGCGCAGCACCGGGCGGCCGCCGAGCTCGACGGCGATGTCGGTGGTGCGGACCAGGGTGGGTGTCATGAGCAGTCGTTCGCCTCCTGCACGGCGCGGAGGTTGTCGCGCATGAGCGAGAAGTAGTCGGCAGCTGACGACCCGGCGGACGACCCGGCGGACGACTCGTCGGACAGTCCCTCGACCGGGTCGAGCACGGCGGTCCGCAGGCCGAGGTCCGAGGCGAGCACGTCGGCGAGCTCGCGCGTCGCCAGCCTCTCGGAGAACACTGTGGTGACGCCCTCGGTCTCGATCAGCTCCGACAGCCGCGCCAGGTGGGCGGGGGAGGGCTCGGCGTCCGGCGTCAGGCCGTTGATCGACTCGACGCGCAGGCCGTAGCGCTCGGCGAAGTACGCGAACGCGTTGTGCGAGACCACCAGCGTGTCGACCGAGCAGTCCGCAAGACCTGTGCGGATCTCGTCGTCGAGCGCGATCAGGTCCGCCCGCAGCGCGTCGGCGTTGGCGGCGTACTCGTCGGCGTGCGCCGGGTCCGACTCAGCGAGCCGGGCCGCCACCGCGTCGGCCACCTGCGCCAGGCGGGTCGGGTCGAGCCAGAAGTGCGGGTCGAGGTCGCCGTGCTCGTGCGCGTCCTCCTCGCCGGCGTGCTCGGCATGCTCGTCGTCGGACTCCTCGGCGGGACGCAGGTCGGCCACCTCGGCGGCGTCGACCACGCGTGCGTCGCCGTCCGCGGCGGCCTGTCGTACGGCGTCGTCGACCGCCGGCTGGAAGTCGGAGAGGTAGACCACGACGTCGGCCTCGGCGATGTCGACGGTCTTCTTGAACGTGATCTCGAGGTCGTGCGGCTCCTGGCCGGGGGCGGTGAGCGTCTCGACCCCGGCGGTGTCGCCGGCGACCCGCTCGGCGACGAACGCCAGCGGGTAGAACGACGCGACCACGGTGGGTCGGTCGTCGTCGGCGGCACCCGCCGCGCCGCACCCGGCGAGCCCGGGGAGTGCGGAGAGCGTGGCGAGGGCCGCGAGGGTCGCCAGCCCGAGCCTTCTCATGAGAATGATTCTCAGTTGGATTGAGAACCGTTGTCAAACCGGCCGACGACCGCTGTCCCGCCCCGCTCCCCGTCGTGGCGTGTCTCGGCGACGAACCCGGCGCGCTCGTACGCCGCCATCAGCACCGGCGCCTGGTGGACGGAGGTCTCGATCACGAGGTGCCCGCCCGGGCGCAGCCAGGCCGGCGCGCACGCGACGACCCGGCGGGCGACGTCGAGCCCGTCGGCTCCGCCGTCCAGGGCGACCCGCGGCTCGTGGTCGCGCGCCTCGGGCGGCATCGTCGCGACGGCCTCGGTCGGGACGTACGGCGCGTTGGCGACCAGCACGTCGACCGTCCCACGCAGCGACGAGGGGAGGGGCGCGTCGAGGTCGCCGAGCAGCACACGCGCCCGCTCGCCGACGTTGCGCCGGGCGGCCCGGACCGCGGCCGGGTCGACGTCCGCCACGGTCAGGTCGGCCTCGGGAAGCGCCGCGAGCACCGCTGCGCCGACCGGGGCGGCGCCGCAGCACAGCTCCACGACGACGGGGTGCGGCCCGGCGAACCCGGCCAGCTCGACCGCCAGCTCCGCGACCAGCTCGGTGCGCCGCCGTGGCACGAACACCCCGGGCTCCAGCGCGATGCGCAGCCCGGCGAACCGCGCCCAGCCGAGCACCTGCTCCAACGGCCGGCCGCCTACCCGCTCGGCGACCATCGCCCCGAGGTGCTCCTCGTCCACGGCCTCGGCCGTCAGGAGCGCGGCCTCGTCCTCGGCGAACACGCAGCCGGCCGCCCGGAGGCGGTGCACCAGCACGTCCAGGTCGGTCACCGCACTAGTGTCGCGTGCGTGATCGTGGTCAACCGCTTCCGTGCCGGCGACGGCGTCGCCGCGTCCGACGAGCTGCGCGGCCGGCTGCACGACGCGCTCGACGCCCTGCGCGAGCGGCCGGGCTTCGTCGACGGCTCCGTGGCGCGCAACCTGGACGAGCCGGAGCTGTGGCTGCTCACCACCCGGTGGCGCGACGTGGGCAGCTACCGCCGCGCGCTGTCGTCGTACGACGTGAAGATCGCCGCCGTGCCGACGCTGTCGCAGGCGGTCGACGAGCCGTCGGCGTACGCGCCGGTGGGTCGTGACGACATCCTGGACGAGGCGGTCCCGAGACAACTCGATTGAACCGGTCCGGGGCGCGGCGGATACGCTTGCCCCTCGCCGTCAGCCAGCCGGCGAGTGCCGACCAGATGGAGCCCGATCCCTTTGTCCAGCAAGCCTTCTTCGACTGTCGACAACGTCGTTTCCCTCGCGAAGCGTCGCGGCTTCGTCTACCCCTGCGGTGAGATCTACGGCGGCACCCGTTCGGCCTGGGACTACGGCCCCCTCGGTGTCGAGCTCAAGGAGAACATCAAGCGCCAGTGGTGGCGCGCCACGGTGCAGTCGCGCGAGGACGTCGTCGGCCTCGACTCGAGCGTGATCCTGCCCCGCCAGGTGTGGGAGGCCAGCGGCCACGTCGACACGTTCATGGACCCGCTGACCGAGTGCCAGTCGTGCCACAAGCGGTTCCGCGCCGACCACCTGCAGGAGGCCTACGCCGAGAAGAAGGGCATCGAGGACCCCGACTCGGTCGACCTCAAGGACATCGCCTGCTCCAACTGCGGCACCCGCGGCGCCTGGACCGAGCCGCGCCAGTTCTCCGGCCTGCTCAAGACCTACCTCGGCGTCGTCGAGGACGAGTCCGGGCTGCACTACCTGCGCCCCGAGACCGCCCAGGGCATCTTCATCAACTTCGCAAACGTGGTGACGTCGTCCCGCAAGAAGCCGCCGTTCGGCATCGCCCAGATCGGCAAGAGCTTCCGCAACGAGATCACCCCCGGCAACTTCATCTTCCGCACGCGCGAGTTCGAGCAGATGGAGATGGAGTACTTCGTCAAGCCCGGCGAGGACGCCGAGTGGCACCAGTACTGGATCGACGAGCGCACCCGCTGGTACGTCGACCTCGGCATCAACCCCGACAACCTGCGCCACTACGAGCACCCGCAGGAGAAGCTGAGCCACTACTCGACGCGCACCGTCGACATCGAGTACCGCTTCAACTTCGCCGGCTCCGAGTGGGGCGAGCTCGAGGGCATCGCCAACCGCACCGACTTCGACCTCTCCACCCACGCGAAGCACTCCGGCGCCGACCTGTCCTACTTCGACCAGGCCGCCAACGAGCGCTACACGCCGTACGTCATCGAGCCCGCAGCCGGGCTCTCGCGCAGCCTGATGACGTTCCTCGTCGACGCCTACACCGAGGACGAGGCCCCCAACACCAAGGGCGGCGTCGACAAGCGCACCGTGCTGCGGCTCGACTCGCGCCTCGCGCCGGTCAAGGTCGCGGTGCTGCCGCTGTCGCGCAACCCCGACCTGTCGCCCAAGGCGAAGGGGCTGGCCGCGGAGCTCCGGACGTACTGGAACGTCGAGTTCGACGACTCCGGCGCGATCGGCCGCCGCTACCGCCGCCAGGACGAGATCGGTACGCCGTACTGCGTGACCGTCGACTTCGACACCCTCGAGGACAACGCGGTGACGATCCGCGAGCGGGACTCGATGGCTCAGGAGCGGGTGTCCCTCGACGGCGTGAAGGCCTACTTCGCGGACCGGCTCACGGGTTGCTGAGTCGGGGCCACCACCCGGCAGGCACAATGTCGGGGTGCGTCCTGCTTCCCCTTTTCGTCGGCCTCTGCTTGCCGTCCCCGCTGCGCTGCTCGCGCTGTCGCTGACCGCCTGCGACGGGTCCGGGGGGACGCCGGCCACCGAGGACCCCTCGGAGGCCGGGACCTCGGCGGCCGAGGAGTCGCCGGAGTCCACTGAGTCGCTGGACGCGCCCACCGAGTCGCCGACCGCGGACGTGACCGTGCCCGAGGGGGTCTCGGTGACCGCCCAGGGCAGCGACCTGAAGTTCGGCGACAGCGCGACCGTCGTCTTCGAGCCCGACCAGAAGCGCAGCACCGTGCTCCAGCTGACCGTCACCGGCGCGCGCAAGGGCCGGTTGTCCGACTTCGAGGGCTTCATCCTCGACAACGAGTACAAGAAGAAGGCGAGCTACTACTACGTCGACGTCGCGGTCGAGAACCTCGGCGAGGGCGACGTCGGCGGCGCCCCGATCCCGCTGTGGGGCGTCAACCAGGACAACACGCTGCTGCCGGCGGTGAACTTCACCACGAAGTTCAAGCCCTGCGCGTCCACCCCGCTGCCGAAGAAGTTCAAGCAAGGCGACCGCCTCGAGACCTGCCTCGTGTTCCTCTCACCGGACAAGGGCGACCTCGAGTCGGTCAGCTTCCGGCCCGACCAGGCATTCGACCCCATCGAGTGGACCGGCGAGGTGAAGCCGCCCAAGAAGGACAAGAAGGACAAGAAGAAGGGCGGCAAGAAGCAGCGCGGCGACAACTGAGCCGGTCCCGCTGATTTGGGCGGTCCTCCGTGCGCCCTCACAATGGTCCGGTGACCGCCTCGACCCTGCCCCGTGAGCTCGTGCTCGGGTCGCTGCGTGTCCAGACACCGGTCGTGCTCGCCCCGATGGCCGGGATCACCAACGCGGCGTACCGTCGGCTGTGCCGCGAGCACGGCGCCGGCCTCTACGTCTGCGAGATGATCACCAGCCGCGGCCTCGTCGAGCGCGACCCGATCACGCTGTCGATGCTGGTCTTCGACGAGCTCGAGGACGTCCGCTCGGTGCAGCTCTACGGCACCGACCCGGTCTACGTCGGCAAGGCCGCCGAGATCCTCTGCGCGGAGTACGGCGTCGCCCACATCGACCTGAACTTCGGCTGCCCGGTCCCCAAGGTGACGCGCAAGGGCGGTGGCGGTGCGCTGCCGTGGAAGCGCCGGCTGCTCGGCGACATCCTCGAGGCTGCGGTCACCGCGGCCGAGCCGTACGGCGTGCCGGTCACGATGAAGACCCGCAAGGGCATCGACGACGACCACCTGACGTACCTCGACGCCGGCCGGATCGCGCAGGAGGCGGGGTGCGCGGCGATCGCGTTGCACGGCCGCACGGTCGCGCAGTCCTACTCCGGCCGGGCCGACTGGGACGCCATCGGCGAGCTGGCCGCGCACGTCGACATCCCGGTGCTCGGCAACGGCGACATCTGGGAGGCCGACGATGCGATCCGCATGGTCGAGCAGACCGGTGCCGCCGGCGTGGTCGTCGGCCGCGGCTGCCTGGGTCGGCCGTGGCTGTTCCGCGACCTGGCCGCCGCGTTCGCCGGTGAGCAGGTGCGGACGCTGCCGACGCTCGGCGAGGTCACCGCGATGATGCGCCGGCACGCCGAGCTGCTCTGCCAGCACATGGGGGAGGAGCGCGGCTGCAAGGAGTTCCGCAAGCACGTGACCTGGTACCTCAAGGGCTTCGCCGCCGGCGGCGAGATGCGCCGGTCGCTGGGCCTGGTCGACAGCCTCGCCTCGCTCGACCGGCTGCTCGCCGAGCTCGACCCGACCGAGCCGTTCCCGGTCTCCGCACTTGGCACGCCGCGCGGCCGGCAGGGCAGCCCCCGCCGGGTCGTCCTCCCGCAGGGGTGGCTCTCCGACAGCGACGGCGCCGGCTGCGCCGTACCGGAGGACATGCATTCCGGCGGGTGATCCTGGGTGGACGTGGTCTCGACAGGCTCGACCACCCGAGCGTCAAAAGCGCAGGAATCTGTACCTGTGACGTGATTCCGCGCACGACACAGCGGCTCATTCCCGCCTGGAACGGCTGAATCTGGTCTGATCAGGTTGTGACCGGAGCAAACCGGTGTGCTTCACTGCTTCTTCGTTTGTAGTTCGTCGTCGAAACCTGGATGGGTGATCCCGCACGTGACTTCCGCACGCCACCGTGCGGTCGTGGAGAAGCAGCCTCGTGGCCGCGCGAGCAAGTTCGCGCTGCCGGCCCTCGCCGCGACCGTCGTGACGAGCTCCGTGGTCGGGTTCTCGGTCCTCGGCGGGTCCGAGGCTCCCTCGGCGTCGTACGCCGGTGCCGACATCGGCGCGGCCCGCTCCGGGCCGATCCTCGACGCCGACGGCCGCGAGCGCCTCGCCGACCGCATGCAGAGCATCAGCCGCTCCGCCAAGCGCGTGACCATCGAGGACCGTCCGGTCCCGAAGGGTCACAAGTTCGCCACCACCGCGCTCAACATCCGCAAGGCCCCCGCCGAGGACGCCAAGACGGTCGAGACCGTCGACCCGGCGACCAAGCTCGCGGTGACCGGTGCGGTCAAGGGCGACTGGGCCGAGGTCGTGTGGGACAAGGAGTCCTACTGGGTCGCCGCCGACTACCTGGCGAAGAAGAAGCCCGAGCGGGACGAGGTCGAGGGTGACTCCGGCAGCCCCTCTGTCGGCGGATTCAGCAGCGCCCCGTGCGCGGCCGGAGCCGCGATCGAGGGTGGCCTGACCTCCGGCGCCGTGCGCGTGCTGCGCGCGGTGTGCGCCGAGTTCCCGCAGGTCACGAGCTACGGCGGCTACCGCGGCGACGGCGAGCACTCCGACGGCCGCGCGATCGACATCATGATCTCCGGCGAGGCCGGCTGGGAGATCGCGGACTACCTCCGCGCGAACTCCTCGGCCCTGGGGCTGTACGACATCATCTACAGCCAGCGCATCTGGACTGCCCAGCGCTCCAGCGAGGGCTGGCGACCGATGGAGGACCGCGGCTCCACGACGGCCAACCACTACGACCACGTGCACGTCAAGGTCCAGTAGCCCCGTCGGTGCGGCCCGCTAGGGTCGCCGTCTGTGGGGTCGATCAGCGAGTACGACGCGCACGCCCGTGCGCGCTGGGTGGACGAGCCGCCCAAGCCGAGCGGGCCGGCCGACCGCACGCCGTTCGCGCGGGACCGGGCGCGCGTCGTGCACTCGGCCGCGCTGCGCCGGCTCGCGGCCAAGACCCAGGTGGTCGGGCCGCAGACCGACGACTTCGTCCGCAACCGGCTGACCCACACCCTCGAGGTGGCCCAGGTCGCCCGCGACCTCGGCCGCACGGTCGGCTGCGACCCCGACATCGTCGAGACAGCCGCGCTGGCGCACGACCTCGGCCACCCGCCGTTCGGCCACAACGGCGAACGCGCGCTCGACGCGCTCAGCGCGGCGTGCGGCGGGTTCGAGGGCAACGCGCAGACGCTGCGCATCCTCACCCGGCTCGAGGCCAAGAGCGTCGACCCCGACGGCCGGTCGGTCGGTCTGAACCTCACCCGCGCCACGCTCGACGCGGCGACGAAGTACCCCTGGACCCGCGCCGCGGCCGCGGCCCCCCACGGCTCCTACGCCGACGGGACACCGCGGGCCGGCCGCAAGTTCGGGGTGTACGACGACGACCGGCCGGTCTTCGACTGGCTGCGCGAGGGGGTCCCGGGCGGGCCGGACAGCAACCGGCGGTGCATCGAGGCGCAGGTGATGGATCTCGCCGACGACGTCGCCTACTCCGTGCACGACCTGGAGGACGGCGTGGTCGCGGGCCGCATCGACCTGCGCCGGCTCGAGTCCGCCGACGAGCGGGCGGCGGTGTTCGCGACCGTGCGTGACTGGTACCTGCCCGACGCCCCCGACGACGAGCTCGACGCCGCCCTGAAGGAGCTCGGCGACCGCAGCTCCTGGTGGCCGCGTCGCCCCTACGACGGCAGCCGCCCCGCGCAGGCCGTCCTGAAGAACCTCACCAGCGACCTCATCGGGCTGTTCTGCACCAGCGTCCGCGACGCGACGCGCGAGGCCTACGGCGACCGTCCGCTCGGCCGTTACGACGGCGACCTCGTCGTACCCCGGAGCACCGAGCTGGCCATCGCCGTCCTCAAGGGCGTCGCCGCCCACTACGTGATGCGCGCGGACGACCGGGTCGCGGTCCTGGACCGGCAGCGCGAGATCGTGGCCGAGCTGCTGGAGCAGCTGCGGGAGCGGGCGCCCGACGGGTTGCAGCCGTCGTTCCGCGCCGACTTCGAGGCCGCCGGGTCCGACGCCGACCGGCTGCGAGTGGTCGTCGACCAGGTCGCCTCGCTGACCGACGCCTCCGCGGTCGCCTGGCACGCGCGGCTGGCCTGACCGTGAGCGCGCTGCCTCGCGGGTTCGCACCTCGGGTGGTCGCCTACCGGGCCACGCACGACCTGATTCCGCTCTACAGCGTCTACGCGCTGCTGTTCACCGACAGCGGGCTCTCGGTCGCGCAGGTCTCGTCGCTGTTCGTGATCTGGTCGGTCACCGGCTTCGTGCTGGAGGTGCCGTCGGGCGCGTGGGCGGACACGATCGACCGCCGCCGCCTGCTCGTGCTCGCCGCGTTCGTGCAGGCCCTCGGCTACGCCAGCTGGGTGGTGTGGCCGGCGTATCCCGGCTTCGCGCTCGGCTTCGTGCTGTGGGGCGTCGCCGGTTCGATCCAGTCCGGCACGTTCGAGTCCCTGGTCTACGACGAGCTCGACGCGCACGGCGTGGCCGGCCGCTACGCGCGGATCATCGGCTGGTCGCACGCGACCGCGATGACCGCCAACCTGGTCGCGTCGGTCTCGGCGGCGCCGCTGATGCGGCTCGGCAGCTACGAGCTCGTCGGCTGGGTCAGCGTCACCGTCTGCCTGCTCCAGCTGGCGCTGGCGGCCACCCTGCCGGTCACCACCGCCCACCCCTCGCAGCGCCGGCCCCACGCCGCCGTCGAGGAGACGCTCGAGGAGACCGCCCGCTACCTGACGATGCTGCGCACCGGGGTGCACGAGGCGGCCCGGGTGCCGGTCGTGCGCCGGGTCGTGCTGATCTATGCGTTCGTGATCGGCGCGAGCGCCTACGACGAGTACTTCCCGCTCGTCGCCGCCGACCACGGCGTCGCCGCGGCGACCGTGCCGTGGCTGATCGGACTGGTGGTGCTGGGCCAGGTCGTCGGTACGGCGCTGGCCGGACGGACCGCCGGGATGTCCGCGCGCACGATGGGGCTGGTGCTCCTCGGGTCCGCCGTGCTGATCTCGGCCGGGTCGCTCGTCGACCGGCCCTGGGCCGGGTTCGCCGGGATCGCGGTCGGCTACGGGCTGCTCAACAACGCGATGATCGTCTCCGAGGCACGGCTCCAGGACGTGATCACCGGCCCGGCCCGCGCGACGGTGACCTCCTCGGCCGGGCTGGCCACCGAGGTGGTCGCCCTTGCGGTCTACCTCGGGTTCGCGGCGACCGGCGGCTTCGCTTCCGTGCCGGTCCAGGTCGCCGCGCTCGGCGTACCCCTGGTGCTCGTCGCGGTCCTCGCCGCCCGCACCTTCCCGCGGCGGCCCGCGCTGTCGTCTCGTCTGTCCACGGGCTCGGGGAACCCCGGTCGGACGGAGGGACCCGCAGCGTAGACCCAGGGCACGCCACCCTCCCCATCGCCTGCTCCGCGACGCCCTGTCGGCGCCTCTCGCGACGGCCGGGGGGAGGGCGACGTACCCTAGCCCGCGTGGCTGGGCTGATCAGAGACGAGGACATCGCTCTCGTCCGCGAACGCGCCCGCATCGACGAGGTCGTCTCCGACTACGTCACGCTGAAGAACGCCGGCGGCGGCTCGATGAAGGGGCTGTGCCCGTTCCACGACGAGAAGTCGCCCTCGTTCCACGTCACGCCGGCGCGGAACTTCTACCACTGCTTCGGCTGCCAGGCCGGCGGCGACGTCATCAAGTTCCTCCAGGAGATGGACGGGCTCGGGTTCGCCGAGGCGGTCGAGCGGCTCGCGGACCGCTACGGGATCCAGCTGCGCTACCAGGAGTCGACGCCGGGTTCCGGCAGTCCGGCGCCGCGGCGCGACAGCCAGCTGCGGCCGCGGCTGATCGAGGCGCACAAGCTCGCGGCGGCGTTCTACGTCGACAAGCTGGCTTCCTCCGAGGCGGCGCCCGGCCGGCAGTTCCTCTCCGAGCGCGGCTTCGACAAGGACGCGGCCGAGACGTTCGGCATCGGGTTCGCGCCGCGCGACGGCGACGCGCTGTACCGCTACCTCCGGCAGAAGGGCTTCACCGACTCCGAGGTCGTCACCGCCGGCCTGGTCGCCGCCGGCCAGCGCAGCCACTACGACCGGTTCCGCGGGCGGCTGCTCTGGCCGATCCGGGAGACCAACGGCGACGTGATCGGGTTCGGCGCCCGCCGGCTGTTCGACGACGACCGCATCGAGGCGAAGTACCTCAACACCCCCGAGACCCCGGTCTACAAGAAGTCGCACGTCCTCTACGGCATCGACCTCGCCCGCCGCGAGATCGCGCGGACGTCGCAGGCGGTCGTCGTGGAGGGCTACACCGACGTGATGGCCTGCCACCTCGCCGGCGTGCCGACCGCGGTCGCCACCTGCGGCACGGCGTTCGGCGACGACCACGGCCGGGTGCTGCGCCGGCTGCTCCAGGACCACGACGAGTTCCGCGGCGAGGTGATCTTCACCTTCGACGGTGATGCCGCCGGTCAGAAGGCCGCGCTCCGTGCGTTCGAGGGGGACCAGAACTTCGCCGGGCAGACCTACGTCGCCGTCGAGCCCGACGGCCTCGACCCGTGCGACCTGCGGCTGCAGAAGGGCGACGCCTCCGTCCGCGAGCTGGTCGCTCGCCGGGTGCCGCTCTACCGGTTCGTGCTCGGCAACGTGGTCAGCCGCTACGACCTCGACCGCGCTGACGGCCGGATCGACGCGCTGCGCGAGGCCGCGCGGCTGGTCTCGGCCATCCGCGACAAGTCGAAGGTCGAGGCGTTCGCCCGCGAGCTCGCCGGCATGGTCGGTGTCGACGTGGAGGACGCCCGCGCGGAGGTACGGCGTGCCGCCGCCCGCGGCAACCGGCCCCAGCAGGACCAGCGCGCCCGTCCCGGAGGCCCCGGCGGCCCGCCCGGGCACCCGGGCCGGCCCGGCCAGCAGCCGGCGCGTCCGGCCGCCCCGCCGCTGCCCGACCTCAAGGACCCGCGCTTCGCGCTGGAGCGCGAGACGCTCAAGCTCGTCGTCCAGCACCCCGAGGTCGTGGGCCACGCCGCGCGTGACGTCGACGCGGACGACTTCACCCACCCGACGTACCGCGCCGTCTGGGAGGCCGTGACCGCCTGCGGCGGCCCGACCGCCGCGCCGGCCACCGAGGTGTGGGTCTCCAAGCTGCGCGACAACGTCGAGGACGGGCCGGTCGCGCACGCGCTGGGCGCGCTCGCCGTCGAGCCGGTGCTCTCGGCGAAGGAGCCGGACCGGGCCTACGTCAACGCCCATGTCTACCGGCTGCAGGAGCTGACCGCGATGCGGCGGATCGCTGACCTGAAGTCCAAGCTGCAGCGCACCAACCCGGTCGACCAGGCCACGGAGTACAACCGGATGTTCGGCGAGCTCGTCGCCCTCGAGCAGCACCGCCGCACGCTCCGCGAGAAGGCCATCGGCGGGGAGGGCTGATGCGCCGCTTCGCCCGGGCCGGCCACGACGCCCCGGCCGACGTCGTCGCGCGCGCCGACCTCGCCCGGGGCGACAAGGTGCTCGCCGCCGCCCGCGCCGAGGACGGCACCTGGGTGCTCGCCACCCGGCGCGCGCTCGTGCTGGTGCCGGATGTCGCGGCCGGGGTGGCTGCCAGCACGATGCCCTGGCCGCAGATCCAGGCCGCGGAGTGGAACCGCGACGACGACCGGCTCCGGGTCAGCGAGGTGGGGGAGTACGGCCTGCCGCGCGCCCGCCACGAGCTCACCCTGCACGACGCCGGCGACCTGCTGGCCGTGGTCCGCGAGCGCGTCACCGCCTCCGTCGTTCTCCAGCGCCGCGTCGTCGTACGCGGCAAGCAGGGCCTCACCGTCGTCGCCCGCCGCGCGCCCAACACGAACGACCCACTGTCGTGGTCCTACGAGCTCGACCCCGGTCTGGACCCCGACGACCCCGAGGTCCGTGACATGGCCGACAAGGCCCTCCGCGCCGCCGCCGAGGAGCTCGGCCTCTGACCGTCACCCGCGGAGCGGGAATAACGCCGAGGAGTCAGTACTTCAGCTATGTGGGCGGCGTGTCGCGGCACAACTGACCCCTCGGCCGCGGCCCTGCGGCGCCCGGGTCGGGGAGCGGACAGCTCGCCAGAACTCCACAGTTCGCCGGGGTCCTCCCGATTTAGGGTTCCGGCGGAGGGCTTGCTACCGTATCCCCGCGCGATCCCCTGTAGCTCAATTGGCAGAGCATTCGGCTGTTAACCGGAGGGTTGTTGGTTCGAGTCCAACCGGGGGAGCTGAGACGGGCCCTGTGAGGGGCCCGTTCCTCATTTCCGGGGCCTTCCCGGTCATGCGCCGGGGCGCGACGTTTCCCAGCCGCTCCGATGGGCACCGACGCAGCGTGGAGAAGCCCCCTGAGCCCTCGCCCGACGGCCCGACCGACCTGACCAAGCGGTCCTGGATCTACGTCCTGCGCAAGACCGCCCGCGAGTTCGTGGACGACCAGTGCACCGACCTGGCCGCGGCGCTGACCTACTACGCCGTGCTCGCCACATTCCCCGGGTTCATCGCGCTGATCTCGCTCGTGGGCCTCGTCGGCCAGGGCGAGCAGACCGTGGACACGATCCTGGGCATCCTCGACCGGCTCGGCGCCGGGTCGATCGCCGACACTCTCGGCCCGGTGCTGCAGGACCTGGCCGCGGCCGAGCAGGCGGCGGGGATCGCCTTCTTCATCGGTCTCGCGGGTGCGCTGTGGTCCGCGTCGGGGTACGTCGGTTCGTTCGGCCGGGCGATGAACCGGATCTACGAGATCCGCGAGGGCCGGCCGATCTGGAAGCTTCGCCCGTGGATGCTGCTGGTCACGCTCGTCGTGCTGCTGCTCGCGGTGACCGTCCTGCTGGCCCTCGTGCTCACGGGTCCGGCGGCCCAGGCCGTCGGCGACGCCCTCGGGCTCGGCTCGACCGTGGTGACGGTCTGGAACATCGCGAAGTGGCCGGTGATGCTCGCCGCGGTCGTGCTCGCGGTGGCGATCCTCTACTACGCCACGCCCAACGTGAAGCAGCCGAAGTTCCGCTGGATCAGCGTCGGCGCGGTCCTCGCGATCGTGGTGTGGATCCTCGCGTCGGTGGTGTTCGGCTTCTACGTGTCGAACTTCAGCTCCTACAACAAGACGTACGGCGCACTGGCCGGTGCCGTGGTGTTCCTGCTGTGGTTGTGGATCACCAACCTCGCGCTGTTGTTCGGCGCGGAGCTCGACGCCGAGCTCGAGCGCGGCCGGGAGCTGCAGTCCGGGCTGCCCGCGGAGGAGACGATCCAGCTGCCGCCCCGCGACACGCACGGCATCGAGAAGGCCGAGGAGAAGGAGCGGGCGGACATCGAGCGCGGCCGGGAGATCCGGCAGCACAGGGGCTGAACGGAGCTAGGCCGTGACGCATAAATCGTTGGTCCAGATGAGGATCGCTCGAAGGACGGCGCCGCCGCGGTAGTTCACGGCGAGCTTGTCGTAGCGGCTGGCCAGTCCACGCCACTGCTTGAAGGCGTTGAAGCCGCGCTCGATG
>DASURB010000038.1:0-12099 GCA_036280235.1 Nocardioides sp.
CGCCCGCAAGCGGCTGGCTCGTTCGTGGCAGCAGCGCGGCGCTGCGCCGGCGGAGCTGACCTGGATCGACTCCGCGCTCGACCCCGACGTGCTGACGATCGGCTTCGCGCGCCGCGTCCCGTCGTACAAGCGGCTGACGCTCATGCTGCGCGACCCCGAGCGGCTCAAGCGGATCCTGCTGCACCCCGAGCGGCCCGCGCAGCTGGTCATCGCCGGCAAGGCACACCCGGCCGACGAGGGCGGCAAGAAGCTGATCCAGGAGATCGTCCGGTTCGCCGACGACCCCGAGGTGCGTCACCGCATCGTCTTCCTGCCCAACTACGACATCGCGATGGCGCAGCCACTGTACCCCGGCTGCGATGTGTGGCTGAACAACCCACTGCGCCCCTACGAGGCCTGTGGCACGTCCGGCATGAAGGCCGCGCTCAACGGCGGCCTCAACCTGTCCATCCTCGATGGCTGGTGGGACGAGTGGTACGACGGCAACAACGGCTGGGCGATCCCGTCGGCCGACGGCATCGACGACCCCGACCGTCGTGACGACATCGAGGCGCACGCGCTCTACGACCTGATCGAGAAGGAGGTCGCGCCGCGCTTCTACGACAACGACGACGAGGGCGTGCCCTACCGCTGGATCGAGATGGTCCGCCACACCCTCAAGTCGCTCGGCCCCAAGGTGCTCGCCGACCGGATGGTGCGCGACTACGTCACCAAGCTCTACACGCCCGCGGCGACCAGCTCGCGCACGCTCAACGGCGACTACGCCGGTGCGGTGGAGCTGGCGGCGTGGAAGAAGCGCGTGCGCGAGGCGTGGGACGGCGTGGCCATCGACCACGTCGAGTCCAGCGGCGTCGCGGACACGCCGGCGCTCAACGAGACGCTCGAGGTGCGCGCGTTCGTGTCGCTCGGCGAGCTGACGCCCGACGACGTCGACGTGCAGGTCGTGCACGGCCGCATCGGCAACGACGACAACCTCGTCGACACCCACATCGAGTCGCTGGCGCACGCCGAGACCTACGAGGGCGGCCGGCACCGCTTCGAGGGCAGCGTGCGGCTTTCGGCGACCGGACCGTTCGGCTACACCGTCCGGGTGCTGCCGAAGAACCCGCACCTCGCCTCGCCGGCCGAGCTGGGCAAGGTCACCTACCCGCCGGCCTGATCCATCTGATCAACCGAGAACGCACGAGCCGGGTCCGTCACCGACGGGCCCGGCTCGTTCTCGTTCACGGGAGGGCGGGTCAGCCGCCGCGGACGACGATGAGGCTGCGCGGCTCGATGTCGATCACGACGCCGGCCTCGATCACCTCGCCGACCGGGTGGCCGCCGTCGGTCGACAGCACCACCTCGCCGCGGGTGACCCAGTCGTTGACCGGCAGCGTCGCCTTGCCCGGCTCGGGGTGGGCGTTGAACCACAGCAGGAACGACGCGTCGGACAGCACCTCGCCGCGCGGGCCGCGGTCCCGCAGCGGGCTGCCGGACACGAACATCCCGAACGTGTGCAGCCGGTCGTCGAACCAGTCGGCGTCGGTCATCTCACGGCCGTCGGGGTGGATCCAGGCCAGGTCCTTCGGGCCGCCCTCGACGGTGGGCCGGCCCTCGAGGAAGTGCCGCTGCCGGAGCGCCGGGTGCTCCCGCCGCAGCCGCAGCGCGGCCTTCGTCGTCTCGTAGAGGTCGAGCCACGCGTCGTCGGGGCGCCAGTCGATCCAGGAGATCTCGTTGTCCTGGCAGTACGCGTTGTTGTTGCCCCGCTGGGTGCGGCCGCGCTCGTCGCCGGCGGTGATCATCGGGACGCCGGTCGAGAGGCACAGCGTGGCCATCAGGTTGGCGGCCTGCCGCTTGCGCAGCGCCACGATGGCCGGGTCGTCGGTCTCGCCCTCGACGCCGCAGTTCCAGGAGCGGTTGTTGTCGGTGCCGTCGCGGTTGTTCTCGCCGTTGGCCTCGTTGTGCTTGTGGTTGTAGGAGACCAGGTCGCGCAGCGTGAAGCCGTCGTGCGCGGTGATGAAGTTGACCGAGGCGTAGGGCGACCGCCCGTCGTCGGCGTAGAGGTCGCTCGAGCCGGACAGCCGGGACGCGACGTCGCGGATACCGCCGGACTGGGTGCGCCAGAAGTCGCGGATCGTGTCGCGGTAGCGGTCGTTCCACTCCACCCACGGCGGCGGGAACCGGCCGACCTGGTAGCCGTCCATGCTGGCGTCCCACGGCTCCGCGATCAGCTTCACGTTGCGCAGGATCGGGTCCTGGCCGATCGCGGTGAGGAACGCGCCCTTCAGGTCGATCGCCGTACGGTCGCGGGCGAGGGCCGGGGTGAGGTCGAAGCGGAAGCCGTCGACGTGGAACTCGGTGGCCCAGTAGCGCAGCGAGTCGAGGATCATCCGCAGCGCCGGCGGGAACGTGGTGTCGACGGTGTTGCCGCAGCCGGTGACGTCGAAGTAGGTGTCGACGCCGGGCTCGACGCGCTTGTAGTAGCCGAGGTCGTCGAGGCCGCGGAAGCTCAGGCACGGCCCGTCGGGACCACCCTCGGCGGTGTGGTTGTAGACCACGTCGAGCACGACCTCGAGCCCGGCGGCGTGCAGGTTGCGCACCATCTGCTTGAACTCGGTGATCTGCCCGCCGCGGTCGCCGCTGGAGGAGTAGCCGTGGTGCGGCGCGAACCAGCCGATCGAGTTGTAGCCCCAGTAGTTGGTGAGGCCGAGGTCGGCGAGGTGCCGCTCAGGGACGATCTCGTGCACCGGCAGGAGCTCGACGGTGGTGATGCCGAGGTCGCGCAGGTAGTCGACGACGGCGGGGGAGCCGAGTCCGGCGTACGTGCCGCGCTGGTCCTCGGGGACCCGGTCGTGCAGCTCGGTGAAGCCCTTGACGTGCAGCTCGTAGACGACGGTGTCGGTCCACTTGTGCCGCGGCCGGATCCGGTCGTCGTCGCCCCAGTCGAAGGTGTCGTTGGTGACCACCGACAGCGGGACGTAGGGCAGTGAGTCGCGGTCGTCGCGCGTGCGCATCCGCGCCGCTCGCACGCGCTCACCCTCGCTGGGTGCGGCGTACACGTGCGCGTAGACCTCGTCGACGAGCCAGGCCTCGCCGGAGATCGCGCGGGCGTAGGGGTCGATCAGCAGCTTCTTGGGGTTGAACCGGCGGCCCCGGTCGGGCTCCCAGGGGCCGTCGACGCGGAAGCCGTAGCGCTGCCCCGGCTGGACGCCCGGGACCGCGCCGTGCCAGATGCCGAGCGTGCGTTCGGTGAGGGGGAGGCGGCGCTCCACAGGCCCTTCGGGACCGTCGTCGACCAGGCAGACCTCGGCACTGGTGGCCGCCGGTGCGTAGACGGCGAAGTTGGTGGCCTCGGGACCCCATGTCGCACCCAGGGGGTCGTGCTCCCCGGGCCACACGGGCAACGTGAGGGGCCCGGGCTCATCCGGCTGCATCCGGACATTGTGCCCAATGCGGCGACGACTCAGACCATCCAGGTGGCTAGGGTTCGGTACGCCAGAACCGGGAGACGACGACTGCCCTTGCCGGGCAGGGAGCGGAGGACGACGTGGGCGAGTTCGTACGGCTCGAGGTCGAGGACGGCGTGGGCACGATCCGTGTCGACCGGCCGAAGATGAACGCGCTCGACGTCGCGACGCAGGAGGAGATCCGGGCGGCTGCTCACGAGGCCGGCGACCGCGACGACGTCGCGGCCGTCGTGGTGTGGGGCGGGGAGAAGCTCTTCGCCGCCGGCGCCGACGTCAAGGAGATGTCGACGATGTCGCACCGCGACATGGTCGAGCGGTCCGGCAAGTTGCAGTCCTCGTTGACCGCGATCGCCGAGATCCCCAAGCCCGTCGTGGCGGCGGTGACCGGCTACGCGCTGGGGGGTGGCTGCGAGCTGGCGCTCTGCGCCGACATCCGGATCGCCGCCGACGACGCCACCCTCGGCCAGCCGGAGATCCTGCTCGGCATCATCCCCGGCGCCGGCGGCACCCAGCGGCTCACCCGCCTGGTCGGCCCGTCGCGCGCGAAGGAGCTGATCTTCACCGGCCGGTTCGTCAAGGCCGACGAGGCGCTCGCGATCGGGCTCGTCGACAAGGTGGTGCCGGCCGCGGACGTCTACAACGAAGCGGTCGCCTGGGCCAAGCAGTTCGTCGGCGGCGCGACGCTCGCGCTGCGCGCGGCCAAGGAGGCCATCGACAAGGGCATCGAGGTCGACCTCGCCAGCGGGCTCGAGATGGAGCGGGCGCAGTTCGCTGCGCTGTTCGCGACCGAGGACCGCACGCGCGGCATGAAGTCCTTCCTCGAGCACGGCCCGGGCAAGGCGGAGTTCGTCGGCCGCTAGTTCGGCAGCCGCTGAGGGCGCCGTACCGCCGGCGCTCGGACAGCGCGAGGATGTGACTGCAGCCACAGCCCCGCGCCGGTTCGCACGTCCATGCGGGTCGGCTATCGTGCGAGGCAAATTCCAGGAGGAGGACCCGTGGGCGACGACAAGCCGAAGCCGGACACGTCCGGCGAGGCGACGAGCACCTCGACGTCGACATCGACCTCGACTCCGGCGTCCTCGTCGACGCCACCGGCTTCATCCGAGGCTTCATCCGAGGCTTCAGCCAAGGCTTCACCCGAGGCCTCAGCGAAGACTTCGTCCAAGCCGGCCGCCTCCGAGCGCCGCCGCGGCACCGCCGCCGCGGTCAAGAAGGGCACCTCGACCGTGCGGTCCAAGCTCGCCTCGCTGCTGTGGCTCATCGCGGTCGTGTGCGCGCTGTTCCTCGCGGTCGGCGCGCTGCTGGTCGCGCTGAAGGCCAACCCGGAGAACCCCGTCGTCAAGTTCATCCTCGACGGCGCGGCCACGCTCGACCTCGGAGTCTTCAGCCCAGAAGAGGGGCTCTTCCCCGTCGAGAAGGGCCGCTCCATGGTCGAGGCCACGCTCATCAACTGGGGTCTCGCGGCCGTGGCCTACCTGATCGTGGGCAAGATCGTCGACCGGATCATCCGGCCGTGACGCCTCGCCCGACCGTGTGACCCAACCCACCCGAGAGCCCGTTCCAGGCGTTGCTACCAGCGGGTAACCTCGGGACCGTCCCCGACGTACGAGGAGGGGCCCGATCCGGGCCGAGAACCCAATGAACATTGTCGTGTGTGTGAAGTACGTGCCGGACGCGACGGCGGACCGGAAGTTCGAGGAGGACAACACGGTCGACCGGGTCGGTGTCGACGGTCTGCTGTCCGAGCTCGACGAGTACGCCGTGGAGCAGGCACTCCAGATCAAGGAGAAGGCCGGCGACGACACCGAGGTCACCGTCCTCGCCGTCGGTCCCGAGCAGGCCACGGATGCGGTGCGCAAGGCGCTGCAGATGGGTGCGGACAAGGGCGTGCACGTCGTCGACGACGCGATCGCCGGCTCCGACGCGCTCGCGACGTCGCTGGTGCTGGCAGAGGCGATCAAGAAGCTGCCGCACGACCTGGTCGTGTGCGGCATGGCCTCCACGGACGGCGGCATGGGTGTCGTGCCCGCGATGCTGTCCGAGCGGCTCGGCGTGCCGGGCGTGACGCTCGGTTCCGAGATCTCCGTCGAGGGCGAGACCGTGAAGATCCGCCGGGACGGCGACACCTCGACCGACACGGTCGAGGGCACGCTGCCGCTGGTGCTGTCCGTGACGGACCAGTCCGGCGAGGCGCGCTACCCGTCGTTCAAGGGGATCATGGCGGCGAAGAAGAAGCCGGTGGAGACCTGGGCCCTCGCGGACCTCGGTGTGGAGCCCGCTTCGGTGGGCGCCGCCGCGGCGTACAGCGTGGTCGAGTCGACCGCCGCCCGCCCGCCGCGCACCGCCGGCGAGATCGTGACCGACGAGGACGGCTCGGGCGCCAAGGCGCTGGTCGAGTTCCTCGCGTCCAAGAAGTTCATCTGAGCCGGTCGACGGAAAGGGAGATAGAGACATGTCTGAAGTACTGGTTCTCGTCGACTGTGACAAATCGGCCGACGGCAAGGTGACCAAGCCGACCCTGGAGCTGCTGACCATCGCTCGCCGGCTCGGTGAGCCGTCCGCGGTCGTGATCGGCCAGGCCGACAACGAGACGCTGAAGAAGTACGGCGCGGCGAAGATCTACACCGTCGACGACGCCGACGTCTCCGGCTACCTCGTCGCCCCGAAGGCGGAGGTGCTGGCGCAGCTGGTCGAGAAGACCAGCCCTGCCGCGGTGCTGGTCGTCTCGACCGGTGAGGGCAAGGAGATCGCCGGCCGCCTCGCGGTCAAGACCGGCTCCGGCCTGATCACCGACGCGGTGGATGTGGCCGAGGACGGCACCACCACACAGTCGGTGTTCGCCGGCAACTTCACGGTCACCGCGAAGGTCACCAAGGGCACCCCGATCGTCACCGTCAAGCCCAACTCCGCGACCCCGGAGGAGGCCCCGGCCGAGGGCGCGGTCGAGGAGTTCGCCACGACCATCTCCGACGCCGCCAAGGGCGCGAAGATCACCGCCTCCGAGCCCCGCCGCGCCTCGGGGCGCCCGGAGCTGACCGAGGCCGCGATCGTGGTCTCCGGCGGCCGCGGCACCGGCGGGAACTTCGAGCCGGTGGAGGCGTTCGCCGACGCTCTCGGCGCCGCGGTCGGTGCGTCCCGTGCGGCGGTGGACTCGGGCTGGTACCCGCACTCGTTCCAGGTCGGGCAGACCGGCAAGACCGTCTCCCCGCAGCTCTACGTCGCGAACGGCATCTCCGGCGCCATCCAGCACCGGGCCGGCATGCAGACCTCGAAGACCATCGTCGCGGTCAACAAGGACGAGGAGGCGCCGATCTTCGAGCTCGTCGACTTCGGCGTGGTGGGCGACCTGCACACGGTGCTCCCCGGCGCCACCGAGCTGATCAACGCCCGGAAGGGCTGACGCCGTACCGCATTGCGACCCCGTCTCCTCCCGTCGAGGAGGCGGGGTCGGTTGCGTTGGGGCGCGGAGCACTTCATGTAAAGCGGAGTTACCGAGACGTCGAGCGCGCCGAGCGCGGTGTCTACCCGCAATAACTCCGCTTTACATGTTCGCCGCGGGTCACCCCCGGCGGCGGGGGTCGACCAGCCAGCCCACCCGGAGCGCGAGGGCGACGGCCTCGAGCTGGGACGAGACGCCGAGCTTGGTGAGCACGCCGCGGACCTGGCTGCGCACGGTGGCCTCGGAGACGAACCACTCCTCGGCGATCGTGGTCACGACCTTGCCGTTGCCGAGCTCGCGGAGCACCTGCTGCTCGCGCGCCGTCAGCCGCTCGAACGGCTCGCGGGCCTCGGACTCCTGCTCGCGCAGCGCGTAGAGCTCCTGCAGGATCGCCTGCCGCCGGGCAGGTGCCATCACCTCGTCGCCACGCGCCGCGGCGACGACCGTCGCGATCAGCTCGTGCAGCGGCTCGGACTTGTTCAGGTGGCCGACGGCGCCCTGCTCGATCGCGGTGCCGACCTGCGCCCGCCGGCGGCTGGCGCTCACCACGAGCACGCGGGCGCCGGCGCGGACGATCGGTCGCACCAGGGTCGACCCGTCGCCGATCGCGCCGCCGAGGTCGAGGTCGAGCAGGACGAGGTCGGGCGGGTCGGCCTCCACGGACGCGAGGAGGTCGTCGCGCGACGACAGGTCGGCGATGCGTACGTCGATGCCCTCGGCCCTCAGCGCAGCGGCGACCGCGTCCGCGAGCAGCGCGTGGTCGTCGACCAGGAGGACCCGCAGGGAGCGGGCGTCGCTCACGAGGCCTCCGCCGCGGCCAGAGCAAGCTCGCGGACCGGAGTGACGGCGCGCCGTGCCTGGGTCCAGGCGAGGGGTACGGCGAGCGGGAGCGTGATCGCGAACGTCGCGCCGTCGACGTGCTCGCGGAGGACGAGGTCGCCGCCCTGCTGGCGCATCAACGTGCGGGAAACGTGCAGGCCGAGACCGGAACCGCGGGACGCAGGGCCGCGGGCGCCGCGCTGGAACAGCCTCGCGATCTGTCCTTCGGCGAGGCCGGGGCCGCGGTCGGAGACGATCAGCTCCATCTTGTTCCCGACCTGGCGAGTGCGGACGGTGATGCGGTTCCCGCCGTGGTCGCGCGCGTTGACGACGAGGTTCTGAACGGCCGTGGCCAGGTCCCCGGGCCTCCCGTGTACGCGCAGCGGATGTACGTCGAGCGCCACGTTTGCGCCGTTGGCCCGCTGGGTCTCGACCACGTGGGCGACCACCTCGGCGACGTCGAAGTCGACCGGGTCGGCCTGGTCGCACCGGATGATCAGGTGCTCGAGGTGGTTGACCTCGCCGAGGGCGGCGGTGCGCAGCCGGACCGATGTGGCGGCGTCGAGCACACCGTCGTACTTCTCGAGCGTGGTCAGAGCGGCGCGCAGTCCCGCGAGCGCGTTGCGTGCGTCGTGAGCCAACTCCTCGCGCCAGGCGTGGTGGTCGGCGATGTCCTCATTGCGGCGGCGCGCGACGCGGACCGTCTCGTCGAGGTCCAGGAGGGCGCGGTGCGCGACCAACCCGCCGAGCAGGGCGAGCAGCGCCGCGGCGGCGAGCTCCCAGCCGCCGGGGTGGTAGACGGCGACCATCCGCAACAGCTCCGCCACGCCCATGCAGCCCAGCAGCGGCGCCACCTTCCCGGCCCAGGGCCGATCCTCGCTGCGCAGCGCGGCCTCGAACCCGACGTACAGCCAGACCGCCGCGAGCAACGCACCGCGCAGGGCCGTCGGAGTCATCGTCTCGGCGTGCAGGAGCTCCGGTCGTACGGCGTGCACGCAGACGAGGGCAAGGAAGAGCAGCACCGCCGAACCGCAGGCGATCACGAGCAGGCGGATCGTGTGCGGACGGTGGTGCTCCGGCCCGGCCACGGCGCGGAACACGACGAACTGGCAGACGCCGATCGTCGCCATCGCCGTCGTCGCGCGCAGCATCGACGCCGTGTCCTCACCGGACGCGATCACACCGGCCAGGCTGGTCAGGGGGAGGGCGAAGCCGCCGAACACGACGAGCGCGACACCCATCCGCAAGCTGCGCTGGCAGCCGGCGATCCGGAAGCGCGCGATGCGGAGAACGCCGGCGCCCAGGAACAGCGCGGACGCGATCACCTGCAGCGCGCCGACGACGCGGCCTGCCACGCCCGTCCCGGCACTGACGTCCAGCTGATCCAGCACCGTCGCGGCAGTAGCGCAGACGGCGACAGCCACGGCGGTTCCCACGAGTAGTGGGCCGACCGACGGCCCCCTCCGGCGTCGGTTGAGCACCAAGTTCTTCCCCCAGCCCCAAGAATGACTCTCTCCGCCAGATGCGCCCTGGTCTCGAACGCGGGCGGATTCCCCGAGAAGGAGTCTCCCCAATGGTGGGGGTGTGCACGACGGCTGAGTGGCTCGGAGTGCGTAGTCCGATGTGACTACCCACCTCGGACCGCTCGTCGGAGCGGCTCGGGAGGCCTCAGGGAGTGGTCGTCGGCGCGGTCGTCGACGGCGCTGCGTCCGCGGTTGGAGTCGTGGCCTGCGGCTCGGCCGCCGGCTGCGCCGGCGTCGTGGTCTGCGTGGTCTCGACAGGCGCGGGGGCGTCGCTCGAGGAGCTCGGTTCGGAGGTCTCCTTCGGCGCCGGTTGCTGGGCCGGTTGCTGGGCCGGTTGCTGGGCCGGCTGCTGGGCCGGCTGCTGGGCCGCATGCTTCGACTCCGGCGCCGGCTCAGCCTGCGGCTTGGGCTCGGGGTCGGTCCGAGGTGCGACGAAGGTCAGTGCTGCGGGTGTCTGCGCCGTCTCGCAGTTGACGATCGTGTTGTTGCCGTTGCCGCCGAGGCAGCTGTCTTTCCCGTTCCCGCCGTCGAGGTAGTCGTCACCCTCTCCACCCACGAGGACGTCCTTGGCATTGTTGCCATACAGGCGATCGTTCCCGTCCCCGCCGACCAGGCAGTCGGTCTGGTTGCCGCCGTAAATGACGTCGTCGCCGCCCAGGCCCATCAGGACCTGGGGGTGGTTGCCGCCTTCCAGCACGTCGTCACCCATCGTTCCCCAGACGATCGTGCTGTGGGGCATCTCGAGGATCTCGCCGCAGATTGCGGGCGGGTCCGGGGCCCAGACGCCCGCGCCCGCCTTGAATGCTCGAGTGTCATGGTCGGAGAACGTGGCGTACGTCGAGGTCGTGCCGGCGAGCAGCGAGATGGCGAGTCCGCTGCACGCGAGGGCGACAAGAGCGAACGGTCGGCGTATGTCACGCATGCTGGCTCTCCCGAGGCTGCGAGATGGGCTGTGGGACGCCGGTCAGCGTGACCGGGCCGGTGAAGACGACGACGTCGGTGGCGGCTTGCTCCTCGAGCAGCTCGACCGTCGCGGCCGCGGCGTCCGGAGCCGGCTTCAGGAGAACGCGAACGACGTCGTCACCATGCTCTTCGAGTACGAGAGCCGTCCAACCGCCCGCGACCGCACTGGGGAGGGTCGCCAGCACGACGGGGCCAGCGACGACGACCGCGACAGAGTCTGGAGTTCCGCCCTGGCGCTTCCGGCGCGAGTCGCCGAACGCACCCCCGAGCTGAGCCAGTGTGTAACCACCGAGCACCATCATGGCCAGCAGGCTGAGGCCGGCCTTGCCGTGCAAGGCGTCTCTGACAGAGCCGAGATACGGCACGTGGAACCAGACCTCGCCCACCACGTCGTCGGACGGCACCGGTTGAAAGTCGCGGTCGTCGTTCGCGTCGCCCTTGAAGACGAACTCGCGCTTCGCGCCCTTCTCGGCGACCTCGATGACGCGGTGGGTGACGAAGGCTTCCTTGTTCTGCTCCGGACGGTAGGTTGCGACGTCGCCCACTTGGAGTGTCTTCGGGTCGACGGGTCGGACGAACACGACGGAGCCGACGGGGATATCCGGGGTCATGCTCCCCGTCAGGACGGTCATCGCGAAGCCGCCGGTCGCTCGCGGCAGGATGACGACCACGACGATCGCCCCGACGACACAGGCCGCGAGCGTCCACACGAGCAACCGCCCGATCCAGCGACCGGCGGCAGCTGCCGTGGACCTGGCGACGTTTGTGGTTGCCTGCACTGTTTTGGAGCCCCCTTCGGCATGCGTCATCCCGGACAGGAGTGCGCTCACCAAAGATCGCCGACCCTTCAACAGCCCTCATCATCAACTTTGATGAACCGCTGCTGTCGGCACGCTCAGCTCTCTGCACGCCCGGCCGGTTTCATCGATGTTGATGATGAGTCGAGTTCCGGTCCGGGGCAGATTTGCGCTCGGCCCAAGGGGGGCCTGCCTGCATCGGGCAACGCGACGATTCGCGTTCAACACAAGGGGATTCGATGAACAACAAGCTTCTGAAGGCGACCATCGCCGGCGCCGCCACTCTCGCGATCGCGGCGAGCACCCAGACCTTCGCCCAGTGGACCGACCACGACACGCTGACCGGTAGCCAGGCCGGCGCGGAGCAGCTCGCGCTCAAGCTCGGCGAGCCGAACAACCAGAGCTTCAACAACATGAAGCTCGCCCCGGGCGTGGGTAACGACTTCGAGTTCGTCGTCACCAGCCGCACCGGTACCACGATCCCGGACGCATTCCTGAAGATGCAGCTCACCAACCTGGTGGGCAAGGAGGACGGCTGCACGTCCACCAACTCCGAGGCTGACATCGACCCGAACTGCAACGACGAGACCTCCGAGGGCGAGTTCCTCCACCAGGCCGTCCTGGGTGTGAACGTGTCGCAGCCTACGACGGACATCGCGAACGCCTGTGACTCGAGCGCGCACCCGCGCGGCCAGGTCCAGAAGGCGATCCCGCTCAGCGAGCTGCGCGGCAAGACGGCTGCCGAGGCCCTCGACCTGCTGCGTGGTGACACGCTGGCACCGGGTGAGGGCATCTGCGTCGGCATGGGTCTGTCTATGCCCACTACGGCGAACAACGCGTCCCAGGGCGACTCCGCCAGCTTCGATCTGAAGTTCCTGCTCGACCAGAAGGTCTGATCCTCAAGTCACCGCACTGCAACACCGACTGCGCCCCCACCCGCCGGGTGGGGGCGCAGTGTTCACAGAGCCAGCCGTTCGCCCTCCCACCGCCGCCGCAGCCAGCGGTCGTGGCTGGCCACGACGACCGCGGCCGGGGTGTGCCGCAGCGCCTCCTCGAGCTCCTCGGCGAGCGCCAGGGAGATGTGGTTGGTCGGCTCGTCGAGCAGCAAG
>DASURB010000039.1:0-10397 GCA_036280235.1 Nocardioides sp.
AAGACCGCGGCCAAGTCGACCGAGGCCGCCGGCGACGCCGCCTCCAAGGCCGGCGCCTGATCCGACGTACCACCCATATCGCCACAGCACCGCACCCCCCGGACCCGCTCGTCGGTTCCGGGGGCGCGGTCTGTCGGTACCCTGGTGACGTGCTCGAGCTCTTCGCCCTCCAGAGCGGACTGATGCTGGTCGCCTCGCTCGCGATGTTCGCGGTCCAGGCGTTCGCGTTCGTCGACGCGGTCTCGCACAAGCCGGAGGCGTACGTCGCCGCAGACAAGCTGACGAAGCCGGCGTGGCTGATCATTCTCGGCATCGCGCTCGCCGCGCACATGCTCATCTGGAGCCCGATGAGCTTCCTCAACCTGATCGGCACGGTGGCCGCGATCGTCTACCTCGTCGACGCGCGACCCGTGCTCCGGGCGATGACCCGCCGCTGACGTGACCCCTCCGGCGCCTTGTGACGCCGGCCGACCGTTCTTGCTCAGCCGCGAAACTCGCTGGAAACCGTCGGCGGTCGGTGGTGGGGTTGACGCCATGACCGACACCCCTGCCGTCGAGGCGATCGGCCTCGTCAAGCGCTTCGGCGACAACATCGCCGTGGATGGCGTCAGCTTCACCGTCCCCCAGGGCAGCGTGATGGGCCTGCTCGGGCCCAACGGCGCCGGTAAGACCACCACGGTCCGGATGCTCACCACGCTCAGCGAACCGACGGCCGGCACCGGCCGGGTGGCCGGCTTCGACATCATCGAGCGGCCCGAGGACGTCCGGCGCAGCATGGGCCTCGTCGGGCAGGCAGCGACGGTCGACGAGCTGCTCACCGCGCGGGAGAACCTCTGGATGATCGGACGGCTCGCCGGGCTGCCCGCGTCCTACGTCCGGCCGGCCGGCGACGAGCTGCTCGAGCGGTTCTCGCTGACCGACGCCGCCGACCGCGTGGTCAAGCAGTTCTCCGGCGGCATGCGCCGGCGGCTCGACCTCGCGGTCAGCCTGATCGCGGCGCCGCCGGTGCTGTTCCTCGACGAGCCGACGACCGGCCTCGACCCGCGCAGCCGCAACGACCTGTGGGACGTGCTGCGCGGCCTGGTCCGCGACGGCACGACCCTGCTGCTGACCACGCAGTACCTCGAGGAGGCCGACCAGCTCTGCGACGACATCGTGGTCATCGACCACGGCACGGTCATCGCCTCCGGCACGCCGACCCAGCTCAAGGACCAGGCCGGCGCCGCCTCCGTCGTTCTCACGCTGACCGAGTCCGCCGACCTCGAGCGGGCCGAGGCGCTGCTGCGCACGTGCTCTGCCGAGGTGTACGTCGACCCCTCCGCCCGCCGCCTCACCGCTCACGCGCAGGGGCTCGACGACATGACGCGGATCGCCCGCGCCTTCGCCGAGAGTGGCATCCGGGTCGACGACCTCGGGCTGCGGCGGCCGAGCCTCGACGACGTGTTCCTCTCCCTCACCGGCCACCGGGCCGAGGAGCCGACCGACGAGACCACCGCCGACGAGGAGCTCGAAGGAGCCGTCCGATGACCGCCGTACCCGTCCCGACCTCGCCCGTCCGCGAGCGGCCCGTGGTGCGACCGCCCTCGCTGCTCGTCTCCAGCCTGATCGTCGTGCGCCGCAACCTGATCCACATCAAGCGGATGCCGGAGCTGCTGCTGGACGTCACGGTCCAGCCGATCATGTTCGTCTGCCTGTTCGCGTTCGTCTTCGGCGGCTCGATCGCGGTCTCGGGCAGCAACTACCGCGAGTTCCTGGTGCCGGGGATCATGGTGCAGACGATGGCGTTCTCGTCGTTCATCGTCGCGATCGGGCTCAACACCGACCTCGACAAGGGGCTCGTCGACCGGTTCAAGTCGCTGCCGATCTCGCGCGCCTCGATCCTGGTCGGGCGCAGCGTGTCGAGCCTGCTGCACTCCAGCATCGGCATCACGGTGATGGCGCTGACCGGCCTCGCGATCGGCTGGCGCATCCACAACGGCGTCGTGGACGCGGTCCTCGGCTTCGCGCTGCTCCTGCTGTTCGGCTTCGCGATGATCTGGCTCGGCATCCTCGTCGGCTCGTCGATGCGCTCGGTCGAGGCGGTGAACGGCCTGATGTTCACCACGATCTTCCCGATCACGTTCGTCGCCAACGCGTTCGCGCCGACCGACAACATGCCCGACTGGCTGCAGACCGTCGCGGAGTGGAACCCGATCTCCGCGCTGGTCCAGGCGCTGCGCGACCTCTGGGGCAACGGCGAGCCGGCCACGGCGGCTTCGGCCTGGCCGCTGCACCACCCGGTGCTCGTGACCCTCGTCTGGTCGCTGGCCCTGACCGCGATCTTCATGCCGCTGGCGCTGCGCGCGTTCGCGGCCCGGTCCCGGGACTGAGGCCGTGCGCATCAGCGTCGTCCGCGGGGACATCGTCGAGCAGGACGTCGACGCGGTCGTCAACGCCGCCAACCGGCGGATGCGCGGCGGCGGGGGAGTCGACGGCGCGATCCACGCCGCGGCCGGTCCGGGGCTCCTCCGGGAGTGCGTCGAGCGCTTCCCCGACGGACTGCCCACCGGCCGCGCGGGCTGGACCACCGGTCACAACCTGCCGGCTCGCTGGGTGATCCACGTGGTCGGTCCCAACTACCGCGCGGGCGAGCGCGACCGGTCGCTGCTCGAGTCCTGCTACCGCGAGGCGCTGGCCGTCGCGGACGAGCTGGGCGCCGCCACGGTCGCGTTCCCGCTCGTGTCGGCCGGCATCTACGGCTGGCCGACCGACGACGCCGTACGCACCGCGGTGCGCACCGTCCGCGACACGCCCACCGACGTGTCCGAGGCCCGGTTCGTGGCGTTCGGCGAGGAGATCCACCGGCTGCTGCGCGCCGAGACCGGGGACTGAGGCGCAGGAGCTCAGGTCAGCGCGGCGCCATCCGCAGCGCGCCGTCCATCCGGATGACCTCGCCGTTGAGGTAGTCGTGGTCGATGATCGCCAGCGCGAGCTTGGCGTACTCCTCGGGCCGGCCGAGCCGCTGCGGGAACGGCACGCCCGCCGCGAGACCGGCGCGGAACTCCTCGGACACCGTGGCCAGCATCGGCGTCTCCACGATGCCGGGGGCGATGGTGGCCACGCGGATGCCGTACTGCGCCAGGTCTCGCGCCGCCGGCAGGGTGAGCCCGACGATGCCGCCCTTGGACGAGGAGTACGCCGCCTGGCCGACCTGCCCGTCGTACGCCGCGATCGAGGCGGTGTTGATGACGACACCGCGCTGGCCGTCCTCGAGCGGGTCGCTGGCGGCGATCTTCTCGGCGGCGAGCGTGAGCACGTTGAACGAGCCGATCAGGTTGACCTTGACGACGGTGGCGTAGAGGTCGAGGTCGTGCGGGCCCTTCTTGCCGAGGATCCGCATCGAGGGACCGATGCCGGCGCAGTTGACCACGATCCGCAGCGGCGACGACGACCCGGCCGCCCGGTCGACCGCCGCCTGCACCTGCGCGGGGTCGGTCACGTCGGTCTGCACGTAGGTGACCCCGTCGACCGCGGGCGCGTCGTCGACGTTGAGGTCGAGTGCGTAGACGTCGACGCCCTGCTTGGCGAGCGCGACGGCGGTCGCGTGGCCGAGGCCGGACGCCCCACCGGTGACGATCGCGGCGGTGTCGTTGAGCTGCATCAGTCGGTCTCCTGCTGCCGGTTGACGTGGATGGTCGGCGGCGTCCCCTTGGCCAGGGCGCGCCCGATCACCATCCGCTGGATCTGGTTGGTGCCCTCGAAGATCTGCATGACCTTGGCCTCGCGCATGTAGCGCTCGACCGGGAAGTCGCGCGTGTAACCGTAGCCACCGAGCACCTGCACCGCGTCGGTGGTGACCTTCATGGCGTTGTCGGTGGCGACCAGCTTCGCGATCGACGCCTCGGTGGAGTAGGCCAGGCCCTGGTCCTTGCGCCGGGCGGCGGCGAGGTACGTCGCTCGCGCGGTCTGTACGGCGGCGGCCATGTCGGCGAGCAGGAACGCGAGGCCCTGGTGGTCGATGATCGGGCGGCCGAACGTCTCGCGGTCGCGGGCGTAGGCCACCGCCTCGTCGAGCGCACCCTGGGCCAGGCCGGTGGCGACCGCGGCGATGCCCAACCGGCCGGCGTCGAGCCCGGCCAGCGCGATGCGCAGGCCCTCGCCCTCCTCGCCGAGCCGGCGTTCGACCGGCACCCGCACGCCGTCGAACCGCATGGTCGCGGTGGCGCTGCCGGTCAGGCCCATCTTCCGCTCCGGTGCGTCCGCCGTGAGTCCCTCCGCGTCCGCGGGCACCAGGAAGCAGGAGATCCCGCTCCTGTCGCCGGGCTCGCCGCTGGTCCGGGCCATCACCTTGTAGAAGTCCGCGTGACCGCCGTGGGTGGTCCAGGCCTTGGCGCCGTCGATGACGTAGTCGTCGCCGTCGCGCCGCGCCCGGGTCGTCATCGCGGCGGGGTCGGAGCCGGCGTGCGGCTCGGACAGGCAGTAGGCGCCGAGCAGCTCGCCGCCGAGCATGTCGGGCAGGAACTTCCGCTTCTGCTCCTCCGTGCCGCGGGTGGCCAGGCCGAAGCAGCTCAGTGCGTGCACGCTCACGCCGACACCGACGCTGCTCCAGGCCGCGCCGATCTCCTCGAGCACCTGGAGGTAGACCTCGTAGGGCTGGCCGCCCCCGCCGTACTCCTCCGGGTAGGGCAGCCCCAGCAGTCCGGCACGGCCGAGCAGCCGGAACGCGTCGCGCGGGAAGGTCTCGGTGGCCTCGGCCTCGGCGGCTCGCGGGGCGAGCTCCTTGCTGACGAGGTCGCGGACGAGGCCGATGAGGTCGGCGGCCTCCTCGGTCGGCAGGACGCGGGACGCAGGCATGGGCGCATGGTAGTTGGACGCCCTAGTATCTCGCGATTCGGTCAGGACCACCGCGCACAGACGCGGACGACGAGCTCGGGCGTGCCAAAGTAAAGCCCATGCGGGTCGCGCTGATGGTGACGTGCCTGAACGACGCGCTGTTCCCCGACGTCGGCAAGGCGACGGTCCGGCTGCTGCGACGGCTCGGGGTGGACGTGGCCTTCCCTGACGGGCAGACGTGCTGCGGCCAGCCGATGGTCAACACCGGCTACGTCGACGAGGCGGTGCCGGCCGTGCGCGCGTTCGTCGACGCGTTCCACGGCTTCGACCACGTCGTCACGCCGTCCGGCTCGTGCGCGGGCTCGGCGCGGCACCAGCACGCGCTGGTCGCGCGCCGTACCGGTGACGCCGGCCTGGCCACCGCGGTCGCCGAGGTGTCGCCACGGGTCCTGGAGCTGTCCGAGTTCCTCGTCGACGTGCTCGGTGTGACCGACGTGGGCGCGTCCTTCCCGCACACGGTGACCTACCACCCGACCTGCCACTCGCTGCGGATGCTCGGCGTCGGCGACCGGCCGCTGTCGCTGCTGCGCGAGGTCCGCGGGATCCGGCTGGTGGACCTGCCGGACGCGCAGTCGTGCTGCGGCTTCGGCGGCACGTTCGCGGTGAAGAACCCGGACACGTCCATCGCGATGGGCAGCGACAAGGCCCGCCACGTCGTCGACTCGGGCGCCGAGGTGCTGGTCGCCGGGGACTCCTCCTGCCTGATGCACATCGGCGGTCTGCTGTCCCGGCAGCGGTCCGGCGTACGGACGATGCACCTGGCAGAGGTGCTGGCCGCGACGGAGGGGGAGTAGTGGTCTCGACAGGCTCGACCACCCGTGAGGCAGCGACCCGGGGGACGTTCGTCGGGATGCCGGCGTTCCCCGAGGCGGCGCGTACGGCGCTCGCGGACTCGCAGCTGCGGGCCAACCTGGCGCACGCCACGAGCACCATCCGGGCGAAGCGGCTCCAGGTCGTCGGCGAGCTCGACCACTGGGAGGAGCTCCGCCTCGCCGGCGCGGCGATCAAGGACAACACCCTGCGCCACCTCGACCAGCACCTCCTCGCGCTGGAGGCGGCGCTCACCGCGCGCGGCGCCACGGTGCACTGGGCGCGCGACGCCGACGAGGCGTGCCGCATCGTGGCGCGCATCGCCCACGACAACGACGTCGACGAGGTCGTCAAGGTCAAGTCGATGGCGACCCAGGAGATCAACCTCAACGAGGCGCTCGCCGACGACGGCATCGCCGCGTGGGAGACCGACCTCGCGGAGCTGATCGTGCAGCTCGGCGACGACCTGCCGTCGCACATCCTGGTGCCCGCGATCCACCGCAACCGCGCGGAGATCAAGGCGATCTTCGAGCGCGCGATGGGCGAGGTCGGGCGGCCCGCGCCCGCCGACCTCACCGACGAGCCGGCCCGTCTCGCGGAGGCCGCGCGGCTGCACCTGCGCGAGAAGTTCCTCAGCGCCCGGATGGCCGTCTCCGGCGCCAACTTCGCGGTCGCCGAGACCGGCACGCTCGTCGTTGTCGAGTCCGAGGGCAACGGCCGGATGTGCCTGACGCTGCCGGAGATCCTGGTCTCGGTCGTCGGCGTCGAGAAGGTCGTGCCGACGTACGCCGACCTCGATGTCTTCCTGCAGCTGCTGCCCCGGTCGTCGACCGGCGAGCGGATGAACCCCTACACCTCGACGTGGACCGGCGTGACGCCCGGCGACGGACCGCAGCAGGTGCACGTGGTGCTGCTCGACAACGGCCGCACCCGCGCGCTGGCCGACGAGCTGGGCCGGCAGGCGCTGCGGTGCATCCGCTGCTCGGCCTGCCTCAACGTGTGCCCGGTCTACGAGCGCACCGGCGGACACGCCTACGGCTCCGTCTACCCGGGGCCGATCGGAGCGATCCTCAACCCGCTGCTGCGCGGCGTCGGCGACCCGCAGACCGACTCGCTGCCCTACGCCTCCACACTGTGCGGCGCCTGCTTCGAGGCCTGCCCGGTGCGCATCGACATCCCCTCGATCCTCGTCGACCAGCGGGCCAAGGTCGTCGACGCGCACCGCGGCAGGCCGCACGCGTCCGGTCTGGTGAGCAGCGTGGCGATGAAGGGCGCCGCCGCCACGTTCCGCTCCGCACGCCGCCTCGGCCTCGCCGAGCGGCTGACGCCGGTGGCCCTGCGCGCGGCACGCACGCTCGGAGTGGCACGACGATGGACGTCCGCGCGCGACCTGCCGCCACCGGCACCCGAGTCGTTCCGCGCCTGGTGGCGTCGCACCGACGGGGGCCGCCATGAGTGACGCGAGAGCCGAGATCCTCGGCCGGATCCGCGGCGCGCTCGACGGCACGGACGTGTCGCCGGTCGCGGTGCCGCGCGGCTACCGGACCCGGCCCGGACGCGCCGGTCCCCAGGACCTCTTCGCCGAGCGGGTCGAGGACTACCGCGCCCACGTGACCCGCTGCGCGGCGGACGACGTGCCCGGCACCGTGGCCGCACTGCTCCCGGCAGACGCCCGTGTCGTGCTCCCAGCCGGCCTGCCCTGGAACCTCCCCGGCACCGTCGACGACGGGTTCGCCGCCACCGAGCTCGACGGGTACGAAGCCGTGGTCACCGCGGCGACCGTCGGGATCGCCGAGACCGGCACCGTCGTGCTCACGCACGGACCCGGCGAGGGGCGACGGGCGCTCTCGCTCGTGCCCGACCTGCACGTGTGCCTGGTGCGCACCGATCAGGTCGTCGCCGACGTACCGGACGCTGTACGGCTCCTCGACGCAGCCGAGTACCGCGACCGGCCGCAGACCTGGATCAGCGGACCGTCGGCGACCAGCGACATCGAGCTGTCCCGGGTCGAGGGCGTGCACGGCCCGCGCACCCTGCACGTCGTGCTCGTCGGCTAGCCGGACTGGCTCGCCGGCCCGTCTCATCGGCCAGGGGGCGGCTGCTGTCCCGTTTCCGTGGGTGGGAAGGTGGGCACCGTCACATCGAGGTCCCTGCTCGGGAGGAGCCCGTATGTCCGCCTCACGCCCGCCGGCGTCCGCGCCAGACAGCACGCCCGGCGTCACCACCGACACCACCCAGGCGCCGCACAAGCTGCCGCTGCGCACGCTCATCGCGGCCAGCGTCGGCAACGCGGTCGAGTGGTACGACTGGACCGTCTACGCGACGTTCTCGATCTACTTCGCCACGCAGATCTTCTCGGGCGAGAACGAGTCGCTCGCGTTCGTCGGCACGTTCGCCACCTACGCGCTCGCGTTCTTCTTCCGTCCCCTCGGGGGCATGCTGCTCGGTCGCTACGCCGACCTCAAGGGCCGCAAGCAGGCGATGCTGCTGACCATCACGCTGATGGCCGGCGGGTCGTTCGTCATCGCGATCCTCCCGACGTACGAAGCGGTCGGCTGGCTCGCACCGATCCTGCTGCTCGCCGCGCGCATCGCGCAGGGCATGTCCCTGGGCGGCGAGGTCTCCAACGCCTCGGCGTACCTCGCGGAGATCGCCCCGCCCGACCGGCGCGGCCGCTACTCGTCGTTCTTCTACATCTCCACCGGCTCGGCGGTGCTGATCGCCTCCCTGCTCGGTGCGCTGCTCGCGTCGACGCTCTCCGACGACTTCCTGGCCGCGTGGGGCTGGCGGATCCCGTTCGTGATCGGTGGCCTCCTCGGCCTCGTCGGCCTGTGGCTGCGCCGCGACATGGCCGAGACCGAGCAGTACGAGGAGAACGCCGAGAAGGCCCGCGCGCTGAAGAACCCGCTGTGGCTGACCCTGCGGGACCACCCCAAGGCGGTGGCGCAGCTGATCGGCTTCACCCTGCTCAGCACGCTCTGCTACTACGTGTTCTTCTCCGCGCTGACGCCCTTCGCCGTCAACGCCAACGGCCTCGACGACGGCATGGTGTTCTCGGCGCTGTCGATCGCGACCGCGCTGTTCGTGGCGCTGCAGTACCCGTTCGGCTGGACGGCCGACCGGTTCGGCCGCAAGCCGCAGATGCTCATCTGGTCCGGGTCGATCGCTCTGCTGATGGTGCCGGTGTCGAAGCTGATCCAGCCCGGCGCGTCGTTCGGCGCGGTGCTGCTGGTGTTCTGCTTCGGGCTCGGTCTCTACTCGATGCTGAGCTCGATCGCGCCCGCGATCATGAGCGAGCTGTTCCCGACCGAGCTGCGCGGCCTGGGCATCGGCGCCTGGTACAACCTGACCGTCGCGACCTTCGGCGGCACCGCGCCGCTGGTGATCCAGTGGCTCGGCGACGCCGGGCACAGCAACTGGTTCTTCTGGTACGTGTCGGCCGGCGCCGTGATCGCGTTCATCGCGGTGCTGACCCTGCCGGAGACCAAGGGGTCGGTCCTCAAGTGAGCCGCGCGACCGAGCTGCTGGCCGAGCTGGTCCGCGGCGCGAGCGTCGGTGCCGACGAGGAGCGGCTCTCCCGCCGGTGCGCGGACATCCTCGAGTCCGCGGGGATGGCCGGGCGGTGGCTGGACCTCGAGCCCGGCCGGCGGCAGTACGTCGGACGCGCCGGCTCGAGCGACGGCCCGCCGCTGACGTTCACCGGCCACCTCGACGTCGTGCCGGTGACGCCCGACGACTGGAGCGTCGACCCGTTCGCGGCCCACGTGGACGGCGACCGGATGGTCGGCCGCGGCACCAGCGACATGAAGTCCGGCGTCGCCGCGCTCGTCGAGGCCGTCGCGCAGCACGGCAGCGTTTCGCACGCGTGCCGGGGCGTGCAGGTCGTGCTCACCTCGGGCGAGGAGACCGGCTGCACGGGCGCGCTGACCATCCCGCGCGACGCCGTCGCCGGCGGCGGTCCGCTCGTCGTCGCCGAGCCCACCCGCAACGCGCTCGTGCCCGGGCACAAGGGCGCGCACTGGATGCGGCTGTCCGCGCACGGCAAGGCCGCGCACGGGTCGGCGCCGGAGCTCGGCGACAACGCGGCGGTGAAGATCGCCCGCGCGGCGGTCGCGCTGCACGACCACACCGGCTGGCCGCAGGGCGTCACCGCCAACGTCGGTGTCGTCCGCGGCGGCGTGCAGACCAACGTCGTACCCGACAAGGCGGAGCTGTACCTCGACCTCCGCACCGTGCCCGGCGTCGACCCAGACGATCTCCGCGCCACGGTGCGCCGGCTCGCCGGCGACGACGTCGAGCCCGAGGACCACGTCGTGCTGCCGCCGGTCGCGACCCCGGTCGACGACCCGTTCGTCGCGCTGGTGGGGGAGGCGCTGTCCGCCGCCGGGCTGTCGGGCGAGCCGGTCGAGAGCGGTCGCTACTTCACCGACGCCTCGGCGCTCGGGCCGCTCATGGCGGACGGCGGGACCACGCCGGTGGTCGTGCTCGGACCCGGCGAGCCGGAGCAGTGCCACGTCGCGGACGAGTGGTGCTCGCTCGCGCGGGTCGACGAAGCCGTCGCAGTGTACGTCGAGCTGCTCGACCGGTGGTGCCGCGCCTGAACCGCTCGGCTTGGACCGGGTGCCGACGGGTACTCCCTCTCCGACGCCGACCAGGAGGAGAGGGCTGTGAGCAACGACGCCATCGTGCTGCTGCGCGAGGACCACAAGGAGATC
>DASURB010000040.1:0-29807 GCA_036280235.1 Nocardioides sp.
GTGCACGCAGTAGGGCCGGCCGGACACGTCGACGACGCCCTGCACGAGCGCCTCGTCGAGCGGCACGGTGGCGTCGCCGAACCGGCGGATGCCGCGCTTGTCGCCGAGCGCCACGCGGATCGCCTCGCCGAGCACGATCGCGGTGTCCTCGACGGTGTGGTGAGCGTCGATGTGGGTGTCGCCGTCGGTCTGGATCGTCAGGTCGATCAGGGAGTGGCGCGAGAACGAGTCGAGCATGTGGTCGTAGAACCCGACGCCGGTGTGCACGTCGCCGCGCCCGGTGCCGTCGATGTCGAGCTCGACGAGGACCTTGCTCTCCTTGGTCGTCCGCTCGATGCGAGCGCGACGCGCCTGCGCCCCTGGGATCTCGGAGGTCATGCCGTTCCCTTCCCTGTCACGTCCGCTGTCACGTCCAGCAAGGCCGCCCGGAAGGCGGCCATCTCCTCGGGCGTCCCGATCGACACCCGCAGCCAGCCGTCGGGGCCGGTCTCCCGGATCAGCACGCCTCGGTCGAGCAGGCCCTGCCAGACAGCATGCCGGTCGTCGAACCGCCCGAACAGCGCGAAGTTCGCGTCGGTGTCCGCGACCTCGTGCCCCTGCGCCCGCAGCCAGTCGACCGTGCGGTCGCGCTCGGCGCGCAAGTCGTCGACCCGGCCGAGCAGCTCCTCGCTGTGCCGCAGCGCCGCGAGCGCGACGGCCTGGGTGACCGCGGAGAGGTGGTACGGCAGCCGCACGACCCGCAGCGCGTCGACGATCTCGGTCGACGCGGCGAGGTAGCCGAGCCGGGCGCCGGCCAGCGCGAACGCCTTGCTCATCGTGCGCGTGACCACCAGGTTCGGCGTCGTCGGCAGCAGCTCCAGCGCGCTCGGGGTGCCGGCGCGGCGGAACTCGCCGTACGCCTCGTCGATCACCAGCACACCGCCGACCTCGGCCGTCGCCGCTGCCAGCGACACGACCGTGTCCGGCGGCAGCGCGGTGCCGGTCGGATTGTTGGGCGACGGCAGCAGCACGACCGTCGGCCGGTGCTCCTTGACGACCGACACGGCGTGCTCGACGTCGAGGCTGAAGTCCTCGGCGCGGTGGCCGACGACCCAGCCGGTCGCGGTGTCGCGGGCGTACTCGGGATACATGGAGTACGTCGGCGCGAACGACACCGCCGTACGACCCGGGCCGCCGAACGCCTGCAGCAGCTGCAGCATGACCTCGTTGGAGCCGTTGGCCGCCCACACCTGCTCGGGTGTGACGCCGTGGCCGAGGTACGCCGCCAGCGCCGCGCGCAGGTCGCGGGCCTCGCGGTCGGGGTAGCGGTTGAGCGTGCGGGTCGCCGCAGCCACCGAGCGCGCCACGTCGGCGACGACGTCCTCGCTCGGGGCGTAGGGATTCTCGTTGACGTTGAGGGCGACGGGCACGTCGAGCTGCGGTGCGCCGTACGGCTCGATCCCCCGCAGCTCCTCACGCAGAGGAAGCCCCATCACGCCTCCCGGTCGAAGCGGACCCGGACCGCGGCAGCGTGGCCGGGCAGGTCCTCGGCCTCGGCGAGGGCGACCACGTGGTCCGCCACGTCCCGCAGCGCGGCCTCGTCGTAGGAGACGACGTGCACGGCCTTGCGGAACGCGCGCACCGACAGCCCGCCACTGTGGCAGGCGCAGCCCGCCGTGGGCAGGACGTGGTTGGAGCCGGCGGCGTAGTCGCCCAGGGACACCGGCGCGAACGGGCCGACGAAGATCGCGCCCGCGTTGACGACGCGGGCGGCCCAGCGCTCGGCGTCGCGGGTCTGGACCTCCAGGTGCTCGGCGGCGTAGGCGTTGACGACCGCGAGGCCCTGCTCGAGGTCGTCGACCAGCACGATGCCGGACTGCTGACCGCCCAGGGCGGTGCGCACCCGCTCGACGTGGCGGGTCACCGAGACCTGCTTGTCGAGCTCGGCCTCGACGTCGGCGGCAAGCGCCTCGGACGGCGTGACCAGCACCGAGGCGGCGAGCGGGTCGTGCTCGGCCTGGCTGATCAGGTCGGCGGCCACGAGCGCCGGGTCGGCGGTCTCGTCGGCGAGGATCGCGATCTCGGTCGGGCCGGCCTCGGAGTCGATGCCGACGACGCCCTTGAGCAGCCGCTTGGCCGAGACGGTGTAGATGTTGCCGGGCCCGGTGACCAGGTCGACCTTGCGGCACGGCCCCGCGCCGTAGGCGAACATCGCGATCGCCTGGGCGCCGCCGACGGCGTACACCTCGTCGATGCCGAGCAGCGCGCACGCCGCGAGGATCGTCGGGTGCGGCAGCCCGCCGTTGGCGGCCTGCGGCGAAGAGGTCAGAGCGATCGAGCCGACGCCTGCGACCTGGGCGGGAACGACGTTCATCACGACGCTCGAGACGAGCGGTGCGAGGCCGCCGGGGACGTAGAGCCCCACGCGCTCGACCGGGATCATCCGCTGCGTGACGGTGCCGCCGGGCACGACCTCGGTGACCTTGTCGTGCTCGAGCTCGGCCTCGCAGGTGCGGCGCAGGCGGGCGATGGACTCCTCGAGGCCGGAGCGCACGGCCGGGTCGAGCTCGTCGAGCGCCGACTGCAGGGCCTCGGCGGGCACGGCGATGTCGGTCTGCTCGACGCCGTCGAAGCGTGCGGCGTACTCGATGATCGCCTCGACCCCGCGATGGCGAACCGCGTCGCAGATCGGGCGCACGACGTCGAGGGCGGCCTCGACGTCGAACTCTGCGCGCGGCACGACGGCGCGGTAGTCCGGGGTCGCGTCGTCGGCGCGTCCCCGGAGGTCGGTACGGCGGATCATCCCCCCAGTCTAGGAGCGAGACCCACACGGCTCGGCGGCCGTTCCGAGCCGGGAGATGTGGCTAGGTTGACGGTGTGCAGGTGCAGCTCCCGATCTTCCCGCTGAACACTGTGGTGTTCCCGGGCGTGACGGTGCCGCTGCACGTGTTCGAGGAGCGCTATCGGGCGCTCGTCCACCACCTGCTGACCATCTCCGACAAGACGCAGCGGCTGTTCGGGGTCGTCGCGATCCGCGAGGGCTACGAGGTCGGCTCGCACGGCGTGCAGTCCGTGCACCGGGTCGGCTGCGTCGTGCAGATGACCTCGGTCGAGCCGTACGCCGACGGCCGGTTCGACATCGAGGTCGTCGGCCGGCACCGGCTGCGGCTCGATGCGCTCGACACCTCCGGCACCTACCTCGTCGGCGACGTGGAGACCGTCGAGGAGGCCAAGGTCGACACACCGACCGGTCTGCAGGAGGCCGAAAAGACCCGGGCGACGTTCGAGGAGTACCGCCGTCGGCTCTCCGAGCTCCGCGGCGACGACGTCCTCGACGGCGACCTCCCCCGCGACCCGGAGTTCCTCTCCTACGCCCTCGCCGCCACCTGCCTGCTCACCCTCCAGGAGCGGCAGGAGCTGCTCGAGGCGGCCAACCCGCTCGACCGGCTGGTCATGCTGCGCCACGCGCTTCGGGAGGAGATGCGAGCGATGACCGCGGTCCCGTCGCTGCCCGCCACCGAGGTGGCCCGGACGAGCTGGTCGCCCAACTGACCGTGCCGGCCGGCGCGGCTGGCTAGCCTCCTGCCGTGGCGAAGAAGAAGCAGCCCGGCTCCGGCGGCACCCCCGCGACCGTCGCTCTCACGAAGGCCGGGGTCGAGCACACCGTGCACACCTACGAGCACGACCCGTCCGCGGCGTCGTACGGGCTCGAGGCGGCCGAGGCCATGGGCCTCGACCCCGCCCGGGTGTTCAAGACGCTCCTCGCCTCGGTCGACGGGAAGCTCGTCGTCGGGATCGTGCCGGTCTCCGGCCAGCTCGACCTCAAGGCCGTCGCCGCGGCCGCCGGCGGCAAGAAGGCCGTGATGGCCGACCCCGCCGACGCCGAACGAGCCACCGGGTACGTCGTGGGCGGGATCAGCCCGCTCGGCCAGAAGCGCGCACATCCGACGGTCGTCGACGCCTCCGCGCTCGACCATCCGACCGTGTTCGTCTCCGGCGGTCGCCGCGGCATGGAGATCGAGCTCTCCCCCGCCGACCTGGTCGCGCAGACCCGCGCGACGGTGGCGTCGATCCGGCGCTGAGGGCCGTCGGTTTACCACCGGCTGCTGGGATCCCGTCGCAACCGGGCCGAAACTTCACGTGGGAGGTGCCAGGAACGCGTGGGCTGGTCTGTGGACAACCCGGCCCTCAACACCGCACTCCACGCGGTCCGCGCATCCGGCGAGGGGTCAACTGAGTCGCGACACGCCGCCCACGAGCCTGAATAACTGACTCCTCGGCGGCTTCTGCCCTGGCAGTCGCCCTGTCAGTCGGTCGAGAGGATCAGCGAGGCGTGCTGGACGGCGTCGTCGTCGAGCCAGGTGGAGAGGCCGAGGGCGTCGAGGGGCTCGACGTTGGCGACGACCTCGCTGTCGCCGCTGGAGAACTCCTGGGCAAGACGGGTGGCCCAGTCGTCGGCGTCGAAGTTCACGAACAGGCCGCCGCTGACCCGGCCGGCCTCGGGGACGACCTTCTCGAACGACGGGTCGCCGGCGAGGTCGCCGCCGGCCGCTGCGAGCGTGTCGACGTAGGCCGGGTCGAGGCCGAGTACGACGTACCCGTCGCCGCTCTTCCGCTGCAGCACGTCGGCCTGGCCGGGCGGCAGCTGGGCGAGGAGCGTGTCGATGACGCGGTCGATCTCGGCGGCTTCGCCGTGGATCCGGATGCCGACCGGCACCTCGGGGACGTCGGCGCTCTCCAGCGCGGCGGTGTCGAGGGACGAGTCGACCGAGACGCGCAGCCCGTCGCCGAGCAGGGTCTCGATGTCCTCGGGCAGCTGGAGGCCGGTGCCGGCCTCGAGGTCCTTCCAGAGGTCTTCGCCGTCGCTGCCGGCGGCGCCACCGCCGAGGACGTCGCCCATGGTGCTCATCCAGTCCTGCAGCCAGTTCTCGGGGAAGGACACGGTGAACGCCGCGGCGGTCGACGCCGGCAGGTCACCGAGCGACGGGGCGCCCGGGGCGTCGACGGCGGCCACGCCGCCGGGCATCCCCTTGGTCGCCATCGCCAGCTCGAGCGTGCCGTCGGCGAAGCGCAGCGTGCCCGCGGCGCCCTCGAAGTCGCGGTAGAGCTCGACCATCTCCTGGCGCAGCTCCTCGTCGGTGAGCGGGCCCGTCTCCTCGCCCAGGTCCTCGCGGGTCATCTCGGCAGCCAGGTCGCTCATCCGGGCCGGAGCGTCCGCGGAGACGTAGGCGTTGACGACGCCCGGGTCGCCGATGCGGTCGGTCCAGGTCTGGTAGTCCGCGTCGTCCGACAGCGGCGACGCCTCGGCAGCCTTCGCATAGGAGTCGGCGTCGGACTGCTTCTCCATCAGCACGGCGTAGTCACCGACGAACGCGACACCGATCTGCTCGTCCTCGCCGCACTTCTCGGCCATGGCGCGCACGCCGTCGGCCGCGGCGTCCTGGTCGCCGACCTGCAGCGCGAACAGAGGCGAGACCTTCTGGCCCGCGTCGGGCACGGCCGCGACGGCCATCCGGTCGCCGATCCACGGGGCGACGTCGTCGTCGTAGGTCAGGCCCTTGCAGTCGTCTAGCGCCTCCTCGAAGAACCAGCGCCGCAGGTCGTCACGCGCCTCGAGGCCGACCTCCTTCTTCAGCGCGGGGAACTTGCGCATCATCTGGATCGCGGCGATCTTCTGCGACGCGGAGGGGTCGAGGTCGACGCTGACGTACGCCAGCGCGTTGGCCGGTACGGCGTCCGCCGGAGAGCCCGACCCGGAGAGGAGCTGCGCGAGACCGAGCCCGCCCACCGCGACCACGCCCACGACACCGATGCCGGCAGCGGCCACCAGGCCCCAGCGCGGCCGGCGCCGCGGCGCGGACTCGGCCCCGGACGGGTCGCCGTGGGCGCCGTCCAGCGGCGCTCCGCCGCCGAGGTATTCGGGCTGTTGGTCGGACATGAAGAGCTCCACTTCCCCGCGCCCTCCGCCGCCATCGGCGGAGGGTCCGGCGCCAGCCTAGGCGCGCCGGACCCGTGCCGCGCTCGAACCGGCGGTTCTTCACCGGACCGTGACGACTCCCTCACGAGGCAGTGTCGGAGGAGCCGGGGAAGACGAAACGGGTCAGATCCGGTCGGAGTCGACCGCCGGCGGGGACCACAGCACGATCAGGCAGCCGATCAGCGCGGTGACCGGCCAGACCAGGTAGCAGACCGTGGCATCGACCGCGAGCTCGCTCGGCACGGTGGCGCCCACCTCGACGGAGGCGACCACCGTGGTCGGGTCGGGCGGGCCGAGCCAGCCACCGACCACCGCCATCACGCCCGCGGCGACGATCGAGCCGCCGAGCACCAGCACGGACGTGAGCAGCGGGTCGCGGCCGCGCCACCACGACAGCGCCGTGCCCGAGACCAAGCCGCAGACCGCCGCGATCACGGCGTACCAGCCGTCGGCGTTGAAGCGCCTGCCGAGCTGGTCCTCCCCCATGCCGAGCCCGCCTCCCTCGGCCTTGGTGAAGAGCGCGGGCTCCCACAGCACCCACCACGCCACGGCCGCGAGCAGGCCGAGCAGGACGTAGACGCCGAGCACCGCGACCACGTCGTCGAGCAGCCCGGGCCGGCGCGCGTCGCCCTGGCCGCTCTCGGGCAGCCCTGACGGCTCTCGCGCAGGGGCGACCTCCTGCTGCGGAGCGTCGCCCGGAGGCGGGGCGGACACCTCAGCTGCCCGACAGGCAGTGCGGTCCCAGCAGCGCCTTGAGGTCGGCGAACAGGGCGGGGCTCGGCGCGACCCGGAGTCGGTCGTCGAGCCGGAACACCTTGGTGTCGTGCTTGGTCATCAGCCGCAACCGTACTTCGGTGACCCCGGGGTGCGTGGCCAGAACCTCTTTGAGCTGGTCCACCACCGGCGGCGTGCAGCGGGTCGAGGGCATCGAGATCACCACCGGACCGGACGGTCCGTCCGACAGGTCCGGGACGGTGACCTCCTGCCCGAGCAGCTCCGGCTGGTCCTTGGACCGCGACAGCCGGCCCTTGACCGTGATGATCGCGTCCTCCTGGAGGAGCGTGCTCGCGAGCTGGTAGGAGCTCGGGAACAGCAGCACCTCGATCGCACCCTCGAGGTCCTCGAGCGTGACCATCGCCCAGGGGTCGCCGCGCTTGGTGATCTTGCGCTGGACGGCGGTGATCAGCCCGGAGACGGTGACCATGCTGCCGTCGGGCCGGTCCTCGTCGACGAGCAGCTGGCCGATGCTCGTGTCCGTGCCCTGGGACAGGATGTGCTCGAGGCCGAGCAGCGGGTGGTCGGAGACGTAGAGGCCGAGCATCTCCCGTTCGTGGCCGAGCAGGGTCATCTTGTCCCACTCGTCGATGTCGGGGATGGTCATCGCCATGTCGAAGATCGGCGTCCCGCCGTCGGCGCCGCCGTCGCCCATCAGCGAGTCGAACAGCGAGTCCTGGCCGGAGCCGGCGTCCTTCTTGATCGCGGCGTAGCGGTCGACGGCCTCCTCGTGGATGGCCACCAGCGCGCGGCGCTTGTGCTTCATGTCGTCGAAGGCGCCGGCCTTGATCAGCGACTCGATGACGCGCTTGTTGCACACGATCGCGTCGACCTTGTCCATGAAGTCGTTGAAGTCCTCGTAGCGGCCCTTCTCCTCGCGGGCCTCGACGATCTTGTCGACCACGCTGCTGCCGACGTTGCGCACCGCGGTGAGGCCGAAGCGGATGTCGTTGCCGACCGGGGTGAAGTTGTGCGAGGACTCGTTGACGTCGGGTGGCAGCACCTGGATCTTGAGCCGGCGGCACTCGTTGAGGTAGATCGCCGACTTGTCCTTGTCGCCGCGCACCGAGGTGAGCAGCGCGGCCATGTACTCGGCCGGGTAGTTGGCCTTGAGGTACGCCGTCCAGTAGGACACCACGCCGTAGGCCGCCGAGTGCGCCTTGTTGAAGGCGTAGTCGGAGAACGGGAGCAGGATGTTCCAGAGCGTGGTGATGGCTTCCTGGGAGAAGCCCCGCTCGAGCATGCCGGCCTGGAAGCCGGCGTACTGCTTGTCGAGCTCCTCCTTCTTCTTCTTGCCCATCGCGCGGCGCAGGTTGTCCGCTTGTCCCAGCGTGAAGCCCGCCAGGACCTGGGCGATCGCCATCACCTGCTCCTGGTAGACGATCAGGCCGTAGGTCTCCCCCAGCACCGGCTCGAGCGCCTCGGCGAGCTCGGGGTGGATCGGCTCGATCGGCTCGCGGCCGTTCTTGCGGCGGGCGTACTTGTTGTGCGAGTCGGCGCCCATCGGGCCCGGCCGGTAGAGCGCGCCGACCGCGGAGATGTCTTCGAACTTGTCGGGTCGCATGCTGCGCAGCAGCGCGCGCATCGGCCCGCCGTCGAGCTGAAAGACGCCGAGCGTGTCACCGCGCGACAGCAGCTCGTAGGTGGCCTTGTCGTCGAACGGGAGGTCCTCGAGGACGACGTCCTCGCCGCGGTTTGCCTTGATGTTGGCGACCGCGTCGTCGAGCACCGTCAGGTTGCGCAGGCCCAGGAAGTCCATCTTGACCAGCCCGAGCGCCTCGCACATCGGGTAGTCGAACTGGGTGATGATCGCGCCGTCCTGCTCGCGCTTCATGATCGGCACGATGTCGATCAACGGCTCGCTGGACATGATCACGCCGGCGGCGTGCACGCCCCACTGCCGGATCTGCCCCTCGAGGCCGACGGCGGTCTCGTAGATCTTGCGTACGTCGGGGTCGGACTCGTGCAGCGCACGGAACTCGCCGCCCTCGCCGTAGCGCTTGTGCTCGGGGTTGAACAGCTCCTTGAGCGGGACGCCCTTGCCCATCACGTCCGCAGGCAGCGCCTTGGTGATCCGCTCGCTGACGCCGAAACCGTGGTCGAGCACACGGGCGGCGTCCTTGATCGCCTGCTTGGCCTTGAGTCGGCCGAACGTCGCGATCTGCGCGACCCGCTCGGAGCCGTACTTCTGCGAGACGTACTGGATGACCTCGCCGCGCCGGCGCTCGTCGAAGTCGATGTCGAAGTCGGGCATCGACGGGCGCTCGGGGTTGAGGAACCGCTCGAAGATCAGGCCGTGCTGGAGTGGGCACAGGTCGGTGATGCGCAGGGCGTAGGCGGCGATCGAGCCGGCACCGGAGCCGCGACCCGGGCCGACCCGGATGCCGTTCTCCTTGGCCCAGTTGATGAAGTCGGCGACCACGAGGTAGTAGCCGCAGTAGCCCTTGGCCGCGATGACGCCGAGCTCCATCTCGACGCGGTCGCGGACCTCGTCGGTCAGCTTGTCGCCGGGGTAGCGCGACTCGATGCCGCGCCAGACCTCCTTGCGGAACCAGGACTCCTCGGTCTCCCCCGGCGGCACGTCGGCGCGCGCCATGTAGCCGCCGGTCGACTCGTGGAACTCGACCTCGCAGCGCTCCGCGATCGCGAGCGTGTTGTCGCACGCCTCGGGCATGCCGTGCTGGTCGGCCCACAGCGCGCGCATCTCGGCGGCGGACTTGATGTAGTAGCCGCCGCCGTCGAACTTCAGCCGCTTGGGGTCCGACAGCGTCTTGCCGGACGCGACGCAGATCAGCGCGTCCTGGGCCGGGGCGTCCTCGGGGGCGTTGTAGTGGGAGTCGTTGGTCGCGACCGGCGGGATGCCGAGCTCCTTGCCGAGCTTGAGCAGGTCGTCGCGGGTGCGCTTCTCGATGCCGATCCCGTGGTCCATGACCTCGAGGAAGAAGCTGTCCTTGCCGAAGATGTCCTGCAGCTCGGCGGCGGCGCGGCGGGCCTCGTCGTACTGCCCGAGGCGGAGCCGGGTCTGGATCTCGCCGGAGGGGCAGCCGGTGGTGGCGATGAGGCCCGAGGAGTACGTCGAGAGCAGCTCGCGGTCCATCCGGGGCTTGTAGTAGAAGCCCTCGAGGCTGGCCAGCGACGACAGCCGGAACAGGTTGTGCATGCCGGCGGTGCTCTCGGCCCACATCGTCATGTGGGTGTAGGCGCCGCCGCCCGCGACGTCGTCGCCGCCCTCCTCGGCGATGTCGCCCTTGCCCCAGCGCACCCGGCGGCGCTCGTCGCGGCGGGTGCCCGGCGTGAGGTAGGCCTCGATGCCGATGATCGGCCTGACGCCGTACTGGCGGGCCTTGGACCAGAAGTCGTAGGCGCCGTGCAGGTTGCCGTGGTCGGTCATCGCGATCGCCGGCATGCCGAGGTCGGAGACCCGGCCGAAGAGGCCGTCGAGGAGCGAGGCGCCGTCGAGCATGGAGTACTCGGTGTGCACGTGCAGATGCACGAAGCTGCTCGGGTCGGACGCCGATGCCGTCATCTGCTGCGATGACCCCTTCCGGAGCGTGTGCGGGCATGCCTGGGACGACCGGGGATGGTGGCCGGCCGCACCTCGGTGGGGAAGGCCGTCAGCCTACGCGACCCGGTGCCCTCACCGTGGCATGACCCACCGACAGTCTCGGGACCGGCCCAGAACTGTCTCAGGACTTCTGGCTGGAGTGCGCCGGGGTCCCCTTGGCGACGCTGGTCCGGCCCCAGCCGTGCAGCCGCTCGATCTCGATCCAGGCGTCGACGCGGCGCCGGTCGCGGCGCCGGTACGGCTTGCCGGTGTAGTGCCGCGCGAGCCGGTCGATGCCCGCCAGGTCGGTGTCCTCGGCCATCTCGACGACGCGGCCGGTGAACGACACGTGGGTGTACCAGCCGGCCTCGTCGAGCACGGTCATCGCCACCCGCGGGTCGCGGCGGATGTGGGCGAGGCGCTTGCGGCCCTCGTCCATGTTCACGTGGATGCGGTCGCCGTGCTCGTCCGAGGAGTCCAGCAGGTACCAGGTCGCCACCGACACCGGCCAGCCGTCCTTGCGGAGCGTGGTGATCGTCGCCGGGTTGGGCTTGGCGAGCAGGGCGCGGACGTCGTCGGCGAGCCGGAAGGGGCCCTGGTTGGTTCCGAGATCGGGCATGTCCCCGAACCTACCTATTCCGGGTCCTTCTCGGCGGCGTCCAGGCTCTCACTGATCACCACGTGCATGATCCGGGCCAGCCTGTCGCGGCCGAGCCGGTCCCCCACCGCGGGCCCGCGCCGGGCCATCCGGTCGACGATCTCGGCCTCCCGGTCCGGGTCGCGGCCGGCCTCCCCCGGCACGTCCTTGAGCCGCTGCGCGGCGGCGGTCAGCGCGGCGCGCTCCGCGAGCAGGGCGGCGAGCCGGTCGTCGACGTCGTCGATCCGCCGCCGGACACCGGCGACCGGGTCGGCCCCGAACCAGGCCATGTGGAGGTCGGGCGACCGCTCCTCGTTGTCGGATCCGTCGGTGCGGCGCACGACGACGAGGCCGTGGCGGGCGTAGAACGCCTGGGCGCGGACGTTGCTCTCGAACACCCAGAGCCCGAACCCGTCCGGGAGCAGTCCCTTGACGAGGTCGAGCAGGACGGCGCCGATGCCCTGCCCGGTCAGGTCGGGACGGACGTAGAGGGAGTCGAGCCAGCCCGGGTCGACGACCACGTAGCCGACGACCTCGCCGTGCCGGGCCGCGACCCATGCGGCCCGGTCGACCGGCATCGCCGTGGTGCGCGGCTCGAGTCCGAGCACCTCGCGGAACCAGTGGGTGCACTCCTCGCGCGTGTGCACCGAGCGCGGCATGGCCGGGTACGCCGCCTCCCGGGCCGCCCAGAAGAGGTCGGCGAGCGTCTCGACGTCGGCCCCGGTCGCAGGACGGAGCTCGAGGTCGGCCGCCTCAGTGGGCATGCCGGATCTGCTCGAGCGCGGCGGCCAGGTCGTCGGGGTAGTCGGACTGGTACTCGACGTACTCGCCGGTGTCGGGGTGCTCGAAGCCCAGGCGTACGGCGTGCAGCCACTGCCGCTCGAGGCCGACGCGCGCGGCGAGCTTCGGGTCGGCGCCGTAGGTCAGGTCGCCGACGCACGGGTGCTTGAGCGCAGCCATGTGCACCCGGATCTGGTGGGTGCGGCCGGTCTCGAGGTGGATCTCGAGCAGGCTGGCGAACCGGTGCGCCTCGAGCGTCTCGTAGTGGGTCACGCTGTGCTTGCCGTCGGCGCGGACCGCGAACTTGTAGTCGTACTTGGGGTTCCGGCCGATGGGCGCGTCGATCGTGCCGCGCAGCGGGTCGGGGTGGCCCTGCACGAGCGCGTGGTAGACCTTGTCGACCGTGCGGTGCCGGAAGGCGTTCTTGAGCCGGGAGTAGGCGTACTCCGACTTGGCGATCACCATCACGCCCGACGTACCCACGTCGAGCCGCTGCACGATGCCCTGCCGCTCGGACGCGCCGCTGGTGGCGATCCGGAAGCCGGCGGCCGTCAGGTGACCGACGACGGTCGGGCCGGACCAGCCGGGGCTGGGGTGGACGGCGACGCCGATGGGCTTGTCGATCACGACGAGCGCGTCGTCGTCGTGGATGATCTTGATGCCCTCGACGATCTCGGGGACCACCGCGACCGGGTCGACGGTGGCCGGGATCTCGACGTCGAGCACCGAGCCCGCGTGCACCCGCTCGGACTTCGCCGGCGCGTGGCCGTCGACGCGGACGAGCCCCTGTGCGACGAGGTCCGCGGCGCGGGTGCGGGAGAACCCGAACATCCGGGCCAGCGCGGCGTCGAGACGCTCCCCCGCCAACCCGTCGGGCACGCTGACGGTGCGGTGCTCGCTGGACCCGGCACCGTGCGCGGCGGCCGTCACTGCGACGGCCCCCGACGGCGCGGCTCGCCGTCCCGGGTGCCGTCGACCCGCAGCCCGCGGATCGCCTGGAGGATCACCAGTCCGGCGGCGATGTTGATGCAGATATCGGCGACGTTGAAGACCGGGAAGTTCGGGAAGCGCAGGAAGTCCACGACGTGCCCGCGCATCGGGCTCGGCTCGCGGAAGATCCGGTCGGTCAGGTTGCCGACGACGCCGGCCAGCAGGAAGCCGAGGGCGAGCGCCCAGCCGGTGCTGGCCACGCGGCGCGCGGTCCACAGCACGGCGACCGTGGCCGCGATCGCCACGCAGGACAGCGCGAAGGTGTAGCCGGTGCCCAGGCTGAACGCCGCACCGCTGTTGAAGGTCAGGAACAGGCCGAACCAGTCGCCGATGAGGGGCACCTCGGTGTGCGGCTCGAGCCGGGCCAGCACGAGCTGCTTGGTGCCGAGGTCGAGCGCGTAGCCGGTGAGCGCGACGGCGGCGAACACCACGAGGTGCCGGCCGCTCGGCTGCGGGCGGCCGCTCGTGGGGGCAGGACGGTCGGGGGTCTCGGGCCGGATGTCGTTGTCGCCGCTGGTCAGCGACGCTCCTCGCGCTGCTTGCATGACAGGCACAGTGTCGCACGCGGAAATGCCATCAACCGCATCTTGCCGATCGGCTGACCGCAGCTCTCGCACACGCCGTACGTGCCGTCGTCGATGCGAGCCAGGGCCCGCTGGGTCTGGGCCAGCAGCATGCGGGCGTTGTTGGCCAGGCTCATCTCGTGGTCGCGCTCGAACGTCGTCGAGCCGACGTCGGCCTGGTCGTTGCCGGCGCCGTCTCCGGCGTCGCGCATCAGGTCGTGGAGCTCGTGCTCGGCGAGGTTGAGCTCGTTCCTGAGCCGGTCGCGCTCGGCGAGCAGCTCGTTGCGGACCTCGTCGAGCTCCTTCTGGGTCCACGGCTTCTCGTCGGCCTTGACCGCCAGGCTGCGCGGCTTGCGGGCGCCGCCCGTCGCGGCGGCCTTCTTCGTGGCCGCTGCCTTCTTGGCGGCGGTCTTCTTGGTGGGTGCCTCTGTCACGGCCGCCTTCTTCGCGGGAGTCTTCTTCGCGGGCGTCTTCTTGTCCGCGGCCTTCTTGGCGGGAGCCGCCTTCTTCGCCGCGGTCTTCTTGACGGGTGCCCGAGTCGCTGCCGCCTTCTTGGCCACGGTCTTCTTCGCGGCGGTCTTCTTGGCCGGGGTGGCCTTCTTGGCCGTCTTCTTGGCCGCTGTCTTCTTGGCAGCGGTCGTCTTGGCCGCTGTCTTCTTGGCGGGGATCGCCTTCTTGGCGGCCGTCTTCTTCGCCGGAGCGGCCTTCTTCGCCGCGGTCTTCTTCGCGGGAGCAGTCTTCTTCGCGGCGGTCTTCGTGGCCGGCTTGGTGGCTGCCGCGGGGCTCTTCCTGTCGGCCGTCTTCTTGGCGGGAGCCGACTTCTTCGCCGCGGGCTTGCGGCCGCCGCCGGTGACGCGCCGGGCGGCTGCGGCCGCCTTCCCGGCGACCTTGCGCGCTGTCCCTCGTGCCATGTCCCTGGCCCCCTCGAAGCCGGTGGGCACCCGACCCGAGAGAGGCCGGATACGAAAGGCACGTGCGGCTCCTGCCACACGCGTGTGCGCGAGGATAGACCCGCGGTCCGGACCAGACAACCAGCCACGCGGGGCATTCCGGGTGCCCCGGACCGAACCGGACAGAACTTCTCACACGACTCCGAACTGCCGGCACACGCGGAATCCGGATGAGCCGCCGCGGCGTGGTCTGGCAGACTTGGCGGTACCGCAAGGCGTGGACGGGACGAGTAGCTCCGAGCACAGCCGGCAGCGACCCGGGGACGGTGAGAGCCCGGGGGTGTTGTCCGGAGCGAAGATCACCCCCGAGCCGCCGGAAGAGCGCCGACACCGAGACCACCAGGTTCCGGTGCCCGGCAGGTAGAACCGGCAGCGGTGGAACCACGAGAGGGTGTGCGCACACCGGCCCGGTGGACAACACAGGACACCGGCCAGGAGCGGGCATCAAGAAGGGTGGTACCGCGGGACCGGCCGTCGGCCGGGCTCGTCCCTTCACGGCACGACCACGACACCCCGTGAACACCGTGAACCCGTGAAGGAATGTCTGACGTGAGCAGCGAGTACACCCCGGTCCCGCCCCAGGTGGACCTCCCCGCCATGGAGCACGACGTGCTGGCGTTCTGGGAGGACGACAAGACCTTTCAGCAGTCGCTGGACATCGCCGGCGACCGGCCGCGCTGGACGTTCTACGAGGGGCCGCCGACCGCCAACGGCATGCCCGGCACCCACCACGTCGAGGCGCGGGTCTTCAAGGACGTGTTCCCCCGGTTCAAGACCATGCAGGGCTTCCGGGTGGACCGGAAGGCCGGCTGGGACTGCCACGGCCTGCCCGTCGAGCTGGCCGTGGAGAAGGAGCTCGGCTTCTCCGGCAAGGGCGACATCGAGGCGTACGGCGTCGCGGAGTTCAACGCCAAGTGCCGCGAGTCGGTGCTGCGCCACGTCGACGCGTTCGAGGAGATGTCGGACCGGATGGGCTTCTGGGTCGACACCGAGGACCCCTACGTGACGATGACGCCCGAGTACGTCCAGTCGGTGTGGTGGGCGCTCAAGCAGATCTTCGACAAGGGCCTGCTCGTCGAGGACTACCGCGTCGCGCCGTACTGCCCGCGCTGTGGCACCGGTCTCTCCGACCACGAGCTGGCGCAGGGCTACGAGACCGTGACGGACCCGTCGGTGTACGTCCGGTTCCCGCTGACGTCGGGCCCGTACGCCGGCAAGGCGTCGCTGCTCGTGTGGACCACGACGCCGTGGACGCTGGTCTCGAACACCGCGGTCGCGGTCAATCCGGAGGTCGACTACGTGGTGGCGAGCAACGGCGAGGAGACCCTCGTCGTCGCTGAGCCGCTGTTCGAGCAGGTGCTCGGCGAGGGCTGGACCGTCGAGGCGACGCTGCCCGGGACCGAGATGGAGCGGTGGACCTACCAGCGGCCGTTCGAGCTCGTCGAGTTTCCCTCCGAGGCGCACTTCGTGGTGCTGGCGGACTACGTCACCACGGAGGACGGCACCGGCCTCGTGCACCAGTCCCCTGCGTTCGGCGAGGACGACATGAAGGTGTGCAAGGCCTACGGGCTGCCGGTCGTCGTACCCGTGCGCCCCGACGGCCACTTCGAGGACGACCTCGACCTGGTGGGCGGCCAGTTCTTCAAGCACGCCGACGCGGACCTGGTCGCCGACCTCGAGGCGCGCGGACTGATGTTCCGGCACGTCGCTTACGAGCACTCCTACCCGCACTGCTGGCGCTGCCACACCGCGCTCATGTACTACGCGCAGCCGTCGTGGTACGTCCGCACCACCGCGGTGAAGGACGCGCTGCTGCGGGAGAACGAGCGCACCAACTGGTACCCCGACACGATCAAGTGGGGCCGCTACGGCGACTGGCTGAACAACAACATCGACTGGGCGCTCTCGCGCAGCCGCTACTGGGGCACGCCGCTGCCGATCTGGCGCTGCGGCGAGGGCCACCTGACCTGCGTCGGCTCGCTCGCCGAGCTGTCCGACCTGTCGGGCACCGACCAGTCCGGGCTCGACCCGCACCGTCCGTACGTCGACGAGGTGACCATCACCTGCCCGGAGTGCCAGGGCGAGGCGCGGCGCGTGCCCGAGGTGATCGACGCCTGGTTCGACAGCGGCTCGATGCCGTTCGCCCAGTGGGGCTACCCGCACAAGCCGGGGTCGGCGGAGAAGTTCGAGGCGGCGTACCCGGCCGACTTCATCTGCGAAGCGATCGACCAGACCCGCGGCTGGTTCTACACGCTGATGGCGATCGGCACGCTGGTGTTCGACCGGTCGGCGTACCGCAACGTGCTCTGCCTCGGCCACATCCTCGCCGAGGACGGCCGCAAGATGTCCAAGCACCTCGGCAACATCCTCGAGCCGATCCCGCTCATGGAGCAGCACGGCGCCGACGCGGTGCGCTGGTTCATGGCGGCGTCCGGCTCGCCCTGGGCGGCGCGCCGGGTCGGGCACGTTGCCATCCAGGAGACCGTGCGCAAGGTGCTGCTGACCTACTGGAACACCGTCGCTTTCCACGTCCTCTACGCCCGTACGGCGAAGTGGACGCCGGCCGACGGCGCCCCGGAGGTCAGCAAGCGGCCGGTGCTCGACCGGTGGCTGCACGCCGAGACCGCGCGGCTGGTCGGCCGCGTGACCGAGGCGATGGAGAACTTCGACACCCAGCGCGCCGGCAACCTGCTCGCGCAGTTCGTCGACGACCTGTCCAACTGGTACGTCCGCCGCTCGCGCCGCCGCTTCTGGGACGGCGACCCGGCCGCGCTGATGACGCTGCACGAGACCATCGACACGGTCACCCGGCTGATGGCGCCGCTGGTGCCGTTCATCACCGAGCGGGTGTGGCAGGACGTCGTGCGCTCGGTCGACCCGTCGGCGCCGACATCGGTGCACCTCGCGTCGTGGCCGGAGTACGACGAGTCCGCGGTCGACGAGGAGCTGTCCGGCGCCGTCGCGCTGGCCCGGCGCCTGGTCGAGCTCGGCCGTGCCGCGCGGGCCGAGGCGAAGGTGCGGACCCGTCAGCCGCTCCGCCGCGCGCTCGTCGCGTCGACGGCGTACGCCCGTCTGACCGAGGAGCTTCGCCGCGAGGTCGCCGACGAGCTCAACATCGGCGGGCTCGAGCCGCTGTCGTCGGCCGCCGAGGGGCTCGTGGACTTCTCGGCGAAGGGCAACTTCCGGGCGCTCGGCAAGCGGTTCGCGAAGCGGACCCCGCGCGTCGCCGCCGCCATCGCCGCCGCCGACGCCGCCGCGCTGCACGCCGCGCTCGAGGCCGACGGCAAGGCCACGGTCATGGTCGACGGCGAGGAGGTCGAGGTGCTGCCGGACGAGGTGATCGTCTCCGAGCGCCCGCGCGAGGGCTGGTCGGTGGTCAACGAGCAGGGTGAGACCGTCGCGCTCGACCTCGAGCTCACCCCCGAACTGGTCCGCGCCGGTCTCGCGCGCGAGGCAGTTCGGCTGGTGCAGGAGGCGCGCAAGGCCAGCGGCTTCGACGTCAGCGACCGGGTGGTGCTCCGCTGGGCGGCCAAGGGCGAGACGGCCGAGGCGATGCGCGAGCACGCCGACCTGGTCGCCGACGAGGTGCTGGCGGTGGAGATGGCCGAGGTCCCCTCGATCGACGGGGACAACGCCGTACGCGACGACGACCTCGGGCTGGCCTTCACGGTGGCCAAGGCCTGACCCGGCACGACCCCGGAATGACATCGGCCCGGCAGGTCCTCATCGGGACCTCCCGGGCCGGTTCGTTGTCCACAGGACTGCCCACGCGTTCCTGACGCATCCCACGTGATGTTTCGGCCCGGTTGCGTCGGTTTACCAGCAGCAGGTGGTAAACCGACACCCCCCAACACGACGAAGGCCGGGTCCCCTCCACAGGGGGCCCGGCCTTCGTTCGACGCGGTTGCAGCAGGTGTGCAGCAGGTGCTGCGGGTGGGATCAGCCGTTGTCGGCGTCGTCCCCGAGAAGCGACTTGAGGCGCTTGGGCGCGTGGTCGCTGGTGGCGAGGGCGGGGTTGCCGCCGGTCTCGCCGGAGTTGTCGAGGATCTCCAGCTGCTGGGTGAAGTAGGTCTTCAGCCGGCTGCGGTACTCGCGCTCGAAGTTGCGGAGCGTCTCGACCTCGGAGTTGAGCTTGTCCTTCTCCTTCTCGAGGTCGCCGAAGAGCTGCTGGCGACGCTCGGCGGTCTCGGAGTCGAGCATCTGCGAGCGGGTGCGGGCGTCGGCCTCCATGCGCTCGGACTTGACCTTGGCCTCGGCCTCCAGGCGCTCGGCCTTCGTGCGGGCCTCGCCGACGATCTTGTCGGCCTGGTTCTTGGCGTCGGCGACGAGCTCGTCGGCGTTGCGGGTCGCGATCTCGAGCAGGCGGGCCGCGGCGCTGGACGCGTCGGCGACGGTCGCCACCTTGATCGTCTCGACCGGGCCGGCGGCGGGCGCGGCGGCCGGCGTGGGCTCGGGAGCCTTGACGGGCTCCGGCTCCTTGGCGACCGGCTTCTCCGGGACAGGAGCGGCACCGCCCCCCTGCTGGGCGGCCTGGAGCTTCTGGCGGAGGTCGTCGTTCTCCCGTGTGAGCCGCGCCAGCTCCGCCTCGACCTCGTCGAGGAACTGGTCGACCTCCCCCATGTCGTAGCCCTCGCGGAGGCGGACCGGAGTAAAGCGCTTGTTGCTCACGTCCTCAGGCGTCAGCGGCATGACCTCACCCTTACTCGTTGTCGTCAGTGTTGCTGCTTGCGAACCTGCGTCGTTGCTGTTCTAGGACTGCGTCGTGCCCACCGTACTCCGAAGAAAGCCCTCGTCGTCCAGTGGGGCCGCGGCCTCCCCGAGCCCGCCGCGGGACGGTGGCAGCCTACCTGCGCCCCAAGCCCGCGTCACACCGTGACCGCGGCGTGGCCTGCGGTTTCTCAGGAAAGGAAGATCATCCGGTTCAGGATCTGGAGGAGGTACACCGCGATCAGGACGATCAGGAAGCTGGTGTCCAGGGCGATGCTGCCGATGCGCAGCGGCGGCACGAACCGCCGGACGAACAGGATCGGCGGGTCGGTGATCGTGTAGACGATCTCCAGCACGAACAGGACCGGCCCGGTGGGCGTCCAGGAGCGCGCGAAGATCTGGACCCAGTCCACGACCAGGCGGATCAGCATCAGCGCCAGGAAGATGAACAGGATCGTGTCGATGATCGATCCGACGAGCAGCACGCGGCGATCCTAGCCAGGGAGTCCGAGAGAAACGGGCGGGCGGCGGCGTACGGCGGAGAACGATGCCGAAACGCGACCTCGGTCAGGACTGGTTGAAGAACCCGTCCTCACGGATCCGCTGCTTGTCCTCGGCGGCGACCGTCACGTTGGGCGGCGAGAGCAGGAACACCTTGTTGGTGACCCGCTCGATGCTCCCGCGGACGCCGAAGATCAGCCCGGCCGCGAAGTCGACGAGCCGCTTGGCGTCGGCGTCGTCCATCTCGGAGAGGTTCATGATCACCGGCACGCCCTCGCGGAAGTTCTCGCCGATCGTGCGCGCGTCGTTGTAGCTGCGCGGGTGCAGCGTGGTGATCCGCGACAGCTCCGCCACCGTGCTCGCCTGCGCGGCCGGCTGCGGCCGGCGACGCTCGGTCAGGTCGGCGACCGGGGCGGGACGGGACTCCGCGCGGTCGAGGCGGTCGACACGCTCCAGACGCGCCTCGTCACGGAGGCCGCGCGCGTCGCGCGCGTCACGACGGGCGGGCTGCTCGTCGTACTCGTCGTAGTAGTCGTCGTCGTAGCGCTCGGTGTCCTCGAGCAGGCCGAGGTAGACACCCATCTTGCGCATCGCGCTGCCCATTGACATTGCCTTCCGGTACGGCGCCAGGCCCCGTCGACCTGGTGCTGCTGGCGTGCTCTGACACTACCGTTCGGGAGGCCTCGGTCCGAGGACCGCAGACCCAATCCGCACGTGTGTCGCACCTGTCCGAACGGCGTCCTCCAGGTCGCCGCTCATCCCCGCCGAGACCCAGGTCGCGGAGGGGTCCACCCGGCGGACCTCGTCGGCCAGCCGGGCGAGTCGTTCGAACGCCGGCCGGGGGTCCTCCCCCAGCGGCGCCACGGCCATCACGCCGCGCAGGCGCAGGCCCTCGGCGGCGGCCACGCCCTCCGCCAGCGCGGGTACGTCGGCCGGCGCGGCGCCGCCGCGGCCGGTCCCCTGGCCCGCATCGGGATCCAGGTTCACCTGCACGAGGCAGTCGACCGTCCTGTCGCGCAGGTGCGCGCCGCGGCTGAGCCCCTTGAGCAGCTTGGCGCGGTCGACCGACTCCACCACGTCGGCGTACTGCGCCACGGCGGCCGCCTTGTTGCTCTGCAGGTTGCCGACGAAGTGCCAGCGCAGCCGCAGGTCCCGCAGCTCGGCGGCCTTCGCCTCCGCCTCCTGGTGGCGGTTCTCGCCCACGTCGGTGACGCCGAGCTCGGCGAGCAGGCGTACGTCGGAGGCCGGGAAGAACTTGGTGACCACGGTGATCGTGACCTCGTCGGGCGAGCGGCCCACGTCGGCGCAGGCGGACGCGATCCGCTCGCGGACGGCCGCGAGGTTGCTCGCGATCTCGTCGCGTCGGCTGCTCTGGTCGGTCACGGTCGCACCCGCACGATCCCCGCGAGGCGCCCGGACTCGGGGCCCTGGCGGCGGTAGGAGAAGAGGTCCTCGTCCTCGATCGTGCACCGGCTCGCGTCGACCATCTCGACGCCGGCGGCCTTCAGCTGCGCGACCACACCGGCCCCGATGTCGAGCGCGGGCGTGCCCCAGGTGGTGGTCGCCTCGGCCTCAGGGACCGCGGCGGCGACCTCGGCCTGCATCTCGGCAGGCACCTCGTAGCAGCCGCCGCAGACGTGCGGCCCCACCCAGGCGACGAGCCGCTCGGCACCGAGCTCGCGGAGCCGGTCGACCGCGGCGGGCACGACGCCGGCGACGAGACCGGGCCGGCCGGCGTGCACGGCACCGACGACCCCTCGGTCGGGGTCGGCGAGCAGCAGCGGCACGCAGTCGGCGACCCGCACCACGACGGCGAGACCGGCGGTGCCGGTGACGATCCCGTCGGCCACCGGCGGCGCGCCGGGCGCGTCGACCACCGCGACGTCGCGGCCGTGCACCTGGCTCATCAGGGCGAGCGGCGTACCGGCGTCGCCGGCGAACGCCTCCGCGAGCCGCGCCAGGTTGGTCTCGAGCTCCCCGGACTCGGCGGCGTGGCGTCCGAGGTCGAGGGACGCGTACGGACCGCCACTGACTCCTCCGTGGCGGTCCGTGAACGCGACGTCGACCGTGGCGGCCCCGACGCGGGTGTCCTGGTAGGCGAACACGCCTACTTCAGGAAGTCCGGGACGTCGAGCTCGTCGTCGTCGAGCGCCGCCGGGCGGGGCTGCGCGGGCCGGGGCTGGGCCGGCTGCGCGGGCTGGGCCGGGGCGGCCTGCTGCGTCGCTGTCGTAGCCGAGGCGGGCTGGACCTGACGGCTGGGCTGCGGGCGCGCACCGTCACCGGCCGCGGGGGCCGGGCTGCTCTGCGGAGCCCGGTTGGCGGCGGCCTGCGCGGCGGCCCGGGTCTCGGCCTGGGACTGCGCGGGCACCGGGTCGCGGCGCAGCGCGTTGACGCCCTCGCGACGCTTGGGCATCCCGCCGTCGAAGCCGGCCGCGATGACGGTGACCCGGACCTCGTCGCCGAGCGCGTCGTCGATGACCGCACCGAAGATGATGTTGGCCTCGGCGTGCGCGGCCTGCGACACCAGCGCCGCGGCCTCGTTGATCTCGAACAGGCCGAGGTCGGAACCGCCGGCGATGGAGAGCAGCACGCCGTGGGCACCGTCGATCGAGGCCTCGAGCAGCGGGCTGGAGACTGCCATCTCGGCGGCGGCGACCGCGCGGTCCTCGCCGCGCGCCGAGCCGATGCCCATCAAGGCGGAGCCGGCGTTGGCCATCACGGACTTCACGTCGGCGAAGTCGAGGTTGATCAGGCCCGGCGTGGTGATCAGGTCGGTTATTCCGGAGACACCCTGCAGCAGCACCTGGTCGGCCTGCTTGAACGCGTCGAGCACCGACACGTTGCGGTCGCTGATCGACAGCAGCCGGTCGTTGGGGATGACGATGAGGGTGTCGACCTCCTCGCGGAGCTGCGAGATCCCCTCCTCGGCGGAGTTGGCGCGACGGCGGCCCTCGAACGCGAAGGGCCGCGTCACGACGCCGATGGTCAGCGCGCCCAGCGAGCGGGCGATGCGCGCGACGACCGGCGCGCCGCCGGTGCCGGTGCCGCCACCCTCGCCGGCGGTCACGAAGACCATGTCGGCGCCCTTGATGACCTCCTCGATCTCCTCGGCGTGGTCCTCGGCGGCCTTGGCGCCCACCTCGGGGTTGGCGCCGGCGCCGAGGCCGCGGGTGAGCTCGCGGCCGATGTCGAGCTTGACGTCGGCGTCGCTCATCAGGAGGGCCTGGGCGTCGGTGTTGATCGCGATGAACTCGACGCCCTTGAGGCCGACCTCGATCATCCGGTTGACGGCGTTGACTCCACCTCCACCGATACCCACGACCTTGATCACGGCCAGGTAGTTCTGCGGTGCTGCCACGGCAGGTGCCTCTCACTGCTCGGGCCCGCCCGGCCGCTGCTCTCGGCGCCGGGTCAGACAGGTGTACGTCGGTGGGGAAGAGCCCGGGGCCTCCATGAACCCTAACCCTGAAGTAGAGGGTTATAGTTATGTCAACCTCGTGCTGAGAGAAGACGCTAGTGGCGCGTCCGGTTCGATCGCCGCAGACACGCCCGCGTGTCGCGGCGTGTTTCCTGCGAGTTCTTTCCCACGCACCGTGCTCACGGCGCGGTGACCCGCTCCGCCGAGAGGTCAGTTGTGTCGCGACACGCCGCCCACGAGGCTGATTTTCTGACTCCTCGGCGCGCCCGCCCCGCGGGTTCCCCCACCCCCCCGGGCGTTCCGTCCTGCGGGGAGGAACCCGCGGACGACTGCTACTTGCGGATGACGGGGCGGCCGGGGACGGTCACGTCGTAGAGGCTGGCGCGCTGGTCGAGGAGGACGGCGAGGACCTCGGCCTTGCTGTCGGAGTCCTCGGCGCTCCCCCAGCGCACGACCTTCCCGTTGCGCAGGCGCAGCGAGATGGTGTCGACCGTGGCGACGGAGACGTAGCGGACGCGGGCGCGCAGGTCAGCGGGCAGGGCGCCGACGACGCGGGTGGCCTCGGCCAGGGCGTTGGTGTCGGTGCGCGTCGTGGTGCGGACCAGCGGGAGGCTCGGCGGGCGGGACGGGTAGCGGCGGAACACCACACCCTCGGGGTCGACGCCGTGCACCACACCGTCCCGGATCACCACGGCGACGGCCTCGCGCTCGGTGATGTCGATGCGGACCCTGTCCGGCCAGGCGCGCGAGACGTCGACGTCCTCGACCGGTGTCAGCCGCTCGACGCGCTCGCGGATGGCCTCGAGGTCGACGGTGGCGAGCGGCGATCCGGTGGGTACGGCGGCGACGGCGCGGACCTCGCGGGGGTCGAGGACCCCGGCTCCCTCGACGCGCACGCCGTGCACGGACAGCACCGACGAGAACATCACCAGCCAGATGCCGCCGGCGACGCCCCCCACGACGACGAGCGCGCCGAGGAGCACCCGCCAGGCGAGCCAGCGGCGCGCCCACTGGCGGCGGGCGAACCGGCGCCGGGCGACGAGGACCGGGTCGCGCTGCTCAGCTCGACTCGGCATCGGGCTCCCGCTCCCGCTCGCGCAGCAGCTCCAGCACCTCCGGGCCGACCAGCGTGACGTCGCCGGCGCCCAGCGTGAGCACCAGGTCGCCGGGACGCGCGCGCTCGACGACCGCGGCCGGGGTGGCCGACCAGGAGCGCACGAACTCGACCTTCTCGGGCGGCAGCGGCACGTGCGACGCGACCAGCGCCCCGTCGACGCCGGGCTCGGGGTCCTCGCGGGCGACGTAAACGTCCATCACCACGACCTCGTCGGCGGCGCCGAGCTCGCGCCCCATGGCCTCGCCGAAGATGCGCGTGCGCGAGACCAGGTGCGGCTGGAACACGACGACGACACGGCCGTCGCCCGCCAAGGAGCGTGCGGCCTGCAGGTCGCCGCGGATCTCGTTGGGGTGGTGGGCGTAGCTGTCGTAGACGCGCACGCCGGCGGCCTCGCCCTTGTGCTCCATGCGGCGGCGCGTGCCGGTGAACGACTCCAGGCCGCGGCGCAGGTCGGCGAACGAGAACCCGAGCTTCAGCCCGGCGCCCAGCGCCGCGAGCGCGTCGAGGACGTAGTGCCGGCCGGGGATCTGCAGCGAGATCTCGCCGAGCCGGCGGCCGCGGTCGACCACGGTGAACGTCGACGTCGACCCGTGGAAGGTCGCGTCCTCGGCGCGCAGGTCGGCCTCGGGCGACTCCCCGACCGCGACGGTGTCGATGCCCTTCGCCCGTGCCCGCTCGACCAGCGCAGCAGCGCCGCCGTCGTCGACGCAGGCGACCAGGAAGCCGCCCTCGACGATCCGGTCGAGGAACTCGTCGAACGCCGCGTGGTAGGCCTCCTCGGTCCCCCAGTTGTCGAGGTGGTCGGCCTCGACGTTGGTGACCAGGGCGCCGTACGGCGAGTACACGAGGAACGCGCCGTCGCTCTCGTCGGCCTCGGCGACGAACACCTCGCCGGTGCCGTCGTGGGCGTTGGCGCCCAGCTCGTTGAGCTCGCCGCCGATCGCGAACGACGGGTCGGCGCCGCAGTGCTGCAGCGCCACCGTGAGCAGCGACGTGGTGGTGGTCTTGCCGTGCGTGCCGGCGACGGCGACGACCTTGCGGCCCTGCATCACCGACTCGAGCGCGGCCGAGCGCGGGAGGATCCGCAGCCCGCGCTCCTTCGCCTCGACGACCTCCGGATTGTCCTCGCGTACGGCGGTGGACACGACGAGCGTGTCGGCGTCCTGGACCTGCTCGGCGGCGTGCCCGACGTGGCAGCGCGCACCGAGCGCGCGGAGCGCCTCGAGCACGCGGGAGTCCTTGGCGTCGCTGCCGCTGACCGGGATGCCGCGGGCGAGCATGATCCGCGCGATGCCGGACAGGCCGGCGCCGCCGATGCCGACGAAGTGCACCTTGCCGAGCTGGTCGGCCGGCAGCAGCACCTCGGGGACGGGGACCTTCACGCGCGGACCTCCCGGGCCGCGTCGAGCACGATCCTCGCCAGCCGCTCGTCCGCGTCGCGCGGGATCAGGTCGGCGGCGGCGATCGACATGGAGGCGAGCCGGTCCGCGTCGGTCGCGAGCGCCGGCACGGTCGCGGCGACCCACTCGGGGGTGAGCGCGGCGTCCTGCACCAGCAGGCCGCCGCCGGCGTCGACGACCGGGCGCGCGTTGAGGTCCTGCTCGCCGTTGCCGATCGGCAGCGGCACGAACACCGCCGGCAGTCCGATGGCCGCGACCTCGGTGACGGTGTTGGCGCCGGCCCGGCAGACGACCAGGTCGGCGGCGGCGTAGGCGAGGTCCATCCTGTCGACGTACGGCACCACGACGTAAGGCGGTGCGTCGGCAGGCAAGTCGGCCGGGGCGACGTCGGCGTTCTTGGGACCGGGCACGTGCAGTACCTGCACGCCGGCCTCGGCCAGCGCGGTCGCGGCGCCGGTGACCGCCTCGTTGATCCGGCGCGCGCCCTGCGAGCCGCCCGTGACGAGCAGGGTCGGGCGGTCGGGGTCGAGGCCGAAGTGCGTGCGGGCCTCCTCGCGCAGGGCGGCGCGGTCGAGCGTGGAGATCATCCGGCGGATCGGCATCCCGACGTACTCCGCGTGCGGCAGAGGCGTGCCGGGGAAGCTCGTCGCGACGTGCCGGGTGAAGCGGGCACCGAGCTTGTTGGCCATGCCGGGCAGCGCGTTGCCCTCGTGCACGACCAGCGGCAGGTGCCGGCGGCGGGCGGCGACGTAGGCCGGCACCGAGACGTAGCCGCCGAAGCCGACGACCACGTCGGGGCCGATCCGGTCGACGACCTCGAGCGCGCCCTTGACCGCGGCGCGGAGGCGGACCGGCAGCCGCGCGAGGTCGGCGTTGGGACGCCGCGGCATCGGCACCGGCGGGATCAGCTCGAGCGGGTAGCCGGCCTCCGGCACGACGCGCGTCTCGAGGCCGCGGGGAGTGCCCAGCGCGGTCACCTCCGCGGACGGGTCGAGCCGACGCAGCGCGTCGGCGGTGGCGAGCAGCGGGGAGGTGTGCCCCGCGGTGCCGCCGCCGGCGAGAAGTACCTTCATCAGTGGTTCCTGGTCCTGCGTTCGGGGACGGTCCGTCGGTCAGTGCTGGTGCCGCGCACCCATCATCGTCCGGCTCCTCCGGCGTTGACTCCGGCGGGGGTACGGCGGCGGCGCCGGGCGCGCAGCGCGGCCTTCGCGCCGGGTTCTGAGCGCGCGAATGAGACCAGCATGCCGAGCGCGACCAACGACGGCAGCAGGGCCGAGCCGCCGTAGGAGACCAGCGGCAGCGGGATGCCGATGACCGGCAGCAGCGCGAGCACCATGCCCACGTTGATCATCATCTGCACGGTGAGCCAGATCGTGATGCCGGCGGCCATGAACCGGACGAACGCGTCCTGCGTGCGCAGCGCGACCCGGATGCCGGCGTACGCGATCGTCAGGAACAGCGCCAGCACGAGCAGGGTGCCGACGAGGCCGAGCTCCTCGCCGAGGACGGCGAAGATGAAGTCGGTGTGGGCCTCGGGCAGCGAGCCCCACTTCTGCTGGCTGGCGGAGATGCCCTTGCCCAGCACTCCCCCGCTGGACATCGCGAACAGACCGTGTGCGGACTGCCAGCCCGCACCCTGGTAGTCCTTGAACGGGTCGGCGAAGTTGGTGAGCCGCTCGAGGCGCTCCTGGCTCGTCGTGGCCAGCCACAGCGCGAGCACGCCCACGGTGGTCAGCCCCATCGCGAAGAGCTTGGCGGGAGCCCCGACCACCCACAGCATGCCGAGCACGATCGCGAACAGCACCAGCGCGGTGCCGAGGTCGCGCTGCCACACGACCATCCCCACCACGGCCGCGGCGATCGGCGCCATCGGGAACAGCACGTGCCGCCAGTCGCCGAGCAGCTTCTCCTTGCGGGCGTAGAGGTCCGCGCACCACAGGATCAGCGCGAGCTTGGCGACCTCGGACGGCTGGATCGTGATCGGGCCGAGCGACAGCCAGTTCTGGTTGCCGTTGGCCTCGAAGCCGAGCGCCGACTGGGTCAGCGCCAGCAGGATCACCGACACGACGAGTCCGGGCCACGCGAGCGCGCGGATCAGACGGTGCGGCAGCAGCGAGACGAGGAACGCGATCGGCAGGCCGAGCGCGACGAAGGTCAGCTGGCGCAGGAAGACGTGGTAGCTGTTGCCGTAGAGCTTGAAGGAGTAGACGCTCGACGCGCTCAGCACCATCATCAGCCCGATGGTCAGCAGCAGGGTCGAGGCGCCGAGCAGCAGGTAGTACGACGTGAGCGGGCGGTCGAGCGCGTGCCGCCCGGCGCGCACCCAGCTCGCCAGCGAGCGCTGCGGGCGGAGCGGCCGGTCGGCGGCGAGGCTGCCGGGCTCGTTCCCCGCGGTCGTGGTCAACCCGCCCTCCCTCCAGGGGTGACCCGGAGGGCTACCCGTCCCGGAGGCGGCGGACCGACTCGGCGAAGGCATCCCCGCGAGCACCGTAGTTCGCGAACATGTCCATGGACGCGCATCCCGGGGCCAGCAGCACGGTGTCGCCCGGCTGGGCGAGATCGGCGGCGGCACCGACGACGCGGTCCATGGCAGAAGTGTCCTCGTCGTCGACCGAGATCACCCGGACATCCGGCGCGTGTCGCGCGAGGGCGTCGGCGATCACACCGCGGTCGCGGCCGAGCAGCACCACGCCGCGCAGCCGGTCCTTCACCGTCTTCACCAGGTCGTCGAACGTCGCGCCCTTGGCGAGGCCGCCGGCGACCCACACGACGTGCTCGTAGGCCTGCAGCGACGACGCGGCGGCGTGCGGGTTGGTGGCCTTGGAGTCGTCGACGTAGCGCACGTCGCGGATCACCGCGACCTCCTGGATGCGGTGCCCGTCGGGCCGGAACTCGCGCAGCGCGTCGCGCACGGCGACCGCCGGCACTCCGACCGATCGAGCCAGCGCCGAGGCGGCGAGCGCGTTGGCGACGAAGTGCGGCGCGGGCGAGGCGAGGTCGCCGAGCGTGCACAGCTCCGCGGCCGACGTACGGCGCTCCTCGACGAACGCGCGGTCGGCGAGCACGTCGTCGACGACGCCGAGCTCGCCGACGCCGGGCGTGCCGAGGGTGAAGCCGATGGCGCGGGCGCCCTCCTGGACGTCGGCGTCACGGACGAGCTGCTCGGTGACCGGGTCCTGCACGTTGTAGACGCAGGCGGTGCGGACACGCTCGTAGATGCGGCCCTTGTCGGCGGCGTAGTCGGCCATCCCGGTCGGGCCGGTGTACCAGTCGAGGTGGTCCTCGGCGACGTTGAGCACCGCGGCGGACTCGGCCGCCATCGTGTGCGTGTAGTGCAGCTGGAAGCTCGAGAGCTCGACCGCGTAGACGGCGTAGGGCTCGGGGTCCATCACGGCCTCGACGATCGGCAGCCCGACGTTGCCGCAGGCAACCGACCTGATCCCGGACTTGCGCAGGATCGCGTCGAGCATCTGCACGGTCGTGGTCTTGCCGTTGGTGCCGGTCAGGCACAGCCAGCGGCCGGGGTGCTCGGGGTCGCGCAGCCGCCAGGCCAGCTCGACCTCGCCCCAGACGGGGATGTTCCTGGAGTACGCCGCCGCCAGGGCCGGCGCGGTTGGCGGTACGCCGGGCGAGGTGACGACGAGGTGCGTGTCGTCGGGCAGCGTCGCGGACGCTCCGGTGCCGATGCGTACGGTGGCGCCGAGCACCTCGAGCAGCTCGGCCTTCTCCTGCTGCTCGGGGGTCGCGGACTCGGCCAGCACGGTGACGGTCGCGCCGACGTGCACCAGGTTGTCGGCGGCGGCGAAGCCGGAGACGCCGATGCCGATGACGACCGCGTGCACGCCGGCCCACTCCGCCGTACGCGAGAGGGAGGAGACGTCGGGAGTGCTAGGCACCGGCGACCCACTCCGCGTAGAAGATGCCCAGCCCGGCGGCGACGCACAGGCCGGTGATGATCCAGAAGCGGATCACGATCGTGATCTCCGCCCACCCCTTGAGCTCGAAGTGGTGCTGGAGCGGGGCCATCCGGAAGATCCGCTTGCCGCCGCTGAGCTTGAAGTAGCCGACCTGGAGGATGACCGAGAACGTGATGATCACGAACAGGCCGCCGAGGATCGCGAGCAGGAACTCGGTGCGGGTCAGGATGGCGAGGCCCGCCAGCGCGCCGCCGAGGGCGAGCGAGCCGGTGTCGCCCATGATGATGGCCGCTGGCGACGCGTTCCACCACAGGAAGCCGAAGCACGCCCCGGTGATCGCGGCAGCCACGACGGCGAGGTCGAGCGGGTCGCGCACCTCGTAGCACTTCTGTCCCGGGCTCAGCACGCAGGACTGGTTGTTCTGCCAGATGTTCACCAGCGTGTAGGCGCCGAAGACCATCGTCGACGCGCCGGTCGCCAGGCCGTCGAGCCCGTCGGTCAGGTTCACCGCGTTGCTGGCGCCGGCGATCATCACCAGGATCAGGAGGACGAC
>DASURB010000041.1:0-4255 GCA_036280235.1 Nocardioides sp.
ACGGAACGTGGACTCCAGCTCCTGGATGATCTTGCCGTTGCCGCGCACCGGGCCGTCGAGCTGCTGGAGGTTGCAGTTGATGACCCAGGTCAGGTTGTCGAGCTCCTCGCGCGCCGCGACGCCGATCGCGCCCAGCGACTCAGGCTCGGCCATCTCGCCGTCGCCGAGGAACGCCCACACGCGCTGCTGGCTGGTGTCCTTGATGCCGCGGTTGTGCAGGTAGCGGTTGAACCGCGCCTGGTAGATCGAGTTGATCCCGGTCAGACCCATCGAGACCGTCGGGAACTCCCAGAAGTCCGGCATCAGCCGCGGGTGCGGGTACGACGGGAGGCCCTGCCCGACGCCGTGCTGCACCTCCTGGCGGAAGTGCGCCAGCTGCTGCTCGGTGAGCCGGCCCTCGAGGAACGCACGGGCGTAGATGCCGGGGGAGCCGTGGCCCTGGATGTAGATCTGGTCCCCGCCGCCCGGGTGGTCCTTGCCGCGGAAGAAGTGGTTGAAGCCGACCTCGTACAGCGACGCCGCCGACTGGTACGTCGCGATGTGGCCGCCGACCTCGAGGCCCTTGCGGTTGGCCGCGGACACCATCACCGCGGCGTTCCAGCGGATGAACGCGCGGATCCGGCGCTCGACGTCCTCGTCGCCGGGGAACCACGGCTCGCGCTCCGGCGGGATCGTGTTGATGTAGTCGGTGGACCGCAGCGCGGGGACGCCGACCTGCTTCTCGCGGGCCCGCTCGAGCAGGCGCAGCATCACGTAGCGCGCCCGGTCGCGGCCGCGGTCGCTGACCATCGCGTCGAACGACTCCAGCCACTCGAGCGTCTCGTCCGGGTCGATGTCGGGCAGCTGCGTCGGCAGGCCCTCGTGGATGACGGAGGGGCGGTGGGTGCCGGCCTGGCCGGTGGACTGGTCAGAGCCTGAAGCCATGGGTTCCTCTGCTCTCGCGCTCGTGGTCGGGCTCGGTGTCGGGCCCTGTCTCGAATCTTTGGGTACGTCGATCGATGTCAGCGGTGTCAGCCGGAGGTCCGGGTTCGCCGGGCGCTCCTCATGCAATCGTGTCACGCCGCTCCGGAGCGCGGTATCTACCGCCCAGTAGCCCGCAGTGACCAGCACCGATGGCCCGGCGGGGGCAGGCATGACGCGAGATGTTCGCTGGGTAACGTGACACGCAGGTCGCGCACGCTGACGGACGCTTGCGTCCGGGGTCGAACTCGGGTGGACTACGCGCAGCACGACCAGACCAGCAGCAGATCAGCAGCGCGGAACAGGAGAAACACACGTGAGCGCGACCCCGGGTGGGCAGGACGGTGCCACCCAGACCACGCCGACCGTCGGGCAAAGGCTCGGGCTGACCAAGGGGATGGTCGTCCAGGAGCTCGGCTGGGACGAGGACGTCGACGACGAGCTCCGCGTTGCGATCGAGGACACGATCGACGCCGACATGGTCGACGGCGACTACGGCAACGTGGTCGAGGCGGTCATCTACTGGTGGCGCGACGACGACGGCGACCTCGTCGACGCCCTGATGGACTCGCTCACCGACCTCGTCGGCGGCGGAGTCGTCTGGCTGCTGACCCCCAAGGTGGGCCGGCCCGGAGCGGTGGACCCGGCCGACATCGCCGAGGCCGCGGAGATCGCCGGCCTGGCCAACACCACGACGGCCGGCGTCAGCAAGGACTGGACCGCCAGCCGACTGGTCGCCCCCAAGAGCCGCTGAGCCGCCGAACCCGGCCGGGCGTCCTCCGGTAACCCGGGGCTACGTTCGTCGTTGAGCCCGTGTCCCGGGATCCTCGGCAGGAAGGTGGCTCGTGCAGGCGGTGCAGCAGGTCCCAAAGGTGGTGCAGCGGGTGGTGCAGCGAGTGGTGAAGTACCCGACGATGCTCCGGGTGCTGCTCGGCACCGGGATCGTGCGGCCCTACTCGCCGGCCGTCCTGGCCCGGATGGCCCGTGCCCTCGTCGACTGGGGCACCGGTCCCGCGGGCGGGTTCACCGCCCTGGCGATCCGTGAACCGGAGCGCGTCGGCCTCGTCGACGAGCTCGGCGAGCTGACCTTCCGCGAGCTGCACGAGCGCTCCAACGCGCTGGCGGACACGTGGAAGCGCAACGGCGTGCGCGCCGGCGACGCGGTCGCGATCATGTGCCGCAACCACCGCGGCTTCGTCGACGCCAGCATCGCCGCCGCCAAGGTCGGCGCCGACCTCGTCTACCTCAACACCGCGTTCGCGGGCCCGCAGCTCGTCGAGGTGCTCGAGCGAGAGTCGCCGGCGCTCGTCGTGCACGACCAGGAGTTCACCGGGCTGCTCGCCAAGGCCGAGGGCGTCGACCGGGTCCTCGCCTGGGTCGACGACGACGCCGACCGCGGCGACGTACCCACCCTCGAGCAGCAGATCGTCGAGGGCGGCCCGGCCGACCACCGGCCGCCGCCCAAGCCCAGCCGGATCATCATCCTCACCTCCGGCACCACCGGCGCACCGAAGGGCGCGCCCCGTTCCGAGGCCGGCATCGACTCGGCCGTCGCCCTGCTGTCCCGGCTGCCGCTGAGGCGCGGCTGGCGCACCCACGTGGCGGCGCCGCTGTTTCACACCTGGGGCTGGGCGCACTGGGCGCTGGCGATGCTGCTCGGCTCGACGATCGTGCTGCGCCGCAAGTTCGACCCCGCAGGCTGCCTGACCACGGTCGAGGAGGAGCGCTGCGACTCGCTGGTGGTGATCCCGGTGATGCTCCAGCGGATCCTGCAGCTGCCGCAGGACGAGCTCGACAAGCACGACCTGTCGCGGGTCAAGGTGGTCGCGGCGTCCGGGTCCGCGCTGCCGGGCGACCTCGGCACCACGTGGATGGACCAGTACGGCGATACGCTCTACAACATCTACGGCTCCACCGAGGTCGCCTACGCCACCGTCGCGACGCCCGAGGACCTGCGTGCTGCGCCCGGCACGGCCGGCAAGCCGCCGTGGGCCACGGTGGTGAAGATCTTCGACGAGGAGGGCCACGAGGTCCCGCCCGGGGAGTCCGGCCGGATCTTCGTCGGCAACACGCTGCTGTTCGAGGGTTACACCGGCGGGGGCAGCAAGGACACGATCGACGGGCTGATGGCCACCGGCGACGTCGGCCGGTTCGACGAGGAGGGTCGGCTGTTCGTCGAGGGTCGCGACGACGAGATGATCGTGTCCGGCGGCGAGAACGTCTTCCCCAAGGAGGTCGAGGACTGCCTCGCCCGCCACGACGCCGTCGTCGAGGCCGCCGCGATCGGGGTCGACGACGAGGAGTTCGGCCAGCGGCTGCGCGCCTTCGTCGTGCTGTCCGGCCCGGCCGACGAGGACACCCTCAAGGCGCACGTCAAGGACAACCTCGCCCGTTACAAGGTGCCGCGCGAGATCGTCGTGGTCGACGAGCTGCCCCGCAACGCCACCGGGAAGGTGCTCAAGCGTGAGCTCGCCGCCCGTGACTGACTCGGCCGCCCGGCCTGGCCGCTCGGTCGGCGTCGGGGACGAGGCACCGGACTTCGAGCTGCGCGACCAGCATGGTCAGCCGGTGCGGCTGTCGTCGTACCGCGGGCAGAAGGCCGTGGTCGTGATGTTCTACCCGTTCGCGTTCAGCCGGGTGTGCACCGGCGAGCTGGCCGAGGTCCGCGACGGTCTGCCGCAGTGGCAGTCCGACGACGTCCAGCTGCTCGCGGTGTCGTGCGACCCGATGTTCGCGCTCCGGGCGTTCGCCGAGCGCGACGGGCTGGAGTTCCCGCTGCTGTCGGACTTCTGGCCGCACGGTGCGGTCGCGTCGTCGTACGGCGTGCTCAGCCCGTCGACCGGGGCGGCGGAGCGTTCGACGTTCATCGTGGACCGGGACGGCGTGGTGCGGTGGGTGGTGCACAACGCGATACCGGAGCCGCGCGACCTGGCCGAGCAGCTCCGGGTGCTGGCCGAGCTCTCGTGACGGACCCGTCCGGAGGGGGCCGAAAACGGACGATCACCCCCGAACCCGTCCCCAACCTGAGGGCTAGGTAAAGAAATCCAGGATTTCGCAGATTTTCTGTGACAGCCGCCCGGCCGCGAGGTTGAATATCTCTTGCACGGCCGCTGGTGACCCGAGACGCCAGCGGCCGTCGCTTTTTGTCCGGGCTCCACGACCGCTCACCCGGAGTTCTGGCTGAGGCTCCCGCACCGGTAGGCTGCCGCCCGCCCGTCCCGGGGCGTATAGCTCAGCGGTAGAGCACTGGTCTTACAAACCAGCGGTCGCAGGTTCGATCCCTGCTGCGCCCACC
>DASURB010000042.1:0-16710 GCA_036280235.1 Nocardioides sp.
AGCAGGTCCGGCGCGAGCGGACCGGCGAGCTCGCGCTCGATGTCGGCGTCGAGACCGGCGAGCACGCGCGCCAGGGTGCACAGCCCCAGCAACGCGAGCGGGAGGAGCATCAGCACCAGCGTGCGTTTGCGGGCGAGCAGGCTGCGACTGGTGAGGGACGCGACGGTCGCGTTCATCGCGTCACCAGGTAGGAGAAGACGCTCTCGAGCGACTCGTCGTCGGGTCGGACCTCGAACAGCCGGATGCCGTGCCGGGAGGCGAGCCGGGGCAGCGCGTGGATGAACGCGGAGTAGTCGCTGGCCTGCACGTGGACGACCTCCTGGCCGGCGGCGTCGGTGACGAGCTCGACCCCGGACGTGCCCCCCTCGGCGATCAGCGCCGAGGCCATCGCCCGGGCGTCGCTGGAGCGGACGGTGTACTGGTGCGGCCGCTGCGTCATCAGCCGGCGGATCTCGCGGAAGTCGCCGCTGGCGGCGTGCCGCCCGGCGACCATCACCTCGATGCGGCCGGCGATCTGCTCGACCTCCTCGAGGATGTGCGAGCTGAACAGGATCGTCCGGCCCTCGTCCCCGAGCCGGTGCAGCAGGTCCATCAGGTGCAGCCGCTGCCGCGGGTCCATCCCGTTGAACGGCTCGTCGAGCAGCAGGACCGACGGGTCGTGCACGATCGCCGTGGCCATCTTGATCCGTTGCTTCATCCCCTTGGAGTAGCCGCGGATGTCGCGGTCCTCGGCGTAGCCCATCTCGACGGTGTCGATCGCGCGCCGCGCGGCCGCCTCCGGGTCGGGCAGCTTGTGCAGCCGGGCGTTCGCGAGCACGAAGCGCCAACCGGTGACCGCGTCGTACATCTCCTCGCGCTCGGGCACGAGGCCTATCTCGCGGTAGATCTCGACGTCGCGGTAGATCACGCGATCATCGAGGGTCACGCTGCCGGCCGAGGGCGCGAGAAACCCGGCCATCATGTTGATCAGCGTCGACTTGCCCGCGCCGTTGGGTCCGAGCAGCCCGGTCACGCCGGGGCCGAGTCGCATGCTGACGTCGTTGACCGCCACCACGTTGCCGTACCACCGCGACACCGCGTCGAGGACGATCGTGCTCACGACAACGCCTTCCGGTAGCGGGCGACCAGTCCGGCGTAGCAGCCCGCGACGAGCATGACCGCGACAGCCACGAAGATCACGTTCCCGAGCGTGCCCGGTGGCCCGCCGGCGATCGTCGTCGAGTCGGCGCCCAGGAGGCCAGAGACGATGCCGTCGACGAGCGGGTACGGCGAGAGCAGAGCGGTGTAGCCCTGGAAGGTCGCGTTGCCGAACTCGAGGGACATCGCCATCACCGCGACCTGCATGCCCGACAGAACGAGCAGCACGCCGACGACCGCCGCGACGCCGAGACCGCGCCGGGGCGTCATCGCCGCGACCAGCAGGCCGATGCCGGCGAGCACCAGCGCGTACATCGCCGCGCCGGCCAGCGCGCGGAGGAAGTCGGGCACCTGGTCCTCGACGGGCAGCTCCGACAGCAGCGCGCCGACGAGCAGCAGCACCAGCGGCGTGGCCATCAGGATGAACAAGGACACGGCCATGCCGGCGTACTTCGCCTGGACGTACTGCTGCGGGCTCAGCGGCCGGGAGAAGTACAACGGCGCCACCTTGAAGCGCAGGTCGCGCGACATCACCGCCGGCGACTGCGCGCCGACGAAGATCGTCACCGCCACCTGAAGCGTGAACACGTAGGCGGTGTAGTTCAGCGGCAGCTCGGCCATCCCGAAGTAGCCGGTGACGATCGCGATGACCGCGGCCGGCAGCGAGATCACCGCCAGCAGCGCGAACGGCACGATCTTGGACCGGGCGGCCCGGCCGAGGCCGTAGGTGCCGCGCAGGGTCTCGAGGAACAGCGACCGCTGGATGTAGCCGGCGCCGAGCCGCGGCCCGTCGTAGTGGCGGTAGCCGATGTCGTGGATCTCGCCGGCGTTGGTCGCCGGCACAGCGGGCTCAGACACCGACGCCTCCCTGCTCGGTCTCGCGGTCGGCGAAGATCTCGGTCATCCGGTGCCGCTGTCGCTCCATGCGCACCAGGCCGAGCCCCAGCTCGGCGACCGCGTCGCGGACGAGGTCGTACGTCGAGGGGTCCGCGACGTCGACCTGGATCAGCCGGTCCACTGCCTGCGCGGTGACACCGGCGACGCGGAGCCGGTCGAGCAGATCCGCCGGGTCGTCGTCGACCTCGACGGCCACGACCGGCGTCTCCGCGGTGACCGCCGCGGTCGTCGAGTGGCGCAGCAGCCGGCCGGCGTCGATGACGACGATCTCGCGGCAGACGCGCTCGAGCTCGCCGAGCAGGTGGGAGGTGACGATCACCGAGATGCCGAACTCCGCGTCGATGCGCTGGATCAGCTCGAGCATGTCGTCGCGGCCGGCGGGGTCGAGCCCGTTGGTCGGCTCGTCGAGCATCACCAGGCTGGGGTCGTGCACCAGCGCCTGCGCGAGCTTCACCCGCTGGCGCATGCCGGTGGAGTAGCCACCCATCGGCCGGTAGCGCTCCTCGTAGAGCCCCACATGCCGCAGCGTGTCGGCGGCACGCTCGCGCGCGGCCGTCTGCGGCAGTCCGGACATCCGCGCCATGTGCACGACGAACTCGGTGGCGCTCACGTCGGGCGGCAGGCAGTCGTGCTCGGGCATGTAGCCCACGCGCTCTCGGATGGCCGCGCCGTCGCTGGTCACGTCGAGGTCGAGCACCCGCGCGTGTCCGTCGGTGGCCGGGATCAGGCCGAGGAGGATCTTCAGCAGCGTCGACTTGCCGGCCCCGTTGGCTCCGACGAGCCCGGTGACCCCCGGCGACACCGCCACGGTCAGGTCGTCGAGCGCGGTGACCGCGCCGAAGCGCTTGGTCAGTCGCTCGGTGTCGATCAAGGCCACGACCCCGGCCTCCCCTCGTGTGCCGCGACCCGCGGCGCGGGTCGTCCGGCCATTCTGCGGGCATGCGCCCCCTCGTGGCAGCCGGACACACACGATCTGCACCAGATCCGCACAGCTCGCCCGGGGCCGGAGCAAGGGTCAGCCGAAGCGCCCGTGGGCGCCCCAGAGCGCCGCGGCGCGGTCGGCCGCCGCCTCGACCACGGAGGCGAGCTCGGGCCGGTCCGGCACCGGGAACGACACGTAGGCGCCCCGGCCACCGGCGGTCGGGCGCCCGTACGCCTTCGCCGCCAGCCGGCCGTCCGGCAGCAGCCGCACGTTCAGCGTCGTGAGCGTGAACTCCTCGCCGCGGCGTACGTCGGTCCACCGCAGCTCCTCGGGGACCGTCACGTTGATCGCCAGGGCGCTGACCTCGGGCTCGGAGACGCTCATGCCGGGAGTCTCCCAGCGGCGGCGCTGACGTCCTCAGCCGAGAAGGCGTACGACGCCGGGTTGTCCGGCCGCGGCGATCGCGCTTTCCGCGTGTGTCCTGCGTCGCTAGGGTCGGGCCATGAAGCGTGCACTGGTCGTCGTGGACGTGCAGAACGACTTCTGCGAGGGCGGCAGCCTGGCCGTTTCCGGTGGCGCGGCGGTCGCGCACCGGATCAGCGAGCTGTTGCACCACTGGACGGAGAGGGACCCCCAGGCCCCGGAGTACGACGTCGCGGTGGCGACACGCGACCACCACATCGACCCGGGCGACCACTTCAGCGACAACCCCGACTTCGTGCACAGCTGGCCGAAGCACTGCGTGGTCGGCACCGACGGCGAGGCGTTCCACCCCAACCTCGACCCGCAGCCGTTCGACGCGGTGTTCCTCAAGGGCGAGCACGCGGCGGCGTACTCCGGCTTCGAGGGCGTCTGCTCCGACGGCTCCGGTCTCGCCGAGTGGCTGCGCAAGCACGGCATCACGCACGTCGACGTGTGCGGGATCGCCACCGACTACTGCGTGCGCGCCACCGCGCTCGACGCCGTGCGCGAGGGGTTCGAGACCACCGTGCTCGAGTCGCTGTGCGCGGGCGTGGCGCCGGAGACGACGAAGAAGGCGCTGGAGGAGATGGCAGACGCGGGGGTCAAGATCGCCTGACGGGATCCGGGTGGTCGAGCCTGTCGAGACCACTCACTGACGGTCACCCGCTGATCGAGGCCAGCACCGCCCGGGTGTCCCAGCCCCCCGGGTCGGTGGTGGAGCGCCAGGTGTCGACCTGCTCGTGCGCCCACCGAGCCCACTCGAGCACCGCGCGCTCCTGGTCGTGCTGGAGCCGCAGGCACAGCGCACCGAGGTGGCGCCGGGCCGGAAACGGTCCTTCGGTCTCCTTCGCGAGCTCGACCAGCTCCTCGAGCCGCTCGGCGGCCTCGGCCTCGACCCGGCCGAGGGTGGCGCGCAGCTGGTCGAGGTCGCCGGCGTCGGCGAAGAACACCTTGACCATCGCCTCGGACTCGAAGATGCGCGGCGCCGGCGGTTCGTCGAGCCATTCGGCGAGGGCGCCGCGCCCGGCCTCGGTGATCGCGTAGGTGGTGCGCCGGCGCTTGCCGGTGTAGCCCTCCTCGGCGGTCGCCAGCCCGTCCGCGACGAGCCGCTTGGGCTCGTCGTACAGCTTCCGCTCGGCCCGGGGCCAGAACCATCGAAGACTGCGGCGCACCTGCTTGGCGAGCTCGTAGGTGGTCCAGGGGCGCAGGGCGAGCAGGCCGAGAAGGGCGTACGACGTGGTGGTCCGGTCCGCGGGCATGCCGCATCTTGACACACTGCCCTAGGCAGTATCTACTGGCGTGACTTACTGCACAGGGCAGCATCAGGACGGAGACGCCGATCATGAGCAGGAGCCGGTTCCTCGACCTCTCCCCCGGCGACACGCTGCTGGTCGTCGTCGCGCACCCCGACGACGAGGCGTTCGGCTGCGGCAGCGCGCTGCTGCTCGCCGCCGACGCCGGCATCCGCACCGTGGTCGCCTGCGCCACCCGCGGCGAGGCCGGCGAGCCCGCGGTCCCGCTCGACGGCGCCGACCTCGGCGAGGTCCGCGAGCGCGAGCTGCGCACGTCGTGTGCCCACCTCGGCGTCGAGCGTGTCGGCGTCTGGGCGTTCGCGGACTCCGGTCTGACCGGGGCCCCGCCGGCCGGGTCGCTCGCGGCGACGGCGCCGGACCAGCTGGCCCAGGCGGTACGCCGCACCGTGGCCGGTGTCGCGCCTGACGCGCTGCTCACCCTCGACGCGAGCGACGGGCACCGCGACCATGCGGCCGTGCGACGCGCGAGTGAGCACGTCGGCCGCGAGGAGGGGCTCCAGACGTACCTGTCCTGCCTGCCGCGCAGCCTGATGCGCCGCTGGGCCGACCGGATGGCGCTGTCCGGCGGGGCGGAGGCGTACCGCGCACTGGGCGAGCTGGGCACACCCGACGACGAGATCACCCACGTGCTCGACGCCGGCGCAGTGCTCGAGCGGCGGGAGCAGGCGATGGCGGCGCACGTCTCGCAGGCCAGCCCGTACGACGGCCTCCCCGCGGACCTCCGCCAGGACTTCCTGGGGTCCGTGCGGCTGCGGCTGGTCCAGGCCGATCCGTAACCCCCAAAGAAGTGCTTGACAGTTGGTCGGCGAGCGGCGTACAACTGTCCAACAAGTCTTTGGCAGTCGCCTCGGGGCACCGAATCGCAGAGGAGCAGCGTCATGCGAGGTATCACCCGCCGCACCGCCCGTCTCGTCCCCACCGGGGAGCAGGTCCGCCGCGCTCGCCGTCGCGACGCCGAGCGGGCGACCTTCCGCACCGGCACCTACGTCCCCCGCCAGCTGACCAACCTCGGCTGAGCCACGTCGATTGCGCACAGCCGTCTCGGGACCGTCCGTCACGTCTAGGAGAGTCATGACCGAGCTCGTCACACGCACCACCATCCCGACCACCATCCCCACTGCGACGGCTCCCACCCGCGTCGTCGCCGCGCTTCGCGAAGCCCTGCCCGGCAGGGTGGTCGGGCCGGACGACCCGGTCTGGGAGCTCGCCCGGCGCGGCTGGGTGCTCAACGTCGACCAGCGCCCGGCGGCGGTCGTCACCACCGACACCGCCGACGAGGTCGCCACCGCGGTCCGCACCGCCACCGCGCACGGCTACCCCGTCACGGCGCAGCCCGTCGGGCACGGCGCGACCGAGGCGCTGTCCGGCAGCGTGGTGCTACGCACCCGCGGCCTCGACGACATCACCATCGACACCGCCGCCCGCACCGTGCGCGTCGGCGCCGGTGTGAAGTGGGGCGAGCTGCTCACCGCTCTCGAGCCGACCGGCTTCGCCGCTCCGGCGGGCAGCAACCCCGACCCGAGCGTGGTCGGCTACACGCTCGGCGGCGGGCTGTCCTGGTTCGGCCGCGCCTGGGGCCTCGCAGCGCACGCGGTCACCGCCTTCGACGTCGTCGACCACGACGGCACGTTCATGCGCGTCGACGCGACCACGGACCCCGAGCGCTTCTGGGCGATGAAGGGCGGCGGTGGCGACTTCGGCATCGTCACCGCGCTCGAGATGCGGCTGTTCCCCGCTCCGCAGGTGTACGGCGGCCGCCTGATGTGGCCGCTCGAGATGGCGCGCCCGGTGCTCCAGGCGTTCCGGGAGGTCACCGCGAAGGCGCCGGAGGAGCTGACCCTGTGGGCGCACCTGTTCCGCTTCCCGCCCGACCCGGCGATGCCCGAGGCGATCCGCGGCCGCTCGTTCGTGAGCGTCGACGTCGCCTTCCTCGGCACCGAGACCGAGGCCAACCGGCACCTCACCCGCTTGCGCCAGCTGCCCGCGATCGCGCTCGACACGCTCGGTCCGGTCCCGCTCGGCCGGCTCGGCGAGATCGCCAACGAGCCGACCGACCCGATGCCCGGCCAGGAGTGGTCGGGCATGATCGGCCGGCTCGACGCCGGCACGGTCGACCGGCTCGTGAACGCCGTGGGTGCCGGCGCCGACGTACCGCTCGCGGTCGTGCAGATCCGCCACCTCGGCGGCGCGCTGGCGCGCGGCACGGTCGAGGACGGGCCGAACGGCCCGATCCGCGAGCCCTACCAGGTGTTCGCGCTCGGCATCCCGGTCAGCCCGGAAGCCTCCACAGCCATCGACGCGGCGATCGGCGACCTGCGCGCCGCGCTCGCGCCGGAGCTGACCGGCCGCACGTTCTTCAACTTCCTCGGCCAGGAGCACGACCCCGCCGCGGCGTACCCCGCCGAGGCGCTCGACCGGCTGCGCCGGGTGAAGGAGGACGTGGACCCGGCGGGCGCGTTCCGCAGCCACCGGCCCGTGCTCGCCTGACCCGCCCGATCGACCGAACGCCGCCCGGGCTCCGAAATCCGGTTGCCCGGGCGGCGTTCCTCGGCCACACTGTCCAAGACTCGTTGGAGAGTCGCCCCCACCGCCCCACGAGGAACAGCCATGTCCGAACCCCGCCTCGGCCAGATGCGCGCGACCGCGCACCCGCTGCGCCTGCGGATCCTGTCGCTGCTGACGAACCAGGCGCTCAGCGCCGCCGAGGTCGCCCGGGAGCTCGACATCACCCACGCCAACGCGTCGTACCACCTGCGCACGCTCGCCGACGCCGGCCTCCTCGTCGTGGCCGGCGAGGAGAAGATCCGCGGCGGCGTGGCCAAGCGCTACCAGCACCCGTGGAACGAGACCAAGATGATCGCCGAGGACTCGCCGCCCGAGGACTACGGCGCGTACGTCGCCGCGATGGCCGCTGAGATGACCCGCCGCTACGGCTCCCAGCGCCGCAAGGGCACGCTGGTCGACGCCGAGCTGTGGGTGACCCCCGAGGTCTGGGAGAAGGTCCGCGACATGGTCATCGAGGCCAGCAAGCTCATCCACGCCTCCGCACAGCCTCCTCGCAGCGAAGGCACCGTGCACGTAGGCATGACCGCCGCTGCGTTCCTGATGGAGGACAACGGGTGAGCACCCCAAGACGCCGCTCGCTGCGCTCGCGCCGCCGCGGGGACCCCGCATGACCTGGCGCGAGTCCCTCACGCCCCTGCGCAACGGCAACTTCGCCTGGTACTACGGCTCCCGGTTCGTCAACACCCTCGGCAACATGATGGCCAACATCGCGCTGGCCTTCGCGGTGCTGGACATCACGGACTCCCCCACGGCCCTCGGTCAGGTGCTCGCCGCGCACACGATCCCGATGGTGCTGTTCCTGCTCTTCGGCGGCGTCGTCGCGGACCGCTTCCCGCGGGCGGTGGTGCTGCAGCTGTCGAACCTGACGTCCGCGTTGACGCAGGGAGCCATCGCGTTCCTGGTGATCACGGGTACGGCGGAGCTCTGGATGGTCATCGCGCTGTCCGCCGTGCACGGGCTGGTGTCGGCCATCTCGTTCCCGGCGATGGCGAGCATGGTCCCGCAGCTGGTGCCACGCGAACAGCTGCAGAGCGCCAACGCGCTGCTGTCGCTGTCGCGGGGCGGCCTGACGATCATCGGTCCGACGGTCGGCGCACTGCTCGTCGTCACGGTCGGGTCCGGCTGGGCGCTCGCCGTCGACGCGTTCACGTGGCTGGTGGCCGCGCTCCTGCTGACTCCGGTGACGATGCCGCCGAAGCCGGCCCCGGCGGAGCGCAGCAGCACGCTGCACGAGCTGCGTGAGGGCTGGACGCTGTTCCGCTCCATCACCTGGCTGTGGGTCATCGTGCTGGCGTTCGGCTTCCTCAACGCGATCCACACCGGCGCCTGGTTCACGCTCGGGCCCGCGGTCGCGAAGGACACGATCGGCGAGCAGGGCTGGGGCTTCGTGCTGTCGGCCGAGTCGATCGGCCTGCTGGCGATGACCGTGCTCCTGCTGCGGGTCCGGATGCGCCGGCCGCTGCTCTACGGCATGCTCGGCTGCTCGCTGATGGGCATCCCGATCTTCGTCCTGGGCGTCGAACCACACCTCGTCACGCTCATCGCGGTCACGTTCATCGCCGGCGCGGGCATCGAGATGTTCAGCATGGGCTGGAACCTCGCCATGCAGGAGAACATCGACGACTCGATGCTGTCGCGCGCCTACTCCTACGACGCGCTCGGCTCGTTCGTGGCGATGCCGGTGGGCCAGCTGCTCTACGGCCCGCTCGGCGAGTGGTTCGGCTTCCGGGACGTGCTGATGTGGAGCGGCATCGCGTACGCCGCGATCGCCCTGCTCGCGCTGACGTCCCGGTCGGTGCGCACGCTGGACCGGGCGCCGGTGCCGGAGAAGGTCACGGCCGAGGCGTGAGCGCGCCCAGTGCGACGCCGCCCGGGAACGCGTCCGCCGGCACCGGCGGCGACCACAGGTAGCCCTGCGCGCGGGTGTAGCCCAGGGCGCGCAGGGCGTCGGCGACCTGGGCCGTCTCGACGCCCTCGGCCACGACGCGCATGCCGAGCGCGTCGGCCATCGCGCGGATCGCCTCGAGCAGGGCGCGCTGCCGCGGCGACGTGCACGCGGACTCCACGAACGACCGGTCGAGCTTGATCGCCGACAGCGGGAACCGGTGCAGGTAGGACAGCGACGAGTAGCCGGTGCCGAAGTCGTCGAGCAGCAGCGCGGTGCCGGCCTCGGTCAGCTCGGCCAGGCACTGCGCCGCGGGGTCGGCGTCGCCGAGCAGCACCGACTCGGTGATCTCCAGGCACAGCGCCTCCGCGGGCAGGCCGTGCCGCTCGCGGGCGGCGCGCACCTCGCCGGCGAAGCACGGCCGCAGCTGGTGCGCCGAGACGTTCAGGGTGACGCGGAAGCTCGGGGAGACCCGGCCCTCCGACCGCCAGGCGGCGATCGTGCGGCAGCACTCCTCGAGCGCCCAGCCACCGAGCTCGGTGATCAGCCCGCGGTCCTCGGCGAGCGGGATGAACTCCACCGGCGACACCGCGCCGAGGGCCGGGGACGTCCAGCGCATCAGCGCCTCCGCCCCCACGACCTCCTCGGTCCGGAGGTCGACGATCGGCTGGAAGTGCAGCGCGAGCTCGCCGCGCTCGACGGCGCCGCGCAACGCACGGTCGAGGGTGGTCTCGCGCTCGACGGAGCTGCGGAGGGACGTGTCGAAGACGACCGCCGAGCCGCGCTGGACGTCCTTGGCTCGGTAGAGCGCGACGTCCGCGTCCCGCAGCACCGCGTCCGCCGTCGCCGTACCGTCGCAGACGACGACGCCGACGCTGCCGGAGAGCGGGAGGTCGCCCGGGTCGAGCGTGACCGGCTGCCAGGCCTCGCGGAGCCGGTTGAGGACGGGCTGGACGTCGGCCTCGTCGCGCACGCCCGGGCAGACGACCGCGAACTCGTCACCGCCCATCCGCCCGACCACGTCACCGCCGCGGACCGCGCGAAGCAGACGGGGAGCGACCTCCGCGAGCATCCGGTCGCCGACGTGGTGCCCGTGCGTGTCGTTGACGAGCTTGAAGTGGTCGAGGTCGACGAGCAGGACGGCGACCTTCGTGTGCGTGCGCCGGGCGTCGGCGAGCGCCCGCTCGAGGGCGACGGCGAGCCCGCGTCGGTTGACGAGCCCCGTGAGCGGGTCGTGCAGCGCCGCGTGCCGGAGCTGGTCCTGGCTGGCCCTCATCCGGTCCGCCACGAGGTTGACGAGCAGGCCGACCGCCACGACGGTCCCGGTCGTCATCAGGAACGAGCGCGCCGACTCGGCGAACGGGTCGCCGATCAGGACGAGGGCGACGACCTGGCAGACCGCGGTCCAGGCCACGTGCCCGGCCATCGCCCCGCGGCCGAAGAAGAACGCCGAGTACGGCGTGGCCCAGGCGTAGAAGAACCGTCCGTCCGTCACGGCGCTGTCGGTGGCGACGTACGCCGTCGACACCACGACCTGGATGCCCGCGATGCACGCGTGCAGAGCCCAGCGCGGCCACGGCCCGAACGGCACGACGAGCAGCGCGGCACCGAGCAGGACGGCGGACACCGCCGTCGCGAGCACGACCGTGTCGCCGGTCGGGTCGGCGTGCGGGATCGCGACCCACGCGACCGCCACCAGACCGCCGCAGACGTAGAGCGCGCCGAGGGCGCGGGCCATCCACCCCGTCGAGCTGTCCGGCGACCCGAAAGCCGTCAGTGGCATGCGGTGCTCGTCCCCTGTCGTCGTGACCGTCTCCGTGGTCGGCCCACGTCACGAGCCTCCGGTCAGCCTCACCATCGGCAGGGCGAGCCGGAACCTGAACCGCTCAGAGCCACTTCCGCACGACGGCCTCGAGGACCTTCACGTTGCGGTTGGTGCCGGGCCACAGCGGCTTCTTGAACACGTTGAGGACCTGGGCGCCCTGAGAGGTGCCGTCGATCCAGACGTGCACCGCGCGGCCGTTGACCATCGCCGCCTCGCCGGGCGCGTCCCAGGCGTTGATCGCGGTCGCGTCCTCGCCGGTCGGCGCCTCGCCGGGCTTGAAGAGCAACACGTAACGGTTGTCGCCGCGGACCCTGTCGGGCGCGAACGTGCTGGCGTCGTCGTACACCTCACGCAGCTGTGGCGGCGTGAACACGATCGCGGGGATCTCGAAGCCGTACCGCTCGCCGAGCACCGTCTCGAGCTGCTCGGCGACCTTGGCCAGGCTGCGCGTCGAAGTGCGCAAGCGGACGTTGCCGGTCTGGATGTGCGTGGCCACGTCCTCGTAGCCCGCCTCCTCCAGGCAGGTGCGCAGGTCGGCCATGGGCACCTTGCGCTGGGCGCCCAGGTTGATCGCGCGCAGGAAGGCGACGTACGACGGCATGGCCGACATCCTGCCCGCTAGGAGTTCGAGAACACCGCCGGGCCGCCGTCCTCGCCGGTCGAGTCGGGGCCTCGGCCGGCCCAGGTCCAGGCGTACGCCGGGTCCTCGGAGGCCAGCGCGGCCTCGCCCAGGTCGAGCGGCTTGAACGTGTCGACCATGACGGCGAGCTCGTCGAAGTACTCCGCGCCCAGCGACGCCTCGATCGCCGACGGCTGCGGGCCGTGCGCGTAGCCACCGGGGTGCAGCGAGATCGAGCCGATGTTGATGCCCGAGCCCTTGCGCGCCTCGTAGTCGCCGCCGACGTAGAACATGACCTCGTCGCTGTCGACGTTGGAGTGGTAGTAGGGCACCGGCACCGAGTCGGGGTGGTAGTCGACCTTGCGCGGCACGAAGTTGCAGACCACGAAGTTCCAGCCCTCGAAGACCTGGTGCACCGGCGGCGGTTGGTGGACCTTGCCGGTGATCGGCATGAAGTCCTCGACGTTGAACGTGAACGGGTAGAGGCAGCCGTCCCAGCCGACGACGTCGAACGGGTGCGTCGCGTAGGTCATCCGCGTGCCGACGATGCCGCCCGGGGCGCTGCCGCGGTGCTTGACCAGCACCTCGACGTCGCTGCCCTCGACCAGGAACGGCTCGTCGGGGCCGTAGAGGTCGCGCTCGCAGTACGGCGCGTGCTCGAGCAGCTGGCCGAAGCGGGACAGGTAGCGCTTCGGCGGGTGGATGTGGCTGTTGGCCTCGATGGCGTAGAGCCGGCAGGGCTCCGCCGGTACCCACCGGTGCGTCGTCGCGCGCGGGATGACGACGTAGTCGCCGGTGCGGTAGGTCAGCACGCCGAAGACGGTCTCGACCATGCCGGACCCCTCCTGCACGTAGACGCACTCGTCGCCGACGGCGTTGCGGTAGTACGGCGACGTCGCGCCGGCAACGACGTACGAGATCCGTACGTCGCCGTTGCCGAGCACCAGGCGGCGGTGCTCGACAGGGTTCCGGCTGTCCGCGGCAGCGTCGAAGAGGGAGTGCAGCTTGAGGTGGCGCGGCTTCAACGGGTGGTTGGCGGTCGTCGCCTGGTCGGGCAGCTCCCAGATCTGGCTGTCGACGATCGCCGACGGGACGCCGGCGTGATAGAGCAGCGAGGAGTCGGACGAGAAGCCCTCTTCGCCCATCAGCTCCTCGTAGCGCAGCCGACCCTCGGGGTCGCGGAAGACCGTGTGCCGCTTGCCCGGTACCTCGCCGACCTGGCGGTAGTAGGCCATGAGTCACTCCTCGGGTGGTCGAGCCTGGTCTCGGGTGATCGAGCTTGTCGAGACCACGATCGGGTGGTCGAGCTTGTCGAGACCACGTCCTATAAACGAACACAGACGTCCGGTGAGCCGTACGTGCGTTAGCCTCGCACCGTGCCCGACTCTCCCGCAACCCCAGGTCCTGGGGATCACGTAGTTCCGGAGCAGTACGTCGGCCTGGTCGACGACGCGGCGGTGTTCCCGCCCGGCAACGCACCACTGTCCGACGCTGTTGAGCAGCACGTCGCGCGACGCAGCGAGCCGTGGAGCACGCTCGTCGGGAGCTTCGTGCTCAAGGACACCGACCTGCCGCAGGTGCGCGGCACGACGGCTCGGCTGTCGGTCGTGTGCACCGGCGGCGCCGGTCAGATCGCCGGCCCGCTCGGGCTGGCCCAGAAGCTCGGGCTCGACGTCGTCGGGCTGGAGATCGCGCTGCGCGACCTCGACGACCTCGCCGGCAACGCACGCCGAGTGGTCGCCGCGGTCGACGAGGCCAAGAGCGGCCTCGACGCCGAGCTCGCCGACGCACTGGACGTCTTCGTCGAGCTGCCCGGTCGGGCCACGCCCGGCTGGCTCGCCGCCGCCGACGAGGTCGCGGCCCGCGAGGACCTCGGCCTGCGGCTGAAGTTCCGCACCGGCGGGCTCGACGCCGACCTGTTCCCGTCCGAGGCGACGCTGGCTTCGTGGATCGAGGCGGCTCTCGACCGCGAGACCCCGTTCAAGTGCACGGCCGGACTGCACAACGCGCTGCGGCACAGAGACCCGGAGACCGGGTTCGAGCACCACGGCTTCCTCAACGTCCTGGCCGCGACGCGCGTCGCGCTCGACGGCGGCGACGTCGAAGCCGCGCTGGCCGAACGGGACGGCGCAGCGCTCGTCGCTGCTCTCCCTGATGCCGACACGCTCGTGCGGACGCGGCGATGGTTCACCTCGTTCGGCTCCTGCAGCGTGACCGACCCGCGCGACGACCTCGTGGCCCTCGGGCTCGTCGCCGCCGACTCGACGGAGGTACCCCGATGACGGTCCAGACCTGGGTCGACGGCGCCGCCGGTTCGCCGTACGACGTCGACAACCTGCCGTACGCCGTCTTCCGGCACGCGACCTGGGAGGGCGAGTCCGGTCGCGTCGGCGTCCGCATCGGCGACCAGGTGCTCGACCTCGCGCCGGTGGCGGCCGGGGACATGCTCGAGGTCGCGCACGTCTTCGAGGAGCCGAGCCTCAACCCGCTGCTCGCACTGGGGCGCGCGCACTGGCACGGCGTCCGGCAGTGGATCGTCTCGCTGCTCACCGACCCCGCCGAGCGCGAGCTGGTCGAGCCGCACCTGCTGCCGGTCGACGAGGTGGTGCTCGACCTGCCGTTCCAGGTCGCCGACTACGTCGACTTCTACTGCTCGCTCGACCACGCGTCCAACGTCGGCAAGATCTTCCGGCCGGACGCCGAGCCGCTGATGCCCAACTGGCGGTACCTCCCGGTCGGCTACCACGGCCGCGCCGGCACCGTCGTCGTCAGCGGCACCGACGTGGTGCGTCCTTCTGGTCAGCGGAAGGCCCCGGATGAGTCCGCGCCGACGTTCGGTCCGTCGCAGCGTCTGGACATCGAGTGCGAGCTCGGGCTCGTGGTCGGCACGCCCTCGACGCTCGGAGAGCGGGTGCCGGTCGACGCGTTCGCGGACCACGTGTTCGGCGTGCTGCCGCTGAACGACTGGTCCGCGCGCGACATCCAGGCCTGGGAGTACGTCCCACTCGGCCCGTTCCTCGGCAAGTCCTTCGCGACCTCTGTGTCGGGCTGGGTCACGCCGTTGGACGCACTGGAGGCGGCACGCGTCGACCTCCCGGGGCAGGACCCGGAGCCGCTCGACTACCTGCGCGTGGGCTCGGGCGCCGGCTACGACATCGAGTTCGAGGTGCTCATCGGCGACCGTGTCGTCAGCCGTCCGCCGTACTCCTCGATGTACTGGTCCCCCGCCCAGATGCTCGCGCACATGACCGTCAACGGCGCGAGCCTGCGCACCGGCGACCTGTTCGCGTCGGGCACGGTGAGCGGGCCGGAGCGCGAGCAGCGCGGGTCGCTCCTCGAGCTGTCGTGGGGCGGCAGCGAGCCGCTCGACGGCGGGCGAACGTTCCTCGAGGACGGCGACACCGTGACGATCCGCGCGACGGCGCCCGGGGCGCTGGGCGGCCGCATCGCGCTCGGTGAGGTGACCGGCACGATCCTGCCGGCTCAGTGACCGCCTATTCCTTCCGGACCGGTTGTCGGCGAGGGAGACGCGGCGCTCGGCTGGCAGCCGGCACGGTTACTGCGAGATCTTCCGCTGGGAAGGCGTGCTCACTCCCGACGCCCCCGACGTGCACTTCCGCATGGAGCTGTGAACAACTTCGGCTCCCGGTTCCACGGTGAGCACGCGGTCTGGCCAGCCTCCGCTCGTCAGGCAGATGGCGAGCGCCGGCGAGTGGGATCTCCCTCTGCGCCGATGCGACGGCGCAGCGGGACGCGGGATCTCGTTCGAACCACATCTCGCGCCGGATGGCAGGCGTCTCCAAGACGCCCCGACGGGCACGGCAACAGAAACTGTGGACAACTTCCGGCGCGCTTTCCGTTGTGGGTAAGGCGAAACTTCGCTCAGAAACTGTCGGTGGTCCCTGGTTGAGTTCTCTCCATGACCGCACTCCTGGACGCACCGACGGCCCCCGCTGCGGCGGTCGCGTCCGCCCGCGAGACCGTCGCCGCCCTCGCCGACACGCTGTGGGCGGCCGCGCGACCGGAGGACCTGCTCGCCGTCACCGAAGAGCTCCAGGCCCTCCGCTCCACGCTCGCGGCGGTCGAGGCACGCGTGGCGGTCGAGGTGGAGGCCACCGAGGCCGCGAAGACCGCCGGCTGGGTCTCACCGGCCGACTACCTCACCCACGTCGCCGGCGGTCGGCACGGGCACGGCTCCCGCACCCTGCGCACCGCACGTGGTCTGTGCGGCGACCGGAGCGGGACGTTGTTGGCGTTGCAGGCCGGAGACCTGTCCCCGGAGCACGCCGAGGTCATCGTCACCGTCATCGACCGGCTGCCGGTCTCCCCGTCGCTGCGGGACGAGGCGGAGCGGGTGCTGATCGGCCACGCCGCCACCCTGAACGCCACCGAGCTCCGCAAGGCCGGCGAGCACCTGCTCGAGGTGCTCGACCCCGACGGCACCGCCCGGACCGACGAACGCGCCCTCGACAGGTTGGAGCGCTCCGCGCACCTGGGCCGGTTCCTGACCATCGCCGAGGACGGCATCGGCGGCGTCCGCCTCCGCGGCCGCGGCACCGTCGAGGACGCCACCCTGATCAAGACCGCCCTGTTCGCGCTCGCCGCACCGCAGCCCGGCCCCGACCCGGACACCGGGCAGGGCGACCGGGACCTTCGCGACCACGGCGCCCGCTGCTGGGACGCGCTGGTCGAGCTGTCGTTGAGGGCGCAGGAGACGGACGGTCTGCTGCCGGACCAGCACGGCGCCAAACCGCGCCTCACCATCACCGTCGGCCTCGATTCGCTGCGCGCCGGCACCGGTGCCGCCACGCTGGAGACCGGGGACACCATCTCCGTCGCCGCCCTACGACGGCTCGCCTGCGATGCCGCGATCGTCCCCGCCGTCCTCGGCAACCATGGCGAGGTCCTCGACGTCGGCCGCACCCAACGCCTCGTCACCGCCGGCATCTGGAAGGCGCTGACCCTGCGCGACAGGCACTGCCGGTTCCCCGGCTGCCGCCGCATGCCACTCGCGTGCGACGCCCACCACCTGCAGCACTGGGCCGACGGCGGCGCCACCTCACTCGACAACCTCGTGCTGCTGAG
>DASURB010000043.1:0-15500 GCA_036280235.1 Nocardioides sp.
GAATGGCGATTGATGTGCACCGTCCACAACCTCCTCAAGCTGCAGCACGCGGCCCCGGCCTAACCCGCTTGGGCCACCCATCCCAGGTCTTCGGTTGGCATCGGCTCTTCGCGCTGGTCGACGATTCGTGCGACAGCCTCAGCAGCACGAGGTTGTCGAGTGAGGTGTCGCCGCCGTCGGCCCAGTGGTGGAGGTGGTGGGCGTCGCACGCGAGTGGCATGCGGCGGCAGCCGGGGAACCGGCAGTGCCGGTCGCGGAGAGTGAGGGCTTTCCAGATGCCGGGGGTGACGAGGCGTTGGGTGCGGCCGACGTCGAGGACCTCGCCGTGGTTGCCGAGGACGGCGGGGACGATCTCGGCGTCGCAGGCGAGCCGTCGTAGGGCGGCGACGGAGATGGTGTCGCCGGTGTCCAGGGTGGCGGCACCGGTGCCGGCGCGCAGCGAATCAAGGCCGACGGTGATGGTGAGGCGGGGTTTGGCGCCGTGCTGGTCCGGCAGCAGCCCGTCGGCTTCTTGGGCTTTCAGGGCGAGCTCGACGAGGGCGTCCCAGCAGCGGGCGCCGTGGTCGCGCAGATCCCGCGCTGACTCACCGGTGTCGGGGTCGGGGCCGGGCTGCGGTGCGGCGAGCGCGAACAGTGCGGTCTTGATCAGGTTGGCGTCCTCGACGGTGCCACGGCCGCGGAGGCGGACGCCGCCGATGCCGTCCTCGGCGAGGGCCAGGAACCGGCCCAGGTGCGCGGAGCGCTCGAGCCTGTCGAGGGCTTGTTCGTCGGCGCGGGCGACCCCGTCGGGGTCGAGCACCTCGAGCAGGTGCTCGCCGGCCTTGCGGAGCTCGGTGGCGTTCAGGGTGGCGGCGTGGCCGATCAGCACCCGCTCGGCCTCCTCCCGCAGCGACGGGGAGACCGGCAGCCGGTCGATGACGGTGACGATGACCTCGGCGTGCTCCGGGGACAGGTCTCCGGCCTGCAAGGCCGACAACGTCCCGCTCCGGTCGCCGCACAGACCACGTGCGGTGCGCAGGGTGCGGGAGCCGTGCCCGTGCCGGCCGCCGGCGACGTGGGTGAGGTAGTCGGCCGGTGAGACCCAGCCGGCGGTCTTCGCGGCCCCGGTGGCCTCCACCTCGACCGCCACGCGTGCCTCGACCGCCGCGAGCGTGGAGCGGGGGCCTGGATCTCTTCGGTGACGGCGAGAAGGTCCTCCCGGCCGGGCGGCGGCCCACAGCGTGTCGGCCAGGGCGGCGACGGTCTCGCGCGCGTACGCGACCGCGGCAACGGGGTCGGTCGGGGCCTCCATGGGTGCCGACATGCAGGCAACTCAACCAGGCGGCACCGACAGTTTGCCGAGGAGTTTCGCCTTACCCACAAGGAAAAACTGGCTGTCGGGATGAGGGGTCAGTTGTGTCGCGACACGCCGCCCACGAGGCTGAATAACTGACCCCTCGGCGTCAGAGAGTTCAGCGCGACGGTGGCACCAACGCCTCGGGGTCGTGAGCGACGCGCGCGGCGTGGAGCCGCGCGTGCGCGATCGCCTCGGGGGTTGTGGCGAAGAGATGCCGCTCGTGCGCGAGGTGGTCATGAACGCCGAGCTCTCGCAGCACCTTCTCGTGGTGCGGGCGTACGCCGGACAGCAGGACCGTGATGCCGCGTCGCTCGAGGTCGGCGACGGTCTCGGCGAGCACTCGCGCACCGGTGGCGTCGACGGTCGTGACACGTGACATCCGCAGTACGACGACCCGCACCCCGTGCAGCTCCGCGAGCTCGAGCAGGAAGTCGTGCGCAGCGGCGAAGAACAGCGGCCCGTCGATCCGGAAGGCGACGATGTGCTCGTCGAGCAGCCGCCGTTCCTCGTCGGCGTGGTCCGTCTCGTCGAGCGGGACCTGGTCCAGCCGCGCCGCCCGGGCGGTCTGCTGCAGCGCGAAGAAGCCGGCCACCACGAGCCCGACGAGAACCGCGGTGACCAGGTCGAAGACCACGGTGGCCGCGGCGGTCGCGACCAGCGCCCACGCGTCACCACGCGTCGAGCGGAGGAGCGGGCGCAGGCTGGAGACCTTGACCATGTGTACCGCGGTCGCCACGAGCACGCCGGCGAGCGCGGCGAGCGGGATCTGCTCCACCCACGGCGCCAGGACGAGCACCACGCCGAGCAGTACGAGGGCGTGGGTGACGGCGGCGAGCCGGGACCCGGCGCCCGACCGGACGTTGACCGCGGTGCGGGCGATCGCGGCGGTCGCCGGGATGCCGCCGAAGATCGGGGACGCGAGGTTGGCCAGACCCTGACCGACCAGCTCACGGTCCGGGTCGTGCTGCTCGCCGACGGTCATCGCGTCCGCCACCGTCGCCGACAGCAGAGACTCGAGGGCCGCCAGAGCCGCCACCGCCACAGCGGGCAGCAGCAGGCTGTCCAGGTCCGCGAACGGCACGGTCGGCAGGGACGGCGCGGGCAGGCCGCGCGGGATGCTGCCGATCGTCTCGGCACCCCAGCCCAGGAGCTCGTTGCCCAGGGTCGCCACCACGACGGCGACCAGCGCGGCGGGCAGTGTGCTGCGCACCTTGCCGAGCACGATCACCCCGACCGCGACACCGAGGGCGACGGCCGGCGAGGTCCAGTGCGGGTCGGCCATCCAGGCCTGTACCGCGTCGGCCACGAGCGCCAGCACCTTCTCGGCGTGTACGTCGACGCCGAGCGCGACCGGCACCTGCTGGAGCCCGATCACCAGCGCGATGCCGACGGTGAACCCCTCGACGACCGGCACCGGCACGTAACGCATGAACCGGCCGGCCCCACCGAAGCCGAGTCCGACCAGGATCAGGCCGGCGAGCAGTGCGACGACCAGCACGCCGCTGGTGCCGTGCGTCGCGACGATCGGCACCAGCACCACGGTCATCGCGCCGGTGGGTCCGCTGACCTGCACCCGGCTACCGCCGAACACCGCCGCGACCGTGCCGGCGACGATGGCGGTGACCAGCCCGGCCGCCGCACCCACGCCGGAGCTGACGCCGAAGCCGAGAGCCAGGGGGAGGGCGACCAGGGCGACGAGCAGGCCGGCGGTGAGGTCACGGCCGAAGCGGATGTGCTGCCAGTCGGAGGCGCGCGGGGCGAGGTCGCGGGCACGGCGCAGGCCGGCCTGCACGGAGGCGGAGAGGGACAACGGCGTACCCGGAGGTCAGGGACTCAGCGAGTCCGGGAGGAGCGGGAGGAAGGGGTGGAGGCGGAGAGCTCGTCCCCGAGCTCGCCCTGGATGGCGATCAGACCCGAGAGGATCTTGCGTGCGGCGAGGAGCAGGTCACGGACCTCGGGCACGCTGATCGAGTAGACGACCTCGCCGCCGCGACGGCGCGAGACCACCAGCGACGTACGGCGGAGCACGGCGAGCTGCTGGGAGAGGTTGCTCGGCTCGATCTCGATCTGCTCGAGCAGCTCGTGCACGGCGTGGTCGCGCTCGGAGAGCAGCTCGAGGATGCGGATCCGGGCGGGGTGGCCGAGTGTCTTGAAGAACTCCGCCTTCGCTTGGTACAGCGGGACGCCCATGCCCGGGTGCCTCCTCTCCTTGAACTTCCGGGGACTCTCGTGGTGGTTTCGACAGGCTCGACCACCCGCTCGCCGTGGTGGTCTCGAGAGGCTCGACCACTCGTGTCGACGGCCCTCGGCACGCGATCAGCAAGGATACATGACTTGAAGAAGTCTTCAATCGTGTAACCTGCGCCCATCCGACTCCCGAGGACAAGGAACATTCATGGTTGACGTGGTGAAGGTGCTCGAGGACGCAGGCTTGACGAACGCGCACGTGCAGGAGTTCGTGGAGCACTGGGCCGGGGTGACCGGCGCCGCCGCCATCGAGGTGATCTCCGCCGCCGACGACGAGCGGCTCATCGCCGAGTCCCTCGAGACCGGTGAGCTGCTGCCGGCGGGCGAGGGCCGCTACTACGCGCGGTCCTACGTGAAGGACACCGCCCGCGCGGAGGAGCGCACGATCGTAGCGACGGCCGACGAGCGCGACAAGGGGACCTACAACAACTGGCGGCCCAGCTCCGAGATGAAGCCCAAGCTCGTCGAGCTGATGACCGGCGCTTCCGAAGGCAAGACGATGTACGTCATCCCGTACCTCATGGCGCCTGCCGGCTCGCCGCTCGACCGGTTCGCCGCCGGCGTCGAGCTCACCGACAACCGCGGTGTCGTGCTGCAGATGATCCGGATGGCCCGCGTCGGCGCGGAGCACGTCAACGACCTCGGCTCCGACTTCGTCCGCGGCGTCCACGTGACCGGCGACCTCGAGAACCTCGGCCAGGGGACGCCCGACGACAAGCGCCACTTCGTCACGGTGGCCGACGAGCGCATGATCCTGCACTTCGGTTCGTCGTACGGCGGCAACGCGCTGCTGGGCAAGATCGCCCACGGCCTGCGCCAGGGGTCGTACGACGGCTGGAAGAACGGCTTCCTCGTCGAGCAGTTCATGCTGCTCGGTATCACCGACAAGCAGACCGGGAAGAAGTACAACATCTGCGGCGGCTTCCCCTCCGCCTCCGGCAAGACCAACCTCGCGATGACGCTGGCCCCCGACGCGCTGGGCGACCGCTACCACGTCGAGTTCTACGGCGACGACATCGCATGGATCTGGGTCGACGAGGAGGGCAGGCTCCGCGGCTTCAACCCGGAGAACGGCGTCTTCGGTGTCGCCAAGGACACCAACGAGAGGACCAACCCGACCGCGATCGAGTCCATCAAGGCCCACACCGGCGCGATCTTCACCAACGTCGCCTACAACGAGAAGACTCAGGAGGTCTGGTGGGAGGGCCGCGGCGAGAAGCCGACGGACCTCGACGGCTGGCTGGACTGGAAGGGCGAGCGCATCGCCGACCGCACCCCGGAGCAGGCCGACGACCCGTGGGCGCACCCGAACTCCCGGTTCACCACGCAGCTCGCCAACGTGCCCAACGTCGCTGCCGACTGGGACGACCCGCGCGGCGTCGAGATCCACGGCGTGATCTTCGGGGGCCGCACCCGTGACCGGGAGCCCCTGATCCGCGCGATCACCGATGTCCCGGAGGGCGTCTACGACGGGCTCACGCTGGGCGCCGAGGCGACCGCGGCCGCCGACGGTCTCGAGGGCGTGCTGCGCTACGACCCGATGTCGATGCGGCCGTTCATGTCCTACCCCGAGGCCGACTACGCCCAGCACTGGCTCGACGTCATGGGCAAGGCGCGCGTCAAGCCGATCTTCGCCCATGTCAACTGGTTCCAGCGCGGCGAGGACGGGCGCTTCCTGTGGCCGGGCTACCGCGAGAACCTCCGCCCGCTCGTGTGGCTGATGCAGCTGCGCGACGGCGAGGTCAGCGGCGTCGAGTCCCCGGTCGGCATCCTGCCGAAGAAGGAGGAGCTGCTGCTCGACGGCCTGAGCGAGCAGGCGCTCGCCGACCTCGACACCATCCTCACCATCGACGTACCCCGCTGGCAGGAGGAGATCGGCTACCGCGAGAAGCACCTCGCGCAATTCAACGGGCTGCCCGAGCCGATCTGGGAGGCGCACCGCCGGGTGGCGGCCGCGCTCGACGCAGCGGCGGCGGAGGCCGACTGACGGCCGGACGGTTCCGCGACCTCGCCGAGGCGTACGAGCGCTTCGGCGAGGTCGACGCCGCCGGTACGACGTACCAGGCGGTCGCCGTCTCCCTGGCCGGCTCCGCCGCGGCGATGCGGGCCGTCGAGCGGATGTCCGCGCGCACCCGCCGCCCGCCGCTGGTGCTCGCCGCGCTGCACGACCTGGCCCTGGCCGGCCGTGCGCCGGCCCTCGCCGCGGCCTACGCGGGCGGTGACGCCGAAGCGGCTGCCCAGGCCGCGGTCGAGACGGTCGTCGAGCGCGCCGACGACGTGGCCGCTCGCGCCTCCGGCCGGCGGGTGCTGACCGGGGAGACCGGCCGCGGCACGGTCCTCTACCCGGCCGTCGTCGAGGCGGCGCGGCGTGCCGGCGCCACGCAGGTGGGTCTGGTGTCGCCCGGGTGCTCGGCGGGGTTCGACCTCCAGGTCGACCGCGTCGGCATCACCTACGACGACGGCCGCACCCTCGGCGACATGTCGTCGCCGGTGCAGGTGACGGCGTCCGTGGTGGGGGACAAGCCGATCCCCGAACGGGGGATGCCGGAGGTCGTGGCGCGGGTCGGCGTGGACACCGCCCCTGTCGACGTGACGGACCCTGAGGACGTGCGCTGGCTCCGCGCCTGCGTCTGGCCAGGGCGACGCGAGGAGGCCGCCCGGCTCGACGCCGAGATCGCGCTGGCCGCCGCCAAGCCTCCGACGTTGGTGCGCGGTGACCTCGTCGACCTGATCCCGGACGCGGTCGCCCGGGTGCCGGACGGCGCGCTGCCCGTCGTCACGACCACCTGGGCGGTGTCGCGGCTCTCACCCGCGCGCCGCTCGCGCCTGCTGCACCAGCTCGAGAGCGTGGCGCAGACGCGCCCGCTGGCGTGGGTCTCCGTGGAGGGCGTCGGCGTCGCCCCCGGCGTGCCCACCCTGGGCGACCGCCCCGCATCCGGCCACAGCATCATCGGCGTGACGCTGTGGCATGGCTCCTCTCGGGACGTCCAGGTAGTGGGGCGGTGCTGGCTGCGCGGCCGGATGCTGTCCTGGCTGGTCTGAACCCCGATTCGTCCGCAGTCGCCCGGCGTGAACCGGACGCAGTTTTGCGGACGAATCGGGGTTGGGGTCAGCGCAGCGCGAGGCAGCCGGAGGTGTCGGGTTCGAACGGCAGTTTCGCGTGCTCAGCGACGCGCTGGTCGATGGCCGCGGCGACGTCGTCCGGCCAGGGCGCGGTCCGCCGAGTCCCCATGTCGATGTGGAGGAAGATCTCCTCCATCACGAAGCTGAGCCGCTGGTGCGACTCGTCGAGCAGGTACACCAGCGCGTGCGCGGCCCGCTCCGCACGGCCGAGCAGCCGCACCCGCGCGGACATCCGGTCGCCGGTGCGCAGCTCGGCGATGTAGGTCAGGTGGTGCTCGGCGGAGAAGCACGCATGCCCGCTGGCCGGCCAGTTCTGCGGGATGCCCACCTCGACGAGCGCCTCGTCGAGGCCCTCGCTGGCGATGCCCGTGTAGTGGCGCACGTTGAGGTGGCCGTTGACGTCCTCGAACGCGATCGGGACGGGCTGCTCGACGTACGCCGGGAGCGGCGCGAGCTGGTCGTAGGTCGGGTGTGCTCTCACGACGCGTGACCCTACCGTCGGACCGACCGGTGGTCTCGACGGGTGGTTCCTGAGCCTGTCGAAGGGCTCGACCACCCGGCTCCGTCAGTACGCGCGGCTGTGGTGGCTCCACACGTTGTCGAAGTGCGCGTTGTACTGCGCCCAGATGTCCCCGCGGGGGATCTTCACGACGAGCTCGTCGTTGAGGAAGCTCAGCCCGGACCAGTTCTCGGAACCGGTCCACACGATCTTCTGGCGCTTCCCGTTCCAGGTGCCGTTGAGGATCATCCACTTCTCGTGGGTGAACCGCTCCCAGGCGGTCTCGCCGAAGCCGGTCTCGTCGTTGTCGTCGAGGTTCATGTCCGCCGAGCGGATGCCGACGCCCGCCTCGCGCAGCGTCTTCTTCACGTCTTTGGCGGGCTGGGACAGGATCGCGCGGATGTTGCAGCCCTTGCGCGACAGCTGCGCGACCTTCTTGGCGAGGAACTTGCCGCGGTCGCCGACCCAGGCGTACATCGTGATCCGGATCTGCGTGCCGCCGGCGCACGAGACCTTGTTGAGCCGGCGGTAGACCGGGTCCTTCTTGCCGCGCGCGACCACGGCGCCGAACTCGGTGACGATGTCGCCGTTGGTGAACTTGCGGTAGACCCGCTTCACCCGCTTGTCCTCGGCCATCTCCCGGAAGATCGTCGAGTAGTCGCGGAACATGCCGCTGCGGTTCGTCTGCGTGAACAGGTCGTTGAAGTGCGTGCGGGCGGCGTACCGCGAGATGTTCGTGGAGCCGAGCATCACGACGTTCTTGGCCTCTCCGGTCTCGGAGAAGAGGTAGAACTTCATGTGCTGGTTGCCGGCGCCCTTGCGGCAGGACTGGAAGCACACCTTGAGGAAGCTGGGCTCGGGGTACTTCTCCTCACCCTTGGCCTTGTCGCGCGGGTGGCAGGCGTCCTTGAAGTGCGGGTCGATGTTCTTGCCGAGGTAGCGCTGCAGCCGCTTCGTCGTCTTCGAGATGAAGTTGTCGTTGATGACGAACTGCACGGTGACGCCGCGCTTGCAGGCGTTGATGAGCGCGTCGGTGATGTCCGCACGGCTGTGGGAGTACGTCGCGATCCGGATGATCGAGTCCTTCTTGGCGGACTGGATCGACTTCCGGATGTGGATCATCGAGGTGTTCACCGCGGCGCGGTCCCCGTAGGGGTTGTTGAAGCGCGCGCCGGTGCCGGGCGTGTAGGCGTAGGCGACGCCGGCCCCGAGGGTGAGCGTCGCGAGCAGCATGCTCAGCAGGACGATGATCGACTTCTTGGTCACGGAGCGACCCCCGGGATCGTTCGGCCCCGCGACGGGACCACGGCACATGGACCGCACGACGATAGCCGACGTCGCGGTCTACACCGGCATCCTGCAGGTCACGGCGAGATCACAGTCGCGGGGCACGCCCGCGATCTGGGTCACAGACGGCGGGTGTGCCGCTTCCAGAGGAACTCGAAGTGCCGCGCGTAGTCCTCGTGGGCCTTCTGCCGCGGGATCATGATCGTGACCTCGTCGTTCACCTCGGACTTGTCCGACCAGTTCTCCGAGCCGGTCCACACCACGCGCATCGGGACGCCGGCGTACGTGCCGTTGAGCGTCATCCACTTCTCGTGGGTGAAGTGCTCCCACGGCGTGTCGTCGAAGCCGGTCTCCTTGTCGTTGTCCGTGTCGAGGTCGGCGCTGCGGATCGCGACGCCGCCGCGGCGCAGGATCTTCTTCACCCTGCTCCCGGCGCCGGAGAGGATCGCGCGGACCTCGCAACCGGCGCGGTCGAGCTGGGCGGCCTTCTTGGCGAGGTACTGCCCGCGCTCGCCGACCCAGGCGTACATCATCACGCGCACGACGGTGTGGCCCTTGCGGCCGTAGCCGGGCTGCGCCTTGCAGTCGACCTGGTTGAGCCGCAGCCAGATCGGGTCGTTCTCCTTCTCGATGCGCGGCACGATCGCGCCGAACTCCGAGACCAGGTTGCCGTCGACCACCACGACGTGCGGCTCGGCGACCGGCACGTCCTGGGCGAGCTGGTTGAAGATCGTGCTGTAGGCCTGGTACGTCACCGGCCGGTTGTTCATCGTGAACAGGTCGTTCCAGTGCGTGCGGGCGGCGTAGTTCGTGAGGTTCGTGGAGCCGACCATCACCACGTTGCGCGCCTGGCCGGTCTGGGAGAACAGCAGGAACTTCATGTGCTGGTTGCCCAGCTCACGGTTCAGCCGGCACGCGCCGGCGCAGATCCGCACGAAGCTCGGGTAGGCCCACGGCTTCGCGAACTTCTTCGGGTCGCGGGGGTTGCAGCCGTCGTCGAATCGCGGCTGCATGCTGGTGCCGAACTGCCGCCGCATCGACCTGGTCTGGCCCGAGGTCCAGTTGTCGTTGAGCACGATCTGGACGGCGACCTTGCGCTTGCAGGCGTTCAGCAGCGCCTCGGTGACGTCCTTCCGGTCCAGCGAGTACATCGCGATCCGGATCATCGAGTGCTTGGGCGCCTTGTTGATCGCCTTCTTGATGTGCCGCATCGTGCGGTCCTGCGCCTCGCGCTTGCCGATCGGGTTGTTGAACATCGCCCCGGTGGGCGGCTCCCACGCGTTGGCGGCGGTGACGGTGCCGCCCCCGACGAGCACGACGGTCGTCAGCACGACGGCGAGCAGCTTCTTCAGCACGGATCCCCCATGGACGTTCTCAGGCGCGACGGCACGGTGTTGCACCCGGACAAAGTAAAGGAGTCCCGCCCGATTCGGGCTGAAACGCGTCAGTTCCGGCGTGTGACTTTCTCGTGCCAGGCCCGCCGCGCCAGGACCTCGCCGCCCTCGAGCGCGACGAGGTCGACCCTGACGGTGGTGCCGTCGCCGGTGACCTCGACGTCCATCGTCGACCGCACCCGGACCTCGGGCACGTCCGGCCACGCGAGCACGAACGTGCAGTCCGCGCGCGCCGTCTGCCGGTGGGTGCGGGTGTCGACGGTGACCGTCCCGGCGTACTCCTCGGTCGCGGACCCCCCGTGCGGTACGTCGTACGTCGACACCGACCCGACCACGCACGAGGTGGTGCGGGCGAGCACGTCGCGCTCGACGCGCCAGGTGACGCCCTCGTGGCTCTCGCCCGACCGTGGGTCGCCCGGCGGCAGATCGGGCGGCACGTGGTGCGAGCCGGCGTGGAGCGGGAGCACGAGCTGCGCGGAGTGCACGGTCAGCGTCACCGGCTCCGGGGGAGCGACGGTGTTGGGCCAGTCCGCCCCGGCGACCGCCACGCGCAGCCGCTGGCCCGCGTCGAACCGGTAGGCGCACGCGTCCAGCTCCACCTCGACGCCGTACACCTCGCCCGGCACCAGCGGTTCCGGCGCCCCGTGCACGCCGTTGCGGAACGCCAGGTCGAGCGTCCCGCGGGTGACGAGGGAGGAGGTGCCGTCGGCGAAGACGTCGTTGAGCTTCACCGAGAGCGAGGCCGCGGGCCGGTCCGAGGAGACACGGACGCGCAGCCGCGGATGGCCGACGACCGCCTCGTCCGGCGGGTCGAGGTCCCAGGTCAGCGAGTCGACGTCGTCGTACCGCTGGTCGGTGGACAGCCCCCAGGGCAGGTGCCCGGCGCAGTCGATCCAGGCCGCGGTCCCGACGTCGGGACGGACGGCGAGGGCGCGCCCTTCCGGCGGGCAGGCGAGCTCGAGCGTGGTCTCGGAGGTGGCCGGCGACGGCCACTCGTCGCGGACCCAGTGGCCGGCGTGGTCCTCCAGGTCGGGCTCCGGCCGCGTCGAGGTGCGCACGAACAGGTCGACCCGGTTCTCGTGCGGCGTCGACGCGTCCTCGCGCAGCCACCGGTCCCACCAGGCCGCCATCTCCCGGACGAGGTCGACGCGCGGGCCCGGCATCGCGGAGCGCGGCGAGGCGTGCGCCCACGGCCCGGCCAGCAGCCGGTGCGGCACACCGGCCTCGCGCAGCGCCGTCACGGTGCGGAACGAGTTGTTGCGGTAGCCGTCGGCCCACCCGGTCACGATCATCACCGGGCAGGCGATCCGGTCGTAGCCGCTCCCGTCCGGCCCGAGCCGCACCGACCCGTTGCGCCAGTAGTCGCCGTGCCGGTTCTCGCGCAGCCAGCGCAGCACCCACGGCTCGGTGACATCGATGCGGCGCTGCCACTCCTCGCGCCAGCCCTCGCCCCACACCGCCGGCACGGGCGGCAGCGCGTTCATCGGCGTCATGTAGTGGCAGTAGTCGACGAGGTCCACGAACCGCAGCGCCCCACCGCGCCAGTGCACGTCGTCGGTCCACCGGTCGTCGGTGGCGTAGATCGCGCAGACCGCCTTCAGCGCGGGCGGTCGCTCGCAGGCGAGCTGGAGGGAGTTGAAGCCGGAGTACGACGTGCCCCACATGCCGACGCTGCCGCTGCACCAGTCCTGCTCGCCGAGCCAGGCGATGACCGTGACGAGGTCGGTCCGCTCGACGAGGGGGTACTCGTCGAGCGCCTCCCCGCCGCTCGACCCGGTGCCGCGCAGGTCGACCCGGCAGACGGCGTACCCGAACTCGTCGCGCAGCCGCTCGTACTCCGAGGCGTACGACGACGTCAGGTCGTCCTTGCGGTACGGCAGCGCCTCGAGCAGGGCCGGCTGCGGCCCGCGCCCCGGGTCCGGGAGGTAGAGGGTCGCGGCCAGCTCGACTCCGTCACTCATCGGGATCCGGACGTCGCGGGTGGTCGAGCTCACGACCGCCACCCCTCCGGCAGCACCAGCCCCTCGCTCACATGTCCGTCGCGCCCGACGGTCGTGCGGGAGGAGAGCATCGAGTTGAGCACCGCCTCCTCCGATGCCTCGACCACGGCCTCGAACAGCGGGTCCAGCGCCCGGCCGACGCACGTCGCGGGTCCGTCCGGCTGCTGGTTGCGGTCGAGCCGTACGCCGGTGCCGAGGGCGAGGAAGATCTCGCCGCTGCCGTGGTGCGCCACCGAGCCGGTCCGGGCGAGGCCGAGCCCGACCCGGCGTGCCAGGCGGACACAGGCCGCCGCGTCGACGGGGGCGTCGGTCACCACGACCCCGATGCAGGAGCCGGCGGGTGCCTGCGGCCCGGGTGCCGGCGGCAGCCGACGACCCAACGCGACGCCGTCGACGGTGAGCCGCTCCCGCTCGCCGAAGTTGGTCATCAGCAGCACCGCGACGGTGTGGCCGTCGGGGGTCACCCGCGACGACGTACCGATGCCGCCCTTGAAGCCCAGGCAGGACATCCCGGTGCCGGAGCCGACCGTGCCCTCGTCCGGCGGCTTCGTGGAGCCGCGGGAGGCGATGGCGGCGGCGTGGGCCGCGCGTACGTCGTCGTGCGTCACCTGCATGCGTCGGCAGTCGTTGAGGTAGGAGTCGTCGCACTCCGCCACGACCGGGATCACGACGTCGTCGGCGACCTCGGGGTGCTGCGCGAGCGCGATCTCGCAGGCGGCGTCGTACACGCGGCCGACCTGCATGGTCGAGGTCAGGTAGACCGGCGTCTCGACCGCGCCCCACTCGCCGGCGGAGAGGAAGCCCGTGCACTCGCCGGCGCCGTTGAGCACGGCGCCGCCGGCGGGCACCGGCCGGAGGTAGGCGTCCTCCGCGACCACGAGGACGCTGACGCCGGTGCGGGCGACGCCGCGGCCTTCCGGCGGAGGCGGCTCGTCACGGTGCACGGTGGCGTGGCCGAGGCCGACTCCGGGGACGTCGAGGACCGAGTTGGTCGGGCCGGTCGGCAGCAGGCCGATCTCGATGCCGAGGTCGCGGGCGCGAGGCATGCCTGATCATGGCGCACGAGCGGTCCGCTGCGTCAGGATGCGACGCATGTCCGTCCCGGTCGTCTGGTCGCCGCTCACGCGCCTGCACGAGCCCCTCGAGGAGGTCTGGGTCGGCCGGGCCATCCCCGGCACCGAGGTGCCCGAGCGGGTCGACCGGATCCTCGACGCGCTGCGCGACGCCGGGCACTCGGTGAGGGAGGCCGGCGCCCACGACGACGCGCTGCTGCGGCGCGTGCACGACCCGGACCTGCTGGAGTTCCAGCGGACCGCCGCGGAGCGCTGGGCCGCCGCGGACTACGAGGAGCTGGTCGGACAGACCCGCGTGACGCCGTACCTCTTCCCGACGCCGGCGATGACCGGCTCGATGCCGATCCGCGCGGCCTCCGCGGTGCACGCAGAGGCCGGCCGCTACTGCTACGACACCTGCACGCTGCTCGGGCCGGGCACCTGGGAGGCCGCTCGCGCCGCCGTCGACTGCGCGCTGACCGCCGCGGAGCTCGTCGCGGCGGGGGAGCGTACGGCGTACGCACTCTGCAGACCGCCGGGGCACCACGCGACGCGGGGCGGGTACGGCGGCTCCTGCTACCTCAACAACGCGGCGGTCGCCGCGGAGGCGCTGCGCGACGCCGGCCACGCAACGGTCGGTGTCGTCGACCTCGACGCGCACCAGGGCAACGGCACCGCCGGGATCTTCTGGGAGCGCGGCGACGTGAGCTACGCCTCGGTGCACGTCGACCCGGGGGCGGGGTGGTTCCCGCACGTCGTGGGCTACGCCGACGAGACCGGCGCGGGCGAGGGGGAGGGCGCGACGCTCAACTCGCCGCTGCCGGAGGGCGCCGGTGACGAGCCGTGGCTCGAGGCGGTACGCCGACTGGCCGGCTGGACCGCCGATCGCGGCGCGACGGCGCTGGTGGTGTCGCTCGGCGTCGACGCCGCCGCCCAGGACCCGGAGAGCCCGCTGCAGGTCACCGCCGACGGCTACCGCGAGGCCGGACGCCTGCTGGGTGACCTGCGTCTCCCCGCGGTGGTGGTGCAGGAGGGTGGGTACCACCTGGACAGCCTCGGCGGTCTGGTCGCCGCCTACCTCGAGGGACACGCGGCGCCCTGACGCCCCGTAGAGTGGAACGCCGTACAGACGCATCGTCGACCCCCGGGAGGCCTCGGATGGGACTGCTCGACCGGATCTCCGGGCCGCGCGACCTGCGTGACTTCGACGACGCCCAGCTCGACGAGCTGGCGACCGAGATCCGCGACCGGCTGGTCACCACCTGCTCCCCGCGGGGAGGCCACCTCGGCCCCAACCTCGGCGTGGTCGAGCTGACCCTGGCGATCCACCGGGTCTTCGACTCCCCGCACGACCGCGTGGTCTTCGACACCGGCCACCAGGCCTACGTGCACAAGATGGTGACCGGCCGCGCCGGGCAGTTCGACACGCTGCGCACCGAGGGCGGTCTGTCCGGCTACCCGAGCCAGGCGGAGTCCGACCACGACATCGTCGAGAACTCGCACGCGTCGACCGCGCTGTCCTACGCGGACGGTCTCGCCAAGGCCTACTCGATCCGCGGCGAGGACCGGCACGTCGTCGCCGTGGTCGGTGACGGCGCGCTCACCGGCGGCATGTCGTGGGAGGCGCTGAACAACATCGCCGCCGACAAGACCCGCAAGCTCGTGATCGTGGTCAACGACAACGGCCGGTCCTACACGCCGACCGTCGGCGGCCTCGCCAGCCACCTCGCCACGCTGCGCACCAACCCGCGCTACGAACAGCTGCTCGACCTGGTGAAGAAGCGCCTCAACGGCGTCCGCGGCGTCGGCCCGGCGGTCTACGACGCGCTGCACGCGCTGAAGAAGGGCATGAAGGACGCGCTCGCACCGCAGGGGCTCTTCGAGGACCTCGGCCTGAAGTACGTCGGCCCGATCGACGGCCACGACCGCGACGCCGTCGAGCAGGCGCTCGTCCAGGCCAAGCGGTTCGGCGGCCCGGTCATCGTGCACGCGATCACCCGCAAGGGCTTCGGCTACGACGCGGCAGAGCGGCACGAGGCCGACCAGTTCCACTCGCCCGGCCCGTTCAACGCGGAGACCGGCGAGGAGACCCCGAAGGGGCGGATCTGGACCGACGTGTTCGCCGACGAGATGGTCGAGCTCGGCCGCGAGCGCAAGGACCTCGTCGGCATCACCGCGGCGATGCTGCACCCGGTCGGGCTGCACAAGTTCGCCGCGCAGTTCCCCGACCGCACCTTCGACGTCGGCATCGCCGAGCAGCACGCCGCCACGTCCGCGGCCGGGCTCGCGCTCGGCGGCCTGCACCCCGTCGTCGCGGTCTACGCGACGTTCCTCAACCGGGCCTTCGACCAGGTGCTGATGGACGTCGCGCTTCACAAGTGCGGCGTGACGTTCGTGCTCGACCGCGCCGGCGTCACCGGTGACGACGGCGCCAGCCACAACGGCATGTGGGACATGTCGGTCTTCCAGGTGGTGCCCGGCCTGCGCATCGCCGCCCCGCGTGACGCCACCCGGCTGCGCGAGGAGCTCCGCGAGGCCGTCGACGTGCAGGACGCCCCGACG
>DASURB010000044.1:0-11559 GCA_036280235.1 Nocardioides sp.
GATCTCCGCCTGGAACCAGGCGAACGCGCTGCGCCAGGTAACTGTCCAACGTGGACTGGATGCGCGTGACTTCGCGCTGGCGACGTTCGGCGGTTCGGGGTCACTGCTGCTGTGCCGGCTCATCGACATCGTCGGCGTGCCGGTCGGCGTGGTGCCGCGCGACCCGGGCAACCTCTCCGCCTTCGGCCTGCTCACCGTGGATGTCCGGGTCGACCACGTACGCACCCACGTGTCCCGCCACGACAAGCTGGACCACAAAGCCGTACGGGAGGTACTGGACCCGTTGTACGAGAAGGCCGCCGCTGCGCTGCAGGCCGAGGGCTTCCCCCCCGCTGAGCAGCAGTTCGCGGCCAGTGCCGACCTGCGCTACTACGGTCAGGCCTTCGAGGTGCGAGTGCCCATCGAGGATCCCTACTACCCGCTCTACCATCTGGTCGCCGTCGATGCCTTTCACGCGGCCCACGAGCGCCTGTATGGCTACAGCTTCCGCGACAAGCCCGAGCAGGAGGTCGAGTGGGTCAACCTGCGGGTCACCGGCATCGGCCCGATCCGCAAGCCCGAGCTGCGTGAGGTCGCGGCGGGCTCGGGCGCCGAGAGCGCGCGCACCGGCACGAGGCGGGTCTGGTTCGAGGACGCATGGGTGGACACGCCGATCTACGACCGCGCCCGGCTCGGTGCGGGCGACGAGGTCACGGGGCCTGCGGTGTTCGAGGAGTTCAGCTCGACGATCCCGCTGCACCCGGGCTTCTCCGCGCGGGTCGACGCCCACGGCAACCTCGTGATCGGGAGGACGGCATGAGTGGCGACCGGGTGGTCGAGCCTGTCGAGACCGCGGCGAACAAGGACGTCGACCCGGTCCTCGTCGAGATCGTCGAGGGCTACCTGGCGTCGGTGGAGAAGGAGGTCGAGACCGCGATCGGGCGTACGTCGCGCAGCCCGATGATCCGCGACGCCCACGACTACCGCGCCGGCATCCACGACCGGAAGCTGCGCAAGCTCACCGGGCGGTCCTACTCCGCTCTGGTGCACCCGGTGGCCCGGGACTACCCGCTCGAGACGATGAAGCCGGGCGACGTGTTCTTCCACAACGACGTCTACCTCTCCGAGGGCGGCATCGGACACCTCCCGGACCTGTGCGTCACCGCTCCGGTGTTCCACGACGAGGGCGACGGGCAGGGCCCGCAGGTGGTCGCGTTCGTGCAGGCGTTCGGCCACCACGACGACATCGGCGGCGCCGTACCGGGGTCGATGCCCAGCAGCGCCACGAGCGTCTTCGAGGAGGGGCTGATGGTCCCGCCGATCCGGCTGTGGGACCAGGGCGTGCCCAACGAGGCGGCGCTCAAGATCATGACGCGCAACTCGCGGATGCCCGAGTCGCTGGCCGCCGACCTCGACGCCGAGTGCTCGGCGTGCCTGATGGGGGCGCGGCGGATGGCCGAGCTGTTCGCGCGCTACGGCCGCGAGACGGTCGAGGCCTGCTTCGACGCGGTGCTCGACAAGACGACCGCGACGTTCCGCCGGGAGATCCTCGCGAAGATCCCGGTCGGCACGTACGTGTGGGAGGACTACGCCGAGCACGACGGCGTCGACGAGCCCAAGCTGCACACACAGCGGATCACGCTGACGCGGACACCGGCCGACGACCCCGGAGGCGAGCGCCTGGTCCTCGACTTCCACGGCACCAGCCCGCAGGCGAAGGGGCCGATCAACCACTGCGGCGACTACGCCGACGGCAACTTCCTGAAGAAGTGGCTCGCGCCGATCCTCCGCAACCTCGCCGACACCCCGGAGCGGATGGCCGAGCTCGACGTCAACGAGGGCGTCGTACCCCTGATCGAGATGCGGTTCCCGCCCAAGGGCACGCTGCTCACGCCCGAGTTCCCGGCGCCGACCAACGCGCGGACGTTCGTGATCCTGCGGCTGCTCGGCGTGCTCGCCGGCGTGCTGGCCAAGGCGGTCGACGGCCGGATGCCCGCGGACCAGGAGACGATCCGCTACACGGGCGTGTACGGCACGGACCTCGACGGGGCGCCGTACCTCATGCGCGAGGTGCTCGGCGGCGGCTCCGGCGGGCGCTACTACGCCGACGGCGAGGACACCATCCACGTCGTGCCCGACTCGCGGAACCTGCCGAGCGAGTTCAGCGAGGCGCGGTTCCCGTTCGTGGTGGAGCGGCTCGGGCTGGCCGTGGACAGCGGCGGGCCGGGGCGCTACCGCGGCGGACTCGGCTACGAGAAGCACATCCGGATGCTCAAGGACGCGCACTTCATGTCCATCGCGGACCGGTCGATCCTGTCGTGCTGGGGCGTGAAGGGCGGCAAGGCCGGGCGCCCGTTCCAGGTGACGATCGACCCGGGCGGGCCGCGCGAGCGCGAGGTCGACGCGCTGGCCGACGCCGAGCCGGTCGCCGCCGGCGAGGTGATCCGGATCCGCACGACCGGCGGCGGTGGCTGGGGCGACCCGCTCGAGCGCCCGTACGACGAGGTCGCCCGCGACGTGCTCTGGGGCAAGGTCTCGCGACAGGGCGCCCGCGACGACTACGGCGTGGTCGTCGAGGGCCCCGACGATGCGCCGGTGGTCGACGAGGCCGCCAGCGACGCCCTGCGGGCCGAGCGCCGCGCCGCCCGCACCGGCGACGAGCCGTTCTTCGACCGCGGCCCCGGCTACGCCACGCTCGCCGGCGGCGCGACCGCGGCGGAGGTGGACTTCCTGTGACGGCACCAGCTGTAACGCGGGGTTATCGACGCTCAACAGGGGAAATTCCGCGTGGGATGCGTCCATGTCGCGTGGGGAGTGCGCGGCGATGACGGCCCGGAAGCTGACCGTGGTCACCGGCGGCACCCGCGGGATCGGCGCCGCCACCGCGCTGCGGCTCGCCGCCGAGGGGCACGACCTGGTGCTGGGGTACGCCGCCGACGACGCCACGGCCGAAGCGACCAGCAAGCAGGTCGAGGACGCCGGGGCGCGCTGCCGGACCGTGCGAGCGGACGTCACCGACCCCGAGCAGGTGGAGGCGCTGTTCGACGCCGCCGCCGAGGCCGGTCCGGTCACCGGGCTGGTCAACAACGCCGGCGCGACCCTGCACATCGGCGAGCTCGTCGACACACCGACCGCCGTGATCCGCCGCGTCATCGACCTGAACCTGACCGCCGCCGTCCTCTGCGCCAGGCGCGCGCTGCGCGACATGATCGCCAACGGCGCCGGCACGATCGTCAACGTCTCGTCCGGAGCGGCGACGCTGGGCGCGCCGGGGGAGTACGTCCACTACGCCGCCGCCAAGGCCGGCGTCGACGCGCTGACCAAGGGGCTGGCCGTCGAGGCCGCGCCGTACGGCGTACGCGTGAACGCCGTGGCCCCCGGCATCATCCGCACCGGCATCCACGAGGCCGCGGGCGAGCCCGGCCGCCTGGAGCGGGTCGCCCCGAACGTCCCGATGGGGCGCGTCGGTGAGCCCGAGGAGGTCGCCGCGGCGATCACCTGGCTGCTCGGCGACGAGTGTCCCTACGCAACCGGTGCCGTGCTGCGTGTGGCGGGAGGCCGCTGATGAGAGTCCTGCTCGCTCTGGGTGGCAACGCGATGACCGGACCCGACGGCCGGGCACGTCCCGAGGACCAGATTGCGGCCGCCAAGACCGCGATGGAATCCGTCGCCGACCTGGTCGCAGAAGGCGTCGACATCGTGCTGACGCACGGCAACGGCCCGCAGGTCGGCAACCTGCTGGTCAAGAACGAGGTCGCCGCCGCGATCGTGCCGCCCGTCCCGCTGGACTGGTGCGGCGCGCAGACCCAGGCGACGCTCGGTCTGATCCTGATGAACGCCCTCGATGACGCCCTCGCACGCCGGGGCATCCGGCGGCCGAGCGCCACGGTCGTCACGCGCACGCGGGTGGACGCCGACGACCCCGGCTTCGAGCGGCCGACGAAGCCGATCGGCCGGTACCTCCCCGCCGAGGAGGCCGCGCTGCTCGTCGAGCACGGCGAGACCTGGGAGGACCGGGGCGAGAAGGGCTGGCGGCGCGTCGTCGCCTCGCCGGAGCCGCGCGAGATCCTCGACGCCGACGCGGCGCTCGCGCTCGTCGACGCCGGCTTCGTCGTGGTCGCCAACGGCGGTGGCGGCATCCCGGTCGTGCGCGAGGGCGGCACGCTGCGCGGCGTCGAGGCCGTCATCGACAAGGACCTCGGGGCCGCGCTCCTCGCGCGCACGGTCAACGCCGACGTGCTCGTCGTGGCCACCGACGTACCCCACGCGGTGCTGCGCTTCGGCCGGCCCGACGCCGAGGACGTCGGCCGCGTCACCGTCACGCGGATGCGCGAGCTGGCCGCCGAGGGCCACTTCGCCAGCGGGTCGATGGGCCCGAAGGTCGACGCCGCCTGCCGCTTCGTCGAGCAGGGCGGGTCGTACGCCGTCATCACCGACCTCGACTCCATCGTCGCAGCCGTCACCCAGCCCGACGGTCGCTCCGGCACCGTCGTCGTACCCGACAACCAGACCGAACCAGAGGGAGAACCCGATGCCTGAGCCCATCGACGTGCGCAAGGTGCCGATCCTGAACGTGTCCGACGCCAGCGGACTGGCGAACCTGATCGACGACGGCACGCTCGAGGCCGACCGGGTGATCGCGGTGATCGGCAAGACCGAGGGCAACGGCGGCGTCAACGACTACACGCGGATCATCGCCGACCGGGCGTTCCGGGAAGTGCTGGTCGAGAAGGGCACCCGCAGCCCCGAGGAGGTCAAGCAGATCCCGATCGTCTGGTCCGGCGGCACCGACGGCGTGATCAGCCCGCACGCGACGATCTTCGCGACCATGCCGCAGGAGTTGGCCGAGCAGACCGACGAGCCGCGGCTCACCGTCGGGTTCGCGATGAGCGAGGTGCTGATGCCCGAGGACATCGGCCGCGTCGCGATGATCGAGAAGGTCGCCGACGCCGTGAAGGTCGCCATGGAGCGGGCCGGCATCACCGACCCGGCCGACGTGCACTACGTGCAGACCAAGACCCCGCTGCTGACGATCCACACCATCCGCGACGCCAAGAGCCGCGGCAAGACCGTGTGGACCGAGCACACGCACGAGTCGATGGACCTCTCCAACGGCTGTACGGCGCTGGGCATCGCCGTCGCGCTCGGCGAGATCGAGATGCCGACGGACGCCGACGTGATGCACAACCGGTCGCTGTACTCCTCGGTGGCGTCCTGCTCCAGCGGCGTCGAGCTCGACCAGGCGCAGGTCGTCGTGGTCGGCAACTCCACCGGCGTGGGTGGCCGGTTCCGCATCGGCCACTCAGTGATGCGTGACGCGATCGACCAGGACGGCATCTGGGCGGCGATCCGCGACGCCGGCCTCGACCTGCCCGACCGGCCGCACCGCAGCGACCTGAAGGGCCGGCTGGTCAACGTGTTCCTCAAGTGCGAGGCCAGCCAGGACGGTCAGGTCGCCGGCCGTCGCAACGCGATGCTCGACGACTCCGACGTGCACTGGCACCGGCAGATCAAGGCCGCGGTCGGCGGCGTCACCGCGGCTGTCACCGGCGACCCGGCGGTGTTCGTCTCCGTCTCCGCCGCGCACCAGGGTCCCGACGGCGGCGGCCCGGTGGCCGCGATCGTCGACCTCGGTGACGAGCCCACCGGCTACATCCCGCCGGAGAGCTAGGCGACGCCCAGCGTCCAGCGGACCGTCAGCGGCTCGCCCGGCTCGAGCACCAGCAGGTCCTCACCGGTCGCGAACGCGTTGGGCGGCGCGGTCATCGGCTCCAGAGCGAGCCCGTCGCGCCGCCCGGGGGGTCCGGTGAACGCCTGCGCCCACCGGTGGTGCTCGTCCATCCGCAGCACGACCTCGCGCTCGCCATGGAGCCGGACCTCGGCCCAGCCGTCGGCGTCCCGGTCGAGCCCGCCGAACGCCGTGTCGAGCGACTGGTCCCCGATCGTGCGCGGCTCACGGAAGTCGAGCCGGGTCCCGGCGACGTCGACGGTGCCGGTCGGGATCAGCCGGTCGTCGGTCACCAGCGCCGTCGTGGCCGGCAGGTGCAGCTGCCACGGGTCGAGGTCGCCGGTGCCGGCGGAGAGGTAGGGGTGTGCTCCGGCGGCGTACGGCGCCGGGGTGCTGCCGTGGTTGACCGCCGTGACGGCGACCGCGAGACCCGACTCGGAGAGCGTGTGCGTCGCGGTGAGGTCGAGCGTCCATGGGTAGCCGGGCTGGCTCATCAGCCGGTACGCCAGCGACGCCGACTCCGTCGTCCGGCCGACCAGCGACCACGACTCCCAGCGGGTGAGACCGTGGCTGGCGTGCCCGCGCGCGACCTCGTTCAGCGGGAGCTGCAGGTCCTGGCCGCCGAAGGTGTAGCGGCCGTCGCGGATCCGGTTCGGCCAGGGCAGCAGCAGCTGTCCGCGGCCCCAGGAGCACTGCTCGTCCTCGCCGTACCCGACGACGACCGGGTGACCGTCGTACGACATCGTCCGCAGCGCCGCGCCGCACTCGGTGACGACGGCGCGGTAACCACCCGCGGCGATCTCGTGCTGCTCTCCGCTCGGGGGTACCTCGCTCATGAGGGGCAGCCTAGGGCGGAGGCGTGCTCGTAAACCCGGTGCGGCCCCGGCGGCCCGCGCCTACTCTCTCGGCGTGGACCTCACCATGCGCCCCCTGCTCACCGACGACATCCCGGTGCTCGCGAAGCACCTGGCCGCGGTGGAGGCGGTCGACAAGACGGGGGAGCACTACAGCGAGGCGGACCTCGAGGAGGAGTTCGCCAACCCCGACATCGAGGTCGGCAAGGACATCGTCGGGGCGTTCGTCGGGGACGACCTGGTCGGCTACTTCGCGGTCTATCCGCGCTCCGGCGACGGCGACCACCAGAAGGTGCACGTCGAGGGCTCGGTCGACCCGGCCCGGCGCGGCGAGGGCATCGGGCACCGGCTCGTGGAGGCGATGGTCGCGCGCGCCGACGAGGTGCACCGCGAGAGGCATCCCAACCTCCCGGCGAGGTACTCCGTCAGCGGGCTGACGTCCAACGACGCCCAAGCGGCGCTGTTGGCCGACCACGGCTTCGTGGCCGAGCGGTGGAACTTCGTGATGCGCGCGGACCTGTCCCGGCTCGACCTCGGCCCGGAGCTGCCCGAGCTGCCCGAGGGGTTGCGCCTGCTGACCTACAGCCCTGAGCTCGACCGGGCGATGCTCGAGGCGCACAACGAGGCGTTCCTCGACCACCCCGACTTCACGCCGTGGACCGAGGTGGAGTGGAAGCAGTGGGTCTCGGACAGCCGCAACTTCCGTCCGGAGCTCAGCCTGCTCGTCGTCGAGGAGTCCGCGCCCGACGTGGTCGTCGCCTACATCCAGTCCAACGAGTTCGACGCCTACTTCGAGGCGACCGGCAGGCGTGAGGCGTACGTCGCCAAGGTCGGCACCCGCCGCGAGCACCGGGGTCGCGGCCTCGCCGGCGCCCTGCTGCGGCATGCGCTGGTGCGCTACCGCGAGGCCGGTTTCGACGAGGCGTCGCTCGACGTCGACTCCGAGAACCCGACCGGTGCGCTCGGCGTCTACGAGCGCGCCGGGTTCGAGGTCGAGAGCCGGTGGACCAACTACGCCCTGGTGCGGGAGCCCGTGCTTGGATGACCGGGTGCCCGCGCACCCTCTGCCCCGCACGTACGTCCACATCGGACTGCAGAAGACCGGCACGTCCTACCTCCAGTCGGTGTTCTGGCAGTCGCAGGACCGGCTGCTCGCCCAGGGCCTGGCGATGCTGCCGGCGACCAAGCGCGCGACGTTCCGGGTGATGCTGGACGTCCGGAACCGCGAGCCGGGCGGGCTGGCCAAGCTCGACTCCCGGCTCGCTGCACTGCTCGCTGAAGGCGGCAGGCCCGGTGCTCCGACGCGGTTGCTGCTCACGGAGGAGTCACTCGCGCCGGCAACACCCGAGCAGGTACGCCGCCTCGTCGATCATCTCGCCGGCACCGAGGTGCACGTGGTCCTCACGGTCCGCGATCTCGCCCGCCAGGTGCCGTCGGTGTGGCAGCAGAAGGTGACCGCGCGGCGGCGTTACACCTACGAGCAGTACCTCACCGCCGTCGTCGCGCAGGGGCGGCGCGCACGCGACTTCTGGGCGTCGCAGGACGTGCCCGCCGTGCTCGACCGCTGGACCGCCGCCGTACCCCCGGAGCGGGTGCACGTGGTCACCGTCCCGCCGCCGGGCACCGACCCGACCGAGCTGCTCGCCCGCTTCTGCCGAGTAGTCGAGGTCGACCCCGCGACGCTGGACACCGCCGTACCCCGCCGCAACACCTCGCTCGGCCTCGTCCAGACCGAGCTCCTGCGCCGGGTCAACGCCGAGCTCGGCGACCGGCTGCGCGAGCGCGAGGCGTACCGTGCGGCCGGGAAGATGTACCTCGGCAAGCGGATCCTCGCCGCGCAGGGCGGGACGCCGCCGCGGACGCCGCGCCGGCTCGAGGCGTGGTGCCGGGAGACCACCGAGGCGCACATCGCCGCCCTGAAGGCGGGCGGGTACGACGTCGTCGGCTCGCTCGACGACCTCGTGCCCGACGCGAGCCTGTTCACCGACGACGCGCAGGCCGTCACCGACGCCGAGGTGGCGGACGCGGCGGCCAAGGCGATGGCGTCGATGCTGGCCGAGCCGCGCCAGCTGCGCCGACATGGCCGGCGACCCCACCCGGCGCCGCAGCAGCCACCCAGCCTGTGGAGGAGCCTGGCGCGTCGGGTACGTCGTTAGACCGTCAGCCGGTCGACGAACGCGAGCACCTCGGGGTGCGCGGGGTCGATCAGGTGCCCGCCCGGGACGACCACCGCCGTCGCGTCGGGCAGGGCCGCGGCGAGCCGCTCGACCACCGCGCGCAGCGGGGCGGGGGAGTCCTCGCCGGACACCAGCAGCGTCGGCAGGCCGAGGCCGGACAACTCGCCCGGGTCGAACGTGAACCCCGCGGGCTCGAGCAGCGCCAGGCCGAGGGCGGCGCCGGGGTCGCGCAGGGCCAGCCTCAGCGCGACGAGACCGCCGGTCCCGTGCCCGATCACCACCGCGGGCCGGGCGGACAGCGCGTCGAGCAGGCCGAGCGCGTCGTTCACGTGGTCGTCGAGGTCGATCGCGGTGGTGCCGTCGGGCAGCGGGCTGTGGTGGAACCCGCGCCGGTCGTAGTGGATGAAGCGGCCTTGCCGGCACAGCTTCTGGGCGGCGTCCTCCCACAGCGCCGGCGAGCCGGGAGTGTCGTGGATGCCGAGGATCGGCGTGCCGGCGCCCTGCTCCTCGTAGTGGAGCCGAACACTCCCCAGGGCCACCGTGGGCACGCGTCAAGCGTAGAGCGGTCAGGTGCGCACCACGAGGTCCGCGCGCTCGCGGGTGCCCTGCTCACGGAGGTACGGCGCCTCCGCGGCCGTCCACGCCACCAGGTGGTCGCGCGAGCCCTCACCGTCGCGGGCGACGCAGCGCTCGAGCCGCACGCCCGGGTCGGCCTCCACCCAGACGAGCGTCGTGATGGCGTGCGCGAGGAGAAGCGACCCGGAGCCCACGCCCTCGAGCACCAGGAGGTCCACGACCGGCACGTCCACCCATGGTCCCGGCGCCGACGCGTGCCAGTCCCAGCGGCGGTAGCGACCCGGGCGCCCTTCGGCGATCGGGCCCACGACCCACTTCGCGACCTGCTCGACGCCGGCGCGGAGGCCGTCCCAGCCGGGGTACAGGTCGTCGAGGTGCACGACCCGGCACGACACGTGCTCGGGCACGGCGCGGCGGACGTCCCGGGCGAAGGTGCTCTTGCCCGATCCGGCCGGGCCGTCGACGGAAATGAGCCGGCGGGTTCCGAGGGTGGGCGCTGCCGCCAGGGTGCGCCGCACCACGGCTTCCGCCTCGCTCACCACGCGTTGCCGGTGCCGCGGTAGGTCGGCACCACGTCGACGACGCGGTCGCCCCGGACGAGATGGGCGTGCAGCACGTGCTCGGCCACCTCGCCGGACTTCGCGTGCCGGAACCAGACCAGGTCGCCGATCCTCAGCCCCGCGGCGCCCGGGCCGACGAGCGGTGTCTGCACCTCGCCGGCGCCCTCCAGCGCGGTCAGCTGTAGCGCCGGCGGCGCCCACGGCACGGGCGACCGGTCCCGGCCGGTCGGCCCCGACGCCACCAGGCCGCCTCCGGCGACCGTCACGCAGTCCGGGGCGGGTCGCCGTACGACGGGAAGGGCGAAGAACGCGGCCGGTCGCGGTGTGAAGCTGCGGTAGCGGTCGAACAGTGCCGGCACGAGCAGGCCGGAGCCCGCGGTCACCTCGGTGACGGTCGGGTCGGCGGCGGAGGTCTCGAGGCTGCCGGAGCCGCCGGCGTTGAAGAACTCGAGGTCGGCCAGCTCGCGGAGCGCCTTGGCCACCTTGCGACGGCGGCGCTTGAGCTGCGCGACCGAGGCCTGCTTCATCCGGCGCACCACCATGGCGCGGGCGCGGTGCTCGGGGTCGTCGTCGGGTACGCCGGCGACCTGGCCCTCGTAGGTCATCGCGCCGACCAGCACGAACCCCGGGCGCTGGACCACGGCCCGGGCCAGCCGGACCACGTCGTCGACGTCGCGCAGCGGTGAGCGCTTGGGGCCGACGTGGGTCGAGCCGAGCCGCAGCCCGGCGTCGACGTCGAGCGCGACCCGGACGGTGACGGGCGAGGTGCGGGCGGCGTCTACCACGTCCAGCTGTGCCGGGTCGTCGACCATCAGCGTGATCGTCGCGGCGGCTGACTCGTCCCCGGTCAGCCGGGCCAGCGCCGGCCGGTCGACGGTCGGGTAGCCCAGCACGATGTCGTCGCTCAGTCCCTCCTCGTGCAGCCAGAGCGCTTCGCGCAGCGTGTAGGCCAGCAGGCCGTGGAAGCCCGGGTGGTCGAGCGCCAGGCTGATCAGCCACGGCACGCGCAGCGACTTGGTGGCGACCCGGATCGGCGTACCCGACGCGCGCCGCGCCAGGTCGGCCGCGTTGGAGTCGAACCGGTCGAGGTCGACGACGTACGTCGGGGTGGGAGGCGCAGGGTCCAGCGCGGCCACCGCGGCGGAGAGGCGGCCGGCGAGCCGGACCCGGTCGTCAGGCCCGTCGACCACACCGGTCACGAGATGCCGTGCTTCTTCAGGATCGCCTCGATGTCGGCCATGTCGTCGTCCTGGACGGCCGGCGCGCCCTGCCCGCGGGCGGGAGCCGGGCCGGCCGACGTCACGGCGGCGGGGGAGGAGCCCGCCGCGGCCTTCTGCTGCTTCTGCGCCTTGCGCTCGGCGCGCGACGGCCGCCCGCCGCCCCGGCGGCGCAGGACGCCGGAGACCACGAACAGAGCCGCGGAGATCCCGCCGACGACGATGCCGGTCCACACGACCGGGCTGAACACCAGCCGCACGGCCCACGCGGACACCGACTCGGTCACCTCGAACACGACCCGCAGCAGGCCGGTCATCGCCGCCGCCAGCGGCAGCAGCGACCAGGCCACGCCGCGCAGCCCGGCGGCCGCGCCCCGCGACCGCCAGGCCAGGAAGCTCAGCACCAGCCCGACCACGGTCAGGGTGATGCCGATGGCCTGCCAGGTTGTCGCGTCGTACTCGCCCACG
>DASURB010000045.1:0-2480 GCA_036280235.1 Nocardioides sp.
CGGCCTCCCTCGACGACGCACCGCTGCTGATCGGCCGCGGCAGCGACGCCGCGATCCGCCTCGACGACGACTACGTCTCGACGCGGCACGCGCGGATCGCGGCCTCCGACGACCAGTGGTTCGTCGAGGACCTCGGCTCCACGAACGGCACCTACATCGGCTCCCAGCGCATCAGCCAGCCGACCACGCTCCAGCTCGGCTCGCAGATCCGCATCGGCAAGACCACGCTCGAGCTGAGGAAGTAGCCGGCTGGTGACCTCGATGACAGAGCCGACCCTGCGCCTGCGCTACGCCGCCCTCTCCGACGTGGGCCGGGTGCGCAAGGACAACCAGGACTCCGGCTTCGCCAGTGAGAACCTCCTCGTCATCGCCGACGGGGTGGGCGGTGCTGCGCGTGGGGACGTCGCCTCCTCGACCGCCGTGCAGATCCTCCGCCGCCTCGACGCGCCACCGGAGGGTGACCTGCTCCAGGCGCTCGCCGGCGCCATCCACCGCGCGCACGACCGCATCGCCGAGCTCGTCGACGAGGACCCGGAGCTCGAGGGCACGAGTACGACGGTCACCGCGGCGCTGTTCGACGGTCACCGGGTCGCCATCGGCCACATCGGCGACAGCCGCGGGTACCTCCTGCGCGACGGCGAGCTGTCGCAGCTGACCAAGGACCACACGTTCGTCCAGAGCCTCATCGACGAGGGCCGGATCACCGAGGACGAGGCCCGGACCCACCCGCACCGCAACCTGATCCTCCGCGCCGTCGACGGCGTGCACGAGACCGACCCCGACCTGTTCACGATCGAGCTGGTCCCCGGCGACCGTCTCCTCCTGTGCAGCGACGGCGCCTCCGGTGTCCTCGACAACGACCGGCTCGCCGACATCCTCGGCACCGGCACCGTCGACTACGCCGTCGTCGAGCTGGTCCGCGCCTCCCTGGACGCCGGCAGCAGCGACAACGTCACCTGCGTCGTCGCCGACGTGGTCGACGTCGACACGCCCGTGGACGCGGCCACGATGGCCTCGACCGCCACCGGGCCGATGCTGGTCGGCGCCGCCGCGGAGCAGCCCCGCAAGGCGGGCGGCGGCGCGAAGAGCTTCTTCCGAGGGCACCGCAGCGGAGACACCGGCGAGCTGGAGCCGGTGCCGGGTGAGGCGCGGTCGCTCGACCCCGAGGAGCTGCGCTACGCACCACGTCCGCCCCGCCGCTTCGCGTGGCTGCGCCGGATCGCGGCCCTGCTCGTGGTCGTCGCCCTGCTGGCGCTCGCCGGCGCGGCGGCGTACTCCTGGACCCAGAAGCAGTACTACGTCGCCACGGACGGCCAGCACGTCGCGATCTTCCGCGGCATCGACGCCGACCTGCCGGGGATGAAGCTCTCCGCGCTGCACGAGACCTCCGAGATCACTCTCGCCTCGCTGCCGGAGTACCACGCGGCGCAGGTGCGCGACGGCATCAGCGCCGAGAGCCTGGCCGACGCGCGCAAGATCGTCGAGCGCACCGCCGAGCTGGCCCGTCCGTGCCCGACCCCGGAGCCGACCCCGAGCGCCTCGCCGTCGCCGACCCAGAGTCCCCGGAGCGGTGACGCCACCGGCCGTCCGCGCGCGTCCGCCTCGCCGTCGCCGACTCCGGAGCCGACCGAGAGCCCCTCGCCCACGCTCGCGCCCCCCGACTGCGTCGAGGTGAGCCCCTGATGCCGGCCAACCCGCTGACGGGCTTCACCCACCGGCGCCGTCGCGGCGCCGAGCTGTTCCTGATCGTCCTCGCGCTCGCGGTCGGCATCGGCGGCTACGCCGCGGTCGGCCTCGGCGTGGAGGGGACGGTGCCGGCCAACATCATCGGGTACGGCGGATGGCTCGCCGTGCTGACGATCGCCGCGCACGTCGTCGTACGCATGACCGCGCCGTACGCCGACCCGGTCCTCCTCCCGGTGGTGGCCGCGCTGAACGGCCTCGGCCTGGCGATGATCCACCGGATCGACCTCGCCGAGCTCGGGCAGAACGAGGACGCCAACACCTTCGCCGGCGACCAGCTGATCTGGATGACGATCGGCGTCCTGCTGTTCGTCCTGGTCCTCGTGCTGCTCAAGGACCACAGGCGGCTGCAGGCGTTCACCTACACCTCCGGCCTGGCCGCGATCGTGCTGCTCGTGATGCCGCTGCTCCCGGTGATCGGCCAGGAGATCAACGGCGCCCGGATCTGGATCAACATCGGCCCGATGAGCTTCCAGCCCGGTGAGGTCGCCAAGGTCCTGCTGGTCGTGTTCTTCGCCGGCTACCTCGTGCTGCACCGCGACGCGTTGGCCCTGGCCGGCCGCCGCGTGCTCGGCGTCGACCTGCCCCGCGGCCGCGACCTCGGCCCGATCCTCGTCATGTGGCTGATCAGCCTCGGCATCCTGGTCTTCCAGCGCGACCTCGGTTCGTCGCTGCTGTTCTTCGGCCTCTTCCTGGTCATGCTCTATGTCGCCACCGAGCGGGCCGGCTGGCTGGTC
>DASURB010000046.1:0-47917 GCA_036280235.1 Nocardioides sp.
TCCGGGTTCCAGCGGCTCACGCCGCACCAGCCGAGGAAGACGTCGTCGGACCGGCGGTCGACCGCCGTACGCGCGCCACTCCCCTCCTGGGCCATCTGCCGGCACCCGGCCAGGAACTGCTCCGCGCGGGAGGGCTCGGTCCACGGCGGTGAGTCCCAGTAGCGCAGGACGCGGATGTTGCTGTGCATCGCGTACAGCGCATCGGCGTCGGTATCGGCAAACGGGCGTAGGCGCAGCCGGTCCGTGTGCAGTGTCGGGGTGGGCAGTGGCATGTCGGCTCAACCTAGCCGCTGTTCACCCGCTGTAACGCGGGGTTGTAGACGCTCAACAGAGGAAGTTCCGCGCGCACAGCGTCCATACCGCTTGGGAAGTGGCCGCATCACGCCAGCCCGGGCTTCTACGCTGGCCCGATGACGACCGCCACGGTGCGCGAGTGGCACGACCAACTCGGGTGGGGCGTGCTCGACAGCCCGGAGACGCCGGGTGGGTGCTGGACGCACTTCTCCGACATCGAGACCTGCTGGCTCGGCTTCGTCGATGGCGGAGAGGCCTACGAGTACAAGGGACTCACAGCGGGTGAGGTCGTCGACCTGGAGTGGGAGTCTCCCGGTCAGGACGGTTTCGACTACCGAGCCGTGAGAGTCAGGCGCCGCACGCAGCAAGGGCCGGCACCGGGAGATGGCGACGCGGGCACTTAGCGTGGACGGATGGCAGTGCAGCGCATCAAGCCGAACATCCTCTCCAGTGACTTCCAGTCGAGCCGCGCTTTCTACAACGACGTCATCGGTCTCGACGGCGGAGAAGGACTGGACTGGATCCTGTTCTTCGGGACCGACAAGCGTGAGGTCCAGCTCAGCGTCATGAAGCTGGACATCAGGGCTCACCACCATCCCGAAGTCTCCATCGAGGTCGACGACGTGGACGAGGTGCACGCCCGCGCTGTCGCGGCCGGCGCGGAGATCGTCTACCCCCTCACCGACGAGGACTGGGGGCTCCGACGCTTCTTCGTCCGCGACCCGAACGGCGCGATCATCAACGTCACCCAGCACGCCGAGTAGCTCATCCGGCGAAGCGGCGGCGTCAGCCTTCCGTTCGAGGCTTCTGGAACAGGATCTCGGACTCGACCGGGACGAAGCCGATCTCGTCGTTGATGGCGCGCATCCAGACGTTGCGGTCCTCGCTACTGGTACTCCGCGCAAGGAACTCGTCCGGTTGCGCGCGGTCTCGAGCGACGCGACCTCGACCGCGCGGTCGAGCCCCCGCCCACGGTGCTCGACCCGCGCCAGGGTGCCCTGCACCTGGGCCGGCCGAGTGGAGTCCGCCTCGACGACCAGGCACGTCCAGGCGACGATGTCACCTCGCTGGTCGAGCGCGATCGACTCGCGAGCGTGCGCCCCTGGGCACGCCAGAGCGAGGAGTCGTCCTGGTACTCCCCGGCCGTGACAGGCGCGGGGCTCCAACCGAGGTCTCCGTTGGGTGCCTCCGCGTCGACCAGTGCCTTGAGCACCCCGACCTGGCTGCGAAGAGTCTCCGGCTGCGCCGCCGACCGACGAGCCGATGCGTCCAGCCGTTCTGGGCGCGCCAAGCCGCGAGCCGAGCCTCGTCACCAAGCGGTACCCAGCCGGCACGGACCTGGGCAGTGGCCTCGCACCGACTACGTACGCTTCCCTCAGTGCGGACTCGTCATCGAGGGTCAAGGCTCGAAGCTCCACGGTCATCAGCGCCTCGGTGTCCGGCCCATAGCGAGCAGGTGGGGGCTGAGGTCCCGCAGCCCTGGCTGTGACTCGAACGCCTCGGCCAGGGTGCGCGCCGCCGCGACGAGTGACGGATCATGAGACCTGCTGACCTCGATCGCCTGGGCGCCCGGTCCTTCGATGCCGACGACCGTGACGTCGAGCAGCCCGGCGTCCGACGCCTCCTGCTCGAGGTCGTCGGCGAGGTGGAAGTGGCCGCCGGGGAAGCCGTTGGGGCTGAGCGCGCCGGCGCCTTCTTCGATGAGGAGCCGCCACCTCTTGGCATAACCCGGATCGGGAGCTGCGACGCCGTCGGCGCGTTGGATCGACGGACCGATCACGGTGACCCAGGCCAGCGCGGACAGCCGCGAGATGCCGGCGGCGAACACCCAACCACCGGGCCGTACGACGCGGATCGCCTCCGCCCACGCACGGAGCCGGGCCCGGCGATCGACCAGGTGGTACAGCGGCCCGAGCATCAGCGCCGCGTCGAAGCTGTCGGCGTCCGCCGGGATCGCCCGCGCGTCGCCCAGCGTGGCCGCGAACGTGCCGTGACCAAGCGCCGCCTGGACGTGTCGCGGCACGGGATCGATCAGTAGGACGGTGTCGCCTCGTTCGGCCAGAGCCGCCGAATGCCGGCCGGCCGCACCGCCGATGTCGATGATGCGCGAGCCCGCCGGTACGCGCTGGGTCACGTACTCCTGCGTGCGCTCGAACTCCAGCAACCCCTGTCCCGACCGGCCGACCAGACGGTCCGCCTCGTCGAACTCGGACCCGTAGTACGTGCGCACGCGGGCGTCGACGTGTTCCTGGGGCGACAGGTCCGACATGCGGGCAGTGTCACAGGTCGGGCATCCGCTCGCAGCCGGATATTCCCGGCACCCCTGGTCGACTCAGGGGTAGCGCGCCAGCGCGCGACGCAGGCGCGCGGTGATCTCGGGCGACCAGTCGTCAGGCTGCACGATGTTCACCCACGCCGCGGCGTGCTCGCCCGAGAAGTTGTGACCGTGCGCGGGCTGCGTCGAGAAGGCGGCCGCGAGATCCCCGCTCACCTGCAGGAAGGTGACCAGCGGCATCCAGCGCATGCCGTCCGGTACGTCGTCACCGCGTGGCTCCTCGAGCCAGTCCGGCCGCGACAGCAGGAGGTCCGTGCTCCACCAGGTCACGGGGTCCGAAGCGTGCTGGAGGTAGAGCACGCGGCTGTCCGGCCAGGGCCGGTCCTGCGGCGGCGGTCGCTCGGCACGCGTGGTGAACCGGATGATCCGGCCGTCGCGGTAGACCGGCTCGATCTCGCGCGACCCGGAGTCGCGGTCGTCGATGAAGCCGCGGTACATCGGGTTGAAGTTCGGCGGCCCGACGAAGAGCGCACCCGACGTCCTGTTGTTGAGGTCGTACTCACCGCTGAACGCCGCCTCCGCCCCGAAGGAGCCGAGGCTCTCCCCGAAGACGTAGAGGTTCGGCCGCTCGTCGAGCGGCATTCGCGACCAGCGCGAGTAGACGACGTCGAAGAGCGTGCGGCCGGCCTCGCGCGCCCGCGCGGCGTCGACCAGGAACGAGAGCACGGAGGGCAGGTGGGAGTACTGCATCGAGACGATCGCCGAGTCCCCGCCCGTCACGTACTCGAACCCGCTCGCAGCGCTCGGCTCGACCCACCCCGTGCCGGTCGTGGTGACCACGAGCAGGTTCTCCCGATCGAACCCGCCGGCGCGCTGGAGATCGTCGACGGCGAGCGTCGCCCGGGCCTCGACTTCCTCGGCGTTGCCCATGCCGGCGTACACGCGGATCGGCTCGGTCGCCGGTCGCCCCGTGAGCTCCTCGATGTCCGCCGCGCTGGGACCGAGGCCGACGAACACGCGACCCTCGCGGCCGAGGGAGTCCCACTCCACCAGGGACTTCTCGCTGCCGGAACGGAGTGGAGTCACCGGCTGCTCCGCACCCGCAGGGGTCTGCAGATCCCGTACGGCGAAGCCGGCGTCGAGCGAGCGCAGCCCCGCGTCCGCAGCGACGCCGCTGAGCAGGCTCCACGCGACGAAGCCCACCAGCAGGACGCCGACAACCCTGGCCACCGACGGCCTGAGCCGACGCTCCAGGAACCGTGCCACCAACCGGGTCAGCGCACGGACCCCACGCGCAACCGCCAGTAGCCCTGCCGCGACCACCAGCGCCACGACCGGCACCAGCAGGACATACGCCACCGGCGTCGGCTCCGACATGGCGAGGCGGTGTGCCTCGTCCTGCCACCGCACCCCGAGGACCAGGGCGAGAAGGCACGCCACCACACCGCCGACCAGCAACGTCCAGCGTGCCCAGGATGGCCACGGTCTGCGCGGACGGTCGCGCAGCCCTCGCCAGCACCAGGCGAGGAAGACACCGATCCCGTAGCCGAGCGCGGCGGCGACGCCACCGAGGATCCCCTGCGACGCCGGCGGTCGAGGGAGCAGCGACGGCGTCAGCGAGAGACAGAAGAGCCCGAGCCCGAACGCGACGCCGGCCGGGAGCAGCTTCGTCCTCCGTGCGAGGGTCGCGGCGCGGTCCACCCAGGGATCACTCCTGCGCACACCGCCTCCTCGCCGATCAGCCGTGCAGGGTGTCCCCCGCCGGCACGCTCATCCTGCGCACGAACCAGTCCGACCGCGCGTCGGAGACCGGCTCGACCCGGCCGACCGCGTTCAGCACCGTCGCGCCATCGGCGCCGGCGAGGATCAGGTTGAGGTCGAGGGCACGCACCTGCGGGAGGTCGTTCTTCAGCTGGGCGATGCGCAGCAGCAGGCGCTCGATACTGACCACGTCGACCTTCTCGCTGCCGCGGTAGCCGAACAGCAGCGGCGCGGCCTTGATCTCGCGCACCATCTCGGCCGCCTCGCCACTGTGCATCGGCGGGATCCGGTAGGACCGGTCGCCGAGCAGCTCGGTGGCGGGCCCGGAGACGCCGAACGACACGACCGGGCCGAACAGCGGGTCCTCCATGCCGGCGATCGCCACCGGTACGCCGGGCTCAGCGTTCTTCTGCACCACGAAGCCGGCCGCCTCGGGATGGTCGATCAGCTCGTGCATGGTCTGCCACGCATCGCGCATCTCGGCCTCGGTGTCGATGTTGCGCCACACGTGGGCCAGGTCGGGGCGCTGCCGCAGGTGCTCGGCGGTCGCCTTCAGGACGACGTCGTACCCGAACGCCTCCGCCGCCTCGACCGCCTCGTCCTCGGTCTTCACCTCGCGGCGGTCCCACAGCTCGATGCCGTAGGCGTCGAGCAGCTCGCGCAGCTCGGCGAACGTGAGCTCGCGGCCCTCCGGCGACTCGGCCAGCGCGCGGTTGACGATGCTGCGGGCACGCGGCAGGTCGACCTCGTCAGGGGTCACCAGGTCGCCCTCCGGCTTGCGTCGCCACTCGGCGTAGTCGACCACCCGGGCGAGCGCGCGGACCGCCGCCTCCACCGCGGGGTACGACGGGACCGAGCCGCGCCCGGCCGTGGAGCCGGCGACGTCCGGCACCCGCAGCAGCTCGGGGATGCCCTCGACGCCGAGGAAGGTCGAGACCAGCGGCTTGTCGGACTGCTCCCCCACGGCGGCCAGCACGTGCGCGACCTCGGCGCCCGAGGTGTTCAGCGGCGGGATGAACACAGCAACGACCGAGTCGACCTCGGGGTCGTCGATGGCGGCGTCGAGCGCCTCCTCGAAGTCCTCCGCGGTCGCTTCCGAGCCCAGGGCCACGGGCTCGCGGGCGACGAGCCCGACGGACGCCGCGGCGTCGGCGGCGAGCAGCCCGAGCGCGTCGGAGTTGCCGACGACCGCGACCCGGCGCCCACGCGGCAGCGGCTGGTGCGCGACGAGCTGCGCGACGTCGAACATCTCGTCGAGGGTGTCGACCTGGATCACGCCGGCCTGCCGGAACATCGCGTCGACCGCGGCCTGCGGCGCCTGCATCGACCGGACCGCGTGGCCCATCGGCACGCCCTGCGTGCTGCGCCCGGACTTCACCGCGATCACCGGCTTGCGGCGCGAGACGCGGCGCGCGATGCGGGAGAACTTGCGCGGGTTGCCGATCGACTCCAGGTACAGCAGCACGACCTCGGTCGCGTCGTCCTCCTCCCAGTACTGGAGCAGGTCGTTGCCGGACACGTCGGCGCGGTTACCGGCACTGACGAACGTCGACAGGCCGAGCCCGCGGCGACCGACCTTCTCGAGGATCGCCACACCGAGCGCGCCGGACTGGCAGAAGAAGCCGGCCCGGCCGCGCGGCGGCATGGTGGGCGCGAGCGAGGCGTTGAGGGAGTACTCCGCGGCGGTGTTGATGATGCCGAGGCAGTTCGGCCCGATCAGCCGCAGGCCGTAGCTGCGGGCGAGTCCGACCAGCCGGCGCTGCCGCTGGCGACCCTCGTCGCCGGTCTCGGCGAAGCCGGACGACACGACCACCAGCCCGTGCACGCCCTTGTTGGCACAGTCGAGCACGACGTCGGGCACGGCCTCGGACGGTACGGCGACGATGGCGATGTCGACCTCGTCGGGGATGTCGCTGACCGAGGGGTACGCCGGGAGGCCGGCGACCGACTTGGCGGCCGGGTTCACGACGTACACGCGGCCCTGGTAGTCGCCGAGGACCAGGTTGCGCACGAGGGTCTGGCCGATCGTGTCCTGCCGCCGGGACGCGCCGATGACGGCGACGCTGCGGGCGTTGAAGAAGTTCTGGATCGACCTGGCTTCGGCGCGGTGCTCGCGGGCCTGCATCACGCTGACGGAGGTGTCGGTGGCGTCGATCGGGAACACCAGCCGCATCACGCCGTCCTCGTAGCCACCGGCGACGTGGTAGCCGGCCTCGCGGAAGATCTGGATCATCCGCTGGTTCTCGGGCAGCACCTCTGCCTCGAACATGTCGACGCCGCGCTCGCGTCCGGCCTGCGCGAGGTGCTCGAGGAGCAGCTGGGCGATGCCGCGGCCCTGATGGGCGTCCTGCACGAGGAACGCGACCTCGGCGACCTTCGGCTCACCCGCCTTGTGCGGGATGGTGTCGAACCGGCCGACCGCGATGATCTTCTGCGCCACCGTGAGCACGAACGCCACCCGCTCGTGGTGGTCGACCTCGGTGAACCGCTTGATGTCCCGCTCGGAGAGGTGCGGCATCGGCGCGAAGAAGCGGAGGTACTTCGACTCCGCCGAGACCTGCTCGTAGAACTCCACCAGGAGATCCCGGTCCTCCGGGTGGATCGGCCGCAGGTGTGCGGCCTGCCCGTCCCGCAGCAGGACGTCGGCCTCCCAGTGCCGCGGGTACCCGGTGGACTCGCTCACGTGAGGAATCTATCGGTTGCCCTCCGCGTGCCCCCTCGGGACCGGTCGGTGGCACGGGTGAGAATGGCGCCATGGCACGTGGTTCGAAGAAGACGGCTCTCCCGCCCGACGACTTCGAGGAGCACATCCTCGACATCGACGTCGGCGACGAGATGCGCACCAGCTTCCTGGAGTACGCCTACTCGGTCATCTACAGCCGTGCCCTGCCCGACGCGCGCGACGGCCTCAAGCCGGTGCAGCGCCGCATCCTCTACACGATGGCGGACATGAACCTCCGTCCCGACCGCGGCCACGTCAAGAGCGCCCGCGTCGTCGGCGAGGTCATGGGCCGGCTGCACCCGCACGGCGACGGCGCCATCTACGACGCGCTGGTCCGCATGGTCCAGCCCTGGTCGCTGCGCGTCCCGCTGGTCGACGGTCACGGCAACTTCGGCTCGCCCGACGACCCGCCGGCCGCGATGCGATACACCGAGTGCCGGATGGCGTCCCCCGCGCTGGCCATGACCGGGTCGATCGACGAGGACACCGTCGACTTCAAGCCCAACTACGACAGCCGCGAGCTCGAGCCGTCGGTGCTGCCGTCGGCGATCCCGAACCTGGTCGTCAACGGCGCCTCCGGCATCGCCGTCGGCATGGCCACCAACATCGCCCCGCACAACCTCGTCGAGGTCGTGCAGGCGCTACGCCACCTGATCACCCACCCCAAGGCCGATCTCGACGCACTGATGCGGTTCATCCCCGGCCCCGACCTGCCCACCGGCGGCAAGATCGTCGGGCTCGACGGGATCCGCGACGCCTACGAGACCGGCAAGGGCTCGTTCCGCATGCGCGCCACCGCCCGCGTCGAGAACGTCACCCCTCGGCGCAAGGGCATCGTCGTCACCGAGCTGCCGTACGGCGTGGGCACCGAGAAGGTCATCGAGCGGATCAAGACGCTCGTGCAGACCAAGAAGCTGCAGGGCATCTCCGACGTCAAGGACCTCACCGACCGCGAGAAGGGCCTGCGGCTGGTCATCGAGGTCAAGAACGGCTTCCACCCCGAGGCGCTGCTTGAGCAGCTCTACAAGCACACCCCGATGGAGGACTCCTTCGGGATCAACGCGGTCGCGCTCGTGGACGGGCAGCCGCGCACGCTCGGTCTCAAGGAGATGCTGGAGGTCTACCTCGAGCACCGCTTCGACGTCGTACGTCGTCGCTCGCGCTTCCGTCGCGGCAAGGCGGCCGACCGGCTGCACCTCGTCGAGGGCCTGTTGCTGGCGATCCTCGACATCGACGAGGTCATCCAGCTGATCCGCTCCAGCGACAACGCCGACCAGGCGCGCGAGCGGCTGATGAGCGTGTTCGACCTGACCGAGATCCAGGCCAACTACATCCTCGACATGCCGCTGCGCCGGCTGACGAAGTTCTCCAAGATCGAGCTGGAGAAGGAGCAGTCCGAGCTGGAGCGCACGATCGCCGAGCTCGACGAGATCCTCGCCGACGACGCCAAGCTCCGGAAGGTCGTCTCCGACGAGCTCGCCGAGGTCGCCAAGACCTACGGCACGCCGCGGCGCACCGTGCTGCTGGAGTCCGCCGGCCAGTCGGTGTCGGCCGCGGTGCCGCTCGAGGTGGCCGACGACCCGTGCTTCGTCTACCTGTCGTCGAGCGGGCTGCTGGCCCGCACCACCGACGTGGAGACGCCGGGCGAGGGCGGCGGCCGGGCCAAGCACGACGTCGTGGTCTCCGCCGTACGCACCACCGCTCGCGGCCAGGTCGGCGCGCTGACCAACCTCGGCCGGCTGGTGAGGCTCGACGTGCTCGACCTGCCGAGCCTGCCGGCGACCGCCAACGCCCCGCATCTGCAGGGCGGCGCACCCCTGAGCGAGTTCCTGTCGCTCGACGCCGGCGAGAAGGTGCTCGCGCTGGCGCCGCTGACCGAGGAGGGGCCGGGGATCGCCCTCGGCACCAAGCTCGGTGTCGTCAAGCGGGTCAATCCCGAGGTCTTGTCCAACAAGGAAGCCTGGGAGGTCATCCGGCTCAACGACGGCGACGAGGTCGTCGGCGCGGTGCCGCTGTCCACCGGCGACGAGGAGCTGGTCTTCATCACCAGTGACGCGCAGCTGCTGCACTTCCCCGCGCCCGGAGTGCGCCCGCAGGGTCGCTCCGGGGGCGGCATCGCGGGCGTCCGGCTCACGGCCAAGCAGCAGGTGGTGTTCTTCGGCGCGTTCACGCCGAGCGACGACGCGGTGGTCGTCACCGCGTCCGGGTCGTCGTCGGCCCTGCCCGGCACCGAGGCCGGTGCGGTGAAGGTGACGCCCTGGTCGGAGTACCCCGGCAAGGGGCGCGGCACAGGCGGTGTCCGCTGCCACCGGTTCCTCAAGGGGGAGGACACCCTCGTCCTGGCGTGGGCCGGCAACGGGCCGGCCCGGGCGGCGGCCGCGAGCGGTGCGCCCGTCGACCTGCCGCCCGCCACCGGCCGGCGCGACGGGTCGGGCACGCCCGCGTCGCAGCCGATCCTGGCCGTGGCCGGTCCCGTCGGCGAGCTGCTCCCGTGAGCCGCGCGCGCAGGATCCTCGCCACGACCGCCCTGCTGGTCGGCCCTGTGCTGCTCGCCGGCTGCAGCGGCGACGACGCGACGGACGAGCTGACCCCGGAGGAGCGGTTGGCGGAGGCCAAGACCGCGCTCGACGAGACCGAGGGTGTGCGCATCGCGCTGAAGACCGACGAACTGCCGCCCTCGGTCAACGGTCTGCTCACCGCCGACGGCGTCGGCACGCACGCGCCGGCGTTCGAGGGCGACATCCAGGTGTCGACCAGCGGCCTGACCGCCAAGGCGGCGGTCATCGCGGTGGACGGCAAGGTGTGGGCGGTGCTGCCGTTCACCACCGACTACGCCGAGATCGACCCGGCCGACTACAGCGCGCCCGACCCGGCGGCGCTGATGGAGACCGAGGGCGGGCTGTCCTCGCTGCTCACTGCCGCCGAGGGCGTCGAGGAGGGCGAGCAGGTCCGTGAGGGTGAGAACGTGCTCACCGAGATCACGGCGACGCTGCCCGGCGAGGCGGTCTCCGCGGTGATCCCGAGCGCTGAGGAGAGCGCCGGCTTCGACGCGGCGTTCACCCTCGACGACGACAACCGGCTGTCCGAGGTCACGATGACCGGGCCGTTCTACCCGAAGGCCGACGACGTGACCTACACGGTGACGTTCTCCCAGTACGGGGTGGCGAAGGACATTCAGGCGCCGTGACCGGGACCGGCCGGGCCGGGCGGACCCTGCTCGTCCTCGCCGCAGCGGCGGTCGGCTTCGCGGCCGCGGACACCTACGTCGTCGTGCTCGCGCTGCCCGACATGATGACCGGGGTCGGGCTGGCGATCGACGAGCTCCAGCGGGCCGCCCCGATCGTGTCCGGCTTCCTGCTCGGGTACGTCGCCATCCTGCCGCTGATCGGGCGGATCGCGGACCTGCGCGGGCGGCTGCCGGTGCTGGTCGGGTCGCTGGTCGTGTTCGCTCTCGGCTCGCTCGTCACCGCCGCCGCCTTCGACCTCGAGACGATGGTCGCGGGACGCTTCTTGCAGGGCGTCGGCGGCGGCGGGCTCGTCCCGGCCACGCTCGCCCTGGTCGCCGACCTCTACCCGCCGCAGCGCCGCGGCGTGCCGCTCGGCGTCGTCGGCGCGGTGCAGGAGCTCGGCAGCGTGGTCGGCCCGCTCTACGGCGCGCTCGTGCTCGCGGTCGGCACCTGGCACGCGATCTTCGCGCTCAATCTTGTTGTCGGCGCTGTGCTGGCGGTGGCGATCCGCCGGCTCGGCCCACACCGCCCGCTCGACCGGCTCGGGCTCGTGCTGGCGCTCCTGGCGGCGGCGGCGCTGGCGCTGGTGATGCTGCAGCCACCCGCGATCGCGCGCGACGTCACGTGGGGTCTGGTGTTCGTGCCGCTGGCGGGCGACAGCCGGCTGCTCGCGCCGGCCGGAATCGTGCTGCTGGTGGTCTTCGCGCTACTCGTCGCCCGATGCGTCATGGCCGCCTCACCGCTCGTCGACCTCCGGGGCTGGCGCCGTACCGCCGCCGAGATCGACGTCCCCGGCGCCACCCTGCTGGCGTTGGCGCTGTCGGGCGTGATCCTTGCCTTCGCCACCGCCGACCCCGAGGTTTCGGTGTTCTCCCCCGCCGGGCCGTGGCTGCTGCTCGGCTCGGCCGTCGCGGCCGCCGGGTTCGTCCGGCGCAACCGGACCAGCCGTCACCCGCTCGTGCCGCACGGCGCGCTCGCCGAACGGCCGGCCTGGGGCGCGCTCGTGGTGAGCCTGTTCATCGGGGCGGCGCTCATCGCCGCGCTCGTCGACATTCCGATCTTCGCCAGGATCACCGTCCACCAAGACTCGCAGCTGATGGCCGCGCTCGTGCTGGTACGGCTGCTGGTCGCGCTGCCGGTCGGCGCACTGCTCGGCGGCTTCCTCCTCCGGCGCATCCCGGCCGGCTTCGTCACCGCGGTCGGCATGGCGATGGCGGCCGTCGGCTTCGTGTGGATGGCGCAGTGGGGTCTGACCAGCCTGGCGCACTGGGTGGCGACGGTGCCGCTGGTCGCCGCCGGTCTCGGCTTCGGCCTCGCGCTGGCGCCGGTGAACGCCGCGCTGCTCGCCGCGACGGAGGACGCGGTGCACGGCGTCGCGAGCGCCTTGCTCGTGGTCGCCAGGATGGTGGGCATGCTCGTCGGGATCAGCGCGCTCACCACCATCGGGCTGCGCCGCTACTACGCCGTCCAGGTCGACCTGCCGACGCCCGCCGAGGTGTGCGCGTCCGGCACCCAGTGCGCGGAGTACACCCGGCTGCTCAAGGAGGCCGGCCTCGCCCAGCTGCAGACGGTGTTCTGGGGCGCGGCCGTCTGTGCGGTGATCGCCGGCGTCGTCGCCCTGCTCGCGTTCCGCGGCGCCGCCACCCGGGCGCTGACCCCGGGCGAGGCCGTGCGGGGTGTGGCGTGACCGAGCCGTCCTGCTCGGCCGCGTCCGCACTGGTCGGGGAGCAGCTGGCCGGCTCGTCACCCCAGGCGGTCGGCTGGGTCGCGCTGGAGCAGCGCGGCCCCTGGGGCGCCAAGGCGTTCACCGCCAGCCACCTCGACCCCGAGCTGGGCCGCACGATCGAGGCGGTCGCCGCCGAGCACGACGTGCGGCCGGTGCTGATCCGGCGTCCCGGGCCGCACGCGGACGAGCACGCCGCGGGTCACGACGCCCGCCGCCTGCTCGTCGCGCACACCCGTCCCGGCGCGTCCTGGCTGCTGTCCGGCGTGATCCCCACCCCCTCCGACGTGCTCACGCTCGACTGGGCGGCCGTGCGCGACGGCGACGCGGAGGCCGTACGTCGGTCGCTCCCTGCGCTCGCGCTGGCGGACCGTGCGGAGCTGCTCGTGTGCACCAACGGCACCCGCGACGTCTGCTGCGCCGTCGTCGGCCGGCCGGTCGCGCTCGGCGCGGCAGCGCTCCACCCCAGTCGGGTCTGGGAGGTCACGCACACCTCCGGCCACCGGCTGGCGCCGACCGCGGTGCTGCTCCCGGCGGGCACCCTGCACGGACGGCTCGACGTCGCCGGGGCGGCTGCGCTGCTCGACGCGGCCGACCGCGGCGCCACGGTGGTGGCCGGCGGCCGCGGCCGGTCCACGTGGCCTGCTCCCGCGCAGGTCGCGGAGCTCGCGGTGCGTGACGCCACCGGCGAGGACTCGCTCGACGCCCTGGACGTACCCACGTGCGAGGCCGCCGGCGAGCACGCATGGACCGTCACCGTCACGCACGCCGACGGTCGCCGATGGGACGTGCGGGTCGTGTCGGAGGCGACGGATGTCGTCCGGCGCGAGTCCTGCCGCAAGGACGCCGTACCCCTGCGACGGTGGACGGCCGACGTGCCCTCGCCCGCGCTCCGGTAGGTTCCGGAACGTGACCGACGGCTTCGACGACCTACTCGCCGCCAACCGCACCTACGCCGAGACGTTCGAGCTCAGCGGCTTCGACGGCGTGGCCCACGCGGGCATAGCGATCGTCACCTGCATGGACTCGCGCATCGACCCGCTGGGCATGGTCGGCCTGTCCCCCGGCGACGCCAAGATCTTCCGCAACCCCGGCGGCCGCGTCACCGACCAGGCGCTGGAGGCGCTGGTGCTGGGCGTGCACCTGCTCAACGTGCGCCGCGTGCTCGTCGTGCCGCACACCCGTTGCGCGATGGCGAGCGCGACACTCCAGGAGCTGCGCGACCGCGTCGCCGCCTCGGCCGGCCAGGACGCGTCGTGGCAGACGTTCGGTGTCGTGGCCGACCAGGTCGCCGCGCTCGAGGACGACGTGCGCAAGGTGCGCAGCCACCCGCTGATCCCGGACACGGTCGAGGTCGGTGGCTTCCTGTACGACGTCGACACCGGCTTGCTCGACCGCAAGGTCTAGCCGGCAGGCGGGGCGATCGGCCACTCCTCGAAGTGGGTGCAGCGCCCGTCGTCGGCGAAGCGGACCACCCACAGGTCGCGCCACCGCTGCTCCCACTTCGCACCGCCGTACTCCACCTCGAGCTGGACGACGGCGGTGTCCCCGTCGACCGCGACGACCTCTCTGGTCATCGTGAACGGCTCGTCGGGACCGTCCCGCTCGGCGTCCCAGAACGTCGCGATGTCGTCGATGCCGCGGATCGGGTCGGCCCAGGGGCCGGTGAGGTACTCCGCGTCCTCGGTGAACAGCTCGCGCACCGCGTCGGTGCCCGGCGTGCGCCAGACCTCCTCGTAGCGCCGGACCCAACGACGGACGGCATCGCGATCGGCCATGGCGCCATGCTGCCAGCCCGGCTAGCGTCGCGTCCGTGACTGACGATCGTTCCTGGGCGAGAGCCGCCGACCGGTTCGGGACCGCGGCTGTGCGCGACGGCGAGCCGACCCGGTGGTTCGAGGAGCTGTGGTCCGCGGCGGCACGCGACGAGGTCGACACCCCGTGGGACCACACCGACCCGATGCCGGCCGTCGCCCGGCACCTGGATGCCATCGAGCCAGGCGAGGGAAGGCGAGCCGTCGTCGTCGGCGCCGGTCTCGGCGCGGACGCGCAGGCCACCGCTGCGCACGGCTGGGACACGACCGCGTTCGACATCTCCCCCACCGCGATCGAGCTGGTGACAGCGCGCTACCCCGACAGCCCGGTGGACTTCCGGGTCGCGGACCTGCTCGACCTCCCGGACGACCTGCGCGGGGCGTTCGACCTCGTGGTCGAGGTGTTCACAGTGCAGGCGATGCCGCCGACGGTGCGTGACCGCGCCGGTGCCGGGCTGCGGGCGCTGCTGCGGCCGGGCGGCGAGTTGCTCGTGGTGCAAGGGATTCGTCCGGACGGTACGCCGTACACCGAGGAGCCGCCGTGGCTGCTCGACGAGGCAGAGATGCGTGCGCTCGCCGCCGACGACGTACGCCTGGTGTCGCTGGACCGGCAGGACTCCGCCGAGGAGACGCCGTGGCCGCTGTGGACCGCGGTGTTCCGCCGGGACGGCTGACTCAGCCGCGCAGCTGCGCGTTGAGCCGGGCGGCCTGACGGGTGAGGTGGTCGCGCTCCTGCGTGCTGGCCGCCGAGCGCGCGGCCTCGACGTACAGCCGGGCCGCGGCGGCCGGGTCGCCATCGCGCTCGTGGAGGTACGCCGAGACGGCGGCGTAGCGCGGCAACGCGGGGTCGAGCTCGGCGAGCGCCGCCAGGCCCGCCCGCGCGCCGTCGGCCTCGCCGACCGCGACCGCCCGGTTCAGCCGGGCGACCGGGCTGCCGGTGAGGCGCACCAGTTCGTCGTACCACTCGACGATCTGCACCCAGTCGGTCTCCTCGACCGTCAGGGCGTCGGCGTGCAGCGCGGCGACGGCCGCCTGGGCCTGGAACTCGCCGAGTCGGTCTCGGGCCAGGGCAGCCTGGAGGATCTCGACGCCCTCGGCGATCAGCGCGGTGTCCCAGAGGCCACGGTCCTGCTCGGCGAGCGGCACGAGCCGGCCGTCGGCGCCGGTCCGGGCCGGCCGCCGGGCGTGGTGCAGCAGCATCAGCGCGAGGAGGCCGGCGACCTCCTCGTGGTCGATCCGGGCCGCGAGCTGCCGAGTGAGCCGGATCGCCTCCGCGGCCAGGTCGACGTCGCCGGAGTAGCCCTCGTTGAACACCAGGTAGAGCACGCGCAGCACCGTGGCGACGTCACCAGGCTGGTCGAACCGGACGTGGGAGACGGTGCGCTTGGCGCGGCTGATCCGCTGCGCCATGGTCGCCTCGGGCACCAGGTAGGCCTCGGCGATCTGCCGCGTTGTCAGCCCGCCGACCGCCCGCAGCGTGAGGGCGACCGCCGAGGCGGGTGTCAGCGAGGGGTGCGCGCACAGGAAGTACAGCTGGAGGGTGTCGTCCGCGGCCGCACCTGGCCCGGGCACCGGCTCGGCCTCCACGTGCTCCTCGCGACGCCGCCGCGAGGTGTCGGCCCGGGCGGCGTCGAGGAACTTGCGCCAGGCCACGGTGACCAGCCAGCCCTTGGGATCGCGCGGCGGGTCGTCCCGCCAGGTGCGGACGGCCTCGACCAGTGCGTCCTGGACGGCGTCCTCGGCCGCCGCGAAGTCGGCTCCGCGGCGGACGAGGACCCCGATGACCGCGGGCACGAGCTCCCGCAGCAGCGTCTCGTTCACGTGACCGGGCGGGTCACTCGGTGACGGTGCTCGGCTCGTCGTCGTAGAACGGCCGCACCTCGAGCCACTCGTGGATCGGCTTCCCGCCGGCGCCGGGGGCCGCGGACAGCTCGGCCGCCAGCTCGAGCGCGCGCTCGTAGCTGTCGACGTCGATCGCCATCCAGCCCGCGATCAGGTCCTTCGTCTCCGCGAACGGGCCGTCGGTGACGGGCGGCCGGCCCTCCCCGTCGTACCGGACCCACGCCCCCTCAGGAGCCAGTGCCTGGGCGTCGACGAACTCGCCGGTGCTCTCGAGGCGCGCGGCGAAGTCCCGCATGTACTGCATGTGGGCGGTCACCTCGTCGGGCTGCCACTGGTCCATCGGCACGTGGTTCACGGCCTCCGGCGCGCCCCGGTAGTGCTTGAGCAGCAGGTACTTCGCCATGGTGTCCTCCTCGGTCCGGCACGGCCATTGTGGCCGCGTCCGACCCTGGGACGGAGCCGCCGTGGCGTTCTCGACATCCCCGGCAACACTTCTCGGCCGACCTTTGTCGCAGGCGGTCACCCCGGTGACGGCGTCAAACGTGCGTGATCGCAAGGCGGACGAGCGACGGCGTGATCAGGCGAAGCCCACGCCGAGCGAGGACAACGCCGCGAGCGCGTGCGTTTCACGCCGTCAGGCGTCCAGGGTGTCGGCGTCGACCTCGTAGGCACCCTGGATGATGAAGTCCTTGCGAGGCGCCACTTCCGAGCCCATCAGCAGCTCGAAGACGTCGGCCGCCTTCTCCGCGTCGTCGAAGGTGATGCGGCGCAGCGTGCGGTGCATCGGGTCCATGGTCGTCTCGGCCAGCTGGTCGGCGTCCATCTCACCGAGACCCTTGTAGCGCTGCACCGGCTCCTTCCAGCGCACGCCCTTCTTGGACAGCTCGGCGAGCTTCCGCTGCAGGTCGGGGTCGGAGTAGGTGTAGAGGTACTTGTCCATCCCCTTCTTGGGGTTGGCCAGCTCGATCCGGTGCAGCGGCGGGACCGCGGTGAAGACGCGGCCCTCCTTGATCAGCTCGGGCATGTACTTGAAGAACAGCGTGGTGAGCAGGCACCGGATGTGCGCACCGTCGGAGTCGGCGTCGGCCATGAAGATGATCCGGCCGTAGCGGCGCGCGTCGATGTCGAACGTGCGGCCGGAACCGGCACCGACGACCTGGATGATCGCGGCGCACTCGGCGTTCTTCAGCATGTCGCCGACCGACGCCTTCTGGACGTTGAGGATCTTGCCCCGGATCGGCAGCAGCGCCTGGAACTCCGAGTTGCGGGCGAGCTTGGCGGTGCCGAGCGCCGAGTCGCCCTCGACGATGAACAGCTCGCTGCGGTCCATGTCGTTGGAGCGGCAGTCGGCCAGCTTGGAGGGCAGTGCGCTGGACTCGAGGGCGCTCTTGCGGCGCTGGGTCTCCCGGTGCGTGCGCGCGGCGATGCGGGTGCGCGAGGCGTTCGCGACCTTCTCGAGGACTAGCTTGGCCTGGGCCTTCTCGGCGCGCTTGGTGGAGGTGAGGAACTTCTTCAGCTCCGCCGCGACGACCTTGCGGACGATGGCGCGCACGGCCGGGGTGCCGAGCACCTCCTTGGTCTGCCCCTCGAACTGCGGCTCCGCCAGCCGGACCGTGACGACCGCGGTCAGGCCTTCGAGCACGTCGTCCTTGATGACGTCCTGCTCGGCGGTCTTGAGCGTCTTGGTGGCGCGCAATGCGTCGTTGAACGTCTTGGTGAGCGCGGCCTCGAAGCCGGCCACGTGCGTGCCCCCCTTGGGCGTGGCGATCACGTTGACGAAGGACCGGAGCTCGGTCTCGTAGCCGGTCCCCCAGCGGACCGCGACGTCGACGACCAGGTCGCGCTCGACGTCCTGCGGGGTCATGTGGCCCTTGTCGTCCAGCAGCGGCACCGTCTCGGTGAAGCGCTCCTCCCCTTGCAGCCGGAGGACGTCGGTGACGGGCTCGTCGGAGGCGAGGAAGTCGCAGAACTCCGAGATTCCGCCGTCGTGCTTGAAGCTCTCCTCGACCGGCTCGTCGCCGCGCAGGTCGCGGATCACCAGCTCGAGGCCGGGCACGATGAACGACGTCTGCCGGGCCCGGGTGACCAGCTCGTCGTAGACGAACTGGGCGTCCTTGGTGAAGATCTGCCGGTCCGGCCAGAACCGGATGCGGGTGCCGGTCACGCCCTTCTTGACGCGCGGGCCCTTGCGGGTCAGCCCGGACTGCGGCGTGAAGCCGGCGGTCGGGCCGTCGCCGTCGAACACGCCGGGGTTGCCCCGCTGGAACGACATGCCCTGGACGGACGGGGAGCGCTCGACGTCGATGTCCATCCGCGCCGACAGCGCGTTGACGACGGACAGGCCGACGCCGTGCAGACCGCCGGTGGCGACGTACGACGAGCCGCCGAACTTGCCGCCTGCGTGCAGCTTGGTGGCGACGACCTCCACGCCGGGGAGCCCGGTCTTGGGCTCCTTGTCGGTCGGGATGCCGCGGCCGTCGTCGTGGACCTCGGCAGAGCCGTCGGGGTGAAGGGTCACCTCGACGCGGCTCGCGGCGCCGGCGAGCGCCTCGTCGACGCCGTTGTCGATGATCTCCCACAGGCAGTGCATGAGGCCGCGGGTGTCGGTCGAACCGATGTACATGCCGGGCCGCTTGCGGACGGCCTCCAGCCCCTCGAGGACGAGGAGGTGGTGGGCGTTGTACGTGTTGTCGATCGTGGATCCTCCGGCGGTGCGGGGCGGCAACTCGGCTCCTTCGTGCCAGCGCGGGCCCCCGTCAGGGCCCGAGTCGGGACTGCGTCGCAAATCTACCTGCGACACGCCGGACGGCCGTCGCGCCACGCCTACCGCCGTACACGTGCGGCGAGTGTCACGATGCGGCCACGGAAGTTTCAAGGATGCGCGGATTGGCTACGAAGAGGTGCCGGACCAAGCCAGACTCGAACCAGATCCGAACCAGAGTCGAAGCGAAATCCGGACAGGCCGAGAAAGCTGGGAACGTCCCAGCGCAGCACGCACGAAGTCCTCAGATGAGGAGCAGGTCGCACGAACATATGTGGGAGAGGTCACCCGGTCTCACGGAGAGATACCACCCACCAGTGGGAAGCACCAGGCGTGATTGGATGTTGTGCCCAGTGAGACGTGACGAGGACCGCAGGAACCTTGGCGGGACCCGCTACGTTGCACAGGACACCAGGAAGGAAAGAGGCCTCAAGTGACCACTGCAGTTGCCCCGAGCACCCCGCTCTCGGCTCTCGACCGCTGCGACCGTTGCGGCGCGCAGGCCTACCTCCGCGTCGAGCTCGCCGGAGGCGGCGAGCTCCTGTTCTGCGCGCACCACGCGCGCGAGCACGGCGACAAGCTGCGCGAGATCGCCATCCACGTCCACGACGAGACCGAGAAGCTCTCCACCGCGCCGGCCACCGCGGCCGACACCGAGCGCTGACCCGCTTCTCGACAATCTCCCGAGCTTCGACGAGCCCCGGCCGTACGGCCGGGGCTCGTCGCGTCTCCGGCCGCTGCCAGCGGCTCTGCCGTGGCCTCTAGGCTGCTCCCGTGAACGCGACCGAGGTGATCGTCGGCCTGGCCGTCCTCGTCGGCGTGCTCGGCGTGGTCGTCCCGGTGCTCCCGGGCAGCCTGCTGATCCTCGTCGCGGTGCTGGTCTGGGCAGTCCAGGACGGGTCGAACACCGCGTGGACGGTGTTCGCCGTCGCGACGGTGCTGCTGGCGGTCGGCGCGATCGTCAAGTACGCCGTACCAGGGCGGAGCCTGAAGGCCGCCGGCGTGCCGAACCGGACGCTCGTGATCGGCGGACTGGTCGGGCTCGTCGGGTTCTTCGTGATCCCGGTGGTGGGGCTGTTCGTCGGGTTCGTGCTCGGCGTCTACCTCGGTGAGCTGCAGCGGGTCGGCCGGGACGAGGCGTGGCCGTCGACGAAGCACGCTCTCAAGGCCGCCGGCCTGTCGGTGCTGATCGAGCTGGTCGCGGCGGCGCTCGCCGCGGCGACGTACTTCGTGGGCGCCACGATCACCTGATGGCGATCCTCCTGGCGCTGGTGTCGGCGCTGGCGTACGGGGTCTCGGACTTCGTGGGCGGGATCCTCGCCCGCCGGGTGTCCGCCTGGTCTGTCGCGGTCGTCGCCAACGCCTCCGCGACCGCCTGCACCGCCCTCGTCGCGCTGGCCGTCCCCGGAGATCCCGCTGGGCGGGACTTCGCGTGGGGCGCCTTGGCCGGCGTGGCGACCGGCGCCGGAACCGGCTTCCTCTACCGGGGCTTCGCGGCCGGCCGGATGGGCGTGGTCGCGCCGGTCTCGGCCGTCGGCGCCGCGATCGTCCCGGTGCTGGCCGGGTTCGTCGGGGGCGAGCGGTTCGCGCTCCCCGTGTGGGTCGGCATCACCGCCGCGCTGCCCGGGATCTGGCTGGTCGCCTCCGTGCCGGAGGAGCACCGGACGGAGTCGCGGGCCGGTCTGGCGGAGGGTCTGGTCGACGGGCTCCTCGCCGGGCTGGGGTTCGGCGTGCTGTTCGCCGCCCTCGGGCAGATCCCCGACTCAGCGGGACTGTGGCCGCTCACGCTCTCCCAGGCCGTCTCGGTGCCGGCCGTCGTCCTGCTGGCCGTCGCGCTCCGCAGCGCCTGGGTGCCGCGCGGGAAACCGGTGCGGTGGGCTGTCCTCGCCGGGCCGCTGGGCGCGCTCGCGACGTGGTCGTTCCTCGCCTCCACGCAGCTGGGCTACCTGACGATCTCCGGCGTCCTCACCTCCCTGTACCCGGCCACGACCGTGTTGCTGGCCGCGGTGGTCCTGCACGAGCGCGTGCACAGAGCCCAAGGCGTGGGCCTCGGGCTCTGTGCCGTCGCGGTGGCGCTGGTCGCCGCCGGCTGACGAAGGGTCAGCCCTTCGACACCCACTTCGTGAGGTGCCGCCGGCCGCCGAGCCAGTCGGTGACGATCCGGCCGTCGGCCTTGGTGCCGGCCGCCTTCACCGCGACCCGGACCTCGTCGGGGTGGTCGAGGCAGCCGCGGGAGATGCGGATGCGGCTGACGTTCTCGGCGTAGTCGAGCTTCACCTCGTAGCTGCACTGCAACGGCACCGCGCGGCGGCCGTAGCTCCAGCCGTCGCCCCGGGTCTTGATCAGCGCGTAGTCGCCGCCGGCGTACAGGACCGTCGGGAACGCGAACTCCGGGCCGGGCTGCGACCGGTCGGTGTCGAGGTAGACCGTCATGCTGGCGCCGCTGCGCCAGGTGCGCACCAGGTCGGCGTGCTGGACGGCGATGCGGACGTTCTTCTCGTTCACCACCTTCACCGACTCGACGTCGACTCCATGCGCCACGTCGCCCTTGGCGTCCTGGAACGTGCTGGTGGCGGCGAGCGCCGGTGCGGCGGTGCCGACGAGGGCGGCGAGAGCGAGGCCTGCGGCCGCGAGGGTCGCGCGCTTGGTGCCGGTGACACTGGTCATGGCTGGTACTCCTGGATGAACGCCTGGAAGGCTGGTCGAGCACCTCCCTGCGAGGCCCTCACTGCAGACAGGACGCGAAGTCCTCCCGCCAGGTTGCATCTGCGGCGGAGAAAGCTCGGCGCCCGCCTCCCTGGACGGGAAGCGGGCGCCGGAGAAGCTTGTCAGGCCGACGTGCGGGCGTCAGTCGAGGTAGTCGCGCAGCACCTGCGAGCGCGACGGGTGACGCAGCTTCGACATCGTCTTGGACTCGATCTGCCGGATCCGCTCACGCGTGACGCCGTACACCTTGCCGATCTCGTCGAGCGTCTTCGGCTGACCGTCGGTGAGGCCGAAGCGCATCGAGACCACGCCGGCCTCGCGCTCGGAGAGTGTGTCGAGAACGGCGTGCAGCTGCTCCTGCAGCAGCGTGAACGACACGGCATCGGCCGGGACGATCGCCTCGGAGTCCTCGATGAGGTCACCGAACTCGGAGTCGCCGTCCTCGCCGAGCGGGGTGTGCAGGGAGATCGGCTCGCGGCCGTACTTCTGGACCTCGATGACCTTCTCGGGGGTCATGTCGAGCTCCTTGGCCAGCTCCTCCGGGGTGGGCTCGCGGCCCAGGTCCTGGAGCATCTGGCGCTGAACGCGCGCGAGCTTGTTGATGACCTCGACCATGTGCACCGGGATGCGGATGGTGCGGGCCTGGTCGGCCATCGCGCGGGTGATCGCCTGGCGGATCCACCACGTCGCGTAAGTGGAGAACTTGTAGCCCTTGGTGTAGTCGAACTTCTCGACCGCACGGATCAGACCGAGGTTGCCCTCCTGGATCAGGTCGAGGAAGAGCATGCCGCGGCCGGTGTAGCGCTTGGCCAGCGAGACGACGAGGCGGAGGTTGGCCTCGAGGAGGTGGTTCTTCGCGCGGCGGCCGTCCTCGGCGATCCACTCGAGCTCCTCGACCGCCTTCGCCGAGAGCTTGCCGCCCTTCGCGAGCTTCTCCTCGGAGAACAGGCCCGCCTCGATCCGCTTGGCGAGCTCGACCTCCATCTCCGCGTTGAGCAGCGGGACCTTGCCGATCTGCTTGAGGTAGTCCTTGACCGGGTCGGCGGTCGCGCCCGCGACCATGACCTGCTGCTCGGGCTCGTCCGAGTCGTCGGCCTGGGACACGACGAAGCCCTGCGCCTCGGCTTCCTTCTCGTCTTCCTTGATCGTCGGGTCGGCGGCGAGGTCGGCCTCGAACTGCTCGTCGGGGAGGTCCGGCAGGACCTTCTTGCCGTCGGGGCCGACCGGCAGCGGGACCTCGGGCTCGGTCTCGGCGGTCTTCTTCGCCGCGGCCTTCTTGGCGGGAGCCTTCTTGGCCGCCTCGGGCTCGGCCTTCTTGGCCGGAGCCTTCTTCGCCGCGGACTTCTTGGCGGTGGCCTTGACCGTGCTGCGCGTGCTCGAAGCGGCGGCGACCTTCTTCCGGATCGCCGGCGGCTCGTCGGCGGAGACCACGACGTTGATGCCCAGCTCGCTCAGGTGGCGCAGCAGCGCCTTGAGGTGCGCGGGCGTCTGCGTTGCGGCCTCGGTCGCCGTACGCAGCGCGTCGGCGGTCACGTGCCCTGTGGCCTTGCCTTGCTCGATCAACGCGACGATGTCGGGGTGTCCGAGGACGTCAGCAGGAAGCTTGCGGGACGTGGCTGTCGACACGAACTACCTCTCGTACAGCGGTTGTCGGGCGCGGCAGAGCCCGTACACGTCAAGAGCCGCTTTCCTATTGTGACACGTCGGCGAAGCCAACCAAGCCAGACCCCGGAAGGCCGCCGTGGCGATTCGCACAGGTGCGGCGCGTCACGCCTTGGCCGCTGCCTTCTTCTCCTTCTTGAACGCCCGCACCCGCTCGAGTGAGTCGGCGTCGACGACGTCGGCGACCGAACGGAAGGAGCTGGTCTCGGCGTAGTCGCCGGCCGCCTGCTCCCACCCCTCGGGCCGTACGCCGAGCTGCTTGCCGACGAGGGCGGTGAAAATCTGCGCCTTCTGCTTGCCGTAGCCCGGCAGCGCCTGGAGCCGGCGCATCAGCTCCTCGCCGGAGCCGGCCTCCTCCCAGAGCCGCTCTGCGTGAGCGTCGTACTCGTCGACGATGTGCTGCGCGAGCGCCTGCACCCGCGCCGCCATCGAGCCCGGGTAGCGGTGGATCGCCGGCGGCGTCGCGCAGAGTGCGGCGAACTCCTCCGGGTCGGCGGCGGCGATCGCGGCCGGCTCGATCGAACCGAACCGGTCGAGGATCTTCGCCGGACCGCGGAACGCGTGCTCCATCGGGTACTGCTGGTCGAGGAGCATGCCGACGAGGAGCGCGAACGGGCTGCCGCTCAGCACCTCGTCGGCGTGCGGGTCCTGCGCGATGCGGATCTCGGTCACGCTGCCATCCCCTGCACCCTCAGGACCCTCAGGACTCGTCCTCGCCCGCCTTGACCGCGAGCACCGGGCACGGCGCGTCGAGCAGCACCCGCTGCGCGTTGCTGCCGAGGATCAGCTTGCCGACGGGCGAGCGGCGGCGAAGACCGATGACGATGATGTCGGCGCCGACCTCGTTGGCCACGTTGACCAGGTCGTCGGCGGGGTCGAGGCCACGGACCAGCTGACGAACCTCGTGCTCGACACCGGCCTGCTGCAGCGTGGCGCGAACCTCGTCGAGCTGCTGCTCGGACTCGATGGCGTCGTCACGGTCGAACTCGCGGCCACCGCGGTGAGAGTTGACGACCACCAGCCGCATGTCGCGGAGCTTGGCCTCCTCGGCGGCGCGGCGGAGCGCGGCACGCCCCTCGGGCTTGGGCACGTAGCCCACGACGATGGTCCCCATTGACCCTCCTCCTCGACGCCCGGCACGCATGAGCCGGGTCGGCTGCTTCACGGCTGCACGGGGGTGTACCCGCGCGGCCTCGGGGCGAACCTATCCACCTCCGTCGCGCCCGCGCCACCCGCGGGGGCCTGTGGACGGCCCGGCCCGTACCGCACGCGTTCACGCGATGCTGGCGGCATGGACGTCACCGGGCTGCTGCGCACCGAGGTCGGCCTGCTGCGGCAGCGCGAGACCCGGCGCGTGTTCGACACGTCCGTGCACGTCGGCACGCTCGGCGGTGCCCGCGACAGCTGGGTGGCGCGACGCGGCGACGTCCCCGTCGTCGACCTGGCGCTGCGCACCGACGTGGTCTCCGCGATGCTCGAGCGCACCCCCGGTCTCGGCGACACGGTGTGGCTGACGCGGGCCGGCACGCCCGAGCCCTACGACGAGGATCTCGCCTGGCTCGCCGCGGCGACGACGGCGTTCGCCCAGCACGGGCGAGGCGTGGGCGACTGCTTCGCGGTGACGCGGTACGGCTGGCGCGACGTGCGGACCGGCGAGTCCCGGACCTGGCGGCGGCTGCGGCTCTGATCCGCCCGCGGTGAGGGGTCGGTTGTGCCGCGACACGCCGCCCACGAGGCTGAATAACTGACTCATCGCCGGCTTGGTGCTGCATGAGTGGTCTCGACGAGCTCGACCACCCGAGCTCCACCACCCGAGCTCCACCACCCGAGCTCGACCACCCGAGCTCGACCACCCGCGGGTGGGTCAGTCCCAGGTGTGCACGGGGTCGTTGGTGTGCATGTGGCTGCGGTACTCGTTGAGGGTGTCGCGCAGGACCGAGAGCCGGTCGGTGTCGCCCTGGCCGGCGCGGGCGTGGAACCGGTCGACGAACCACGAGGCGCCGTTCTGCTCGGTCAGGCAGCGCTGCTCGATGATGCCGAGCAGGCGGTCGCTCTCCTCGGGCAGGACACCCCAGGAGTCCAGGCCGACGCGCGCCATCGGCAGCAGTCGGCGGAGCACGAGCTCGGTGGCCGGGACCTGGCCGAGCCCGGGCCAGTACAGCTGTGCCTCGATCCCCTGCCGGGCCGCGACGTGGAAGTTCTCCTCCGCGGCGCTGAACGACATCTGCGACCACAGCGGCCGCTCGTGCTCGGCGAGCGTGCGGACCAGGCCGAAGTAGAACGCGGCGTTGGCCATCGTGTCCGCGACCGTCGGTCCCGCCGGCAGCACGCGGTTCTCGACGCGCAGGTGCGGGGTGCCGTCGACCACGTCGTACACCGGCCGGTTCCAGCGGTAGATGGTGCCGTTGTGCAGCCGCAGCTCCGCGAGCGCCGGGGTCTCCCCCGCCTCGAGCTGCTCGAGCGGGTCCTCGTCCTCGATGATCGGGAGCAGCGCCGGGAAGTAGCGGACGTTCTCCTCGAACAGGTCGAAGATCGAGGTGATCCAGCGCTCGCCGAACCACACGCGCGGCCGGACGCCTTGGGTCTTCAGCTCCTCGCTGCGGGTGTCGGTGGCCTGCTCGAACAGCGCGATCCGGGTCTCCCGCCAGAGCTCCCGGCCCAGCAGGAACGGTGAGTTGGCGCCGATCGCGAGCTGCACGCCGGAGATCGCCTGGGAGGCGTTCCAGTAGGCGGCGAAGTCCTCGGGGCTCACCTGGATGTGCAGCTGGGTGCTGGTGCAGGCGGCCTCCGGGATGATCGAGTCCGAGGTGGTGCGGAGGCGCTCGGGACCGCCGATGTCGATCACGATGTCCTCGCCGCGCGAGGCCAGGATCTGGTCGCTGAGCAGCTGGTAGCGCGGGTTGGGGCTCAGCGAGTCGGGGCTCATGTGGCCGGCGGAGAGGGTCGGCAGGATGCCGATCATCACCAGGTGCGCGCCGACCTCCGAGGCCTTGCCGTCGGCGTCGTTGAGGCTGCGCCGCACTCCCTCCTCGAAGTCGGTGAACCCGCGGTCCTTGAGCTGCTTGGGAGGAACGTTGATCTCGAGGTTGAACTGGCCGAGCTCGGTCTGGAAGTCCGGGTCGGCGATCTTCTCCAGCGCCTCGAGGTTCTTCAGTGCCGGGTCGCCCTTGTCGTCGACCAGGTTGAGCTCGATCTCCAGCCCGGTCATCGGGTAGTCGGCGTCGAACCGCGACTCCCGGAGCATGCGGGCGAACACGTCGAGGCAGCGCCGCACCTTCTCGCGGTAACGGGTGCGGTCCTCGCGTGAGAACTCCTGTTGTGCGACCTCTTCGCCCATGGCGAGACAGTAGTGCCCGAACCCACCGGAGGGCACTCATCCGGATTGACCATCGCGGCGTCATGCGCCGTCCCGGAACAGGGTGAGGGCGTCGCGCGGCATCGGCCGCCAGGAGTCGGGCGGAAGACCGGCTGCCAGCGCCTGGGTCAGCACGCCCGCCATCGAGTAGCCGGGCTCGGCGTCCTGGCAGAGGTCGAGCGCGCAGGACGCCAGCGCGCCGTCGCCGGAGAGCCAGGCTGCGAACGCGAGCAGGCACGCCGGCGCCGCCCGGGTCTCCCACGGGGCGCGGCGGACGACGTCGCGCCAGAGGTCGACGTGGCGCGGAGCGTCGTCGTGACTGATCTCGGCCCACGCGACGTCACGGACCTCGATCGCCGCGACGGCGACCAGCAGCCGCCCGACGTCGTGGTCGTCGAGGCGGAGTCCGTCCGCGATGAAGCGGCGGACGCGGTGCTGCACCCAGCGGCCCTCGGCGACGAGATACGCCCGGCCGCGGGCCGGGTCGAGCGGCGCGGTGCGGTCGAAGGGCGACTCGCAGGCCGCCACCAGCCGGTCCCCCGCCATCTCGACGGCGGCCGCGACCCGCTGGACCTCGAGCAGGTCGTAGGCGAGCAGCGACTCGCGGAGCGCGTCGCGGCTCGGGTGCACGACGCGGCCCTCGACCACTGCCTCGAGGGTCAGCGGATGGCGGGTGAGGTCGTAGGGCGTTCCCCCGGGAGGGCACGGGCGGGGGCAGTCGCAGCGGCCGGCCTCGTCCGGCAGGCAGTGCCAGCGCCGGCCGTCGGCACGCAGCGCGACGGCGACGTCGATCCCCGCGGCCACCAGCGCCTCGACGAGGGCGCGGCTGACCGGGTCGGCGACGGCGGGGTCGTCGGAGTAGGCCACCACCGCGACCCGGCTGACCCCCGACCGCCGGGCGACGCCCACGAGCTCGGCGACCAGCGCCGACAGCTCCTCGGGGTCGTCGAGGCCGTCGGGCAGGTCCTGCCGGGCGTGGACCGGTGTGCGGGCGCGGCCGAGCGTCAGCATCACGACGGACCGGTCGGGGTGGAAGCCGAGGAGGTACGGGACCATCGCGAGCAGGTCGGTGGGGCTCGTTGCCCGGATGGTGCGGGAGACGGGTGCGCTCATGGGCCGACTCTGCGCCGAAGCGGTGACGGCCCGGCGACGCCGACGGGCGGGCTGGGGACGAGGCCCGCCGACGACCGGATGGGGACGGAACCCGGCCCGCCGGGCGGTCGGGAGCGGTGCCGGTTCCCGGGGGTGGTGCGTTGCATGATGGGGCCCGTGCGTCCCCCCAGGCCCCGCGCGGAGCCGACGATCCTGCACGTCGACCTCGACGCGTTCTTCGCCGCGGTGGAGCAGCGCGACAAGCCGTCGCTGCGTGGCAAGCCGGTCGTGGTCGGCGGTGTCGGCGGCCGGGGCGTGGTGTCGACGGCGTCGTACGAGGCCCGGGTGTACGGCGTGCGCTCGGCGATGTCGACACAGGAGGCGCGGGCGCGCTGTCCGCACGCGGCGTACCTCAGCGGGCGGTTCGACGCCTACCGGCTGGCGAGCCGGCAGGTCATGGGGCTGCTGCGGGAGCTGTCGCCGCTGGTGGAGCCGCTCTCCCTGGACGAGGCGTTCGTCGACCTGGCGGCGTCGCGGCACACCGACTTCTCGGTCGCCGGCGTCACCGCGATCGCGCAGGAGCTCAAGGACGGCGTGCGCGAGGTGACCGGCGGGCTGACCGGGTCGGTGGGCGTGGCGACGTCGAAGTTCATGGCCAAGGTGGCCAGCGACCTCGACAAGCCCGACGGGCTGGTGGTGGTCGCACCGGGCACCGAGCAGGAGCTGATCCGCCCGATGAAGGTGTCGGTGATCCCCGGCGTCGGGCCCGCTACCACCGAGCGGCTGCGCCGGGTCGGCGTGCACACGGTCGCCGACCTCCAAGCGGTCTCGCAGGACGAGCTGGTGCGGCTGGTCGGGCAGGCGCACGGGACGTCGCTGTACTACCTGTGCCGGGCCCAGGACGACCGGCCGGTCGTGGCCGAGCGGGAGGCGAAGTCGGTCAGCGTCGAGGACACCTACGACACCGACCTGGTGGACCGGCGGCTGCTCGAGGCGCTCATCGACCGCTACGCCACGCGGGTCACCGAGCGGCTGCGCAAGGCGCGGCTGTCCGGGCGGACCGTGACGCTCAAGGTGCGGCTGCACGACTTCAGCACGCACACCCGCTCGACGACGCTGCCGTCCCCGACCGACAGCACCAGGACGGTGTCTCGGCTGGCCCGGTCCCTGCTCTCCGAGGTCGACACGTCCGGCGGCGTACGCCTGCTGGGCGTCGGCGTGTCCGGGCTGGCGGACTGGATCCAGGAGGACCTGTTCGAGATCGGAGGGGCTGCGACGAGCGACGACGGTGCGGACGAGCCGGACGAGGTGCCCGAGGTCGATTTCTCCCGGCTGGGTCGCGACCGGCGCTGGTCACCGGGCCAGGACGTCATGCACGAGGAGCACGGGCCGGGCTGGGTGTGGGGCTCAGGCCGCGGCCGGGTCACGGTGCGGTTCGAGACCGCGCAGACGTCGCCGGGGCCGGTGCGGACGTTCTTCGTCGACGACCCGGCACTGGCGCCGCGGTCGATCCTGCCCGTCGGTGGTCTCGACGGGCTCGACCACCCGGAGACCGAGCTCGACCACCCGGCCAGTGGTCTCGACAAGCTCGACCACCCGGTGACGCAGGAGCGGGGCCCTTCGGAAGTATGAGTTCCAAAGGGCCCCGCGGGTGAACGAGCGTCTCGCCGAAGCAAGGTGACGTTGCCCGTTCGATCGAGCGGGCCCTCCGGTCCCGCCAGCCGCGTCACCGACTGCCGGAGGCGGGTTTCCCCACCTCTGAAGGACCTTCGTTCCTGCCGATCCGCCTTCCCTGTCGGGAGGGCGTGAGAGATTTCTACGGCACCCGCGAGTGCCGCACAACCCCTTTGCCACAAGGAGTTTCGACAATTTTCGACAGTCGGCGTGTCGTCCCCAGGGGGCGACCAGATACCCACAGCCAAACGAGGTTTGTGCACACGTTCTGCACAGGAACGAGCCTCGCCTGTGGACGAGAACGGCGATGGATGCGGGCCTGGCACCCGGCCGCCGGTTAGGTTCTGCGCATGCCTGACTACCCGGTCGCGAAGAAGGTGCCCACGAAGCGCACCCACCACGGCGACACCTTCATCGACGACTACGAGTGGCTGCGCGACAAGCACTCCCCCGACACGATCGCCTACCTGGAGGCGGAGAACGCCTACACCGAAAAGCGCACCGCGCACCTCGAGGGCCTGCGCGAGGCGATCTTCGGCGAGATCAAGGCCCGCACCCAGGAGACCGACCTGTCGGTGCCGTCGCGGATCGGCGGTTACTGGTACTACGGCCGCTCCTTCGAGGGCAAGCAGTACGGCGTCAGCTGCCGCTGCCCGATCGAGGGGGCCGACGACTGGACCCCGCCCGAGCTCTCCGCCGACATCGACGTACCCGGCGAGGAGGTGCTGCTCGACGCCAACGAGCTCGCCGAGGGCCACGACTTCTTCTCTCTCGGCACCGCGTCCATCAGCCCCGACGGCAACCTGCTCGCGTTCAGCACCGACACCGTCGGCGACGAGCGGTTCCTGCTCCAGGTGAAGGACCTCCGCACCGGCGAGCTGCTGCCCGACCAGGTGCCCGGCACGCTCGGCGGCGCGACCTGGGACCTCGCCGGCACCACCCTGTTCTACACGACCGTCGACGAGTCGTGGCGCCCCGACAAGGTCTGGCGGCACGTGCTCGGCACCCCCGTCAGCGACGACGTGGTCGTGCACCACGAGACCGACGAGAGGTTCTGGACGTCGGTCGGCCGCACCCGCAGCGACCGGCTGATCGTGATCGGCTCCGGCTCCAAGACCACGAGCGAGTACCGCGTGCTCGACGCTGCCGACCCGACCGGTGAGTTCCGGGTGGTCGCGCCGCGCCGCCAAGGCGTGGAGTACGGCGTCGAGCACGCCGTCATCGGCGGCGAGGACTGCCTGCTGGTGCTGCACAACGACGGCGCGGAGAACGCGGAGAACTACGCGCTGGCCAAGGCGCCGTTCGACGCCACGTCGCACGAGCAGTGGGAGCCGGTGCTGCCGCACGACCCGGCGATCCGGCTCGAGGACGTCGACGCGTTCGCCGGCCACCTCGTGATCAGCCAGCGCAGCGACGGTCTCACCCAGCTGCGCGTGATCGAGCTCGACGACGCCGCCCCGGGCGGCCTGGGCGACGACTACCTGATCCGGTTCGAGGACCCCGTCTACACCGTCGGCGCCGGTGGCAACCCGGAGTTCTCCCAGCCGACGATCCGCCTGGGCTACACGACGATGGCCACCCCGCCGGCGGTCTACGACTTCGACGTACGCACGCGCACGCTGCACCTGCGCAAGGAGACGCCGGTCCTGCCTCACCCCGAGCGCGGCCCGTTCGACCCCTCGCACTACGAGCAGCACCGCACCTGGGCCACCGCCTCCGACGGCACCCGGGTCCCGATCTCGCTGGTCGTCCCGGCCGGTGCCCCGCGCGACGGCAGCACTCCGTTCCTGCTCTACGGCTACGGGTCCTACGAGGACTCGATCGACCCCTACTTCCGCATCGCCCGGCTGTCCTTGCTCGACCGCGGCGTCGGCTTCGCGATCGCGCACGTGCGGGGCGGCGGCGAGATGGGGCGGCGCTGGTACGACGAGGGCAAGCTGCTCAAGAAGAAGAACACCTTCACCGACTTCATCGCCTGCGCCGAGCACCTGGTCGCCGACGGTTGGACGTCCACCGACCGGCTGGTCGCCGAGGGTGCCAGCGCCGGCGGGCTGCTGATGGGCGCGGTGGCCAACCTCGCTCCCGACCTGTTCGCGGGGATCTCCGCCGGGGTGCCGTTCGTGGACCCGCTCACGTCGATGCTCGACCCGTCCCTGCCGCTGACGGTCGTGGAGTGGGAGGAGTGGGGCAACCCGCTCGAGGACCCCGAGGTCTACGCCTACATGAAGTCCTACTCCCCTTACGAGAACGTCGCGCCTCGCCGCTACCCGCCGATGCTGGTGGAGACGTCGTTGCACGACACCCGCGTGCTGTACGTGGAGCCGGCCAAGTGGGTCGCCCGGTTGCGCGAGGTCGCCACCAACCCCGAGGACATCCTGCTGCGCACCCAGATGACCGCAGGTCACGGCGGTGTCTCGGGCCGCTACAACGACTGGAAGGACCGGGCGTTCACGCTGGCCTGGATGCTCGACCGGTTCGGGCTCGCCGATACTGCATGACCCCGCCCGCCGCGGGGCACTCTCCTCCCTGAGAAGTCCCTGAGTTCTCGCGCGGGCCGCAACTTCCCAGGACTGCCGTTCGTCGTACGGGGCAAGGGAGCCATCACGGCACTCGGCGGCGGCCCCGGGATTCACGCGTACTCAGGAATTCCGCGAGGCCTTCGCCCGTTGGGATGAGTACGAGGGCTACCGGCGGGTACGCCGGAGCCTCTGGGGCACTGTGAAGGGAGCGCACGTGGCAACGAGTCGCACGCACACACGCGAGATCGAGGGGCGCGACAGCGTCGGGCTGTACCTCGACGAGATCGCGCGTACGCCGCTGCTCGACGCGGTCACCGAGGTGGAGCTGGCCAAGGCCATCGAGGCCGGGCTGTTCGCCAAGCACCTGCTCGAGGAGGGTCGAGTCGGGCGCAAGAAGGGCGGTGCTCCGAAGTACGCCACCCAGGAGGAGCTCGAGTGGCTCGTCGAGGAGGGTGAGCGGGCCGTCCAGCGCTTCATCGAGGCCAACCTGCGTCTCGTGGTGTCCATCGCCCGCAAGTACGGCCGCAGCCAGATGCCGATGCTCGACCTGGTCCAGGAGGGCAACACCGGCCTGATCCGTGCGGTCGAGAAGTTCGACTACCGCAAGGGCTTCAAGTTCTCGACGTACGCCACCTGGTGGGTGCGTCAGGCCATCACCCGCGGCATCGCGCAGCAGGCCCGTGTGGTCCGGCTGCCCGTGCACGTGGTCGAGGAGCTCAACCAGGTCGGCGCCGCGCGCCGCACCCTGGAGCGCCAGCTGGGCCGCGAGCCGGAGCCGCAGGAGATCGCCGACGAGCTCGGCATCGAGCTCGACCGCGTGGTCGACCTGCTCAGCTGGGGCCGCGAACACGTCAGCCTGGACACCCCGGTTGACGAGGACGGCGACACCTCGCTGGGCGACCTGATCGCGCAGGAGACCGCCCCCGGGCCGGACAGCACGTTCCTCGACGTCGAGTCACGCGACCGGCTCAGCCACCTGGTCGAGCTGCTCGACGACCGCGCGGCGGACATCATCCGCTCGCGCTACGGCCTGGTCGACGGCCGGCAGCACAAGCTCGCCGACATCGGCGCCAAGCACGGCATCTCCGCCGAGCGGGTTCGCCAGCTCGAGCGGGAGGCCCTGCAGAAGCTGCGCGAGCTGGCCGACCCCGACCTCGCCGCCTGAGCCGGGCCGTCCCGGCGACGGCCCCATGATCCTCAGCGCCCGTCTTCCCCCGAGCGGGCGCTGAGCTCTTCGAAGACCTCCGTGACCCGAGCACGGAGGTCTTCGAGCGTGCCGGTGTTGTCGATGACGTACGTCGCGGCGGCGAGGCGCTGTTCGCGGGTGGCCTGTGCGCGGATGCGGGCCTCGGCGTCCTCGCGGGTCATCCCGCGCAGGTCCACCATCCGCTCGACCTGGGTCTCGACCGGCACGTCGACGACGACCACGGCGTCGAAGCTCTTGGGCTGGCCGCTCTCCACCAGCAGCGGGATGTCGTGGACGACGACCGCGCCGGGCGGTGCGGCCGCCTCGAGCTCGCGGCCGCGCGCCCGCACGCGCGGGTGGATGATGGCCTCGAGCGTGCGCCGCTTGTCCTCGTCGCCGAAGACGATCGCGCCGAGCGCCGGCCGGTCCAACGAGCCGTCGGGGGCGAGCACGCCCTCGCCGAACGCCTCGACGACCGCGGCCAGTCCCTCGGTCCCCGGGGCGACGACCTCGCGGGCGAGCAGGTCGGCGTCGATCACGACGGCGCCGAGCTCGGCGAGGATCGCGGAGACCGTGCTCTTGCCCGAGGCCACTCCCCCGGTCAGTCCGACGCGCATGGCGGCCAGTGTGGCAGGCCCTTTGGAGCCGGGCTCAGCGGGTGAGCGTCACCTTCGAGAGGTCGCCGGGGTTGTCCACGTCGACGCCGCGCATCTCGGCCACCCGCCAGGCCAGCAGCTGCCCGGGCACGATCGCGGCCAGCGGAGTCAGCCAGTCCGGCAGCGCCGGCCCGTCCCGGCCGAGGACGACGACGGGTGCACCGCGACGCTCGAGCTCGGGCAACGCCTCCAGCACGCTCGCGGTCGCGGGCTCGTCGGGCGCGACGAGGAGGGCAGGGACGTCGCGCCCGACGGCGGCCACGGGGCCGTGCATGAGATCGGCGGGTGAGTACGGCGCGACCAGCGTGCCGGTGAGCTCGGTGACTTTCAGCGCCGTCTCGTGCGCGGTGGCCAGGTTGAGACCGCGGCCGACCGCGACCGCCCGGTCGACGCGCGCCAGCGCCTGCGCCGCCTCGTCGGTGCCGCTCGTGCCCGAGATCGCCTCGGCCAGCGCGTCAGGCACTCGGCGCAGGTCGTCGGCGCCGGTCCCGCCGTCCTGCAGCGCCACGCCGAGGACCGCGAGGGCGAGCAACGAGGCGGTGTAGGTCTTGGTGGCGGCCACCGACCGCTCCCGGCCGGCGGCGAGGTCGACGACCACCTCGGCGGCCTCGGCGAGCGGCGAGGCCGGGTCGTTGGTGACCGCCAGGGTCGGCCGGCCGGCCTCACGCGCCTGCTCCACGACGGCCACGACGTCCGGCGACCGGCCGGACTGGGAGACCGCGACGACCGCCTGGTGGCGAAGGTCGGGAGGTACGTCGTACACGGTGGCGAGCGAGGGCGTCGCCAGCGTCACGGTGACGCCGGCGCGGACCGGCCAGAGGTACTGCGCGTAGCGCGCCGCGTTGTCCGACGAGCCGCGCGCCACGAGGTAGACGCCCTCGGCGCCGCGCGAGGTGAGGTGCCCGCGCAGGTCGGCGAGCTGCGGCAGCAGCCGGTCGAGGAGCCGGGCGGCGACCTCCGGCTGCTCGTTGATCTCACGCTCGAGGTGGGTGGTCATCGGACCTGCTCCCCTCCGACGTAGGTCGCCGCGACGGTGAGGTCGTCCTCAAGGACGACCAGGTCGGCGCGGGAGCCGGGCGCGAGGACACCGAGGTCGGTGCGGCCGATGAGCCGGGCCGGCGTGGCGGTGACGGCGGTGAGCACCTCGGCGAGGTCGAGGCCGAGCGCGACGGCGTTGCGGACGGCCGCGTCGAGCGTGAGCGCGCTGCCGGCCAGGACGCCGGTGGCGTTGCGGACGGCGCCGGCGCGGACCTCGACCGGGACGCCGGCGATCTCGTACTCGCCCTCCTCGCGCGCGGCCGCCTCGGTGGCGTCGGTGACCAGCACGACCCGGCCGCGGGCGGCGGACCAGACGAGGCGGACGACGTCGTCGGCGAGGTGGTGACCGTCGACGATCAGCTGGACGGTGACGTCGGGGCGGGCGAGGGCGGCGCCGGGGAGGCCGGGGTCGCGGTGCCGCAGCGGACTCATCGCGTTGAAGAGGTGGGTCGCGCTGCGGGACCCGGCGTCGAAGCCGGCGTGGGCCTGCTCGTTGGTGGCGTCGGAGTGGCCGAGCGAGACCAGGACGCCGTCGGCGCTGAGCTTCTCGACCAGTTCCAGCGCGCCGGGCAGCTCGGGCGCGAGGGTGACCGCCGCGATCGGCGCGAGCCCGCGCCAGGCCTCGACCTCGTCGAGGTCGGGGTCGCGGCGGTGCTCGGCCGGGTGGGTGCCGAGGCGCTGCGGGCTGAGGTACGGCCCCTCGAGGTGTACGCCGAGCACCTGCGCACCGGGCGTGCCCTCGGCCATGGCCTCCGCAAGCACGCCGAGGGCGCGTCGGGTGTGCTCGGCCGGGGCGGTGATCAGCGTCGGCAGCCAGGCGGTGACGCCGTGGTCGGTGAGCGCCGCGCTGATCCGGCGGATCCCGTCGAGGTCCGCGGCCATCACGTCGACCTCGGCGAAGCCGTTGACCTGGAGGTCCAGCAAGCCGGGGGCCGCGATCCTGCTGCGGCCGGCAGCCGGCAGTCCGACGGCGCTGACGGTGCCGCCGGTGATCTCGACGTCCCCGGGCAGAAGGGCTCCGTCGACGAGCGCGGCGGCGACGCCGAGGCGGCGGGGCTGGCGGTCGTTCATGCTGAGCAGGCCTCCGTGATGAGGTCGTGGCCGGGCCGCACGCGCAGCCGGGTGGGCGCGTCGGCGGGCGTGGGCAGGACCAGAGGGCCGGCGCCCGGGCTGATCCGGCCGAGCACGCGCGGCGAGCGGGCGGAGTCGGTGGTGACGGGTACGCCGTACCAGGTGAGGAAGCCGAGCAACGCCCACAACACCGCCTCCTTGCCGTCGACGGGGAGGCCCAGCTCGTCGCTGGTGCGCACCGGCGCGGGCAGGTGCCGAGCCAGCGCCGCCATGACCGCGGGGTTGCGGGCGCCGCCGCCCGAGACGACCATCTCGGTCACGTCGTACGGCGCGAGCGCGTCGGTCACGGTCCGGGCGGTGAGCTCGACGAGCGTCGCGGCGACGTCCTCCCATGCGGGTTCGGGGCCGACCATGCGGTCGAGGTACTCGGCCGAGAACGTCTCGCGGCCGGTCGACACCGGCGGCGTCAGCGCGTAGTGCGGGTGCGCGAGCAGGCGGTTCAGCAGGTCGGGCAGCACGCGGCCGCGGGAGGCGAGCGCGCCGTCGACGTCGTACGACAGCTCGCCGCCGCTCGCGCGCGACGCGGCGACGTCGAGCAGACAGTTGGCCGGACCGGTGTCCCAGGCGAGCGACGTGCCGTCGGACCGCACGACCGTGACGTTGGCGATGCCGCCGAGGTTGAGCGCGACCCGCGGGCCCGAGCCGCCGGCCAGCCACAGAGTGTCGAGGACCCCGGCCAACGGTGCGCCGTGGCCGCCGGCGGCGACGTCGCGGGTGCGCAGGTCGGAGACGACCGGGAGACCGGTCGCCTCGGCGACCCAGGCGGGCTGGCCGATCTGCAGCGTGCCGAGGCAGCGGTCGCCCTCGATCTCGTGGTGCACGGTCTGGCCGGGCGAGACGACGAGGTCGGCTCCGCCGGCGCGCTCGGCCGCGGCGGTCGCGACAGCACCGACGGCCTGGCCGACGGCGGTGTCGAGCGCGCACAGCTCGGCGGCGGTGGCGCCGGCCGGCGGGAGCAGGGCGAGCAGGCGCTCGCGCAGCCCGTCGGGCCACGGCTCGGTGCGGCTGTCGAGCACCTCGGCGGTCACGCAGTCGCCGTCGAGGGTCAGGTCGACGACGCCGACGTCGAGGCCATCCACGGACGTGCCGGAGGCAACGGACACGACGATCACGACGCACCACCTCGCAGCGCCTCGAGTGCCGGGCGGACCCGGTCGCCGTGCGCCGCCAGCGCCTCCTTGGCCGCCGCCACGTCGACGCCGGCGAGCAGCGCGACGAGCGCGGGCTTGGTGCGCCAGCCTGCCGCCTCGAGCATCCGCAGGGCGGTGGCGTCGTCGGCGCCGGTGGCCTCGCGGAGGATGCGGCGGGCCCGGCGGCGGAGCTTCTCGTTGGAGGCCACGACGTCGACCATCCAGGCGCCATAGGTCTTGCCGTGCGCGACCATCGCGCCGGTCGAGATGACGTTGAGGGCGATCTTCTGGGCGGTGCCGGACTTCAGCCGTGTCGAGCCGGAGAGCACCTCGGGCCCGGTGCGCAGCTCCACCGCGACGTCGGCGGCCGCGGCGACCGCACTGCCGGCGTTGTTGACGATCGCGACCGTGGCGGCGCCGCAGCGGCGGGCGGTCTCGACGGCGGCGAGGACGTACGGCGTCCGGCCGGAGGCGGTGATCCCCACGACCACGTCGTCGGGGCCGGGGTTGAGCGCCAGGATGTCCTTCTCGCCCGCCGTCGCGTCGTCCTCGGCGCCCTCGACGGCGGTGCGATCGGCGTCGCGGCCGCCGGCGAGCACAGCGACGACCGTGTCGGGGGAGGTGCCGAACGTCGGCGGGCACTCCGCCGCGTCCAGGGCGGCGAGCCGGCCGGGCGTCCCGGCACCGACGTACAGCAGGCGGCCGCCGCGGTCGAGCGCCTGCCCCGCGAGCCGGACCGCCTCGGCGAGGGCCGGGCGGGCGGCGGCGAGCGCGGCCGGGACGGTGGCCTCCGCCTCGAGCAGCACGCCGACGACCTCCTCCGGGGTGCGGGTGTCGAGGTCGTGCAGGTCGGCGCGGACCTGCTCGGTGGCCAGGGCGTCGACGTCGTTGCCTGCGGCGGGGGCGGCGACCACGGCCGTGGCGCGGTGGACCGACGGCTCGTGCGGCAGGTCGTGGCTGCGCGCGACCAGGACGGCGCCGTCCAGCGGGCTGCCCGGGTCGCGCACGAGCTCGAGGTCGGCGGGCAGCAGCGACTCGAACCGGCTGCGCAGCGCAGGCACCGCGGCCAGTCCCCCGACGACGGCGACCCGCGGCTCGCCGACCGCGTCGGCGCCGGCACGCACCTGGGCGACCCAGTGCGCGACCGCCCGGTCGAGGATCAGGGTGGCGGCGTCGTCGCCGGCCTCGGCGAGTGCGACCACGTCGGGAGTGAACGCGCCGGTCGCGCTGGCGACGCTGCCGGACTCGTGGATCCGCCGCGGCAGGAGGTCGAGGTCGCCGAAGCGCTCGACCGCGGCGTCGGTGAGGGCGGTGGCGGGCGCCCTCCCCTCCCGCGCGGCCAGCACGGCGCGCAGCGCCTCGCGGCCGATCCAGGCGCCGCTGCCGTCGTCGCCCAGCCAGGGCCCCCAGCCGTCGACCTGGCGACGGCGGCCGTCGGGACCGAGGGCGAGTGCGACGGAGCCGGTGCCGACGGCCAGCACGGTGCCCGGGGATCCGCCGAGGGCGCCCGCGTGCGCGGTGACGGAGTCGGAGGTGACGGCGGCGGAGCTGCCCGGGTACGCCGCGGCGACCCGGCGGGCCAGCTCGGCGGCCTCCTCGCGGGCGGCCTCGGCGCCGGCGGCACCGACGGCGAGCTCGGCGGTCCCGTCCATGCCGAGAGCGTCGAGCACGTGCCGGACCGCCTCCTCCGCGCGGTCGACGCCGCCGGGGTCCGCGAGTCCGGGTGCGCCCGGTCCCTCCGCCGTCCGCCCCGTGTCGGTGCGGACGGCGCGGCAGCCGGTCTTGCCGAGGTCGACGCCGACGATCACTTGGATTCCTCCCCGAGCAGGACGTTGACAGCGGCCACCGCAGTGGCGGCGCCGGTGCCGTGGGTGTGGACCGTGCGGGTGCCCCAGGTCGTGCCCTCGTCGTCGCGGCGCAGTCCGCCGTGCACGACGACCGCGTCGGGCCGCCGCTCGAGCACGGCGGCAACGGCCGGGGCCAGGGCGTGGGTGTCGGCCCCCTCGACGACGACGAGCACGTCGCCGTCGTCAGGCTCCGCTTCCTCGAGCCGCTCCACGACGCGCCACCCGGGGCGGCGCCGCTGCAGCTCGGTGACGAGCGCGGACGGCTTGCGGCCGGCGGCGTACCCAGTGACCGGGCGAGGCACCACCACGACGGCCTCGTCGCGGAGCCGGCCGTCGCCGACGACGGTCAGCGCGCGGGCGGCGACCGCCGCGCCCCGGTCGAGCAGGTCGGCGCGGTTCGGCAGGGGCAGTGGTTCACGGGTGGGTACGGCGGCGAGGCGGCGGACCCGGGCGGAGGCGTCCTCGAGCCGCTCCCGCGGGAGCGTGGCGGCGCGGACGGCATCGACGACCGCGGCGACGATCTCCTCGAGCACCGCCTCCGGGTCGTAGCCGTCGGGGAACACGGGGTTGCCGACGCAGAGCAGGTCGACGCCCGCAGTCAAGGCCTGCACCGCGCCGGCGGCCCGACCCCCGGGTGCGTCGGCGATCGCGCGCATGTCGAGGGCGTCGCTCACGATGCAGCCGTCGAAGCCGAGCTCGTCGCGCAGGATGCCCAGCACCGGCGCGCTCGTGGTGGCGGGTCGCTGGTCGAGGCTGCGCACGACGACGTGCGCGGTCATCACCGACGCGACACCTGCGTCGACGGCTGCGGCGAACGGCGGCAGGTCGCGCTCGGCCCACACCTCGCGCGACACGTCGAGGACCGGGAGCCCGACGTGCGAGTCGACGGTGGTGGCGCCGTGACCCGGGAAGTGCTTCACGCAGGCGGCGACGCCGGCCTCCTGCAGCCCGCGCACGAACGCGACGCCGTGCCGCGACACCAGCTCGGTGCTCGCGCCGAACGACCGGACGCCGATCACCGGGTTGTCCGGCTCGGAGTTCACGTCGAGCACCGGCGCCAGCACCAGGTCGACACCGCACGCTCGAGCCTGGCGGCCGAGCCCGAGCGCGACGTCGTACGTCGACCGCACGTCGTCGAGCGCACCCAGCGTGGCGGCACCCGGCCACGGCGAGCCGAGGCCGGCGTCGAGCCGGGTCACGGAGCCACCTTCCTCGTCGGAGGCGACGAGCAGGTCGTCGCGTCCATCACGAAGCGCGCCGGCCAGCGCGCGGACCTGCTCGGGGCTCTCGACGTTCTGGCCGAACAGGCAGACGCCGGCGAGCCCGTCGTCGACGGCACGCCGCAGCCAGCCCGGCGGCGTGGTGCCGACGAAGCCGGGCAGCAGCACCGACAGCGCGAGCCGCCGCAGGTCGGAGTCGCTCATCCCTTCACCGCCCCGGCGACGAGCCCCTCGCTGAGCCGCCGCTGCACGATCACGAAGAAGATCATGACCGGCAGCGTGATCAGCGTGGAGCCGGCCATCACCGCGCCCCAGTCGGTGCCGAACTGGGTGAAGAACTGCCGGAGTCCGGCGGCGACGGTGTACTGGTCCTGGTCGTTGAGGAACGTGATCGCGAAGACGAACTCGTTCCACGCGGTGATGAACGAGAACACGCTCGTCGCCACCAGCCCGGGCGCGACCAGCGGGAACAGGATCGACCAGAACATCCGTGGCCAGGTCGCGCCGTCGACGTACGCCGCCTCCTCGAGCTCGCGCGGGATCGCGGACACGAAGCCGCGCAGCGTCCAGATCGCGAAGGGCAGGCTGAACGCGACGTACACGACCACCAGCCCGAACAGGTGGTTGAGCATGCCGAGGTTCTTCGCCTGGATGAAGAGCGGGATCACCAGCGCCTCGAGCGGGACCATCTGCACGACCAGCACCATGATCAGCACCGAGGTGCGGAACCGGAACTTGAAGCGCGAGACCGCCACCGACGCGAGCAGGGCGAGCGCGCTGCTGATGACGACGGTCGCGAGCGCGACGACGAGCGAGTTGCGCAGGTAGGTGACGAAGCCGCCCTCGTCGAGCACGAAGCGGAAGTTCTCCAGGCTCCATTCGGTCGGCAGCAGCCCGCGCGATCCGTCGTTGGCGCGGCCGTCGAACGCGGTCGACAGCATGATCAGCACCGGCCCGACGCTGAAGCAGAGGACGGCGAGGAAGCCGATGGCGAGCCAGACCCGGCTGGAGAGAGTGCGCGTCACAGCTCCTCCTGCCGGAACAGGGTGCGGAGGTAGACGGCGGTGATGACGAGCAGCAGCAGAGTCAGGAGTACGGCGATGGCGGCGCCGAGCCCGTAGCGGTTCTGCGAGATGGCGGTGATGTAGGACCAGGTGCCGAGGTTCAGCACCTCGCGGTTGGTGCCCGAGCCGCCGGGCATCAGGTAGATCTGCGTGAACACCTTGAAGTCCCAGATCGTCGACAGGATCGTCACGACCGCGAACACCGGCTTGAGCAACGGCATCGTGACGTGCCGGAAGCGCCGCCACGCGCCGGCGCCGTCGAGGGAGGCGGCCTCGAGCATCTCCCGCGGCACGGTCATCAGCCCCGCGAGGACGGTGACCGCGACGAACGGGAACCCGTGGTGGACGACGTTGGCGGTCGCGATCGCGTAGAACGGGATCCGTTCGGTGAACCAGTTGGTGGTCTCCGGGTCGACCAGCCCGAGCGAGCCGAGCGTCTGCATGACGAAGCCGTCGCGCGCGTCGAAGAGGTAGACCCACACGTAGGTGCCGGTCACCGCGGGCATGGCCCAGGCGACCATGATCGTGCTGGTCAGGACCCCGCGCGCCCACGGGCCGAGCCGCGCGAGCAGCAGCGCGACCGCGGTGCCGAGCGCGACGGTGAGGAACACGTTGACCGCCGCGAAGACGACGGTGTTGGGCAGCGCGACCTTCCACAGCAGCGGGTCGGTGAGCACCTCGCGGAAGTTGTCGAGGCCGACCCAGGTGGACTCGCCGGTGACGAGCTCGCGCAGGCCGAAGTCCTGCACGGACAGGATCGCGACCCGCGCGAGCGGGAAGACCAGCAACCCGAACAGGACTACCAGCGCCGGCACCTGGAGCAGCCAGGGCAACCACCCGGGCGTGAGCCCGGTGCCGGCGGCCCGGTTGCGCCGTTCCCGTCGTCCGGCCCCCCCGACGGGACCGCCCGGCGCCGCCGGACCGGCAACGCTCGCGGGTGCGGGAGCGCTGCCGGTCCGGACGTCGGTCGGGCTGGTCGGGCTGGTCACGGTTCCTCTGCTGTGCCGGTCCTGGACTGTGCCGGGGCTCAGCCCTGCTGGAAGATCTCGTCCATCTCGTCGGCCGCCTTCTCGGCCGCCTCGGCGACGGAGGCGTCACCGGAGAGGATCGACTGCAGCATGGCGGAGACGGTCTTCTTGCCCTGCACCTGGCCGTACTTCGGGGTCACCGGGAGGCTCGCGCCGCCCTCGACCATCTGCGTGGCGAACGGCGCGACGACCGGGTCGTCGGCCTCCTGCACCTTCGCCAGCAGCGTCTCGGTGCCCGGGAAGAAGCCGGACTGCTCGCTCCACTTGTCGGCCATCTCGCCGGTGGCCATCAGCTTGACCAGCGCCCAGGCGAGGTCCTTGTTCTCCGACGCCTCGAAGACGCCGAGGTGCGAGCCGCCGAGGAACGACGGGGACACGCCGCCGTCGGGACCCGGGATCGGGAACGCCCCGATCTTGCCCTCGAGGTCGGGGTTGGCCTCGACCAGCGCGCCGGGCGTCCACGAGCCGGCGATCATCATCGCCACGTCGCCGCGCGAGAACGCGTCGGAGAGGTCCGCCTCGTCCCAGGTCGTCGCGGCCGGGGAGGAGAAGCCGTGCTTCTTCGCGAGGTCGGTGTAGAAGGTGATGCCCTCCTGCGCCTCCGGCGAGTCGATCGTGCTGGCCCAGGAGTCGCCGTCCTGCTCGGCGATCTCGCCGCCGGCGCCCCAGACGAACGGGTAGACGCCGTACTCGCTGTCGCCGGGGACCGGGAAGGTGATCATGTCGGGGTTCGCGTCCTCGAGCTTCTCGCCGGCCGCGACGAGCTCGTCCCAGCTGGTCGGCGGGGTGACGCCGGCCTTCTCGAACACGTCGGTCCGGTAGACGATCGAGCGCACGCCGGCGTACCACGGCATGCCGTAGAGACCTCCGTCGACGGTGCCCGCGTCGACCAGCCCCGGGACCAGGTCGTCGTCGAGCCCCGCCTCGGAGACCACGTCGGAGAGGTCGGCGAGCGCGCCGGCGTCGGCGAACTCCGGGGTCCAGGTCGTGCCGACCTCGGCCACGTCGGGGGTGGTGCCACCCGCGATCGACTTCACGAACTTGTCGTGGGCGTCGGCCCACGGCACGAACTGCACGTCGAGATCGGCGCCGGTCTCGTCCGTGAAGGCCTCGGTCAGCTCCTCGACGTACGGCTCGGGGTCGGGGTTGGTGCCCTCCATGATCCAGACGCTGAGCGTCTTGCCCTCGCCGGAGACCGAGTCGGCGTCCTGCAGCTCCTCGCCGCCGCTGGAGTCGCCGCCGCACGCGGCCGTCACCAGCACCATCGCCGCCAGGCCCGCCCCGAGCACTCCGCGGCGTCGTGCCGCGCGCGTGACCGAGGCTCCCGAGACGAACTTCCTCATCCCTGCACCACCTTGCCGAGTGAATGAATGAACCAAAGGTCTAAGACCTCTGGTGCATTCTTGGCGCTCGGTGAACGGGCGTCAAGACCCCTGCGGAGGGAAGATGTCGACGACGATGCGGTAGCGGTCGCCGCGGTACGTCGACCGGACGAACTCCGCGACCCCGCCGCTGCGCACCCGCGAGGTGCGCTCGAACAGGAACACCGGCGCGCCGGGCTCGACGCCCAGCAGCTCCGCGACGTCCTGGCCGACCAGCGCGGGCTCGACGGTCTGCGTGCCCGACACCACCGGGTCGCCGTACTTGTCGGCGAGCAGGTCGTAGAACGAGCGGCCCTCGAGGTCCGCCCCCGTCAGCCCGGGTGCGACGGTCGACGGCACGTGCAGGTCCTCGACGGCCATCGGCTCGTCGTCGGCGAGACGCAAGCGGCGGACGAAGAGCACCTCGGTCTGCGGGGGCACGTCGAGCAGCCCGGCCAGCATCATCCCGGCGGGGAAGCGGCGCGACTCGATCGTGCGGCTGTCGGGGCGCATGCCGCGGGCGCGCATGTCGGCGGAGAACGACGTGGCCGCCAGCCGCTGGGTCACCTTGGCGCCGGCGACGAACGTGCCGGCGCCGCGGCGGCGGATCAGCCGCTGCTCCTCGACGAGCCCGTCGACGACCCGGCGCAGCGTCATCCGGGCGACGCCGAGCTCGCGGGCGAGGTCACGCTCCGCGGGCAGCGGCTCCCCCGGCGCGAGACCCGCGATCAAGGTCTCGAGCCGCTCGCGCACCTGTCGCTGCTTGCCCGGTGCCGGCCCCTGCTCGATCGCGCTCATGGACCATTGGTACAGCACCGGGCGGCCACGCGTCATCTCACCGGACCGTGACGCGCGGGCCGAGCCTGCTCTCGCGGTAGGCGCGGTCGAGCGCGGTCACGACGTAGGTCGCCGTGCCCGACGGAGCACTGGCGTCCACGAAGCGCTCCTCACGGGTGGTGCCGACGAGGTGCGTGGCGTCCGCGGTGTCGCAGCGGCCGACCCGCGGGCCGTCGACCCGGTAGACGGCGTACGACGTGCCGTGGCCGTCCCAGCTGAGCGCGACCCCGTCGTCGCCGCGGGTCGCCCGCAGCTTGCGCACCGGGACCGGCGCGTGGCCGGGGACGTCGTCGGTGACCGGCAGCAGCGCCGGGCGGGCGTAGTGCTCGGCCTGGAGCAGGTCGAAGTGGTCGAGCCGGTCGGCGCGCACGTCCTTGGCGGAGAAGTAGATGTCGCCGTCGACCTCGGGCACGTCACGGTTGAACGTGAGGTGCTTGCTCATCTCCTCGGGGTCCATCCACTGCGGTGCCTGGGTGGAGGTGCCGACCTTGTACGTCGCCTGGCCGACGTACATCTGCACGTTGGTGCCGCGCACCTGGTCGGCCCACCACGGAACGAGGACGGCGTAGTCGGCGACGGTGAAGCCGATGTTCCAGTAGACCTGTGGCGCGATGTAGTCGAGCCACTCCTGGCGCACCCACTTGCGCGTGTCGGCATAGAGGTCGTCGTAGGTCTCGGCGCCGGCCTGCGTCGCGGAGCCCTCGGGGTCGGTGGACCCGTTGCGCCAGACGGCGAACGGGCTGACGCCGAACTTCACCCACGGCTTGGCGTCGTGGATCCGCTGGTCGAGCTCCTGGATCAGCAGGTCCGTGTTGTGCCGGCGCCAGTCGGCGAGGCCCTCGGGGGTGTCCGGGAAGCCGTCGCCGTGCTCGGCGAAGGTCTCCTCGTCGGGGAACTCCTGGCCGGCGACCGGGTAGGGGTAGAAGTAGTCGTCGAAGTGCACGCCGTCGACGTCGTAGCGCTCGACCGCCTCGAGGATGACGTCCTCGGTGAGCTCGCGGACCTGCGGCAGGCCCGGGTCGTAGTAGAGCTTGCCGCCGTAGGCGTGCACCCACTCAGGGTGCTGCGCGGCGGGGCTGTCGGGAGCGAGCTGAGTGCGGTCGGTGTTCATCGACACCCGGTACGGGTTGAACCAGGCGTGGAACTCCAGGTTGCGCTCGTGCGCCTCCTCGACCGCGAACGCCAGCGGGTCGTAGCCGGGGTTCCCGCCGGGCGTGCCGGTCAGGTAGCGCGACCACGGCTCGAGGTCGGATGGCCAGAACGTGTCGGCGGTCGGCCGGACCTGGACGATCACCGCGTTGAGGCCGCGGTCGACCGCGTCGTCGTACCAGCGCTCGAGCTCGGCCTTCTGCTGCGCCACGGGCAGGCCCGGGCGCGACGGCCAGTCGATGTTGACGACGCTGGCGATCCAGTCGGCCCGCAGCTGGCGCTTGGGCGCGGCCGGGTCGGTGGCGCAGTGACCGCCGGCGGGGTCGCCGGTGGCGGCCGGAGTGGTGGAGACGAGGGTCGCGACGACCAGACCGGTCGACGCGGCGAGGACGGAGAACAGGCGAGAACGCCGCATGGAGCACACTCCCGAGAATGAGTGAACCATTGGACTAGACCAAACATCTTTGCCAGGTGGCGGTCCGGTCGTCAAGAGGGCACGACGAACCGGCCGCTCCCCTGGCGGTCATCGGGTACGGCGGGAGCGGTTCCCGGCAGGGTCAGCTGGCTGCCGCGCTGAACGTGCGGCGGTACTGCTGCGGGCTGACCGAGCGGGCGCGCGTGAAGTGGTGCCGCAGCGTCGCGGCGTTGCCGAACCCGACCTCGGCGGCGATCCAGTCGATCGAGCGGTCGGTGGTCTCCAGCAGCTCCTCGGCGCGCAGCACACGCCGGCTGGTGATCCAGGCGTGCGGCGTCGTGCCCGTCTCGTCACGGAAGCGCCGGGCGAAGGTGCGCGGCGACATTGCCGCGCGGCGGGCAAGCGAGTCGACCGTGTGCGGCTCGTCGAGGTGCTCGTCGAGCCACGTGAGCAGCGGGCCGAGCGTCTCGGCGTCGCAACAGTCAGGGACGGGCTTGGCGATGAACTGCGCCTGGCCGCCCTCGCGCTGCGGCGGCACAACCATGCGCCGCGCGATCCTGCTCGCCGCTGCGGCGCCGTACTCCTGGCGAAGGATGTGCAGGCTGGCGTCGATCCCCGCGGCGGTGCCGGCGCTGGTGATCACCTGGCCGGCGTCGACGTACAGCACCTCGGGGATGACCTTGGCGCGCGGGAAGCGGTGCGAGAGCTCGTCGGTGTACATCCAGTGCGTGGTGCACTCGCGGTCGTCGAGCAGGCCGGCGTCGCCGAGGACGAAGGCGCCGGAGCAGACCGAGATGAGGCGGGCGCCGCGGTCGTGCGCGGCACGCAGCGCGTCGAGCACCTCGCCGGGCATCTCGGTGCCGTAGGCGAAGGCGGGTACGCCGACGAGGTCGGCCTCGAGGAGGCGGTCGAGACCGTGGTCGACGGTGATGCCGAAGCCACCCTGCGTGGAGTAGCTGCCGGGCTCGACGGCACAGACGGCGAAGTCGATGACGGGCAGTCCCTCGTCGGAACGGTCGTACCCGAAGGCCTCGACGAGCACGCCGAGCTCGAACGGAGCGAGGTTGTGGTGGGCCAGCACGGCCACGTTCTGGAGCACGAATTCATGCTGCCACAAAGTTGGCAGAAAATCGATGGGGGTTGTCGTTTCTGCCACTCGTGGCAGGATGTGACGCAGAGCATGATTACTGCCATGACCGAGATCATCGTCCTCATCACCGCCACGCTGATCGTCGCCGCGATCGTCGGCACGATCGTTGTCACGCTGCGCGAGGTCTTCTCCGACGGAGTCGGACACCCGCGCATCCCCGCCAGCCACCTTCCGGACGCGTTCGACCCGCGCTACCAGAAGCTGGCCTGAGCGCCCCAGTCACGTCGCTTCAGGACAGCACAGCGCCCCGCAGCCGATTGGCTGCGGGGCGCTGTCGTGCTGGATGACGCTGCGGGTCAGTTGCCCCCGCCGGTCAGCTTCTCGCGGAGCGCCTGGAGCGCCTCGTCGGACGCCAGCGAGCCACCGTCGGCGGCCTGCGCCGGAGCGCTGGCGCCGCTGTCGGAGGAGTACGACGTCGCCTCGCCGGCCTCGACCTCGGCCTTCTTGGCCTCGGCCTGCTGCTTGACGTGGGCCTCCCAGCGGGCGTGCGCCTTGGCGTACTGCTCCTCCCAGGCCGCGCGCTGCTCGTCGTAGCCCTCGAGCCACTCGCCGGTCTCCGGGTCGAAGCCCTCCGGGTAGATGTAGTTGCCCTGCTCGTCGTACGACGCGGTCATGCCGTACAGCGTCGGGTCGAACTCCTCGGCGTCGGTCGCGGCGGCCGTCTCGTTGGCCTGCTTGAGCGACAGCGAGATCCGGCGACGCTCGAGGTCGATGTCGATGATCTTGACCATGACGTCGTCGTTGACCTGGACGACCTGCTCGGGGATCTCGACGTGACGCTCGGCGAGCTCGGAGATGTGCACCAGGCCCTCGATGCCCTCCTCGACGCGGACGAACGAACCGAACGGCACCAGCTTGGTGACCTTGCCCGGGACGATCTGACCGATCTGGTGGGTGCGGGCGAAGTGCTGCCACGGGTCTTCCTGGGTCGCCTTGAGCGACAGGGAGACGCGCTCGCGGTCCATGTCGACGTCGAGCACCTCGACGGTGACCTCGTCGCCCACCGCGACAACCTCGGACGGGTGGTCGATGTGCTTCCAGGACAGCTCGGAGACGTGGACGAGGCCGTCGACGCCGCCGAGGTCCACGAACGCACCGAAGTTGACGATCGAGGAGACGACACCCTTGCGGATCTGACCCTTCTGGAGCTGGGTCAGGAAGCCCTGGCGCACCTCGGACTGGGTCTGCTCGAGCCACGCACGACGCGAGAGCACGACGTTGTTGCGGTTCTTGTCGAGCTCGATGATCTTCGCCTCGAGCTCCTGGCCGACGTACGGC
>DASURB010000047.1:0-11400 GCA_036280235.1 Nocardioides sp.
GTCGGCCGGGCCGCGCACCAGGGGCCCGAGGTCGACGGCTGCACGTACCTGACCGACACCGAGGCGGATGTCGGTGACCTCGTGCGCGCGGTGGTCGTCGACTCCGACGGGGTCGACCTGATCGCACGGGAGGCGTGAGCCGGATGTCCACCCCCGAGCCGGGCCACGGGACGACCAACTGGAACGTCCCCAACGCGCTGACCACGCTGCGCATCGTGATGGTGCCGTTCTTCGCGTGGGCGCTGCTCGCCGACGGTGGCGACTCCGTCACCTGGCGGCTCGTCGCGTTCGGGATCTTCCTCGCCGCGATGATCACCGACAAGATCGACGGCGACATCGCCCGCAAGCACAACCTGATCACCAACTTCGGCAAGATCGCCGACCCCATCGCCGACAAGGCGCTGACCGGCATGGCCTTCGTCGGCCTGTCGCTGATCGGCGAGCTGTGGTGGTGGGTGACGATCATCGTGCTGCTGCGCGAGTGGAGCGTCACGCTTCTCCGGCTGTCGATCATGAAGCACGTCGTGCTCGCCGCGAACAAGTCCGGCAAGCTCAAGACCGTCCTGCAGACCGTCGCGCTCTGCGGCTTCATCCTGCCGCTGCTGATCCTCGAGCCCCCGCTCGACGTACCCGGCCAGATCCTCTGGTACGTCGCCGCCGTCCTCATGGCCGCCGCCGTCGCGATGACGATCTGGTCGGGCTACGAGTTCTTCCGCGACGCCCGTCGCCAGCACCGCGAGGCGACAACCCCGATCCGTCCGTAACCCCGATTCGTCCGCAGAACTGCGTCCGGTTCACGCGGAGGCGTTGCGGACGAGTCGGGGTTCCGGTCAGCCCTTGCGGATCTTGCGCGACCAGGTGCCGACGTCGGGTACGTCGGGGTGCTGGGCGTCGTCGATGTACACCAGGTTCGGGTCGTCGTGGATCGACGCGGCCTCCAGCGCCACCTGCACCCAGCGCGGCTCCTTGAGGCACTCGCGGTCCAGTGAGACCTTCATGACGTCGGCGTCGTAGTTGATCGAGTGCCGCAACGATCCGCAGTCGAGCTCCTTGCCGTTCCAGGTCTCCAGCGCGGCCTCACCGCGCCAGGACGCCGGGCCTGCCACCACGGGCAGGTTGAAGCGCTTGCCGTCCGAGGTGCGCAGGTGGAGCAGCGCCACGAATGCCTGACCGGTGCGATCGAGGTCGGTGTAGCGGAACGTCGCCTTCACCCGCTTGTTGCGGTGGTCGACGGTGGTCGACGTGACGTCGGTGTTGACCACGTCGCCGACGAGCACGGTCGAGCCGTCGGGCTGGAAGGCGTGGACGTCGGAGGCGTTGTCGGCGTACGACAGCTCCTGGGCGTGCGCGACGCCGGTGCCGGCGACCGCGAGGGTGGTGGTGACGGCGGCGACCAGCGTCGTGATGGTCGCGAGCCGCGGGATGGGGTGGACCATGAGAGCCCCCGTTGGTGACGGACGTCCGACGGACGTCCTGATACGCGCACGCTAGGCGCGTCGTACGGCTCGCGCGGGACAACGGGGATGTCTGCGCATTCGTCCCTTTCGGCCCCCGGCGCGAACCTCCCCTTTGCGCCGTATGTCACGCCGGCGGCTTCGCCAACTCGTTACCTTCCGCTACTCGCCGAGACGGCTTCGTCCACTTATGGTGGGCCATCGCCTATCTCGGGAGGGGACCCCCTGTGGCTCGACCCACGCGTGCAACGACGCACGCTCTCGCCCTGTTCACCGCCGCCGCGCTCGCCGCGGCACCGCTGGCAGTCGCCGCGCCGGCCTCGGCCGTCCCGGCCAACGACTCGACGGTCTTCGTCAACGAGCTGCACTACGACAACGTCGGCACCGACACCGGGGAGTTCATCGAGGTGGCCGGTCCGGCCGGCACCGACCTCGCGGGCTGGCAGGTCGTGCTCTACAACGGCGGCAATGGTGCCGCGTACAACACGCGCACCCTGAGCGGGATCATCCCAGGCGCCGCAGGGGAGTACGGCACCGTGGCACTGGACTACCCGCGCGACGGGATCCAGAACGGCGGGCCCGACGGCCTTGCCCTGGTGGAGCCCGGCGGTGACGTGCGCCAGTTCCTCAGTTACGAGGGCACGATGACCGCAATCGGCGGCGCGGCCGACGGCCTGACCAGCACCGACATTGGCGTCGCCGAGACGCCGTCGGATGTCGGCCAGTCGCTCCAGCTCACCGGCACGGGCACGACCTACGGCGACTTCACCTGGGCGGCACCTGCCGTGGCGACGCCGGGCGCCACCAACAACGGGCAGACGTTCGGTGAGGACGACACCGACCCGGAGCCCGACCCGACCGAGGACTGCGGCACCGCGGCCACCGCGATCCACGACATCCAGGGCACCGGCGCGACGTTCGACCCCGCCTTCGGGGGCACCCGGACGATCGAGGGCGTCGTCACCTCGGCGATGCTCGGCGGTTTCTGGATCCAGGAGGAGGCCGCGGACCAGGACGACGACGCGCAGACCTCCGAGGGTCTGTTCGTCTTCCGGTCCGGCGCGGCCGCTCCGCCAGAGGGCCACGTGGTCCGGGTGACCGGCAACGTCGCCGAGTTCGGCGGCAAGACCCAGCTGTCCGGCGTGACGTCCGTGCTCGACTGCGGCGCGGCCGAGGAGAACGTCACCCCGGTCGACGTCACGTTCCCGCTCGCGAGCGCGACGAGTCTCGAGAGCGTCGAGGGCATGCGTGTGACGCTGCCCGAGACGCTGGTGATCAGCGAGTACTTCGACTACGACCGGTTCGGCGAGGTCGTGCTGGCGGAGCCGCGCCACGGCGAGAGCCGGCTGTTCACCCCGACGGCCGTCGTCGACCCCGGTCCCGAGGCGCAGGCGCTGCTCGCCGAGAACGAGCTGCGGCAGATCGTCGTCGACGATCGCTCCACGCAGCAGAACCCGTCGGTGCTCCCGCACCCGGGCAACGGCGAGCCGTTCAGCCTGACCAACCGGTTCCGCGGCGGCGACACCGTCACCGGCATCAGCGGCGTGCTGGACGAGGCGTTCGGCACCTACCGCCTCCAGCCCACGTCGTACGGCGACTACGAGGCCGTCAACGAGCGGCCGGAGTCCCGCCCCGAGGTGGGCGGCGACGTGCAGGTCGCGAGCTTCAACGTCCTGAACTACTTCCTCACGCTCGACGCGGGCAGCAACAAGTGCGGACCCGAGCTGAACCAGGACTGCCGTGGCGCCAACGACGCCAACGAGCTGCAGCGGCAGCGCGCCAAGATCGTCGCCGCCATCGCCGGGCTCGACGCCGACGTCGTCGGCCTCATGGAGATGGAGAACTCCCGCGGGGTGGAGCCGGCCGCCGACCTCGCCGCCGGGCTCAACGACCTGCTCGGCGAGGGGACCTACGACTACATCGACACCGGCGTGATCGGCACGGACGCGATCCGGCTCGGCTTCCTCTACAAGCCGGGCGCGGTGACGCCGGCGGGTGACTTCGACGTACTGGACTCCAGCGACGACCCCCGGTTCGACGACACCAAGAACCGGCCGATGCTGACCCAGACGTTCGACACCGTGCCGGCCGACGGCGCGCCGTCAGAGCGGTTCACGGTCTCGGTCAACCACCTGAAGTCCAAGGGCTCGGACTGCAACGACGTCGGCGACCCCGACACCGGCGACGGCCAGGGCAACTGCAACCTGACCCGCACCGCCGCCGCGCAGGCGATCGTGGACCACCTGGCGTCCGACCCGACCGGCAGCGGCGACCCGGACCGGCTGCTCATCGGCGACATGAACTCCTACGACCACGAGGACCCGATCCGGGCGTTCGAGACCGGCGGCTACGAGGACCAGGTCAAGCGGTTCGGCGGCGAGCGGGCCTACAGCTACGTGTTCGACGGCATGGTCGGCTACCTCGACCACGGCCTGGCCAGCTCGTCGCTCGCCGGGCAGGTCACCGGCGCCGCCGAGTGGCACATCAACGCCGACGAGCCTGACGTGCTCGACTACGACACGTCGTTCAAGCCAGGCCCGATCGACGCGATCTACGCCCCCGACCGGTTCCGCGCCTCCGACCACGACCCGGTCCTGGTCGGGCTCGACCTCGTCGACACCGAGCTGTCCGCGACGGTCACGCCGAAGAAGCCGAAGACCCGGAAGCCGGCCACGGTGGTGGTCGAAGTGACACGGGCTGACGGCGCCGAGGCGACCGACGGCACCGTCACCGTCCTCCGCGACGGCGAGGTCGTCGGCACGGCGTTGGTCACCGGCAGCCCGGTGCGCGTCTCGATCGAGCCGTTCACCTCGCGTGGCCGTCAGGAGCTCATCGTCCGTTACTCCCGCGGTACGTCGGAGGAGGCGAGCACCACCGTGACGGTCGACGTCGTGGGCAAGCCCTGACGTCGTCCTGGGCCAGGAGCAGCAGGGGAGCGGGTCGCCGGGTCAGCCGGCGGCCCGCTCCAGCTTGATCGCCGCGCTCACCAGCGCGAGGTGCGAGAAGGCCTGCGGGAAGTTGCCGGCGAACCGCCGGTTGACCGGGTCGTACTCCTCGGGAAGCAGGCCGAGGTCGTTGCGGACCGCCAGCAGCCGGTCCATCAGCTCCCGCGCTTCGTCCACCCGACCGGCCTCGGCGTACGCGGACACCAGCCAGAACGAGCAGGCCAGGAACGGGTGCTCGTCGCCGCGCAGGCCGTCGACGCCGGTCTCGGTGCGGTAGCGCAGCACGAAACCGTGCTCGACCAGGTCCTCCTCGACCGCCTTGATCGTGCCGAGCACCCGCGGGTCGTCGCCCGGGAGGAAGCCGACCGTCGGGATCACCAGCAGGGCGGCGTCGACCGCGTCGGTGTCGTAGGCCTGCGTGAACGTGCCGCGCTTCTCGTCGTACCCCTGGGACAGCACCTCCGCGCGCACCTTGTCGCGCAGGTCGCGCCACTTGTCGACCGGACCCGGTAGGCCGTGCTCCTCGACCGCGCGAACGGCCCGGTCGAACGCGACCCAGACCATGACGCGCGAGTGGACGAAGTGCCGCCTCGGACCGCGCACCTCCCACAGGCCGTGGTCGGGCTCGTCCCAGTGCTCGGCGAGGTCGTCGACGAGCGCCCGCTGCAGCGCCCAGGAGTCGTCGCTCTCTTCGAGGCCGACCTCGCGGGCCTGCTGCAGCGCCGCCATCACCTCGCCGAGCACGTCGGTCTGCTTCTGGTGCACGGCGGCGTTGCCGATCCGGACCGGCCGCGAGCCGGCGTACCCGGGCAGGTGGTCGAGCTCGCGCTCGGGCATGTCCCGGCCGCCGTCGACCTTGTACATCACCTGCAGGTCCGCCGGGTCACCCGCGACCGCCCGGAGCAGCCAGTCCCGCCAGAGCCGGGCCTCGTCGCGGTAGCCGCAGGCCAGGAACGCCTCCAGCGTGAGCGCGGCGTCACGCAGCCAGCAGTAGCGGTAGTCCCAGTTGCGCTCACCGCCGAAGTCCTCCGGCAGCGACGTCGTCGGCGCGGCCACGATGCCGCCGGTGCCCCCGTGCGTCAACAGCCGCAGCGTGAGCAGCGAGCGCAGCACCGCCTCGCGGTAGGGGCCGTGGTACGAGCACCGCGCCGCCCACCGCTCGCTCGCCTCCTGGGTGTGCGTGAGCCGGCCGGTGATCTCCAGCGGCCGCGGCATCGCGTGGTGCGAGGGCACCCAGGTCGTGGTGAAGAACTCCTCCTGCCCCGCGGCGACGTCGAACTCGTCGACGTGCACGTGGTCGCCGGCGTGCGGCAGCCGGCTGCCCCGCAGGATCAGCCGGTCCGGCCCGGCCACCGCGTTGATCACCTGGTGCCCGTGGCTGTCGGCGCGGTGCACCCACGGCCGGATCCGGCCGTACTCGAAGCGGACCCGCCACTCGTGCCGCATCGTCACCGTGCCCTGGAGCCCGATGACCTGCCGCACCAGGTCGGCGCGGCCGTCGTTGATCGGCATCGCGTCGACGACCTTCACCTTGCCGGTCGGCGTCGTGTACGTCGTCTCCAGCACCGCCGAGTGGCCGATGTAGCGACGCTCGCAGGTGTACTCGTCCTTCGGCCCGATCAGCCAGCGGCCGTGCGTCTCGTCGCCCAGCAACGCCGCGAAGCACGCGGGGGAGTCGAACCGGGGCAGGCACAGCCAGTCGACGGAGCCGTCCCGGCCGATGAGCGCGGCCGTGCCCGTGTCGCCCACCACGGCGTAGTCCTCGATCGGCAGCGGCATGCTCCCGAACCTACCCATCGGTCGGTACGGCGTACCGGCGCACGCCGTGGGTACTCTGCCCGGCGTGATGACCGACCTGGGAGCCCACGTCCACGCCGAGCTCGTGCGCCGGGGCCAGACCATCGCCTGCGCCGAGTCGATCACCGGAGGAGCCGTCGCCGACGCGCTGTCCGCCGCCCCCGGTGCCAGCGAGACGTTCATCGGCGGGGTGGTCTCCTACGCCACCCGCGTCAAGACCGACCTGCTGAAGGTGCCGGAGTCGGTCGTCGAGGAGCACGGGGTCGTCTCGGCGCCGTGCGCGGAGGCCATGGCCGAGGGCGTCCGCGAGCTGCTCGGCACGGACTGGGGCGTCAGCACCACCGGCGTCGCCGGGCCGACCACCCAGGAGGGCAAGCCCGTCGGCCGGGTGTACGTCGGGATCGCCGGACCGGCCGGCACCACCAACCACGAGCTGCAGCTCGACGGCGACCGGCCCACGATCCGCGCCGCCGCGGTCCGCGAGGCGGTCGAGGCCGTGCTGAACCAGCTCCAGCGCGGCGCCGCACCGGACCAGGTGGAGCTGACCGAACCGGGCTGACCGGGCTGATCCAGCCGAGGGCCGACGTTTGTCGGCGTTGCCGCCCGGGAAGTTTTCCCGAGCCGGTAGCGTTGGCCTACACGTAACCGGACTGCACAGCCGGCTACCGAACGACCACCCACCAAGCAGCGAAGGAGCAGAACATGGTCCTCTTCCGACGCCTGCTCGGTGAGGTGCTCCGCTCGCAGCGGATGCGGCAAGGGCGCACGCTTCGCGAGGTCTCCGCCGAGGCTCGCGTGAGCCTGGGCTACATCTCCGAGATCGAGCGCGGCCAGAAGGAAGCGTCCTCCGAGCTGCTTGCGTCGTTGTGCGCGGCCCTCGACGTACCCCTCTCCGAGGTGCTCTCCGAGGTCAGCGACGCCGTCGCCCTCGAGGAAGCCGCCCTCGCGATGCAGCTCGAGTCGATCGAGTCCGGCATCGACACCAGCTCGCTCGAGACCCGCGGTGCTGGCGAGCCGGGCTCCGGCCCGCGCTCCGGCGACGTGGTCGCCTCCGCCGCCTGACCCTGGCAGAGCTTCTCGCCGAGTCGGCGCATGTTGTCCTCACCGCACGGCCGAGTCGGCTCGTCTCGCCCATCCCTCCACAGGGCCAGGGGCAAGACGCGCCGACTCGCCACATTCGTGAGGGCGGCACGCGCCGGGTCGGCGGGTTGGTGCGGGAGGTTCGGGCCGGGTCGGCGGGGAACTTAGGTTTCGGGCTGGCAGCGCGGGCACCAGTACGTCGCCCGCTCCTGGCCCTCGCGGCCGAGCATGTCGACGCGGATCCGGGTGCCGCAGCGGCGGCAGGGCTGCTTGTCGCGGCGGTACACCCAGGTCTGCCGGCCCTTGCGGGTGTCGCCGGTGGTGGTCTGCTCCACCCGGTCCTTGTTGGCCTCGAGCACCGCGTGCGCGCGGCGCACCAGCCGGTCGAGCGACGTGAGGGTTGCCGCGTCGGCCACCGTGCGCCACGGGTGCACCCCGGCCAGGAAGCACAGCTCGGACTTGTAGAGGTTGCCGATGCCGGCGAGGTTGCGCTGGTCGAGGATCGCGTCCGCGATGGTGCGGTCGGGCTGCGCCAAGATGCGGCGTACCGCCTCCTCGGGATCCCAGTCGGGCCCGAGCAGGTCGGGTCCCAGGTGACCGACGGCCTGGTCCTCGGCCTCGCGAGGCAGCACGTCGACGATGCCGAGGGCGAAGCCGACCCCGGTCCACGGCTCGGTCTCGAGGACCACGCGCGCCTCGTGGGCCGGACGTCGCCACCGGCTGCCCGGCTTGTAGAGGTGCCAGGAGCCCTCCATCTTCAGGTGGGTGTGCAGCGTGTGGCTGTCGCCGATCCTGGTGAGCAGGTGCTTGCCGCGCGAGATCGTCTCGACCACCGGCTGCCCCGAGAGGTCGAGCGTCGCGTAGGCGGGCACACGGAAGTCGGTCCGCGTCAGCACGTTTCCGGACAGGGCCTGGTGCAGGTGCTTGGCGGTCCGCCAGACGGTGTCTCCCTCGGGCACGCTCAGCCCGTCCCGCGCAGCCGGAGCCCTCGCGGGGTGACCACGAAGCCGGCGTCCTCGAGAGCCCGGCGCAGCGTGCCGGCCCGCTCGCTGCCGGCCAGGATGCTGGCGCCGTCGGCGCGCTCGACGGTGAGCCGGCCCAGTGCGCCCGCGCGGACCGCCGAGGCCAGCGCGCCCAGGCCGGAGCCGAGCAGCTCGGGGTCCTCGGTGAAGGTCAGCAGGGTCTTGCCGCCCCGCTCGACGTAGACCGCGAGCTCGCCGTCGACGAGCACCACCATGGCGCCGGCCTTGCGGCCCGGCCGGTGCCCGGATCCGGGCGTGACCGCAGCGGCGCCGTCGTCGCCGTCCGCGCCCTCGGCCCCCGGCGGCGCGGCCCGGTCGGGCCAGGGCAGCGCGGCGCCGTAGGGGTTGGCCGGGTCGGTCGCGGCCAGCGCGATCGCGGTGTGCTTGGTGTCGCCGCCCGGGTCGTCGGCGCCGGACTCCGCGCCGGAGAGCTCGCGTGAGAACGACCGGAGCCGGTCGACGGCGCCCGGGACGCCGAACTGCGCCGCGCCGAGCGAGCCGACGAAGTAGCCGCGCCGGCAGCGGCCCGACTCCTCGAACGCCGACAGCACCTTGTAGACGCCGGCGAACCCGCCCGGCACCCGCTCGCTCATCACCGCGCCGCGGGTCACCACGCCGTGCCGCTCCAGCAAGCCCTCTGCTGCGGCGTGCGCGCGGCGGGTCGCGTCTGCCTCGATCTCGGGCAGCAGCGACCAGCGGCCGGCCGTGGTCGGCGGGCCGGTGCGCGAGGGCAGGTCGGGCCGGCGCGGCCGGCTCGACGTGCGCGTCCGCGGCGGTGGCCGCCGGGTGCGGTGTGCGGTGCGACCACCCGAGACCAGCGCCCGAACGGGCGCGAGCGTGTCGTTGCTGAGCCGTCCCGACCAGACCAGGTCCCACAACGCGGCCTCGAGCACCCGGTCGTCGACAGCTTCGCCCATGACCGTGCCGACGGAGTTGGACAGCTGCCGGAAGAAGTACGCGCCGCCGCCGGTCAGCGCGAGCTGGATCGCCTCGTGCAGTGGAGTCGACTCGAGGTCGGCGACGAGCTCCTCGGGGTCGGGCAGGGTCAGGTGCGCCGAGTCGGCGAGGTGCAGCGACACCCAGCCGTCGGTGCCGGGCAGGCTGCCGTGACCGGCCCAGAGCACCTCGCCGGTCGCGGTGAGCTCGTCGAGCATCGACGGGTGGTAGTCGACGACGCGGCTGCCGAGCACGAGCGGCTCCAGCGCCGAGGCGGGTACGGCGCAGCCGGCGAGCTGGTCGACGACGGTGAGCACCCCGTCGATCCCGCGCAGCTGCCCGCGGGACGAGCGGCTGGAGCCGGAGGCGCCGATGACGTTCTGCCACACCGGCAGGAAGCGGCCCAGGGTCGACGGCTCGACCGGCTCGACCTCCTTGCGCAGCGCGGCGAGCGAGCGTCGGCGCAGCCGGCGGAGCACGTCGGCGTCGCACCACTCCGCGCCCGACCCGGCGGGCCGGAACTCGCCCTCGAGCACACGGCCGCGCGAGGCCAGCCGGTTGAGCGTCTGGGTCACCACCGCCACACCGAGACCCAGCCGCCCGGCCACGTCGGTGACGGTGAACGGCCCGTGCGTGCGGGCGTAGCGGCCGACGAGGTCGGCCAACGGGTCCTCGACCGGCTCGGTGAACACCTCGGGCGTGCCCGGCGGCACCGGGACGCCGAGGCCGTCTCGCAGCCGGCCGACGTCCTCGACCGCGGCCCAGCGCTCCTCGCCGCCCATCCGCACCTGGACGACGCGGCGGGCGTCGCGCAGCATCTCCAGCCAGCCGGCGGGGTCCTGCGTGGCACGCTCGGCCACCTCGGCAGTCGTCAGCGGGCCGAGCAGACGCAGCAGGTCGGCGACGCCCTCGGCGTCGCGCGCCTTGCGCTCGTCGGTCAGCCGCTGCAGCTCGCGCTCGAGCTCGGCCAGCGAGTCGGGGTCGAGCAGCTCGCGCAGCTCGGCCCGGCCCAGCAGCTCCGCGAGCAGGCCCTGGTCGAGGCTGAGCGCGGCGGCCCGGCGCTCGGCGATGGGGTTGTCGCCTTCGTACATGAACGCCGCGACGTAACCGAACAGCAGGCTACGCGCGAACGGCGACGGCTGGGTCGTCGCCACCTCGACGGTCCGGATCCGGCGGGCGGCGAGGTCGCGCATCAGCCCGGTCAGCGCCGGCACGTCGTAGACGTCCTGCAGGCACTCGCGCACGGCCTCGAGGACGATCGGGAAGGACGGGTACTTCGACGCCACCTCGAGCAGCTGAGCGCTGCGCTGCCGCTGCTGCCACAGCGGGGACCGGCGGCCGGGGTCGCGGCGGGGGAGCAGCAGCGCGCGGGCGGCGCACTCGCGGAACCGCGAGGCGAAGAGCGCGGACCCGCCGACCTCGGTGGTGACGATGTCCTCGATCTCGTCGGGCTCGAAGACGATCACGTCGGCGCCCGGCGGCTCCTGGTCGGTCTCGGGGATGCGCAGCACGATCCCGTCGTCGCCGGGCAGCGCCTGCGCGTCGATGCCGTAGCGCTCGCGGAGCCGGGTGCCGATCGCCAGCGCCCACGGCGCGTGGACCTGCGCGCCGTACGGCGAGTGCACGACGAGGCGCCAGTCGCCGAGCTCGTCGCGGAACCGCTCGACGAGCACGGTGCGGTCGGTCGGCAGCGCGTTGGTGGACTCGCGCTGCTCGCTGAGGAACGCGACCAGGTTGTCGGCCGCCCACTCGTCGAGGCCGGCCTCGCGGCAGCGCGCCACGGCCTCGTCGGCCGGCAGCGCGGAAAGCTCGCGGGTGAACGCACCGATCGCGCCGCCGAGCTCGGCGGGGCGGCCGAGCTGGTCGCCCTTCCAGAACGGCAGCCGGCCGGGCTGGCCGGGAGCGGGAGAGACCAGCACCCGGTCGTGGGTGATGTCCTCGATCCGCCACGAGGTCGCCCCGAGCGCGAACACGTCGCCGACGCGGGACTCGTAGACCATCTCCTCGTCGAGCTCGCCGACGCGGGAGGCCTTCTCGCCGACGAGGAAGACCCCGAACAGGCCGCGGTCGGGGATGGTGCCGCCGCTGGTGACCGCCAGCCGCTGGGCGCCGGGGCGTCCGCTGAGGGTGCCGGTGACCCGGTCCCACACGATGCGGGGGCGCAGC
>DASURB010000048.1:0-2706 GCA_036280235.1 Nocardioides sp.
GTACTCGGCAGCCACCAGGTCGCCCCAGGACTCGCCCATCGCGCCGCCCTGCTCGGAGGTGATGCCCTCGTCGGGTCCGCCGATCATCCGGTTGCTGATCGCGTGGGTGTACTCGTGGCCGATGATGCTCATGTCGAAGCCACCGTCGGTGCACGGCGAGTAGAAGGCTGCCGCGATCGGCTGGAAGAGGTACTGGTTGGTGATCGCGGGGATGCCGTCCTGCAGGGTGATCTGGTTGGCGTTGTCACGGCCGAGGTAGGACGGCGTGCCGCCGCTGAGCGCGCCGGCCTGGGCGTCGCCGACCTCGGGGTCGTTCTCCCTTGTCGGGTCCGCGTTGCCGCCGAGGTTGCGCACCTGCAGGTTGTAGTTCTCCTCGGTGAAGCCGAGGAAGTACGAGTAGTCGTGCATCCGGTTGTGCGCGACGAACAGGTTGGTCACCGAGGCGTCGATGTCGTTGCCGCCGGGCACGAGGTTGCTCGGGTCGCACTTGCTGTTCTGCCAGGCGTCGGTGAACTCCGACGTGTAAGCGCGCTGGGGCGAGACCGGCGCCTGTGCGCCACCCGGCGTGAGCGGCGACGCCCAGGCCTCACGGGTCAGGGCGTTGTTGCCGGCCGTGGTCAGCGTCGGCAGGCCGGTGACGAAGTCGAAGTCCCAAGGGCCGCGCGAGGCGAGGTTCCGCAGCGGGCCGGGCGGTACGTCGCAGCCCTCCACGTGCTCGCCCTGGTAGCTCGTCTCCCAGCAGCCGGTGACCCGGTTGCCCGGCACGTGGGTGGTCGAGAAGTTCAGTGCCGGGTTGGCGGTGAAGTAGCTCCACCTCGGCGGGTACGGCGTGCTCGCGGACGGCGTCCCGCGGTCGGACGTCGTGATGACACCGGCGTACTCACCCGGCGCCACGAACGGCACGGTCGGGTCGTCGAAGGGACACACCTGCGCGCTGTAGGTCCCGGCGGGGATCTTGTCGTTGGTGTAGGTCGCCGTCTCCGGGCTCGTGCCGAGGTCGCCGCTGGTCAGCACCTCGCCGTCGGGACCGAAGATCTTGATCACGATGTCGTTGGCCGGGTTGACCGCCGTGGCCGCGACCACGATCTGCTTGGTGTTGCCGTCGGTGAGCTCGAACGCGTGCTCGGGGCCGCACTCGGTCGCGGTGATCGCGCCTTGCATCTGGGTGGCGCCCTCGCTGGCCGCCGCGAACGCGTGCTCGACCTTGTTCTCGCGGTGCAGCACCTTGCCGGTCACCGCGTCGACCATCAGCGTGTAGGCGAGGGCGCGGCCGGCCTGGGAGTCGACGACGTTGGTCTCGAAGACCGGGCGGACGGTGCCGTCGGCCAGTGCGAGCGCGCGGAGGCGGACCTGCTGCTCCTGGGCGAGCCCGTCGACCTTCAGACGCGTCCAGCCCGCGCGCACGGTGTCGGTGATCGCGCTGAGCTCGGTCTCCCGACCGACTCCGGCGGCGGCGATCTGCCACGCCTGGACGGGGCTGATCCGAGCCGCCTCCGGCCGGCCCGTCGTACGCGTCAGCGAGGAGGAGGCGTAGACGATGCGGCCGTCCGCGACACCGACGGTGACCATGCTGCCGATGGCGGGGGAGAGGTCGCCGAAGGTCTGCCGGAACAGCACGGCGCGTGCGTCGCTGTCGGCGAGCTCCTGGCTCGACACGAGCTCGAGGCCGGCGACCTGCTCGAGGTCGAGCCCGAACGCGGTGCGGTTCTCGCGCAGCCACGCGCGTGCCGAGACGACCTCGTCGCGGCCCGTCGCAGGGCCGAGGTCGCCGTCGGTGGCATAGACCGACGAGGGCGTGCCGAAACGGTTCCAGCGCACCGTCGCGTCGAGCGCGGAGGCGGCGCGCCGCTGGTCGGCTGTCGGCAGCACGGAGCCCCGGAGGTCGAGGTCCGGCAGGGCCGGCGGCGAGTCACCCCAGCCGGCGAAGGTGTCCGCCAGGGTCTTCTCGACGGAGGGCGCAGTGGTCCCGGTGGCGGGCAGCTGGGCCAGGCTGAGGATGACGCCTGCGGCGGCCAGGGCCGTGCCGGTGCGAAGCGCTCGGGGGCTCAGGGGCATTGGTGTGCCTCTCGCGGTGCGGTGGGTCCGGCCGGGTCGGCCGGGGGAACGCACCGTCAACGCGAGAGCGAAGCCGGGGTTACGCGATGGCTACGTCACCGGACCCCGACGTCCGGTAGTTGGAACGATCCATTTTCTGTAGAGTCGGACGACGTGAGAGCTATCCGTCGATTCACCGTCCGCCCCGTCCTGCCCCAGCGCCTGGTGGCGCTCGGCGACCTGGCCCAGAACCTGCGGTGGTCCTGGCATCCGGAGACGCAGGACATCTTCGCCGCGATCGACCCCGACGCCTGGGAGTCCTGCAGCCACGATCCCGTGCACCTGCTCGGCAGCGTCTCGGTCGACCGCCTCGAGGAGCTCGAGAAGGACGAGGACTTCCTCGGCCGGCTCGACGCGGCCCGGGCCGACCTCGAGACCTACCTCACCGGCGACCGCTGGTACCAGAGCCTGGGCGAGTCCGCGCCGCGGGCGATCGCCTACTTCTCGCCCGAGTACGGCATCACCGCGGTGCTGCCGCAGTACTCCGGCGGCCTCGGGATCCTGGCCGGCGACCACCTCAAGACCGCGAGCGACCTCGGCGTGCCGATCATCGGCGTCGGGCTGCTGTACCGCCACGGCTACTTCCAGCAGTCGCTGTCCCCGGAGGCGTGG
>DASURB010000049.1:0-39188 GCA_036280235.1 Nocardioides sp.
GCCGGCCGCTCGGTGGAGGAGGCCAAGGGCGCGGCGATGGCACGGGCCGAGGCGACGACGTCGCTGTTCTACGTCGACACGCTCGAGTACCTCCGCCGTGGCGGCCGCATCGGCGCGGCCGCCGCCATGCTCGGCTCCGCCCTCGCCGTCAAGCCGCTGCTCACCATCCGCGAGGGCCGGATCGCGATGCTGGAGAAGGTACGCACCTCCGGGCGAGCCATCGGCCGCCTCGAGGAGCTCGCCGCCGCTGCCGCCGACGACCGTCAGGTCGACGCCGCCGTCGCGCACCTGGCCGGGGCCGAGCGGGCCGAAGCCCTTGCCGAGCGGCTGCGCACCCGGCTCGCGGACAACCTGGGCGGCCGCGACGTGGCCGTCGGCGAGGTCGGTGCGGTCATCGGCGCGCACGTCGGTCCGGGCATGGTCGCGGTCGTCGTCGCGCCGCGCTGACACGCCGGATCTCGTCCACAAAGCAGCCGCCGCGGCGCTCGTCCACAGCCGCGTCCTGACCACCCGACCCGCGTCGGCCGGCGCACCTAGTTTCCTGGCATGCGCTCACGCAGGTCCTCCCACTCCCAGGCCGCCGAGGTTGCTCGGCGACGGCTGGAGCTGCTGAGCGCGGAGCTCGCCGCGATCCGGCCCGACTCGGTCGAACCCCCGTCGCACGACGTCGGTGCCGGGTCCGGCGAGCCACCGCCACCCTCCCCGGCGCAGCCGCGGTCGGCACCGGAGCCGGAGCCGCCTTTGGTGGCGCCGGGCCACGGCCGGCACGCGCGGCGAGCCGAGCGGGTCGGCGGATGGATCGAGGACCGGCTCCCACCCGCGTTCCAGGGCCGCACGCGGGTGGGACCCTCCCAGCTCACCGTCGTGGCCGTGCTCGTCGCCGCCGCGCTCGGCTTCCTCGCCTGGTGGACCGTGCGCGCCGCGGACCCGGGAGAGCTCGTCCCCACCGGCGCGGCGGCACCCGTCCCCTCCGCGCCGACGCCGCTGGTCCCGGCGCCGCCCGGACCGTCGCCGCCGACGGAGACCTCCGAGGCATCCGCCGCGGCATCAGGGGAGGCGCCGGGTGGTGATCTGGTGGTCGACGTGGCCGGCAAGGTACGCCGACCGGGGATCGTCCGTCTTCCCGCCGGGTCGCGGGTGGTGGACGCGCTCGAGGCGGCGGGCGGTGCTCGCCGCGGTGTCGACCTCACCAACCTGAACCTCGCCCGGCCACTCGTCGACGGCGAGCAGGTGCTCGTCGGTGTCCGCGCGGTCCCGGGTGTCGCGGCGTCGGCGGCCGCTGCGCCGTCGGGCGCGGCCCCGGCCGGCCCGCTCGTCAACCTCAACACCGCCGACAGCGCGGAGCTCGAGACGCTCCCCGGGGTCGGGCCGGTGACGGCCGCCGCGATCCTGCAGTGGCGGGCCGACCACGGCGCCTTCAGTGCGGTCGAGGAGCTGCTCGAGGTGTCGGGGATCGGTGACGCCACGCTCGCCGAGATCGCGCCGTTCGTGACGCTGTGAGCGAGGCCGCCGGGGCTGCCACCGCGGCGGCCGCCGGTGACCGGGGCGACCTGCGCATGGTGGTGCTCGGCGTCGCAGCGTGGGCCGGCGGGTTGGTCGCGCTGCTGACGCCGGGCTGGGTGGCGGCTGCGCTCGTCGCTGTCGGCCTGGTTCTGGTGTCGACGCTGCGCCGCCGAGGGCGGTCGGTCGGGGTGGCGGTCGGCGGTCTCCTCGTGGCGACAGCGGTCGCGGGAAGCGTCGCGGTCCGGGCCGAGGCGCACAGCACCGGTCCGGTCGCCCGGCTGGCGGACCAGCGCGCGGTGGCGACGTTCACGGCGCGCGTCACCTCCGACCCGGTCACCCGGCCGGGGCGCTACGGCGACTTCGTGATCGTCCGGCTGACGGTGCGAGAGGTCTCGGGGCGCGGTCACCGGTTCTCGGTACGCACTCCGGTGGTGCTGGTCGGCGACGAACCCTGGGCCCGCGTGAAGCTGGGAGCGCTGGTGCGCGGCACCGCCCGTCTCGCGCCGCCCGACCGGCCGGACGTCGGCGCGGTGCTCACCGGCCCGTCCTCGCCGACGGTGATCGAGTCGCCGCTGGGAGCGCTGGCTGGGGCCGAGGCGGTGCGCCGCGGCATCCGTGAGGCCGTTCGAGGCAGCCCGGACGCGCGTGCGCTCGTGCCGGCGCTCGTCGTCGGTGATGACCGACGCATGTCGCCGGAGGTGGTCGAGGCGTTCCGCACCTGCGGGCTGACCCACCTGACCGCGGTGTCGGGCACGAACCTCACGCTGGTCGTCGGGTTCCTGCTCCTGGTGGCGCGTGGACTCGGGGTACGTGCTCGCGGCCTCACCGCAGTCGGCGTGCTGGGCGTGGTCGGGTTCGTGGTGCTGGCCCGGCCCGAGCCGAGTGTGGTCCGTGCGGCCTCGATGGGCTCGGTGGCGCTGCTGTCGCTCGGTCGCCAGGGGCGCGCTCGCGGCGCGCGGGCTCTGGGCGTGGCGACGGTCGTGCTGCTACTCGTCGACCCGTGGCTGGTGGTGTCGCCGGGCTTCGCCCTGTCCGTGCTGGCGACGGCCGGGATCCTGTTCCTCGCGCCCGCGTTCCGTGACCGGCTCGGGCGATGGCTCCCGCGCTGGGCGGCCGAGGCGGTCGCCGTACCTCTGGCGGCGCAGCTGGCCTGCACGCCCGTGGTCGCCGGTTTGTCGGGCGAGGTGAGCCTGGTCGCGGTGGTCGCCAACATGGCGGCTGCGCCGGCCGTGGCTCCGGCGACGGTGCTCGGGCTGCTGGGCGGGCTGGTGTACCTCCTGGTGCCGCCGGTCGGCGCACTGCTCGGTCTGCTCGGCGGTCTCAGCGGTGCCTGGATCGTGCTGGTGGGCGTGCACCTCGCCCGGCTGCCGACGGCGTCGGTCGAGTGGGCCGCCCGACCGCTCGCACTGCTCGTCCTCGTGCTGCTGTGCGTGCTGGCCGGCTGGTGGTCGGGCTGGGTCCTGGCCAGGCGCGGTCGGACGGCGTGCTGCGTCGTGGCGATGGCGCTGGTCGTGCTGAGGCCGCTGCCGAGCCCGGGCTGGCCGCCGGACGGCTGGGTGCTTGTCGTGTGCGATGTCGGGCAGGGCGACAGCCTCGTGCTCAACGCCGGCGACGGACGCGCGCTCGTCGTCGACACCGGACCGGACCCGGGGCCGATCCGAGGGTGCCTGGACCGGCTCGACGTGGAGGAGGTGCCGACACTGGTCCTGACACACTTCCACGCCGACCACGTCGGAGGGCTGGCCGGTGTGCTCGGCGCCGAGGACGTGGACGAGCTGCTCACCACGGGCCTGCGGGACCCGCCGGACGGGGCCGCCGCGGTGTCAGCAGCGGCCGACCGGGCCGGCATCCCCGTGCGCGTGCCCTTCGCGGGCGAGACAGGACGGCTGGGCGACCTCACCTGGCAGGTACTGGCGCCCGGCGCGCGGCCACCGAGCCCGGGGGAGCAGGGATCGGCCGCCAACAACGCGAGCCTGGTGCTGCTCGCGGACGTGCGCGGCGTGCGCGTGCTGCTCACTGGAGACGTGGAGCCCGAGGCGCAGGCGCTGCTGGCGCGGGCCTACCCGTCGCTGCGTGTGGACGTGCTGAAGGTGCCGCACCACGGCAGCCGCTATCAGGACACCGCCTGGCTCACCGGGCTCGACGCCGCCGTCGCGGTGGTGTCGGTGGGGGAGGACAACGACTACGGCCATCCGGCGCCGGACCTGCTCGACGCGCTCGCGGCCACGGGTGCCACCGTCGCGCGGACGGACCGGGCCGGCGACGTGGCGGTCGTCCTGCACGACGGCCGGCTGCGGCTGCGGTCGCGACGGGTCAGAGCCGGTCGTATCCGTCGATCAGCAGGTCGCCACCATTGCCCTCGACGACCTGGACGAGCTGGCGCTCCTCGACGGTGCGTCCGTCCTCGTACGTGTAGGTCACCGTGGCCTCCACGGCGTCGCCGCCCTGTCTCGGGGAGAGGTTGCTGGCGTCCACGTCCGCGATCGAGGACCAGAAGCCGTCGTAGGAGTCGCGGCCGGTCTCCGCCTGGTACGCCGGGCTGAGCATCGCCCAGCCGGCGTCCCGGTCGTCGGGCACGGTGTCGAAGTAGCTGTCCACGAACGACACCGCCGCGCCACCGCCGGCCGCAGCCTTCTCATCGGGTGACGGCGCGGACGAGTCGTCCTGCTTCGGTTCCCCAGAGCCCTTGTCGCCGCTCGCTCCGCTGTCGCCATTGTCGCCATTGCCGGCGCTGCCGCCGCGTTCATCGGTCGGTCCCTGCGCGCTGTCGGACGGGTCCGACCCGCCGTCGCCGAGCACCTGGGCGAGGACGAACACCGCGACCAGGGCCGCGAGCAGCGCGACTACCCCGGCCGCGACAGGTCCCGGACGCCGACGGCGCGACGCTGCGTCGCGGGACGGCGCGGGTGCCGGGACGGGTGCCGGAGCGGGACGGACGGGAGCAGCGGCCGGCCGGTCCCTGGTCGCCGTCCCCGAGGCGGCGAACGCCGTCGTGGGGGTCGGGTCGGGGTCACGCCCGGTGTCGGCCCCGTCGTTGCCACGCGTCGCGGCAACGGACGCCGCGCCCGCCGCGGCGCCCCCGCCCGCGCCGCCAGCACCGGCAGCCCCCGCACGCGATCCCATCGCGTGCGTGCGCTCACCGGCGCGGGACGCCAGCCGGCGCAGCTCGTCACGGGCGCGCTCCAGCGACCACCGCTCGGCGACGTCGCGCGCGAGCAGGCCCAAGATGACCGGCTCCAGGGTGCCGGCGCGCTGCGGGCGCGGCGGGTCCTCGCTGGTGATCTGGTGCAGGATCGCGAGCGGGTTCTCCCCGGAGAACGGCGGACGCCCTTCGACGGCGGCGTACAACGTCGCGCCCAGCGCCCACGCGTCGGATGCCGGCGTCGGTGTCGCACCGCGCGCCACCTCGGGCGCGAGATAGCCGGGCGTACCCGTGAGCAGCCCGGTGGCGGTGAGCGACGGGTCCTGGGCCGTCCGCGACAGGCCGAAGTCGCCGATCTTGGCCAGCCCGCTCTCGGTCACGAGCACGTTGCCGGGCTTGACGTCCCGGTGCACCAGCCCGGCCCCGTGGGCGGCGAGCAGGCCGTCGGCGACCTGGGCGCCGATCGCCGCGACCCGGCCAGGCTCCACCGGGCCGTTGTCGGAGACGAGCTGGGCGAGCGTGCGCGACGGGACGTACTCCATCACCATCCACGCGGCGCCGTCCTCCTGGACGACGTCGTGCACGGCCACGACGTTGCGGTGGCTCAGCGAGGCGGTCGCGCGCGCCTCGCGCAGCGCGCGGGCGGTGTCGGTCGCGGACTCACCGGGCATCAGGCCGACCTGCTTGACGGCGACCTCCCGGTCCAGGGTCTCGTCACGGCACAGCCAGACGGTGCCCATCCCGCCTCGCCCGATCGCGCGGTCCACCCGGTACCGCGCTCCGATCAGCTCGGGGCGCACTCGATCTCTCCCGTCGGACGTCGGTCAGTCGGTCCCGTCTGGCTTACCCGGTATGACGCCTCGTACGCATGGCCCGGCTGTCCGCACCGTGTGGCAGGCTGACCGCACCATGGCGAACCCGAAGGCGTCCGACATCCTGGGCCACGTCCTGCTGGTGACCGGCCCGGAGGAGTTCCTCAACCAGCGCACCGTCTCCACCGCGCTGGCCGCCGTTCGCGCCGCCGACCCCGAGGCCGAGACGAGCGAGACGTCGGCTGCGACTCTGACGATCGCGGCGCTCGGCGAGCTCGCGGCGCCCTCGCTGTTCTCCTCGATCCGCTGCGTCGTGGTCCGCGAGCTCGAGCTGCTGCCGGACGAGTCGGTCGACGGGCTGGTGGAGTACGCCGCCGCCCCGAGCGACGAGGTCGGGCTGATCCTCGTGCACGGCGGGGGCCAGAAGGGCGCCGGCGTGCTCAACAAGCTGCGCAAGCTGCCGGCCGTCACCGAGGTGAAGTCCGCCACGCTCAAGCCCTCGGAGTTCGCCCGCTTCGTGGCGAGCGAGGTGCGCAGCCACGGCGGTCGCATCGACGACGAGGCGAGCGCCCTGCTCGTGCAGGCGATCGGCCAGGACCTCCGCGCGCTCGCCGGTGCGGCCCACCAGCTCACCAACGACTTCCCGGACGAGCCGATCACCGAGTCGGTGGTGCGGCGCTACTTCGGCGGCCGCGCCGAGGTGAAGTCGTTCGCGGTGGCCGACGCCGCGCTCTACGGCCGCACGGCCGTCGCGCTCGAGGAGCTGCGCTGGGCGCTCGACAGCGGCACCGCGGCGGTGCTCGTGACCAGCGCGTTCGCCAACGGGTTGCGGGGGCTGGCGAAGTTCAAGGCCGCCCCGAGGGGGATGCGTGAGGCCGACATCGCCCGCGAGGCGGGGGTGCCGCCGTGGAAGATCCGCGTCCTGCGCGAGCAGGCCCGCGGCTGGGACGACCGCGGCGTCGCCGCGGCGATCTCCGCCGTCGCGCAGGCCGACGCGGACGTCAAGGGCGCGGCCAGCGACCCGGCCTACGCCCTCGAGCGGATGGTGCTGCGCGTCGCCGGCGCCCGCAGCGGCCGCTAGACACCCGGGAACGACACGAGGCGCCGCCCCCAGCGGGGAACGGCGCCTCATGGCAGGACTCCGGCGTAGCCGGCGTCAGCCCTGGGTCAGAGCGACGCGGCCTTCTTGCCGATGGCCGACTTGCGGTTGGCGGCCTGGTTCTTGTGGATGACGCCCTTGGAGGCAGCCTTGTCGAGCTGCTTGGCGGCGTCATGGGCGGCGGCGAGCGCGGCGTCCTTGTCGCCGGCGGCCGCGGCCTCGCGGAACTTGCGCACGGCGGTCTTCAGCGCCGACTTCACGGACTTGTTGCGCTCGTGCGCAGCCTCGTTCTGTCGGTTGCGCTTGATCTGGGACTTGATGTTCGCCACGGGGCAAGCCTCTGCTGTGTCTTGGTGGTGTGGGTGGTGTTGCTGAGTCGGTGTGCGGGCACGCCGACGGGGCGGACACGCAAGCGCTAAGGCTACCAGCGGGCTCGCTGACCGCCCAAATCGAGCGGCGGCCTTCAGGACCAGCCGCGGCGCGCCGCCAGCCACGCCCAGAGCACCTCGGCCCACCAGTTCGCGTGCACCCGCAGGTACGGCGACGAGTTCGGCCGCGGCCTGTCCCGCGCTTCCAGCATGAGACCGGCGAGCATGGCGAGCCAGGCGTCGACGTGGTCGGGGTCGGCCTGCTTGGTGAGCGGGTGCTCGGCGAGCAGCCCGTCGGCGTCCAGCCCGTCGCCGTACGCCGAGGCGAGCAGGTCGACCGCGTCGAGCCAGACCGGGCCGAGCGCGGGCCAGTTCCAGTCGCACAGCATCGCGGGCTTGCCGGGTGCGAGCAGGAAGTTGTCGTCGCGGGCGTCGCTGTGCACGAACGCGTCGTTGCCGGGGAACGAGGCGTACGTCGCCACCAGCGTCTCCGCGTCGTCGAGGTGCGGCCAGTCCGGGGCGACGCGCCGGACGTACTGCCAGCCGTCGAGCAGCGACGGCAACTCCTGCTCGATCGGCGAGAGCGACCACGCCGGCGGCACCGGGTTCAGGTGGTCGGCCACCACCGCGAGCGTGTCGAGGCAGGCCATCAGGTCCTCGCGCCGCCAGGGCCGCGCGGGCGGCCGGGCGTCGACGTACTCGAAGCCGAGCGCGATCCAGAGGTCGTCCTCGTGCTTCCACAGCAGCCGGGGCGCCGGGACCTCGCGGGGGAGCAGAACGATCTTGCGGGCTTCCTCCGCATAGGCGGCGGCGAACTGGGCCTGCGCCTTCTTGCTCGCCGCCTTCACGAACAGGCGTCGGCCGTTGTCGCCGGTGAGCACCGAGGCGAACCCGGGGGTGAAGCCGCTGTTCCTCGTCTCCGCGCGAGCGACGGGCGAGCCCAGCTGTTGCTCGATGGTGCGGCGCAGCGCGGGCGGCAGCAGCGGCCACTCCAGCCGTCGCGCCGTCCGGCCGTGCGGCACCGGCTCGACGGTCGCGATGTCCTGCGGTCCGGTCATGGCGGACATTCAACCCCGCCGCGACCCCCGGATTCGTCTGCGACCCGCCCGCGTGGATCACCCCGTAAACCGCAGACGAATCGTTGTCCTGCGCCACCGCGTGGGAGGATGGGCGACCGCACAGCAGTAACGCCCGAACCCGTAGAAAGCCGCCCGTGTCCCTGTCGAACGCCCCCCAGCCGGGGAAGACCGATCCCGCGATCATCAGGAACTTCTGCATCATCGCGCACATCGACCACGGCAAGTCGACGCTGGCCGACCGGATGCTGCACCTCACCGGCGTCCTCGACGAGCGCAGCGGCCGCGCGCAGTACCTCGACCGCATGGACATCGAGCGCGAGCGCGGCATCACGATAAATAGCCAGGCCGTGCGGATGCCGTGGACGGTGCCGGCGGACAACGAGGCGGGGGCCGAGCCGGGCACCTACGTGCTGAACATGATCGACACCCCGGGCCACGTCGACTTCACCTACGAGGTGTCGCGGTCGCTCGAGGCGTGCGAGGCGGCGGTGCTGCTCGTCGACGCCGCGCAGGGGATCGAGGCGCAGACGCTGGCGAACCTCTACCTCGCGCTGGGCGCCGACCTGCACATCATCCCGGTGCTCAACAAGATCGACCTGCCGTCGGCGCAGCCGGAGAAGTACGCCGCCGAGCTGGCGCACATCATCGGCTGCGACGAGTCCGACGTGCTGCAGGTCTCGGCGAAGACCGGGTACGGCGTCGAGCGGCTGCTCAACGAGATCGTCGCGCAGACCCCGCCGCCCGTCGGCGACCCCGACGCGCCGCCGCGGGCGCTGATCTTCGACTCGGTCTACGACACCTACCGCGGCGTGGTCACCTATGTCCGGGTGGTCGACGGCAAGCTCACCCACCGCGACCGGATCAAGATGATGTCGACCGGCGCGACCCACGAGATGCTCGAGGTGGGCGTGATCTCGCCGGAGCCGACGAAGGCCGGCGACCTCGGCGTAGGCGAGGTCGGCTACCTGATCACCGGCGTGAAGGACGTCCGGCAGTCCCGTGTCGGCGACACCGTCACCAGCCAGCACAACGGCGCGGCCGAGCCGCTGGGCGGCTACAAGCACCCCAACCCGATGGTGTTCGCGGGGCTCTACCCGATCGACGGCGACGACTACCCGACGCTGCGCGACGCGCTCGACAAGCTCCAGCTCAACGACGCCGCGCTCACCTACGAGCCCGAGACGTCCGGCGCGCTGGGCTTCGGCTTCCGCTGCGGCTTCCTCGGCCTGCTGCACATGGAGATCACCCGCGACCGGCTCGAGCGGGAGTTCGGCCTCGACCTGATCTCGACCGCGCCGAACGTCGTCTACCACGTGGTGATGGAGGACGGCACCGAGCACGAGGTCACCAACCCGAGCGAGTACCCCTCCGGCAAGATCGCCGAGGTGCGCGAGCCGGTCGTCAAGGCGACGATCCTCAGCCCCAGCGACTACATCGGCGCGATCATGGAGCTCTGCCAGACCAAGCGCGGCCAGCTCCAGGGCATGGACTACCTGTCCGAGGACCGCGTCGAGATGCGCTACACGCTGCCGCTGGCCGAGATCGTGTTCGACTTCTTCGACCAGCTGAAGTCGCGCACCAAGGGCTACGCCTCGCTCGACTACGAGCCCATCGGCGAGCAGGCGGCCGACCTGGTCAAGGTCGACATCCTGCTCCAGGGCGAGACCGTCGACGCATTCAGCGCGATCGTGCACCGGGACGCGGCTTACTCCTACGGCGTCGCGCTGGCCGGCAAGCTTCGCGAGCTGATCCCGCGGCAGCAGTTCGAGGTGCCGATCCAGGCCGCGATCGGCGCCCGCGTGATCGCCCGGGAGACCATCCGCGCGATCCGCAAGGACGTGCTCGCCAAGTGCTACGGCGGCGACATCACCCGCAAGCGCAAGCTCCTCGAGAAGCAGAAGGAGGGCAAGAAGCGCATGAAGATGGTCGGCCGCGTGGAGGTCCCCCAGGAGGCGTTCATCGCCGCGCTCTCGACGTCCGACGTCGGCGAGAAGGGGAAGAAGTAGCCGCGCTGCCGCGACCTCCGGCCGGCCTGCTCGCCCAGGCCCGGCTCGGTCCGACGTGGGTGGACTGGCTCGACCGGCTGCCCCGCACGATGGCGGACCTGCTGGCGGAGTGGGAGCTCACGATCGACCCCACTGCCGGCTCCGGCATGCACGGCTACGCGTCGTGGGTCCTGCCGGTGGTCACGCGCGACGGCGAGCCCGCGGTCCTCAAGGCCGGCATCGACGGCGACGGCGAGGAGAACGAGCACGAGCACCTCGCGCTGCAGCACTGGGGCGGCAACGGGGCGGTCCGGTTGCTGCGTGCCGACCCGCGCCGCCGTGCCGTGCTGCTCGAGCGGCTGCACACGCGCGACCTGACCAGCCTCGGGTACGTCGAGGCCGCGGAGGTCGTGGCCGGGCTCTACCGGCGTTTGCACGTCCCGGCGCCGCCGCAGCTGCCCACGTTCACGTCGTACGTCGAACGCTGGACCGAGCAGCTCGCGGCGCTGCCCCGCGACGCACCGATCCCGCACCGGCTCGTGGAGCAGGCGCTGGCGACGTACCGCGACCTGGCGACCGACCCGGCGAGCACCGGCACGCTGATTCACCACGACCTGCACGACATGAACGTCCTGGCCGCCGACCGCGGGCCCTGGCTGGCCATCGACCCGCAGGCGATGTCCGGCGACGTCCACGCGGAGCCGGCGCCGATGCTGTGGAACCGCTGGGACGAGGTGGTCGCCCGTGGCCGGGTCCGCGACGACGTGCGCCGGCGCTTCTTCACCCTCGTCGACGACGCCGAGCTCGACGAGGACCGCGCCCGGGCGTGGGTGGTCGTGCGGATGGTGCTCAACGCCTACTGGACGATCGAGGACGCCGAGCGGATGCGACGCGGGCTGACCGCCGACGACCGGGAGTGGATCACCCGCTGCGTGACGATCGTCAAAGCCGTGCAGGACTGAAATCGCCCGCGGGCGCGGTCACCGTCCGGCACACTGGCGGCCGTGTTCTCCCACCCCGCCCGCGTCGCCTCGGTCAACGTCGGCCTGCCCCGCGACGAGGAGTGGGCCGGCAACCTGCGGCGCACCGCGATCGACAAGCAGCCCGTGGCCGGTCCCGTGGAGGTCGGCCTGCTCGGTCTCGCCGGCGACGAGGTGGCCGACACCAAGCACCACGGCGGCACCTACAAGGCGGTCTACGCGTTCGCCCGCGAGGACCTGGACCGCTGGGGCGAGGCGCTCGGCAGCCCCCTGCGCGACGGGATGTTCGGCGAGAACCTCACCACGACCGGCATCGACGTCAACGAGGCGCTGGTCGGGGAGCGGTGGCGGATCGGGACCGTGCTGCTGGAGGTCGTCTCGGTGCGGATCCCGTGCTCGGTGTTCAAGAACTGGGTCGGCCTGCACCGCCTGGACGATCGGCAGTGGCAGAAGCGGTTCACCGCGGTCGGCCGGCCCGGGCCCTATCTGCGCGTGCTGGAGCCGGGCGCCGTCGCCGCCGGTGACGAGATCGTCGTCGAGCACCGGCCCGCCCACGGCGTCACCGTCTCGACGATGTTCCGCGCGCTCACCACCGAGCGGCACCTGCTGCCGCGGCTGGTCGGCGTGGACGGCATGGACCCCGAGGCGGTGCGCGCCGCCGAGCGGTACGTCGCGGCCCTGGTCTGAGCCAGCCTGAGCCGGTCCGAGCCGGTCTGGGGGGCCATCCCCGGCGTGAGCACTATCACGATCCGGTGACGCGACCGTCTATCAGGGGGGATCGCTACCCATCGGTAGCCGCGTGTTCTAGGTTGTTCCGCAACCAGTTCGCCGACGGATGCGCCGGACGCGCGCGACCGTGCCGAGATGCGCCGAGGGAGTGCGATCACCCGTGTCAGCCGTGAACTACGACGCCGCGATCATCGAGAGCCGGCCCGCCAACGTTGCGGTCCAGTTCCAGGAGCGGGTGCACGCCACCCCGGACCGCGAGGCCTTCCGCTACCCCGTGGGCGACTCGTGGGAGTCGGTGACCTGGGCCGAGGCCGGCGAGAAGGTCAACCGCCTCGCCGCCGGGCTGCTCTCGCTCGGCGTCGAGCCCGAGCAGCGGGTCGGCATCGCCTCCAACACCCGCTACGAGTGGATCCTCGCCGACCTCGCGATCATGTGCGCGGGCGCGGCGACCACGACGGTCTACCCCTCGACGATCTCCGACGACGTCTCCTACATCCTCGCCGACTCCGAGTGCGTGGTCGTCTTCGCCGAGGACGACGAGCAGGTCGCCAAGGTCCGGGAGCACAAGTCCGAGCTGCCGCACCTCTCCAAGGTCGTGGTCGTCGACGGCACCACCGACGGCGACTGGGTGATCGGCCTCGACGACCTCGAGTCCGCGGGCGCCGAGCTGCTGAAGAACGACCCGGGCGCCGTCGAGGAGGCGATCGCGAAGATCCAGCCCGACGCGCTCGCGACGCTGATCTACACCTCCGGCACGACCGGCCGCCCCAAGGGCGTGCGGCTGCGGCACAGCTCGTGGACCTACGAGGGCGCCGCGATCCAGGCGCAGAACATCCTCTCCGAGGACGACCTGCAGTTCCTGTGGCTGCCGATGGCTCACTCGTTCGGCAAGGTGCTGCTGTCGACCCAGCTGGCGTGCGGCTTCGCGACCGCGGTCGACGGCCGGGTCGACAAGATCGTCGAGAACCTCGGCGTGGTGAAGCCGACGTTCATGGGCGCCGCCCCGCGCATCTTCGAGAAGGCACACGCAAGGATCGTCACCATGCAGGCCGCCGAGGGCGGGCTGAAGGAGAAGATCTTCAACCAGGCCTTCAAGGTCGGCCTCGAGTACGACCGTCGCAAGCGCGCCGGCGAGCCGATCCCGTTCCTGCTCGAGAAGCAGCACGCGCTCTTCGACAAGCTGGTCTTCAGCAAGATCCGCGAGCGGTTCGGCGGCCGCGTCCGCTTCTTCATCTCCGGCGCCGCCGCGCTCAACCAGGACATCGCCGAGTGGTTCCACGCCGCCGGCATCAAGATCCTCGAGGGCTACGGTCTCACCGAGTCGTCGGCCGGCTCGTTCGTGAACCACCCCGACGCCTACAAGTTCGGCTCCGTCGGGCCGGTCTTCCCGGGCAGCGAGGTCAAGCTCGGCGACGACGACGAGGTCCTGATCAAGGGTCCGGGCGTGATGGACGGCTACCACAACCTCCCCGAGGAGACCGCCGCCGCGCTCACCCCCGACGGCTGGCTGCACACCGGCGACAAGGGCCGGATCGACGAGGACGGCTATCTCTCGATCACCGGTCGCATCAAGGACCTGTTCAAGACCTCGGGCGGCAAGTACATCGCCCCCTCGGCCATCGAGTCGAAGTTCAAGGCGGTCTGCCCCTATGCCAGCCAGTTCCTGGTCTTCGGCAGCGAGCGCAACTACTGCATCGCGCTGATCACGCTCGACCCCGACGCCATGGCCACCTGGGCGGAGGAGAACGACATGAAGGGCGCGTCGTACACCGAGATCGTCAACAGCGGCAAGGTGCGCGAGATGGTCACGGGGTACGTCGACGACCTCAACTCGCACCTCAACCGCTGGGAGACGATCAAGAAGTGGCAGCTGCTCGACCACGACCTGACCGTCGAGTCCGGCGAGCTGACCCCGTCGATGAAGGTCAAGCGCAACGTCGTCGAGAAGAACTACCAGGAGCACATCGAGGCGCTCTACGCCTGACGTGACACGATCGGGGCATGCCGTCCGCGCTGCCCGAGGGTGACCCCGCGCCCGCAGACGGCTCCCTCCCGGAGTCCGCGCTGGCGGGTGTCGGGGCGCGCCCGCTCTCGTTCTACGTGCACGTGCCGTTCTGCTCGGTGCGCTGCGGCTACTGCGACTTCAACACCTACACCGCGGTCGAGCTCGGCGGCGGCGCGTCGCAGGCGACGTACGCCGACACGGCGATCGAGGAGGTCCGCCTCGCTCGGCGCGTGCTCGGCGACATGGACGTCCCGGTGGGCACGGTGTTCTTCGGTGGCGGTACGCCGACGCTGCTGCCCGCCCAGGACCTGTCGCGGGTGCTCGACGCGGTCCGGCAGGAGTTCGGCCTCACCGCCGACGCCGAGGTGACCACGGAGTCCAACCCGGACTCGGTCGACGAGGCGGCGCTCGTCGCGCTGCGCGAGGGCGGCTTCAACCGGATCTCGTTCGGCATGCAGTCGGCGGTGCCGCACGTGCTGTCGGTGCTCGACCGCACCCACGACCCCCGCCGGGTGCCCCTCGTGGTCGAGTGGGCGCGCGCCGCGGGCTTCGACGAGGTCAGCCTCGACCTCATCTACGGCACGCCGGGGGAGTCCCTCGACGACTGGAGTCGTTCGGTCGAGGCCGCGCTGGCGTGCGCGCCCGACCACCTGTCGGCCTACGCGCTGATCGTCGAGGAGGGCACCGCGCTGGCCCGGCAGGTGCGCCGCGGCGTGGTGCCGATGCCGGACGACGACGACCTGGCCGACAAGTACGTCGTCGCCGACGACCTGTTCGCCGCCGCCGGGATGGGATGGTACGAGGTGTCCAACTGGGCGCGGCGGCCCGAGAGCGCCTGCCGGCACAACCTGGCCTACTGGCGCGGCGCGGACTGGTGGGGCGTCGGCCCGGGCGCGCACTCGCACGTCGGCGGCGTGCGGTGGTGGAACGTCAAGCACCCCGCGGCGTACGCCGGCCGCCTCCGCGAAGGAGCCAGCCCCGCGCACGCGCGGGAAGTCCTCGACGAGGAGACCCGCCGGGTCGAGCGGGTTCTGCTCGAGACGCGGTTGAGCGACGGCTTGCCGCTCGACGTCCTGGACGACGCCGGCCGCGCCGCCATGCCCGACCTCGTCGCCCGCAGGCTCGTCGAGAAGGGCGACCCGCTGGTGCTCACGCGCGAGGGGCGACTGCTCGCCGACGCGGTCGTGCGCGACCTGCTCAGCTGACCAGCCGGATCGTCAACGGGTAGCGGTAGTCCTCGCCGTTGGCCGCCTTGACCGTCGCCAGGATGACCACCACGACGTAGGCGATGCCCACGACGATCGCCAGCGGCACGATGACGATCGCCCCCAGGCCGAAGGTGACCAGCACGATCAGGAACGCCGCCACCCCGTAGATCAGCATCGAGAGCTGGAAGTTCAGCGACTCGACCGAGTGCCGGCGGACGAAGGCGGACTCGTTGCCCTTGACCAGCATGATGATCAGCGGCGCGAGGAAGCCCATCGCGATCCAGGCCGCGACGAAGACGCCGATGTGCGAGGCGAGCGCCCAGTTCTTCTCCTCGGACGTGGGGCCCGCGGGGGCCCCGCTGTAGCCGTAGGACCCGGGGGCGTCGCCGCCCGGCGGCTGGGGTGGCGGTGGGTAGCTCATCACGCCTCCTGGGCGGCCGTCACGAAGTCGATCAGCTCCTCGACTCTACCGAGCAGGGCGGGCTCGAGGTCGGCGTACGACGAGACTCGCCCGAGGATGTGCTTCCACGCCCGGGCGATGTCGGCCTGGTCGCGGTGCGGCCAGCCGAGCCGCTGGCAGACGCCCCGCTTCCACTCGACGTTGCGCGGGATCGTCGGCCACGCCTTCATGCCGAGCCGCTCGGGCTTCACGGCCTGCCAGATGTCGACGAACGGGTGGCCGACGATCAGCACGTCCTTGCCCACCGGGCTCTTCGCGATCGACTGCGCGATGCGGCTCTCCTTGGAGCCGGCGACGAGGTGGTCGACGAGCACGCCGACGCGGCGCTCGGGACCGGGGCGGAAGTCGCGCAGGTGCTCGGCGAGGTCGTCGACGCCCTCCATGTACTCCACGACGACGCCCTCGACCCGCAGGTCGTCACCCCAGACCTTCTCCACCAGCTCGGCGTCGTGCCTGCCCTCCACGAAGATCCGGCTGGCGCGGGCGACCCGCGCCTTGGTGCCGGGTACGGCGACCGACCCGGAGGCGGTGCGCGTCGGCCGGGCCGGGCCTCGCTTGGTTGGCGCGACCAGGATCACCGGGACGCCCTCGAGCAGGAAGCCGGGGCCGAGCGGGAACGTGCGGCGCTTGCCGCGCCGGTCCTCCAGCACGACCGTGTGCAGGTCGCGCTCGACCTTGACGATCTCGCCGCACCAGTCGGTGGTGACCTCCTCGACGACGAGGCCGGGGTCGGCGGAGATCTCGACGGCACGGCCGCGCTTGGGCGCCCGCCAGTCGGTGTTCAGGACGTCGGTTCCGTAGCGGTCGGGAAGAGGCACCGGGACAGGCTAGGGGTGGCCGCCGACGGCTTCCGGGCGGCGCGCCGGGCCCCCCTCGGGCCTGCCGGACAGGCCGAGAAAGTCTCTTGTCGAGCGACCGGTCGCGATATATCGTCAACCTATCGCGTAACACTCGCGAGCGAGCGTCGGAGTCGAGGCTGGAAGGCCCGGCCCCAGCACAGATCCATCAGGAGGAGACATGGGACGCAACCCCTGGGACATGCCCTGGGACGACCCGCGCGCCGGCCGCCCGGGTCACGGACACGGCGGTCACGGCCGCGGCTCGTGGGGCGGTCCGCCCCCGTGGCTGCAGGGCCTGATCGGCCTCGCGCAGTCGGGGCAGACCGCGACACGCGGTCCGCGGGTCCGCCGCGGCGACGTCCGCGCGGCGATCCTCGACGTGCTGTCGGTCGAGCCGATGAACGGCTACCAGATCATCCAGCAGATCGCCGAGCGCAGCGGCGGCGCGTGGAAGCCGAGCCCCGGCTCGGTGTACCCGACCGTCCAGCAGCTCGAGGACGAGGGCCTCGTCGAGGGCACGGAGACCGACGGGCGGCGGCTGCTCACGCTGACGGAGGCGGGCCGCACGTACGTCGCCGAGCACCCTGACGAGCTCGCCGCCACCTGGCGCGTCTTCGACGACGCCGCCGAGGCCGAGCGCGCCTACGGCGGGCACGACCTCAAGCCGGTGATCGGCCAGGTCATGGGCGCGGTGTGGCAGGTCGTCACCACCGGCACCCGGCAGCAGCAGGCCGAGGCCGCGGAGATCCTCGCGGACACCCGACGGAAGCTCTACGGCCTCCTCGCGGAAGGGGACGAGGGTGAGCGGGAGTGAGCTGAGGATCGGCGACCAGGAGCGCGAGAGCGCGGTCAACGCGCTCGGCGAGCACTACGCCGCCGGCCGGCTGACCAAGGAGGAGTACGACGAGCGAGCGGCGGTGGCCTACGCCGCCAAGACCGAGTCGTCGCTGCGCCCGCTGTTCGCCGACCTGCCCGGACCGCATCCGTTCGCGGTGACGAGCCGTCCCGGCGGCCAGCAGCGAGCGCCGTCCGGACCCGGCCAGTGGGCGCCGCGTGCTCCGCTCGCCGGACCGGGCGTCGGCGACAAACGGCGCGGCTTCCGGCTGCCGGTGCTGCCGATGCTGCTCGTGCTGCTCGGCGTGGTGATCCTGGTCGAGGAGCCGTGGCTGCTGTTCGTGGGTCTCGGGATCCTGCTGTTCGCCAAGATGAGGCGGCACAACACCCGGCACACGCGGCACCACGGCTTCCACCACTCCGGCTGGAACCCCGGCTGCGGCCCGAGCGGCCGCTGACCCCTCCCGGGGCTGGTCGGATGGCCTCAGATGAGTGGCAGCGAGCGGCTCTCGCGGGGGAGCTGGGCGTATCCGCGGGCGACCGCCCGCACCAGCTCCTCCTTCGGGTAGGGCCACTCCGCCGCGTCGAGCGCGTCGGAGGGGGAGACCCCGCGGCTCGCGAGGTCGCGGATCGTCTCGGCCACGATGCCGATCGCGCTGCGCTGCTCCTCGACGAACCCCTTGTCGACCGGCAGGCCGTGCCCCGGCACGACCGTCGACTCCGGGCCGAGCAGCTGCAGCACCAGGTCCAGGGTCACCGGCCACTCCATCGGGAAGCAGTCGTCGCCGTACCCCGGCACTCCGCTGCGCTCCGCCGACTCCTCGACGAGGTCGCCGGCGAAGACCACGTCGGCGTCGCCGACCCGGACGACTACATCGCCGGCGGTGTGGCCGCGGCCGGGGTGCACGAGCTCGACGAGCCGACCGCCGAGGTCGACCACCTTGGCGGAGGAGAACGTCGAGGTCGGCGCCACCACCCGCGCCGCCGCGATGTCGGCGTGCTCGGGCCGGCTGTCGTCGCCGCGGGCCTCGGCCTTCAGCGCGGGGGCGGACACCGCGAGGTCGTCGGGCACCGAGTCGTGGGCGTAGATCGGCAGCGCCTGGTCCGGCCCGCCGTACTCCTCGACGAAGACCACGTTGCCGAAGAGGTGGTCGAAGTGCTGGTGGGTGTTCACCACGCCGACCACGTCGCCGACGCCGAGCGCGCGCACGTGCTCGACGACCCGGCGGGCGGCGACCTCGGAGGCGTGGGTGTCGACGACGAGCAGACCGTGGTCGCCGCCGACGAGCCCGACGTTGACGTCGAGGAAGGCGAAACGGGCGACCCAGCAGCGGTCACCGATCTCGGCGAAACCGGTGTCATGAGGGATGGCCATGCCCGCCAACCTACTTCGCGCGGCTCGAACGACCCCGGTGCGGGCGGGTACGATTGGCACTCGAAACACACGAGTGCCAGGGTGCGTCGATGAGTCAGACGGTGAGGAGGTCGCGGATGTCCGAGGAGCGCAAGCTCGCGGTGCTCCGGGCGATCGTCGAGGACTACGTCGCGACCCAGGAGCCGGTCGGGTCCAAGGCGCTGGTCGACCGTCACCACCTCGGCGTGAGCCCCGCGACCGTGCGCAACGACATGGCCGCGCTCGAGGAGGAGGGGTTCATCGCCCAGCCGCACACCAGTGCCGGCCGCATCCCGACCGACAAGGGCTACCGCCTCTTCGTCGACAAGCTCAGCCACGTCAAGCCGTTGTCGGTGGCGGAGAAGCGCGCGATCACCACGATCCTCGAGGGCGCGGTCGACCTCGACGACGTCGTGCAACGCAGCGTCCGGCTGCTCGCCCAGCTGACCCGGCAGGTCGCGGTCGTCCAGTACCCCACGCTGTCGCGCTCCACCGTGCGCCACGTCGAGCTGGTGCCGCTGGCCGGCACGCGCCTGCTGCTCGTGCTGATCCTGTCCACCGGTCGGGTCGAGCAGCGCGTCGTCGAGCTGGCCGAGAGCCTCGACGACGACGCGCTGACCGACCTGCGCAACCGGATCAACCGGGCGGTCATCGGCGAGCGGCTCGCCGACGCCTCCGACCGGCTCGTGCAGCTGCCCGAGGAGTTCGAGCCCGGCCGCCGGGCGCCGATCGCCGCGCTGGTCTCCTCGCTGGTCGAGGCGATGAGCGACCACCGGTCCGACGAGCGGGTCGTCGTCGGCGGTACGGCGAACCTGGCCCGGTTCGGCGACGGCTTCGACACCAGCATCCGGCCGATCCTCGAGGCGCTCGAGGAGCACGTGGTCCTGCTCAAGCTGCTGGGCGAGGCCACCTCGTCCTCGACGGTGACCGTGCGCATCGGCAGCGAGGGGCCCTATCAGGAGCTCGCGACCACCTCGGTCGTCGCCAGCGGCTACGGCCCGGGTGACGAGGTCTTGGCGTCGTTGGGCATCGTTGGTCCTACCCGCATGGACTACCCCGGTTCGATGGCTGCGGTGCGCGCGGTGGCGCGCTACGTCAGCCGGATCCTCGCCGAGGGCTGACCCCCTCGTCGCGCCCGACGAACCCGAGCACACGAAAACGAGCTGAGACGGACACGTGAGTCAGGACCTGTACGAGACCCTCGGGGTCCCGCGCGACGCGGACGCTGACACGATCAAGAAGGCGTACCGCCGTCTCGCGCGCAAGCTGCACCCCGACGTGAACCCGGACCCGGAGACCCAGGAGCGGTTCAAGGACGTCAGCCGCGCCTACGAGGTGCTCTCCGACCCGGAGAAGCGCCGGATGTACGACCTCGGCGGCGACCCGTTCAACGGGGCCGGCGGCGGTTTCGCCGGCGCGGGCGCGGGGTTCTCGTTCACCGACATCATGGACGCGTTCTTCGGCGGCGCCGCCGGCGGTGCGGCCGGCAGCGGACGTGGCCCGCGGCCGCGCGTGCGTCGCGGCCAGGACGCGCTGATCCGGCTCGAGGTCGATCTCGCCGAGGCGGCGTTCGGCACCACCCGCGAGCTCAAGGTCGACACCGCCGTGCTCTGCACGGAGTGCCACGGCAGCGGCGCGGCGCCCGGCTCGAAGCCGAAGACCTGTGAGACCTGCCGCGGCCGCGGCGAGACCGTCCAGGTGCAGCGGTCGTTCCTGGGCGAGATCCGGACGATGCGGCCCTGCGCGGCGTGCCGCGGCTACGGCACGATCATCCCCGAGCCGTGCCGCGAGTGCTCCGGCGACGGCCGGGTCCGCTCTCGCCGTACCCTCACCGTCAAGATCCCGCCGGGCGTCGACACCGGCACCCGCGTCCAGCTCTCCGGGCAGGGCGAGGTCGGTCCCGGCGGCGGTCCGGCCGGCGACCTGTACGTCGAGATCCACGTCGCCGAGCACCCGGTGTTCGCGCGGCAGGGCGCCGACCTGCACTGCCAGGTGACCGTGCCGATGACCGCAGCGGCGCTGGGCACCACGCTCGACCTGCCGCTGCTCGAGGCCGATCTGGTCGAGGACGGTGCGCTCGAGGAGAGCGACGTCGAGACGAGCATCCCGATCGAGATCAAGCCGGGCACGCAGTCCGGCCACGAGCTCGTGCTCCGCGGACGCGGTGTCCCGGCGCTGCGCGGCGGCGGCCGCGGCGACCTGATCGTCCGGGTGGTCGTGGAGACCCCGACCCGCCTCGACGCGCGGCAGGAGGAGCTGCTCCGCGAGCTCGCCGCGCTCCGCCACGAGGAGGCTCCCGAAGGCACGGTCCGCTCCGCCCACCCGAAGTCGGTCTTCGGCCGCTTCCGCGACGCGTTCAACCCGCGATGACCGATCCGGTCTTCGTCCACCCCGGCGTCGCCGCCGTCACGCCGGGCCAGCAGATCGTGCTCGACGGCGAGGAGGCGCGGCACGCCGTCGTCGTGAAGCGGATCCGCGTCGGTGAGCGCATCGTCCTCACCGACGGTGCCGGCGCCTCGGTGACCGGCGTCGTGGCTGTCGCCGACAAGAGCACGCTGACCCTCGACGTCGACGAGGCGCGGCGCACCCAGCCCGAGCTGCCGCGCGTCGTCGTGGTCCAGGCGATCCCCAAGGGCGACCGCGGTGAGCTCGCGGTCGAGATGCTGACCGAGGTCGGCGTCGACGAGATCGTGCCGTGGGCCGCCAGCCGCTGCGTGGCCGTGTGGAAGGGCGACCGGGCCGCCAAGTCGCTGGCCAAGTGGCGCGCCACCGCACGCGAGTCCGCCAAGCAGGCGCGGCGCACCTGGTTCCCGGAGATCACCGACGTCGTCGGCACCGAGGAGGTGGCGAAGCGGCTCGAGAAGGCGTCCGTGCCGGTCGTGCTGCACGAGGCCGCGTCCGGGCCGCTGGCCGACCTCCCCGTTCCGGGCCGCGCCGAGATCGTGATCGTGGTCGGTCCGGAGGGCGGCATCAGCGACGAGGAGCTCGCGGCGTTCGCCGCCGTCGGCGCCGAGCCTGTGCGGCTGGGGTCGTCGGTGCTTCGCACCTCCACCGCCGGCGTGGCCGCCACCGCGGCGCTGCTCGCGCGGACCCGCTGGCGCTGACCCTGGCTCAGGCCCGTGGCTCGCGGGCCGGGTCCCCCTCGGGCAGGTAGTCGCACGCCCAGTCGGCGCGCTTCCAGTCCGGGACCGGTGTCGCCCGGCCGCGCCGCGGCACGAACGACGAGCGCCGTACGAGCTGGTAGCGGTGGATGTAGCGCGGGCAGTTCGGGAACACCTGCGTGACGTGCACCCGCACGATCAGCTGCGCCCCGACGTACTCCGCGAGCAGCGGGTCGTCGAGGTGCAGCGAGGCGCGGCCCTGGACGCGCAGGCGGTTGCCTCGCTCGAGGTCGATGAACAGCATGCCCACCTCGGGGTGGGCGGCGACGTTGCCGAGGGAGAGGTACATCCCGTTGCCGTCGTAGCTCGGGAACGCGAGCGTGCGGTCGTCGACCACGCGGACGAAGCCGGGGTCGCCGCCCTTGTAGGAGCAGGTCGGTACGCCGTCGGCGTCCGCCGTGGCGAGGAAGAACATGTCGCGCTCGGCGACGAACGCGGCGGCGTGCTCGTCGAGGTGGTCCTGCACGAGCACCTCGACGATCCGGTCCGCGATGCGCCGCGTGTCGAACCGGTCCTGGAGCGCCCGGCTGTGGCGGTGGAACATGCGACCAGCGTGCGCCCCCGGCGGGCCGGCGTCTATGCCGAGAGCAGGGCGGTGACGCGGTCGACCTCGTCGTCGAGGTCGGCCCGCTCGCGGCGGGAGAGGTCGCGGAACAGGTCGAGGCTGATGGCGCCGTCGCGCCAGAACCACCGTCCGGCGAAGAACCCGTCGATGAACACCGTGTGCCCGATGCCGACGGTGGTGTCGGCCCAGCGGTTGCGGTGCTCGTGGGGCACGATTCGCGACCGGTCGGCGTGGGAGAGGAAGACGTTGTCGTAGGCGCCGAGCAGCCGGGGCGGTGCCGGGACGGACCCGTCGACGCGCGGCGCACCGGGCACGTCGTACAGCTTCTTGCCGTCGTCGGTCTCGACGACCTCGAGCTCGTCGGCCATCTCGGCGAACACCGTGCCGAGCCGGGTCACGCGGGACCAGGCCGTCATGTCGGCGGCGGTGGCCGGGCCGAACGCGCGGAGGTAGCGCCGCACCAGCTTGTGCACGTCGACCTCGGTGGCCGGCCGGCCGAGGTAGGTCTCGAGGTGCTCGTAGACCACGCCGCCCGAGCGCTGCCACCGCCCGCGCGGCGGCACCTGCACCAACGGCGCCCGCTCCCGGGCCACGTGGCCCAGCGCCCCGGGCGGCGCGTCGAACCGTTCGGCCAGCCGTTCGCCGAGCTCCTTCACCGGCAGCGGACCGTCGGCCAGGATCTCCCTGGCGGTGGCGACGACCTCGGCCACCGGCACGTGGCGGGCGTCGCGGTTCATCTGGTTGCTCTTGGCGACCTGGTCGAGTGCGGGCTGCACCCACGGTCGCAGCGCGAGGGCGTCGTCGGGCGTGAGCATGTGGATGGTGCCGCGCATGGTGAGCAGCCGCACGGCGTCGCGGCGCTCGAGGGCGTCGCTCAGCTCGGCGGGGTCGAAGGGGTCGAGGCGGGCGGCGAGGGCGAGGTACGGCGGCAGGTTGTCCTGCGCCTGCAGGCCGAGGAGGTGCTCGACCATGGCGAGCGCCGGCATCGAGGTGCGCTCGAGCAGGTGCTGGCGGGCGAGCAGGGTGCGGTTGAGGTCACGGACGGAGAGGCCGGGCACGGCAGCAGGCTATTGCCGCGTGCCGACAGGACGTGCGACTCACGAGTGCCGGGACCGTCGCGCGGACGCGTAGGACGGCTCGCGCAGCCGGCGGACCCAGTCGTAGGGCTCGAGGCCGGGCAGCCGGTTGAGCACCGGGTCGAACGACACGGGCTCGTCGGCGGCGTCGACGGGCTCCTCGTCCAGGGTCAGCTCGCCGAAGCCGTGCCACGCGCCGGCGCCGACGGCCCACGCGAGGTCGACGGTGCGCTCGTCGCGCAGGACCGCCGCGACCAGGAGCGGGCCGGCGGGCGTGCGGTAGGGCAGCAGTGTGGTCATCGGCCGCGCGTGGGGGTAGCGGCCGGCGGTGAGGGTGAACCGGGTGAGCTTCCCGAGCCCGGTGGAGGCGAGCAGCAGATCGCCGTGCCAGCCGCCCTCGACCGGCACGCGGATCGCCAGGCCGTGGATGTCGGGCACGGGTGAGGGCAGGCCCACGGCCCGCGACCGGCGCACGAGCACGCGGTCCTCGCCCGGCTCGTCGAGCCAGGCGGCACCCGCGGCGGGGTCGCTGCCGGACCGGCGCAGCGTGCCGCGGACGACGGCGCCGCACGGGTGCAGCGGCTTGCTCGCCGGCCGCGCGGTGACGAGGCCGGTGGCGGTGCGCAGGACCTGACCGCCGGCCGAGGCGGCCGCCCGTGTGGCGGTGGAGAGCACGCTCATGCCGGCGTCGTACCCGCGAACCGGCGGGGACACACGAGCGGTCCGGTCAGACGGTCAGAGCATCACGCCGGTCGGCGCGTAGGCGACGCCGGGGAAGACCGACGCCACGGACCGGTCCGGGAACCGGCGGGCGACGATCTCGCCGAGCACGTTGCGGTAGTCGGTGGTGACGCGGAGGTCGGCGTCGGCCTCGTTGCCGGAGCCGAGTCCCGGCCAGGTGCCGTAGTAGCGGCCGCCGCGCACGCCGCCGCCGGCGACGAGCATCATGTTGCCCCAGCCGTGGTCGAGGCCGCGGTTGCCGTTCTCGCGGGTGCGCCGGCCGAACTCGCTGATCGTCACGACGGTCACCCGCGAGCGCAGCGGACCGAGGTCGCGCATGAACGCGTCGACCACCCCGGCGAACGCGGCGGTGAGGCTCTGCATCTCGCCCCACTCGAGCGTGCCGTAGTCGCTGTGCAGGTCCCACGAGCCGTAGTCGATCGAGACGACCTCGGTGCCGATGTCGGCCTTGATCAGCTGGGCGGTGTCGCGCAGCGCCTCGGAGAGGTCGGTGGCGGGCCAGGCGGTGGGGTACGTCACCGCCGGCTGGTACGTCGTGCGCGCGAACGGGGCGACACGGTCGACGGTCCGGGTGGCGGAGCGGTAGGCCGGACCGAGCGCCTTGTCGCCGCGCCACATGCGGTCCAGCGATCTCCGTCGGCGGTTCGACCACGCGTCCGGCTTCTCGGCGCCGACGAGCGACACGTTGCTCAGCCGGTCGGCGGCCATCGTCGGTGTCGGGCCGGCGAGGATCGTGGGCTGCACCGACGAGGACAGGTGGATGCCGGCGGTCGGGTCGGTCGACCCGGTGAGGCCGATCATCCGGTTCACCCAGCCGCGGCGGGTGGCGGAGCCGGGGTCGGCGTCCTCGACCTCCTCCATCGCGGAGAAGTGCGACCGGTTCGGCACCGGCAGCCCGACGGCGTGCACGGCGGCCAGCTCGCCGGCGGTCCACATCCACTCCAGGGGCTTGAGCGCCGGGTGCAGGCCGAACATCGCGTCCTGGGCGATCAGCGACTCACGCGGCACCGCGATGGTCGGGCGTGCGGCGTAGTAGCCGGGGTCGCCGTGCGGCACCACGACGCCGAGGCCGTCGATGCCGCCGCGGAGGCTGAGCACGACCAGCACGTTGCCCCCGGGCGCCTGCGCGAAGGCGGTCTGCCGGAACGCGTCGCCGAACACCGAGGTCGCCATGCCGGCGACCCCGGCCGCGGCCATGCCCTGGAGCAGCCGCCGGCGGCTCACCCGGGTCGCCTGCGCGAACTCGGCGCAGCACTCGGCGGTGCGCGGTGTCGTGGTCATCGGGGGTTCCTCATCGCTGCATGTGGTCGGGGGAGTCGAGGAGCGTGCCGACCAGACGCACGAAGAGCCAGTCGGTGAGCTGGTGGTCCTTGGTGACCTTCTCGCCGGGGCCGTAGCCGACGGCCGTCAGCGCGGCGTCGAGGATCCGCTTGTTCGACGTACGGCCGAGGACCTGCCGGCACAGGTGGTCGACCCACTGGTCGAGCCGCATCTGCTTCTCGGGCAGGAAGCCGCGGGGCTTGGCGTAGCGCACGTCCTTGGTCGGCCACCAGCCGGCGGTGAGGTCCCAGTGGAGCCGGAACGAGCTGAGCATCCGGGTCGGCGACGACCACGACGCGTTGCCGTAGGGCGCCCCGTCGGGCCGCGGCCAGTGGTGGACGAGCGTGCTCTGCGGGACCCACACCGCCGCGCGGGCGAACGAGTCCTGGGACGTGGGCTTCCTGATCGTGATGTCGAGGGCGCGGACGGTGGCGACGAAGTCCTCGACCGGCGTGCGCACCAGCCCGCCCTTCGACTTCTTGAACTCCGGGTGCGCCACCAGGGCACGCAGCGTGGCCTTGATGTCGGTGCCGGACTTGCGGAACACCTTCGCCAGATCCGTGACGAGCCGGGTCGAGGGCCGGTCGGAGACGTAGTGCAGCGCGAGCTTGCGTGCGATGTTGTGCGCGGTGGCGGGGTGGTGCGCGAGGTAGCGCAGGTACTCCCGCGCGACGCTCTGCCCGTCCGCGCTGCCGTTGGCGTGCGTGAACCCGAGCACCTGCACGCGGCCGGTGGTGTGCCGGGCCGGGTCGTAGTAGCCGTTCCAGCTCTTGAAGGCGTCGACGGTGAAGCCGGACAGGACCTTCGCCGAGTCCTTGACCATCGCCTCGGTGTAGCCCGAGGCCCGGCCCACGGTGTGCAGCTCGAGCAGCTCGCGGCCCTGGTTCTCGTTGGGCGCGCCACGGACCGAGCGCCAGTTGTCGAGGTACAGCAGCATCGCCGGGTGCAGCGCGGCCTCGACGAGCATCTCGTCGAACCGGCCGAGCGCGTGCTTGCGGATGACCTGGTCGTAGGACCAGCGGTGCACCCAGCCGAGGTCGGAGTTGGCGTGCACGTGCAGGTGGTTGGACCAGAAGTCGACGAGGCTCTCGAGCACCTGCCGGTGGGAGTGGATGCGCCGCATCATCGAGTAGTTGGCCAGGTCGACGGCGTACTCCCAGCCGCCCTTGGCGCCGCTGTCCTGCTTCGCCCAGCGGGTGGCGGGGGAGTCGGCCCGGAGCTCGCCGTACCAGAAGGGCAGCTTCTTCGCGGTCGCGGACTCCTTCACCTTGTGCGGCTCGAGCTGCTGCTCGAACCACTTCTCGGGCGAGCCGGCCCGGCGCATCTGCTTGAACGTCGCGCGTGAGTAGCCGCAGCCCATCCGGTTCATCAGGTGCCGCTGCTTCGCGGTGGGGACCTTGGTGTCCGGGTAGGGGTTGACCTTCAGCGTGCGCGCCACAAGGTAGGTATCGGCAGCGGTACGCCGGACCTGGAGGAGAACCGACAGGTCAGTCGAGCGCGATCTCGAGGATCCGGTCGTCCTGAGGGGCGGGGTCGCCGCGGCCGTCGCGGTTGGAGGTGGTGACCCAGAGGTTGCCGTTGGGTGCGACCACCACGGTGCGCATCCGGCCGTAGTCGCCGACGAACCAGTCGCGCGGCTTGCCGGTGCCCTGGTTGGTGACGGGCACCTGCCAGAGCCGCTGGCCGCGCAGCGAGGCCATCCAGAGCGACCCGTCGAGGAAGGCCAGGCCGCTGGGGGAGGCCTCGGACGTGCGCCACTGGACGAAGGGGTCGCGGTAGCGGTCCTGGCGGTCGGCCGCGCGGCCCTCGTGGACCGGCCAGCCGTAGTTGCGGCCCCGGCTGACCAGGTTGAGCTCGTCCCAGGTGTTCTGGCCGAACTCGCTGGCCCACAGGCGGCCGTCGTCGTCGAACGCGAGTCCCTGCACGTTGCGGTGCCCCATCGTCCACACCGGCGAGCCCTCGACCGGGTTGTCGTCCGGGGCGTCCCCGTCGGGCGTGATCCGCAGGATCTTCCCGGCGAGCGAGTCGGGGTCCTGCGCGAGGTGCTCCTCGCCGGTCTCGCCGGTGGACACGAAGAGCGTGCCGTCGTCCGCGAACAGCAGCCTCCCGCCGTCGTGGATGAAGCCGTTCGGGATCCCGGTCAGCACCGGCCGCGCCGGGCCGAGCCGGCGGCCGTCGTACCTCATCCGGACGACGCGGTTGTCCTCGGCGGTGCTGACGTAGGCGTAGACCCGCTTGTCCTCGTCGTACGTCGGGGACGCGGCGAGCCCGAGCAGGCCGGCCTCGCCCTGCGGGGCGGCGATGCCCAGCCGGCCGACCTCGCGCGGGCGGCCGCCGCCGGCCGGGATCGCCAGCACACGAGTGGTGTCACGCTCGGACACCAGCGCCGTGCCGTCGGGCAGGAACGTGATGCCCCAGGGGGCCACGAGGTTGCGGGCGACCGTGCCGACCACGCGTGGCCGGGCCGGTCCGTCGTCGGCCTCCTCGGGCGCGGTGGACTCCGGCGGGTCCTCGGTCTCTTCGGTTTCCTCGGGGTCCGACGGCTCGCCGGTCCGCGTCGACGGCTGCGGCGTCGCCTCCTGCGGGCCGAGGCCGTCGGGTTCGCCCTCGGGCTGGGAGCAGGCCGCGAGCAGCAGCGCCAGCGTCGTCAGCGCGGAGGCGAGTGCTCTCACGCGCCCCACGGTAGTCGGGACGTCAGGCGGGTCGCCGGGCTCGACGCGCTCCGATGACGTAGCCGTCGACGAAGAGCGGGCCACCGGCCAGCAGCACGGCCGCCGGGTCGGACCAGCGCGCCAACACCGGAACCATCACGAGCAGGGCGAGCAGAAAAGCCGCGTCGCGCCCGTGCGGCCACCGGACGAGCACGGCGACGAGGAGCGCCGTCGCCAGCAGCAGGGCGAGCAGGGGCCCGCGGACGTCCTCGGTGATCGCGGCGTGCTCGAAGATCGGTCGTACCGGACCAGGACCGGGGCGACCGTGCCGGAGACCGCCGCGCCCTCGAGGCCCGCGCCGAGCACGGACCACGACTGGCCGAGCGGCAGGGCCTCGAGCCCTCGGCCGGTCAGCGCCAGCCGAGCTCCGGCGCGATGAGCCGCACGACGCTGTCGAGCAGGTGCGCGTTGTAGTCGACGCCGAGCTGGTTGGGCACGGTCAGCAGCAGCGTGTCGGCGGCGGCGATCGCCTCGTCGTCGGCGAGCTCCTTGACCAGCTGCTCCGGCTCGCCGGCGTACGTCTTGCCGAAGCGGGCGTTGCCGCCGTCGAGGAACCCGACCTGGTCCTGGCTGTGCGTCTCGTGGCCGAAGTACGCGCGGTCCTGGTCGGAGACGATCGGGAAGATGCTGCGGCTGACCGAGACGCGCGGCTCGCGCTCGTGGCCGGCTTCCTTCCAGGCGTCGCGGAACCGCTGGATCTGCTCGGCCTGCAGCCGGTGGAACGGGACGCCGGTGTCCTCGGTGAGCAGCGTGGAGCTCATCAGGTTCATGCCCTGCTGGGCCGTCCACTCGGCGGTGGCACGGGTGCCGGCGCCCCACCAGATCCGGTCCCGCAGCCCAGGCGAGTGCGGCTCGATGCGCAGCAGGCCGGGCGGGTTGGGGAACATCGGCCGCGGGTTCGGCTCCGCGAACGGCCGGCCGGTGATCACGTCGAGGAAGATCGCCGCGTGCTGCCGCGCCATCTCGGCCGCGTCGGAGCCCTCAGCCGGCACGTGCCCGAAGTAGCGGAACCCGTCGACCACCTGCTCGGGTGAGCCACGGCTGATCCCGAGCTGGAGCCGGCCGCCGGAGATAAGGTCGGCGGCGCCCGCGTCCTCGGCCATGTAGAGCGGGTTCTCGTAGCGCATGTCGATGACGCCGGTGCCGATCTCGATCCGGCTGGTCCGTGCGCCGACCGCCGCGAGCAGCGGGAACGGCGACGCGAGCTGACGGGCGAAGTGGTGGACGCGGAAGTACGCCCCGTCGGCGCCGACCTCCTCGGCCGCGACGGCCAGGTCGATCGACTGCAGCAGCGCGTCGGAGGCGGTGCGCGTCTGCGAGTGCGGCGAGGGCGACCAGTGGCCGAAGGACAGGAACCCGATCTTCTTCATGCGTCGCGTAACAACGCTCAGGCCGCTTCGCTTCCTTCGACACGCCGGACGAGCTCGAGGAGGTGCTCGTGCACGACGTCCGGGTGCTCGAGCTGGAGGAAGTGCGAGCCGGGCAGCAGCTCGTACGTCGCACCGGGGATCCGCTCGGCCGCGGTGCGCATGTCGTGGTGGGAGGCGAGTACGTCGTACCTCCCGGCGACGAACGCCGTCGGCACCCGGATCGACCGCAGCGACACCCGCGGGTGCTCGGCGGCGGCGCGGGCGAGGCGGCCGTACCAGTCGACGGGCGTGCTGAGGAACTCCTTGACCGCCTCTTGCACGTCGGCGATGTCGCCGCCCCCGGAGTCGACCGGGAGCATGAAGCCGCAGTGCGTGAGCGCCTCGGCGGTCAGCCGCCCGACCGGCCACCGGCTGCTGACCGGCGTGATCGCCGGGCCGAGGTGCTGCATCGCCCGCGCCACGCCGATGGCGATCGGGCGGCGCAGCGGACGCGGCACCAGCAGCGGCGCACCCATCGACGAGAACGTCCCGCCCGGCACGCCGGCCACCGCGAACAGCCCGCTGACGCGCTCCGGCGCCGCCACGGTCAGCTCGAAGGCCGTGTTGACGCCGAACGACCAGCCCGCCACGACGCACCGGTCCACGCCCACGTCGTCGAGCACCGCCAGCGCGTCCTCGACGAACGCCTCGACGCCGATCCGGTCGGGATCGGCGGGTCGGTCGGAGCCGCCGGTGCCGCGGTGGTTCCACGACACCACGCGGACACCGCAGTCGCGGCGCAGCAGTGCGGGCCAGGCGTGCGGGTTGGTGCCGAGCCCGTTGCACAGCAGCACGGTCGGCCCGCCGGCGTCGTTGGTCCACGCCCGGATCCGCGTGCCGTCGGCGCTCGTCACGTCGTAGTAGCGGAGGGCCCGGCCGGGTCGCGCGCTGGACATGTCGGGGAGTGTGCCCGACCGGATCCGCTCCCTGCGCGCCGGGTCAACCGACGCGTGTCGGGCGGGCCCGGTCGGGCCGGCTCTGCTCGACGTACCGAGCGAAGAACTCCTCGACCTCGAGGCGCTCGGCGCGGCGCTGCGTGAGTGCCGTCGCGGCGAGCATCGCGTTGCGACGGGAGACCTCCTGGCTGGCCACCGGCCAGCGCACGGCTCGACCGACCGCCCTGACCAGCCGGGGGATCGCCATCGCTGTTTCCTCCTCTCCGTGCCTCCGTGGGTGCTCGCGTCGACGCTAGGGACGGCGTGCTTCGCGTCGGTCAACGTCGTGTGACGGGCAGATGAACTCTGTCGGCCCGGCCGTGGCTACGGTTGCGGCGTGACCCGCCCGGAACCCCTCGTCTGGCTGCCCTTCGACCCCGAGCTGCTCGGCGACCCGCCCGCCGGGCTGCGCTACGAGGTGGTCGACCCGGGCGAGGAGGTGCCGGACTCCGTCGCCGACGTGGAGTTCTACGTGCCGCCGTACCGCTTCTCAAGCGCCGACGTCGAGGTGATCGCCCGCATGAAGTCGCTGCGGGTCGTGCAGACGCAGACCGCCGGTGTCGAGCACGTGCGACCGTTCGTGCCCGACGGAGTGGTGCTCTGCAACGGCCGCGGCATCCACGACGCCTCCACGGCCGAGCTGGCGGTCACGCTGATGCTCGCCTCGCTGCGTGGCATCCCGGGCTTCGTGCGTGCGCAGGACCAGCACGTGTGGCTGCACGGCACGCGCCCCTCGCTGGCCGACTCGACCGTGCTCATCGTCGGGTACGGCGCGATCGGGCGGGCGCTGGAGCGCCGCCTCGACGGCTTCGAGGTCGAAGTCGTGCGCGTCGCCCGCACCGCCCGGGACGGCGTGCACGGGTTCGACGAGCTGCCCGCGCTGCTGCCGGACGCCGACGTCGTCGTGCTGATCGTGCCCATGACCGACGAGACCCGCGGCCTGGTGGACGCGGAGTTCCTCGCCCGGATGAAGGACGGCGCGCTGCTGGTCAACGTCGCCCGCGGCGGCGTCGTCGACACCGACGCGCTGGTCGAGGCGCTGCGCTCGGGCCGTATCAGCGCGGCGCTCGACGTGACCGACCCGGAGCCGCTGCCCGAGGACCACCCGCTGTGGGACTGCCCCAACCTGCTGATCTCGCCGCACGTCGGCGGCGCCAGCACGGCGATGGAGCCGCGCTCCTACGCGCTGGTGCGCGCGCAGCTCGCCCGCTTCGCCGCCGGCGAGCCGCTCGAGAACGTGATGGAGGGCGACTACTGATGGCCGAGCCGGGCTGCGTCTTCTGCCGGATCGTCGCCGGCGACGAGGAGGCCTTCGTGATCGGCAGCAGCGCGGGCGCCGTCGCGTTCCTCGACATCGCGCCGCTCTCGCGCGGCCACTCCCTCGTCGTACCGACCGCGCACGTGCCCGACCTGCTCGCCGGCGGCGCCGACGTGCTGCACGTGGTCGCGCCGCTGGTCGAGGAGACCGCGCGCCTGCTCGTGGGCCGCCTCGGTGCCGACGGCGTCAACCTGTTCCAGAGCTCCGGCGAGGCGGCCGGCCAGGAGGTGCCGCACTTCCACGTGCACCTCGTGCCGCGCTGGAAGGGCGACGGTGTGCTCCGCAACCTGGTGCGCGAGCCGATGCCGGCCGAGGAGCTCGACGCGCTGCACGCGCAGCTGGTGGGCTGAGTGTGCAGGTGGGCTCGACAGCCTCGACCACCCGAAAGGCTCAGCCCTCTTCCTCGAGCCGGTGCAGGAGCTTCTCGATGATCGCCCGCTCGCCGGCGAGGTACTCCAGCCCCCAGTCGGCCACCAGCGAGGGGTAGCGGAACGGCTCGCCCGGCGCGTCCCGACCGCGCAGGCTCTCGCGCACGGTCTCGAGGTCGGCGCGGTGCGCGGCGAGTGCCTCCAGGTGCTCGCGCAGCAGAGCTTTCGAGCGCTCCGGGTCGACGAGGTGGCCGATCAGCAGGCGCAGCGCGACCGGGTGCTTGAGCGTCGGGAAGCCGACCGGCGACTCCTCGAGCCAGCGGGTCAGCGCCCGGCGGCCCTTCGCGGTGATCCGGTACCTCGACGACTTCTTGTGCGGACCCGCCTCGCGGGGCGTGACCAGGCCGTGCTCGGTGAGCCGGTCGAGCTCGGTGTAGACCTGGCTCATGGCGGGGGAGACCCAGTAGAACCGCAGGGTCCGGTCGGCCCGCTGCTTGAGCTCGTAGCCGGTGAGGTCGTCGCCGAACGTCAGCAGCCCGAGAAGGGCGTACGACGTGGTCGGCAGGTCTTGACTCATGGTCCCTCAAGCGTAGTGTTCCGAAAAGGAACAATCACCCGTCGTCCGACGGATGGAACGCTGCAGGAGGCGCCATGTCCCAGACCCTCGTCATGATCGGTACCCGCAAGGGGCTGTGGCTCGCTCGCAGCGAGGACCGCGAGTCCTGGCAGCTGGAGGGACCGCTGTTCGACATGGAGGACGTCTACTCCTGCAGCATCGACACCCGGGGTGGGTCGGTGCGCCTGTTCGCGGGCCCGTCGTCGAGCTGGGTCGGCCCGCGGCTGATGCACTCCGACGACCTGGGGGAGACCTGGCAGGAGGGGAAGATCGGCTTCCCCGAGGACACCGGTACGTCGCTCGAGCGGGTCTGGCAGGTCCAGCCGGGCGCCGGCGACCACACGGTGTGGGCGGGCACCGAGCCGGGTGCTGTGTTCAAGTCCGACGACCGGGGCGAGACGTTCGAGCTGGTGCGCGGGTTGTGGGACCACCCGCACCGCCCGGAGTGGGGAGCCGGCTACGGCGGCCAGGCGTTCCACACGATCATCCCGCACCCGACCGAGCCCGACCGGCTCACCTGCGCGATCTCGTCCGGCGGCGTCTACGCGACCACCGACGGCGGCAAGACCTGGGAGCCGCACAACACCGGGGTGAAGGCGGAGTTCCTGCCCGAGGACAACCAGTACCCCGAGTTCGGCCAGTGCGTGCACAAGATCGCCCGGCACCCGGAGCGGCCGGACCGGATGTTCATGCAGAACCACGGCGGCGTCTACCGCTCTGACGACGGCGGCACCACCTGGCAGTCGATCGAGGACGGCCTGCCGGCCAACTTCGGCTTCCCGGTCGTCGTCCACCCGCACGACCCCGACACGGTCTACGTGTTCCCGCTCGGCGGCAGCGGTGGCCGCTACCCGGTCGACGGCGTGGCCAAGGTCTGGCGCAGCAAGGACGCCGGCGAGACCTGGGAGCCGCTCCACGACGGCCTGCCCGACCAGTGGTTCGTCGGTGTCATGCGCGACGCCCTGACCACCGACCAGCACGACCCCGCCGGCATCTACTTCGGCGGCCGCAACGGCAGCGTCTGGGCCTCCACCGACGAGGGCGCGACCTGGAAGCAGATCGCCGCCAACCTCCCCGACGTGATGTCGGTGCGCGCCGCCGTCGTGTGACGCTGCCTGACCTTCGGCGACATGGCGTGACAACGATTCGTCTGCGGATTCCGGGGTGATTTCCACGGGCCGGTCGCAGACGAATCGTTGTCCGGCGTACGGCGTACGATCCGACCATGCCTGACGCCCCCGACATCAAGCCCCGCAGCCGCGACGTCACCGACGGGTTGGAGAAGGCCGCCGCCCGCGGCATGCTCCGCGCGGTAGGCATGGGCGACGAGGACTGGGAGAAGCCGCAGATCGGCGTCGCGTCGTCGTGGAACGAGATCACGCCCTGCAACCTCTCGCTCGACCGGCTCGCCAAGGCCGTGAAGAACGGCGTGCACGCGGCCGGCGGCTACCCGCTGGAGTTCGGCACGATCTCCGTCTCCGACGGCATCTCGATGGGCCACGAGGGCATGCACTTCTCGCTGGTCTCGCGCGAGGTCATCGCCGACTCGGTGGAGACCGTGATGATGGCCGAGCGGCTCGACGGCTCGGTGCTGCTCGCCGGCTGCGACAAGTCGCTGCCCGGCATGATGATGGCCGCCGCGCGACTCGACCTGGCGTCGGTGTTCCTCTACGCCGGCTCGATCATGCCCGGCCACGTCGACGGCCGCGACGTCACGATCATCGACGCCTTCGAGGCCGTCGGCGCCTGCCTCGCCGGGAAGATGACCCGCGAGGAGGTCGACAAGGTCGAGCGCGCGATCTGCCCGGGCGAGGGTGCCTGCGGCGGCATGTACACCGCCAACACCATGGCCGCCGTCGCCGAGGCGATCGGCATGTCGCTCCCGGGCTCGGCGTCCCCGCCGGCCGTCGACCGCCGCCGCGACGGCTTCGCGCACCGCTCCGGTGAGGCCGTCGTCAACCTGCTCCGGCAGGGCATCACCGCCCGCCAGATCATGACCCGCGAGGCGTTCGAGAACGCCATCACGGTCGTCATGGCGCTGGGCGGCTCCACCAACGCCGTGCTCCACCTGCTGGCGATGGCCCGCGAGGCCGAGGTCGAGCTGACCATCGACGACTTCAACCGCATCGGCGAGCGGGTGCCGCACATCGGCGACCTCAAGCCGTTCGGCCAGTACGTCATGTACGACGTCGACAAGGTCGGCGGCATCCCCGTCGTCATGCGCGCGCTGCTCGAGGAGGGCCTGCTGCACGGCGACGTGCTCACCGTCACCGGCAAGACGCTGCGCGAGAACCTCGACCAGATCGCGCCGCCGCCGCTCGACGGCTCGGTGATCCGCAACCTGTCCGAGCCGATCCACAAGACCGGCGGCCTGACGATCCTCAAGGGTTCGCTCGCGCCCGAGGGCGCGGTGGTGAAGTCCGCCGGCTTCGACGAGAGCGTCTTCGAGGGCACTGCCCGCGTCTTCGACGGCGAGCGGGCGGCGATGGACGCGCTCGCCGAGGGCCGGATCGTCGCCGGCGACGTGGTGGTCATCCGCTACGAGGGCCCCAAGGGCGGCCCCGGCATGCGCGAGATGCTGGCGATCACCGGCGCGATCAAGGGCGCTGGTCTCGGCAAGGACGTGCTGCTGCTGACCGACGGCCGGTTCAGCGGCGGTACGACGGGGCTCTGCGTCGGCCACGTCGCGCCGGAGGCCGTGGACGGCGGACCGATCGCGTTCGTGCGCGACGGCGACCGGATCCGGCTCGACGTCGCCGGCCGTGCGCTGGACGTGCTCGTCGACGCCGAGGAGCTCAAGCGCCGTGAGGAGGGCTGGGAGCCGCTGCCGCCGAAGTACACCCGCGGCGTGCTCGGCAAGTACGCCAAGGTCGTGCAGTCCGCCGCGCACGGCGCCGTCTGCGGCTGAGCCGGCCCCGGCCCCGCCGGGTCAGCGACCGAGCCGCCGGGGCCGCTCGACCACCCGGAGCTCACCCGACCGCCACAGCGGCAGGGCGGCGTCGCACAGGTAGTCCACGGCCTTGCGCCGCGGCATCGCGGCGAGCGCCTCGGCGTGCTCGGCGCCGTACTCCCGGCCGACCTGGTTGTTGTGCCGGTCGACCGCCGTGTCCTCCGGTCGGGCGGAGCCGCGCTCCTGCTCCTCGGCGACGGCGCTGGCGAGTCCCTCGCCGTGCCGCGCCGTCAGGCAGGCCTGCCAGGCGAAGTGGCGGCTCGCGTTGCGCAGACCGGGCCGCTGCGGGTTCACCTGCGAGGCACGCATGAGTGCCCACCCGGACACCATCAGCACGTCCAGGGCGGCACGGCGGGAGGCGCCGGCCCCCCGGGCAGCGCGGTAGAGACGCGCCACGTGCAACGGCATGGCTCCACTGTGTCACGGCCTACCCTCGGCTCGTGACGAGTTCCGAGCACGGCCTGCCGATCGGCGACCCGGTCCCGGGCTGGACCTCTCGCAGGCGCCCGTCGGGCGGCCCGTTCACCGGCCGCACCTGCGCGGTCGTCCCGCTCGAGGTCGACCACGCCGACGGGCTGTACCCGACCTGCGGCGCCCCGGGCACCGAGCACCTGTGGACCTACCTGCCTGACGGGCCGCCCTCCGACCCGGCCGAGCTCCGCGAGCGGATCGCCCGCACCGTCGCCGCTCCCGGCTCGGTGTCGGTGGCCGTGCTGCTGCCTGACGGGACGCCGGCCGGACTCGCGAACTACATGCGGATCGACGAGGCGAACGGCAGCGTCGAGGTCGGTGGGATCCTGCTCGGCACCGCGCTCCGCCGTACGACGGCGTCGACGGAGGCCATGCACCTGATGGCCGCGCACGTGTTCGACGACCTCGGCTACCGCCGCTACGAGTGGAAGTGCGACGCGTTGAACGCCGCGTCGCGGGCGACGGCGGAGCGGCTCGGCTTCCGCTACGAGGGGACGTTCCGCAACGCGCTCGTCTACAAGGGTCGCAACCGCGACACCGCGTGGTACTCGATCACCGGCGCGGAGTGGCCGGCCGTCCGCGCGGCCCATCTGGCGTGGCTCGACGAGGACAACTTCGATCAGGAGGGACGGCAGCGCCGCCCACTGTCCACGCCGAGTCGCTCAGCCGCTGAGACCGACGTTCCACATCCTGGGACGCCTGTCACACTTGCTTGACGGCGAAGCGGTCGGACGGCGACGGTTGGTGCCATGCGTGACCAGCTTCTTGTACGCCCGCGACGCGACGGCTGACGGTCTGTCCGACCCCACCGCCGCGTCCACCCCTCGCCGCCCTCGGGCCGAGGGGTTTTTTGTTGGGCACGCAGCACGCTGGAACACCTGAGCACACCTGAAGAGCAGCACCGACCGCGAGAGGCACGAGGCAGAGGATGGGCGACATGGGCGACAAGGGCGCCACCGCCGGAAGCGGCGGCCCTGGCAGCGCGATGACCGGCGCGCAGAGCCTGATCACGGCACTGGAGCACGCCGGCGCCGAGAACGTCTTCGGCATTCCGGGTGGCGCGATCCTCCCGGCGTACGACCCGCTCCTCGACTCCACGAAGCTGCGGCACATCCTGGTCCGGCACGAGCAGGGCGCCGGCCACGCCGCCCAGGGCTACGCCACCGCGACCGGCCGGGTCGGCGTCTGCATGGCGACCTCCGGTCCCGGTGCGACCAACCTGGTGACGCCGCTGGCCGACGCCTACATGGACAGCGTCCCGATCGTCGCCGTCACCGGGCAGGTGGCCAGCGGCGCGATCGGCACGGACGCCTTCCAGGAGGCCGACATCCGCGGCATCACGATGCCGATCACCAAGCACAACTTCCTGGTGACCGACCCGGCCGACATCCCGCGCACGATCGCCGAGGCGTTCTACATCGCCTCGACGGGTCGCCCCGGCCCGGTGCTCGTCGACGTGTCGAAGGACGCGATGCAGAAGCAGACGGCGTTCCGCTGGCCGACCGAGCTGCACCTGCCCGGCTACCGCCCCGTCACGCGGCCGCACGCCAAGCAGGTTCGCGAGGCCGCCCGGCTGATGCTCGAGGCGCGCCGTCCGGTGCTGTACGTCGGCGGCGGCGTGATCCGCTCCGGCGCCGCCCAGGAGCTCCGCGTGCTCGCCGAGTCGACCGGCATCCCGGTCGTCACCACGCTGATGGCGCGCGGGGCGTTCCCCGACAGCCACCCGCAGCACCTCGGCATGCCCGGCATGCACGGCACCGTCGCCGCGGTCGCCGGCCTGCAGCGCAGCGACCTGATCATCAGCCTCGGCGCGCGGTTCGACGACCGGGTGACCGGCAACCTCGACTCGTTCGCCCCGCACGCCAAGGTCATCCACGCCGACATCGACCCCGCCGAGATCGGCAAGAACCGCCATGCCGACGTCCCGATCGTCGGCGACTGCCGCGAGGTGATCGCCGACCTCGTCGTGGCGCTGCAGGCCGAGGCCGACCAGGGCCGTCAGGGCGACTACGAGGCTTGGGTGGAGTTCCTGGCGGGCGTGAAGAAGAAGTACCCGCTCGGCTACGAGCAGCCCGCCGACGGCTCGCTCGCGCCGCAGTACGTCATGGAGCGGCTCGGCCGCATCGCCGGCCCCGACGCGATCTACGTCGCCGGCGTCGGCCAGCACCAGATGTGGGCCACCCACTTCATCGGCTACGAGAAGCCCGGCACCTGGATCAACTCGGGCGGCCTCGGCACCATGGGCTTCTCCGTGCCCGCCGCGATGGGCGCCAAGGTCGGTCGCCCCGACACGACCGTGTGGTCGATCGACGGCGACGGCTGCTTCCAGATGACCAACCAGGAGCTCGCCACCTGTGCGATCGAGGGCATCCCGATCAAGGTCGCGGTGATCAACAACGAGTCGCTCGGCATGGTGCGGCAGTGGCAGACGCTCTTCTACAACGAGCGCTACTCCAACACCGACCTGCAGTCCAAGCGCATCCCCGACTTCGTGAAGCTCGCCGACGCCTACGGCTGCGTGGGTCTCTCGTGCGACTCGCCGGACGACGTCGACGCGACGATCAACAAAGCCATGGAGATCAACGACGTGCCGGTCGTCGTGGACTTCCGCGTCCACCGCGACGCGATGGTGTGGCCGATGGTCGCCGCCGGCACCAGCAACGACGACATCAAGTTCGCGCGCGACATGGCGCCCGTTTTCGAAGAGGACGACCTGTGAGGACGACACACGTGGACGCCGGCACCCTCCGGCGGTGGTTGAGCAGCGAGCGAAGCGAGCGTGCCGAAACCGAGGAGGACGACCTGTGAGCGCGCTTCGGGTGGTCGAGCCTGTCGAGACCACGAACGACGGAGGAGAACGATGAGCCGCCACACCCTTTCGGTCCTGGTCGAGAACAAGCCCGGCGTGCTGGCCCGCGTGGCCGGCCTGTTCAGCCGCCGCGGCTTCAACATCGACTCGCTCGCTGTGGGCCCGACCGAGCACCCGGAGATCTCCCGGATGACGATCGTGGTCAACGTCGAGGAGTCGCCGCTCGAGCAGGTCACCAAGCAGCTCAACAAGCTCGTCGAGGTGATCAAGATCGTCGAGCTCGACCCCGAGCAGTCCGTCGC
>DASURB010000050.1:0-23704 GCA_036280235.1 Nocardioides sp.
TCGCCGACAGCAACACGGTCGGTGCCGACTGCCAGGTGATCGGCGGTGACGACGTCGAGATCCCCGCCGGGGCGACGGTGAACCTCGGTTACCGCTGCACCTTCCCCGAGGACGGTCCGTCGTCCTACGAGGGCACCAACACCGCCACGGCGACGTGGACGGGTACGTCGGGCGCCACGCGCACGGCGGTGGGCGAAGCGGATGTCGACTTCGCGATGTCGAAGCAGATCAACGACAAGGTCACCGTGACCGACCTCTTCGACGACGCGACCGTTCCCGGTGGCGGGGTCGTCGAGAACCTCGGCATGGCCGACTGGTTCGCGGGTCAGAAGGAGTTCACCTACTCCCGTGACCTGGCCGGCGTCGCCGGGCAGTGCGTCGTCCACGACAACACCGCCACGATCGTCGAGACCCAGCAGAAGGCGAACGCGCAGGTCACGGTCTGCACCGAGGCCGCGCTGGAGCTCGACAAGTCCGTGACGGCGACGTACGAGCGCACCTACCACTGGAGCCTCGACAAGGCCGCGCGCCAGCTCGACGACGTCGAGGTCACCGACGGCAGCACGGGCACCTTCGACTACACCGTCGAGGTCACCCCGCAGCTGCCGGGCGACAGCGGTCACGACGACCACGACTTCGCGATGCACGGCACCATCACGGTGACCAACCCGAACGACTACGCGGGCGGGTCGATCACCGCCGACATCACCGACGTCCCGTCGGTCGGCGGCGGCGCGGAGTGCGAGGTCGAGGACGGGGAAGGCGTGGAGATCGCCCCGGGCGAGTCGGTGACGCTCGACTACGACTGCTCCTTCGACGCCCGGCCGAGCTACTCCGGCACCAACAAGGCGGTCGCGAGCTGGACAGGTCCCACGGGTGCGGCGCGCTCCGCGTCCTCCGACGCCGAGATCGTGACGTTCGCGCTCATCAACGAGATCGACAAGACGGTCACCGTCTACGACGACAAGACCGTCCCGGGCCGGAAGGTCACGCTCGGCGAGGCGACGTGGAGCCCGGCCGGCACGCCGACCAGGTTCACCTACGAGCTGCCGCTGACCGGCACGGAGGGGAGGTGCACCGACTTCACCAACACGGCCACCGTGCCGCTGGAGGGCAGTCCCGACCTGTCGGACGAGGCGACCGTGACGCTCTGCGTCGAGGGTGACGCGCTCCTGGCCAACGTCGTCGACGCCAGCTACGACCGCAGCTACGCCTGGTCGATCGCCAAGCAGGCCGACGGCACGCGTTTCGACGTCGACAACGACGGCCGCGCCACGGTCGGCTACACCGTGACCGCCATGCCCGGCGCGGCGACCGACTCGGGCTGGACGATGAACGGCGCGCTGACGGTCACCAACCCCAACGCGTACAAGTCGCTGACGGTCGACGTGGCGACGCTTACCGATCTGGGTGGCGGCGCGACTTGCATCCTCACCCCCGGTCAGGACCTGACGGTGCCGGCGTCGAGCAGCCGGACCTACACCTACGGCTGCAGCTTCACCGAGCAGCCGGCGTACTCCGGGACCGGTACGACGAAGGTGACCTGGGACAAGGGCACGGTGTCGATCCCGTCACCGGTGGCCTTCGCCCTGGACCAGGAGACGAACAAGGTGGTCGACGTCGTCGACGACCAGACCGTCCCGGGCCGGAGCGTGGCGCTCGGTCGGGCCACCTGGAACGCCGAGGGCACGCCGACGCCGTTCAGCTACACGCTGGACCTGGCGGCGGGCACCAACGAGTGCGTCGACTACACCAACACGGCCACGGTCGTGCAGACCGGCGCGAGTGCGGACGCCACGGTGACGGTCTGCGGTCCGCAGATCCTGCCCGCGGAGGAGACCCGCCCGGAGCCCAAGCCGGAGCCGGAGCCGAAGCCGACGGCGCGGCCGCGGCCCCCGGCCGTCGTGGCCGGCCTCCCGGACACCGGGGGTCCGCGCGGCCTCCTGCTCTGGGCGGGAGCGGGCCTGGTGCTCGCCGGTGGCGCACTGATGATCGGCCGCGGCACGGCGTCGCGGAGGAAGCTCGGGTCCTGACCCATTCAGGAGAGGCGGCGGCGCGGTCCTGGGACCAGCGCCGCCGCCCGCCCCCGGCGTGCCCGCGGTGACCTGCCCCCGCAACCGCGGGCTCGCCGGGGTGGTCGGCCGTCGTACGGGACCGGATCCGGAAAACGAGTTGGGTACGTCAGGAGCAACAGGTAATCTGCGCCTTACAACCATGGCGTGTCCCGGGCCACCCACGTCCGGCGCGCCGCCTGCGCCTGACGAGGGGATCCCGCCCAGCAGATGACCGACGCCGCGACGACGCCTGCCCCCGACGCGCAAGCCGACCCCCACCGCCGCGACCAGCCACGCGCGAGGGTCCACTCGCTGTGGCGTCTGCGCCGCTACCTCCGGCCGCACATCCCGTCGCTGGCCATCATGCTCAGCACCGCGCTCGCCGGCGTCGGGCTGTCGATCGCGATCCCGCTGGTCACCAAGGCGCTGATCGACGGGCCGATCACCGACAAGGAGATCGGGCCGGTGCTCCCGCTCGGTCTGCTCGCCCTGGCGCTCGGCGTGGTCGAGGCGGCGCTGATCTTCTGGCGGCGCTGGGTGCAGTCCAACACCGTGCTCAACGTCGAGACCGCGATGCGGCACGACCTCTACGTCCGGCTCCAGCAGCTGCCGATGGCCTTCCACGGGCAGTGGCAGTCCGGCCAGCTGCTCTCCCGCGTGACGACCGACCTCAGCGCGATCCGCCGCTTCTTCGGCTTCGGGATGCTGTTCCTGGTCATCAACATCGTGCAGCTCGTGGTCGTCACCCTGGTGCTGCTGAAGATGTACTGGCCGCTCGGCCTCGTCGTGCTGCTCACCGCGGCGCCGATCATCGCGCTGTCGCACCGCTTCGAGCGCCGGTACGTCGTGATCTCCCGCCGCGTCCAGGACGAGCAGGGCGACCTCGCCACGCTCGCCGAGGAGGGCGCGGTCGGCATCCGCGTGATCCGCTCCTTCGGCCGCAGCGAGCACGTCTCGACGCAGTACGAACGCGCCGCCCAGCAGCTCTACGGCACCTCGATGGACAAGGTCCGGCTGGCCGCGAAGTTCTGGACCTTCCTGGAGGTTATCCCCAACGTCGCGGTGGTCATCGTGCTGCTCCTCGGCGCGTACGGCGTCGGTCAAGGCGACCTGACGCCGGGCACGCTGGTCGCGTTCATCACGCTGATGCTGTCGCTGGTCTGGCCGATCGCCGCCCTCGGCTACATCCTCGCGATGGCGCAGGAGGCGATGACCGCCGCCGCGCGCATCAACGAGATCTTCGACACCGAGCCCTCGATCGTCGGCGGCGGCCGTGTGCTCGACCGGCCGCGCGGCCACGTGCGCTTCGAGGGCGTCGGGTTCGCCTTCCCCGACGAACCCGGCCGGCCGGTCCTCCATGACGTGAACCTCGACATCGCCCCGGGCGAGACCGTCGCGGTCGTCGGTGCCACCGGCTCCGGCAAGACGACACTGACCGCGCTCGTCCCACGGCTGTACGACGTCACGGCCGGTCGCGTGACGATCGACGGCGTCGACGTACGCGAGCTCGAGCTCTCCGACCTGCGCCAGGTGGTCGCCACCGCGTTCGAGGAGCCGACGCTGTTCTCGATGTCCGCGCGGGAGAACCTCACTCTCGGCCGCTCCGACGCGACCGAGGAGGAGACCCTCGAGGCGATCGAGGTCGCCCAGGCCGGCTTCGTGCACGACCTGCCGTGGGGGCTCGATACCCGCATCGGTGAGCAGGGCATGTCGCTCTCCGGCGGTCAGCGCCAGCGACTCGCGCTGGCCCGCGCCGTGCTCGCGCGGCCGAAGGTGCTCGTGCTCGACGACACCCTGTCCGCCCTCGATGTGCACACCGAGAAGCTCGTCGAGGACGCCCTGCGCCACGTGCTCGCCGAGGCGACCGGCCTGGTCGTCGCGCACCGCGCCTCGACCGTGCTGCTCGCCGACAAGGTGGCGCTGCTGCAGGACGGGACGATCACCCACGTCGGCCGGCACAGCGAGCTGCTCGCCACCGTCCCGGCCTACCGCGACCTGCTCGCGGCCGACTCCGAGACCGACGCCGAGCTCGAGGAGGTGTCGGCATGAGCACCACCGAGACGACACAGCAGCAGGCAAACCAGCAGGCAAACCAGCAGACAGACGAGAAGGACTGGCGCGGTGTCGCCGCCGACGGGCAGGAGGTCGACGCACGCGTCGGCGCGCTGCTCCAGGCGCGTTCGCGTCGACTCCTCGGGGAGCTGCTCCGTCCGCACCGCCGCTGGATCTGGCTGCTCATCGCGATCGTGCTGGTCGAGAACGCCTCACGGCTGTCGATCCCGTACCTCGTCAAGGAGGGCATCGACAAGGGCATCCCGCCGATCCGCGAGAGCGACGACGTCTCGGTGCTGTTCACGATCGTCGGCATCGCGCTGTTCGCCACCGTGCTGCAGGCCGTCACGCGCCGCACTTTCCTGGTGCTGTCCGGCCGCGTCGGCCAGGACATGCTCTTCGAGATCCGCCGCCGGGTGTTCCGGCACTTCCAGAAGCTCAGCCCGGCGTTCCACGACGAGTACACCTCCGGCCGCGTCATCAGCCGGCAGACCTCCGACGTCGACGCGATCTACGAGATGCTCGAGACCGGCTTCGACGGCCTGGTCACCGCCGTGCTCACGCTCGTCGGCACCGCCGTGCTGCTGCTCGTGCTGGACGTGAAGCTCGCCCTCGTCGCGTTGCTGTGCTTCCCGTTCCTGCTGTGGCTGACCAACTGGTTCCGCAAGGAGTCCGGCGCCGCCTACCGCGTGACGCGCGAGAAGGTCGCGCTGGTGATCGTGCACTTCGTCGAGTCGATGCTCGGCATCCGTGCGGTGCAGGCGTTCCGCCGCGAGCCGCGCAACACCGAGATCTTCGACGACGTCAACGACCAGTACCGCCGCGCCAACCTGCGCGCCTTCCGGGCCGTCGCCTGGTTCATGCCCGGCATCAAGCTGATCGGCAACGTCACGATCGCGGTCGTGCTGCTCTACGGCGCCTACCTCGCCTTCCACGACGAGGTGACCGTCGGCGTGCTGGCGGCGTTCCTGATCTACCTGCGCCAGTTCTTCGAGCCCATGCAGGAGATCTCGCAGTTCTACAACACCTTCCAGTCCGCCAGTGCGGCCCTGGAGAAGCTCTCCGGCGTGCTCGAGGAGGAGCCGTCCGTTCCAGAGCCGGCCCACCCGGTCCCGCTCGACGACGTGCGCGGCGAGGTGCGGCTCGAGCACGTGCGGTTCGAGTACGTCGGGGGCGTGCCCGTCCTGCCGGACCTCGACCTCGTGGTCCCTGCCGGCCAGACCGTCGCTCTCGTCGGCACGACCGGCGCCGGCAAGACGACGATCGCCAAGCTGCTGTCGCGGTTCTACGACCCGGTCGAGGGGCGGGTGCTCCTCGACGGCGTGAGCCTGCGCGACCTCGACGAGGCCACGCTGCGGCGGGCCGTCGTGATGGTCACCCAGGAGAACTACATGTTCAACGGGACCGTCGCCGACAACATCCGGTTCGGCCGTCCGGAGGCCCGTCACGACGAGGTCGTCGCGGCGGCCAGGGCCATCGGCGCGCACGACTTCATCTCGAAGCTCCCGCAGGGCTACGACACCGACGTCGCGAACAAGGGCGGTCGCCTGTCGGCGGGTCAGCGACAGCTGGTCGCGTTCGCCCGGGCGTTTCTCGCCGACCCCGACGTGCTGATCCTCGACGAGGCGACCAGCTCGCTCGACGTACCCTCCGAGCGGCTGGTGCAGCGTGCCTTGCGCACGATCCTGCGCGACCGGACCGCGGTGATCATCGCCCACCGGCTCTCGACCGTGGAGATCGCCGACCGGGTGCTGGTGCTGGAGCACGGTCGCGTGATCGAGGACGGGTCGCCCGCCGAGCTGGTCGCCCGCGGCAAGGGCGAGGGCAACCGGTTCGCGGCGCTGCACGAGGCCTGGATCGAATCCCTGGCCTGACCTGCGACGTAGCGGTTCGGCTACCTCGGCGTTGCGCCGCCCCTGGGGCATCCCGCGGTGCTTCGATGTCGGCACCAAAGGGAGGGAACCACCATGATCTTGCATCGCAGTCGTCCCCTAGTCATCGGCGCGCTGGCCATCGGCGTGGCCGCCGGCACCACCTTCGCCACAGTCGGCACCGCCAGCGCCGCCTCCACGGTCGAGTTCGTGTCGGTCGCCACGGGCGGCGCGCAGGCCGACAGGGAGAGCTGGGACGGGGTGCCGTCCGCCGACGGCCGCTTCGTCGTCTTCACGTCCACGGCCGGCAACCTGTCCCCGGCCGACACGAACGGCGTCGCGGACGTCTACGTGCGTGACCGCCTCACCGGCACGACCCAGCTGGTCAGCGCCCGGCCAGACGGCACCGCCGCCGTCGGCGGCGTAGCCGACGACATCTCCGCCGACGGCCGCTACGTCGTGTTCACCTCCACCGCCGCCGACGTCGTCGACAACGACTTCAACGGCTACAGCGACGTGTTCGTCCACGACCTGGTGGCCGGCACGACCGAGATCGTCTCCGTCGACTCCGACGAGGGCCCGGGCCAGCAGGGCAGCTTCGACGCGTCGATCTCCAAGGACGGCCGGTACGTCGCGTTCGCCTCGAGGGCCTCCCTGGCCGACGAGGACAGCTCGTCGTCCAACCAGGACGTCTACGTCCGCGACCGGGTCGCCGGCACCACCAAGCTGGTCTCCGTGGACCGCCAGGGCGGTGAGGGCGGCGGCGAGCAGCCCAGCATCTCCGACAACGGCCGCTGGGTCTCCTTCACGTCCAAGGGCAAGAACCTGGTGAAGAAGGACAAGAACAAGAAGCACGACGTGTTCGTGCGCGACGTCAGCGCGGGCAAGACTGTGCGCGTCTCCGTCAGCAGCAAGGGTGACGAGGCCGCCAAGCGCAGCTACGAGTCCGAGATCGCGGGCTGGGGCCGCTACGTCGTGTTCACAACGGCCGCGAAGCTGGCCAAGCAGGACACCGACAAGCAGGTCGACGTCTATGTCCGCGACCGGCGCAAGGGCAAGACCCAGCTCGTCTCGGTCACCAGCTCCGAGCAGCAGGCCAAGGGTCTGGTGGCGTCCCCGTCGATCTCGAATGACGGTCGGCTGGTCACGTTCCACGCCGGGTCCGACCTGCGCAAGGCCGGCAAGGTCACCAACTCGCTCTACTTGCGGGACCGCAGCGCCGGCACCACCCGGCCGCTCAACAACCGCATCGGGACGACTGGATCGGTCATCTCCGGCAATGGCGCGGTCGTGGTGTTCGACGCCTTCCGCAGTGACGTGAAGACGCCGGACGTCAACGGTGCCCGGGACGTCTTCGCGCTCGTCCGCTGACGCTCATAACGCGAGAGGCCACGCCCGCCGGGCGTGGCCTCTCGTCGTGTCCGGTCAGCGTCGCCGGAGCCAGCGCACCTGGTACGCCGACAGCTCGACCTGGCCGTCCGCGTCCTCGCCGGCGACCAGGTCGTGCACCGCGCCCCAGTGCCGCGGCAACCCCGTGCGCACCCGCCGGGGCGACACGTTGGCGAGCACCAGCACGTCCCCGCGGGCGCTCGACCGCAGCAGCGTGATGACCCGCGAGTCGTCGCCCCACAGCGCCTCGGTCGACGCCTGCGCGTGCAGCTCCGGGGTGTCGCGACGGAGCGCGACGAGCCGCTGCAGCCCCGCGAACACGCGCGCCTCGACGGCGCCCGGGTCGTGCCGACGGGCCGCTGCGGCCCAGTCCATCCGCGGCCGGTGCAGCCACCGGTTGTCGTCGGCCAGGTCGGGCTGCTCGGCGTACGACGGGTCGTTGCGCTGGCCTATCTCGTCGCCCATGTAGACGAGCGGGATGCCGCCGAACGTGAGGATCACGTGGTGCAGCAGCAGGATCCGTCGTACGGCAAGATCGACCGCCGCCTCGTCGCCGTCCGCGAGCGCCTGCTCCAGGCCGGCCAGGGACGCGAGAGCGCCGCTGATCCGGCGGTCACCGGTCTGCGGGTTGGCCTGGAACACCGCGCCGCGCGCGAACGACCCCGGGTAGGCGCCGGAGTAGAAGTCCGACAGGAACGCCCGGTGGTCGAAGCCGCCGAGGCCGACGGCGCCGGCGTTCTCGTCAGTCACCGCCCAGCCGATGTCGTCGTGCAGCCGGGCGTAGGTCAGCCAAGCCGCCGTCGGCGGGATCGGCGGCATCGCGCGCAGCGTGTGGGTCAGCAGCGCCGCGCTCTGCTCGGCGAGCGCGCTCCAGAGGCTGACCATCAGCACGTTGTGGTAGGCCAGCTCGCACTCCTTGCCGGTGCCCTCGCCGCGGCCCAGGTAGCCGACCAGGTCGTCCGGCGCGACGATCGCCTCGGCCAGCAGGATCACGCCCGGAGCGACGATCCGGGACAGCGCGCGCCAGGCCTGCAGCAGCAGATGCACCTCGGGCTGGTTCTGGCAGTTGGTGCCCATCCGCTTCCACATGAATGCGACCGCGTCGAGCCGCAGCACCTCGACGCCGAGGTTCGCGAGGTGGCAGATGACGCCGAACATCTCGGCGAAGACGTCGGGGTTCGTGTAGTCGAGGTCCCACTGGTAGTCGTTGAACGTGGTCCAGACCCAGCGCTCCATCTCCGGCACCCAGGTGAAGTTGCCGGGCGCGAAGTCCGGGAAGACCTCCGGCAGCGTCCGCTCCCAGCGGTCGGGCTCGGTGCGGTCGGGGTAGGTCCGGTAGTAGGCGAGGTACGTCGGGTCGCCGGCCCGTGCCCGCTCGGCCCACGCGTGCTCGCGGGCGGTGTGGTTGCAGACCAGGTCGAGCACCAGGCTGATTCCGGCGGCGCGCAGCGCGGCGGCGACGGAGCGCAGCTCGTCGAGCGTGCCGAGGCGGGGGTCGACCGCGCGGTAGTCCATCACCGCGTAGCCGCCGTCGTTCGGCCCCGGGCGCGGCTGGAGCAGCGGCATCAGGTGCAGGAACGAGACGCCGAGCTCGCGCAGGTAGTCGATGCGCGGCGGCAGGTCGGTGAGCCGGCCGGCGAAGCGGTCGGTGTAGCAGACGTAGCCGAGCACGTCGGTGCGCTGGAACCAGTCCGGCGTGACCAGTCGCCGCTCGTCCAGCGCGCGCAGCTCGGGGGAGCGGGCGGCGTAGGCGTCCGAGACCTGCGTGCGCAGTCGAGCCAGCAGCGCGTCGAAGTCCGGCCGGTCGCCGTACAGCCCGCGGAGCGGTCGGACGACGTCGGGCCACAGCGCCTCGAGCCGGGCCTCGAGCGTCGCGTCCGCCATGCGGCTCAACCTAGCGACGCGCGGTCGGGCCCGGGAGGTCTCGGCGCGGGTCAGGCGCTGGCCGCCCCGGCGTCGGCCTCGGCGGCCTGCTTGAGCCGTTCGAGCGTGCCCTCGATGCCCTTGCGGTTGCGCTCGGGGAAGCCGAGCGCGGTGATCAGCCCGCTCCACAGCGCGTTGTAGCGCGAGTAGTCGAAGGTCTCCGTGACCCGCGTGCCGGCCCCGGACGGCTCGAGCTCGTAGCGCCAGCGGTGGCCGCCGAAGTGGCGCCAGGCGACGCAGCGGTCGGGCTCGTACTCCACGACCCGGTTGGTGATCTTGTACGGCGCCCCGAACAGCTTCATGTTCACCGAGAAGGTGTCGCCCTTCCGGACGTGCTCGGGGCCCCCGACCACGCTCCGCACGGAGCCGGACCCGTCGATACGTGGGTGCTGGTGCGGGTTCGCCACGATCGCGAACACCACCGCGGGCGGGGCGTCGATGGTCGTGGTGGCCGAGACCAGATTGTCGCTCATGGCGACGAAGTTACCCGCCGGTCAGCAACGGCGACCGGTCAGGCCGCGTCGGGCTCCGGCTCGCGCTCCGGCACGGGCTCACCGGACGACGCCGCCGCGGCCTGGCGCGCGCGGCGGGGCCGCTCGGCGGTGATCACCAGCGCGACGGACGCGACCACGATGCCGCCGCCCAGGATCACCGCCGGGGTGACCGCCTCGGACAGGATCAGCCAGCCCAGGAACACCGCGACGACCGGGTTGACGTAGGCGTAGGTCGCGACCAGCGAGATCGGCGCGTTGGCGAGCAGCCAGACGTAGGACGTGAACGCGACCACCGAGCCGAACACCACGAGGTAGCCGAGCGCGAACCAGGTGGAGGCGGAGTAGTCGCCGGTGAACCGCTCGCCGCGGATCAGGCCGAACGTCACCAGCATCAGCCCGCCGAACAGCATCTCGTAGACGGTGACGACGAAGACGTCCTCGGGCAGCGGCAGCCGGGGCTGCGAGTAGGAGCCGAACGCCCAGCACGACGACGCGAACAGCACGATGAGCCCCGCCACGATCGGGAACGCCGCCGCCCCGTTGCTGCCGACCAGGATGAGCACGGCGAGTCCGACGAAACCGGACAGCACGCCCACCAGAGTCAGCCCGCGCGGGCGGTCGCCCTCGACGAGCCGGACCACCACGATGATCAGCGGCGCGATCGCGATCAGTAGCGCGGTCACGCCGGACGGCGCGCCGAGCGACTCGCCGACCGCGACCATGCCGTTGCCGAGGACCGGCAGCATCAGCCCGAGGAACGCGCAGCCGAGCGCCTGGCGGCGGGTCAGCCGCAGCCGGCCCAGGCCGCCCTTGAAGGAGAGGATCGCGCCGAGCACGACCGCGGCGGTCGTGTAGCGCAGGCCCATCGACACCAGAGGCGGCGCCTCCTCGACCACGACGCGGATGCCGAGGTACGTCGACCCCCACACGACGTACACGATCGCGAGCGCGGCGAAGACCAGGGCCGTCGACGGCCCGGTGCGGCCGGTGGCGGACCCCTTGTCGGCGGTGGTGACGGTCACGAGCAACTCCCTCCTTAGCCCCTGACAGGGTAGGGGTCGCCACCGACACCTGTCGCGCGACTTAGTGCCGGGCGGGCGTCGATTTCGTGCCACGCCGCGGAGCCCGGTACCTTAAGGACACGACCGACCGGTGTGGCACCGGTCACAGCGACGTCCAGCCGCTCGGCCGCACACCGCGCACCACCCCCGCGTCGGTGCCGCGGACCCCCGGCAGCGGGCCGTCAGCTCCACAGAGCCGGCAGCGGAGACCCCGCGCGCCGACGACACGAAGGAGTGCAGGTGAGCCATTCACACCCCGAGGCCCGTGCCGACCTCGGCACTGGTGAGTTCGGGCCCGACCTCGGTGAGGTCTTCGGGCCCCGCCAGGCAGACGGCGGCCCGGAGCTCGTCCAGCTGCTGACGCCCGAGGGCGAGCGAGTCGAGCACCCGGAGTTCTCGTTCGACCTCGACGACGAGGCCATCAAGGGCTTCTACCGCGACATGGTGCTGACCCGTCGCATCGACACCGAGGCCACCGCGCTCCAGCGCCACGGCGAGCTCGGCATCTGGGCGCAGCTGCTCGGCCAGGAGGCCGCTCAGATCGGCTCGGGCCGCGCGCTGCGGCCGCAGGACTTCGTCTTCCCGACCTACCGCGAGCACGGCGTCGCCTACACCCGCGGCATCGACCCGCTGCGACTCCTCGGCCTGTTCCGCGGCGTCGACCAGGGCGGCTGGGACCCCAACGAGGGCAACTTCGGCCTCTACACGATCGTGATCGGTGCGCAGACCCTGCACGCCACCGGCTATGCCATGGGCCTCCAGCGCGACGGCGTCGTCGGCACCGGTGACCCGGACCGCGACGCCGCGGTCGTCGCCTACTTCGGCGACGGCGCCAGCAGCCAGGGCGACGTCAACGAGGCGTTCATCTTCGCCGCCTCCTACAACGCGCCCGTCGTGTTCTTCTGCCAGAACAACCAGTGGGCGATCTCCGAGCCGATCGAGCGGCAGACCCGGATCCCGCTCTACCAGCGCGCCCTCGGCTTCGGCTTCCCGGGCGTCCGCGTCGACGGCAACGACGTGCTGGCGACGTACGCCGTCTCCAAGGCCGCGCTGCAGCGCGCCCGCGAGGGCCAGGGCCCGACGTTCGTGGAGGCCTACACCTACCGGATGGGTGCGCACACCACGACCGACGACCCGACCCGCTACCGGCTGTCGGAGGACCTCGAGCACTGGAAGCTCAAGGATCCGATCCAGCGCGTGAAGGTCTACCTGACCCGCAACGGCGTGGTGGACCAGGACTTCTTCGACGAGATCGAGGCCGAGGCCGAGAAGCTCGGCGAGCACCTCCGCGAGGGCTGCCGGTCGCTGCCGGAGCCGAACATCCTCGACATCTTCGACTACGTGTACGCCGAGGGCAGCCCCGAGCTGGAGGCCCAGCGCGCCGGCTTCGCGGCGTACCTCGACTCCTTCGAGACGGCGGGAGGCCACCGATGAGCAAGATCACCCTGGCCAAGGGCCTCAACGCCGGCCTGCGCAAGGCGATGGAGGACGACCCGAAGGTCCTCGTCATGGGCGAGGACGTCGGCAAGCTCGGCGGCGTCTTCCGGATCACCGACGGCCTGCAGAAGGACTTCGGCGAGGACCGAGTCATCGACTCGCCGCTCGCCGAGTCCGGCATCCTCGGCACCGCGGTCGGCCTGGCCATGCGCGGCTACCGCCCGGTCTGCGAGATCCAGTTCGACGGGTTCGTCTACCCGGCCTACGACCAGATCGTCAGCCAGGTGGCGAAGATCCACTTCCGCAGCCAGGGCAAGGTCAAGATGCCCATCGTCATCCGGATCCCGTTCGGTGGCGGCATCGGGGCGGTGGAGCACCACTCCGAGAGCCCGGAGGCGCAGTTCGCGCACACCCCGGGCCTGAAGGTCGTGGCGTGCTCCAACCCGGTCGACGGCTACTGGATGATCCAGCAGGCCATCAAGTGCGACGACCCGGTGGTGTTCCTCGAGCCGAAGCGGCAGTACCACGCCGACAAGGCCGAGCTCGACGAGTCCAAGACGCTCGCCGACGTCGACCCGCTGTTCAAGTCGCGCGTCGTGCGTGAAGGCACCGACCTGACCCTGCTGGCCTACGGCCCGATGGTGAAGACCTGCCTCGCGTCGGCCGAGGCCGCTGCCCAGGACGGCCAGAGCATCGAGGTCATCGACCTGCGCACGCTCTCGCCGCTCGACATGGGCCCGGTCTACGCGTCGGTCCGCAAGACCGGCCGCGCGGTCGTCACCCACGAGGCGCACGTCAACCTCGGCATGGGCTCCGAGGTCGCGGCCCGGATCACCGAGGAGTGCTTCTACTCCCTCGAGGCGCCGGTGCTGCGGGTCGGCGGGTTCGACACGCCGTACCCGCCGAGCCGGATCGAGGAGGAGTGGCTGCCCGACCTCGACCGGGTGCTCGACGCCGTCGACCGCTCCCTCGCCTACTGACCGACGCCCGGAGGAGATCCGTGAACGAGTACAAGCTGCCCGACGTCGGCGAGGGTCTGACCGAGGCCGAGATCGTCAGCTGGAAGGTCAAGGTTGGCGACGTCGTCAAGGTCAACGACATCGTCGTCGAGATCGAGACCGCCAAGTCGCTGGTGGAGCTGCCGTCGCCCTACGCCGGCACCGTCCAGGCGCTGCTGGTGCCGGAGGGCGAGACCGTCCCGGTCGGTACGCCGATCATCCGGATCGGCGAGGGCGCGGCTCCGGCCGAGGAGCCGGCCGCGCCGGCGCCCGCGGAGCAGACCGAGTCCGACCCCTACCTCGGGATGGCCGAGAAGGCCGGGGCCGCCCAGGTTGCCGCCACCGAGATCGACATGTCCAACCCGGCCGCGACCGGGGGTGGCGAGAACCAGACCCTGGTCGGCTACGGCCCCCGGGAGACCGCGGCGAAGCGTCGTCCCCGGCGCGGCGGCGCCACCGCGGCGTCGGAGGCCGGCGCGGCCGCACAGCTCCAGCTGCAGGGCGCGTTCACTCCCGGCGGTGCGACCACCACCGACGTGGTCGAGGCCGACGAGAAGCCGGTGCCCGCGGCGGCGCCGGTGCACGACCCGGCCATGGACAAGCCCGGCGACGTCCGGGTGCTGGCCAAGCCCCCGGTGCGCAAGCTCGCCAAGGACCTCGGCGTCGACCTGCGCACGCTGACCCCGTCCGGTCCCGGCGGGACGGTGACGCGCGAGGACGTCCAGGCGGCCGCCTCCGGCGACGCTCGGGTGGCCGAGCCCGCCGCCGCACCCGCGCCGGTCATGCGGGCGCCGGGCGAGCGGGAGACCCGCGAGCCGATCAAGGGCGTGCGCAAGATGATGGCGCAGGCGATGGTCGACTCGGCCTACACCGCGCCCCACGTGACCGAGTGGATCACGGTCGACGCGACCCGCACGATGAAGCTCGTCGAGCGGCTCAAGGGCCACCGCGACTTCCGCGACGTCAAGGTCTCGCCGCTGCTCGTGCTGGCCAAGGCGGTGCTCCTGGCGGTACGCCGTACCCCCGAGATCAACGCCACCTGGGACGACCGGGCCCAGGAGGTCGTGTTCAAGCACTACGTCAACCTCGGCATCGCCGCCGCCACCCCGCGCGGCCTCGTGGTGCCGAACGTCAAGGACGCCGACCAGATGACGCTGCCCGAGCTCGGCCGCGCCATCAACGAGCTCGCCAAGGTCGCGCGCGAGGGCAGGACCCAGCCGGCCGAGATGAGCGGCGGCACGTTCACGATCACCAACGTGGGTGTCTTCGGGGTCGACGCCGGCACGCCGATCATCAACCCGGGCGAGTCCGCGATCCTCTGCTTCGGCGCCGTCCGCAAGCAGCCCTGGGTGCACAACGGCAAGATCAAGCCGCGCGACATCACCACGCTGGCGCTGTCGTTCGACCACCGCCTGGTCGACGGCGAGAAGGGCTCGCGCTTCCTGGCCGACGTCGCCGCGGTCCTGGAGGACCCGGGCGCGGCGCTGCTGCTCTGACCTGGTCTAGCGGCCTGTCGGTTTACCACCGGCTGCTGGGAAACTGGCACCGACCACGCGAAACTTCACGTGGTTGGTGCCAGTTTCGCGTGGGCGCCCCTGTGGATGACGGGGGCTGACCCAGGGATGACGTGGGCGGGTGCGAGGGGACCGCAGCGTCCGAATTAGGATGTATGCAACATGAGATCGTCCCTTCCCCCGCCGGGCACGGCCGCCGCCCGAGCCTACGACTACGCGAAGTGGGCGATCCTCAACGCCGTCTACACCGCCGGTGACGTGATCACCGAGGGCGGGCTCGCCGCCGAGCTCGGGATCAGCCGGACCCCGGTGCGCGAGGCGCTGCTCCGGCTCGAGGTCGAGGGGCTGGTCCGGCTGCGGCCCAAGCAGGGCGCGATCGTCTCCACGTTCACCATGCACGACGTCGAGGACGTGCTCGAGGCGCGCGAGCTGGTGGAGACCAGCACGGCGGCGAAGTCGTTCGCGAACCGCGCCACGCTGCTGCCCCAGGTGCTCGAGGTGCACCAGGAGATGTGCCGCCGCCGGCACGAGCGCGACACCGCCGGCTTCACCGACGCCGACCGCCGCTTCCACGAGCTGATCGTCGACGCGGCCGGCAACGACGTGCTGTCCGGGATCTACCGGATGCTGCGCGAGCGGCAGACCCTGTTCACCAGCGTGCTGGTGCGCGGCCGCCCGGACCGGATGGACTCCGCCATCGCCGAGCACGAGCGCATCCTCGCCGTGCTGCGGGGCGACGACGTGGCGGCGTTCGAGAACGTCGTACGCGAGCACCTCGCCTGGTCGTTCGCCCTCGCCCGGGACTCCTGGACGATCACCGAGGACGCCGAGTGACCCTGCCCGCCCCACCGGGCGGCCGTCGGGCGCTGGGCGTCTGGCTCACGGGCGTCGCGGTCTACTTCCTCGCGGTCTTCCACCGGTCCTCGCTCGGCGTCGCCGGCATCGTCGCGACCCAGCGCTTCGACATCTCCGCCTCCCAGCTGTCGACGTTCACGGTGCTCCAGTTGCTGGTGTACGCCGGCATGCAGATCCCGGTCGGCGTGCTCATCGACCGGTACGGCGCGAAGCGGCTGCTGCTCACCGGGGCGTTCCTGATGACCGCCGCCCAGCTCGGCTTCGCCCTCACCGCCACGTACGCCGGCGCCGTGGTGGCACGCGTCTTCGTCGGGATGGGCGACGCGATGGTGTTCATCAGCGTGCTGCGGCTGGTGGCGGCCTGGTTCCCGCCCCGGCGCAACCCGGTGATGACCGCGTGGACGGGTCTGATCGGGCAGTGCGGCGCGCTGGTGGCCGCGATCCCGCTGGCCCGCGCGCTGTCGGACTACGGCTGGACCCCGACCTTCGTCGCCAGCGCGGCGATCGGCGTGCTGCTCGGCGTCCTGGTGGTGCTCGTGGTTCGCGACGTCCCGCCGGGTTTCCCACCCGCCCGCAACCTCCGGCCCGTCCGCGAGGTGGCGCGCGACCTCGCCGCCGCGTGGCGCGACCCGGGCACGCGGCTGGGGCTGTGGATCCACTTCACCTCCGCGTTCGGCACCAACGTGCTCGCCCTGCTCTGGGGCTACCCGTTCTTCGTGTACGGCGAGCACACCGGGACGGCCGTCGCCGGCTCGCTGCTGACCCTGCTCGTCGTCACGTCCATGGTCGGCGGACCGCTCATCGGCGCCTTCATCTCGCGCCACCCCTGGCACCGCTCCACGCTGGTGCTCTCAGTCGTGCTGGCGATGATGCTGACCTGGGCGGCCGTGCTGCTCTACCCCGGAGACGCGCCGCTCTGGCTGCTCGCGCCGATGGTCGTCGCTTCCGGTCTCGGCGGACCCACGTCGATGGTCGGTTTCGACCTCGCCCGCACGTTCAACCCCGCGACGCGCCTGGGATCGGCCACGGGCATCGTCAACGTCGGTGGCTTCGTCGCCTCACTGGTGATGATGCTCGCGATCGGTCTGCTCCTCGACGCGCAGACGCCCGGCGCCGGGACCGACTACTCCGCGTCGGCGTACCGCGGCGCGATGGCGGTGCAGTACGTCGGATGGGTGGCCGGACTCGCCCTCATCTGGCGCTACCGGCGGCGCGCCCGGCGGCACCTCGCGGTCACCCAGCCGGAGACCTACCGGGCCATGACCGGTCGGGCCGGTCAGACCGGTCAGACCGGTCAGGCCGACGGCGACGCACCCAGCGAGCGGTAGCGCTGCTCGCGCCGGGCGAGCAGCGCGGCCCGGTCGGTGTTCAGCAGGGTGGCGAGCTCGTAGCGCAGCACGTCGCCGAGACGTCGGCAGAACTCCTCCGGCTCGTCGGCGGCGTCCGGGCGCTCGGCGACGATGCGGTCCACGACGCCGGCGTCGCGCAGGTCGAGCGAACGCACCTTCTGCGCCCGGGCCATCTCGGGCGCGTGGTCGAGGTCGCGGTGCACGATCGCGCTCGCGCCCTCGGGCGGCAGCGGCGAGAGCCAGGCGTGCTGGGCCGCGATCACCCGATCGGCCGGGAGCAGCGCGAGCGCGCCGCCGCCGGTGCCCTCGCCGAGCAGCAGGCACAGCGTCGGCGCGTCCAGCGTGACCAGGTCGGCCAGGCAGCGGGCGATCTCGCCGGCCAGCCCGCCCTCCTCGGCCTCGACCGACAGCGCGGCACCCGGGGTGTCGATCACCGTCATCAGCGGCAGCCCGAGCTCGGCCGCCAGCCGCATGCCGCGACGCGCCTCGCGCAGCGCGCCCGGCCCGAGCGGGTGGGCGGCGGTCTGCCCGCGCCGGTCCTGGCCGAGGAACACGCACGGCGAACCGCCGAACCGCGCCAGCGCGATCAGCAGCCCGGGGTCGGCCTCGCCCTGGCCGGTGCCGTTGAGTGGGATGACGTCGGTCGCGGCGTACCGCAGCAGCCGCCGCACCCCCGGCCGCTCCGGCCGCCGCGAGATCGTCACCGACTCCCAGGTCTCGACGTCCGGGATCTCGTCGACCGGCGGGTCGGTCGGGTCGGTGTCGACGTCGCCCGGGGAGAGCAGCACGGTGAGCGCGCGGTCGAGGATGGCAGCGATCTCCTCGGGCGGCACGACGGCGTCGATCAGACCGTGCGCGTAGAGGTTCTCCGAGGTCTGCACGCCCTCGGGGAACGGCTTGCCGTACAGCGCCTCGTAGACTCGCGGCCCGAGGAAGCCCACCAGCGCCCCCGGCTCGGCGACCGTGACGTGGCCGAGCGAGCCCCACGACGCCATGACGCCACCAGTGGTCGGGTGGCGCAGGTAGACGAGGTAGGGCAGGCCCGCCGCCTTGTGCGCGGCGATCGCCTGGCTGATCTTCACCATCTGCACGAAGGCGACCGTGCCCTCCTGCATCCGGGTGCCGCCGGACACCGGCGCCGCCAGCAGGGGCAGCCGCTCGCGGGTGGCCCGCTCGATCGCGTCCACCAGTCGGTTCGCCGACGCGACGCCGATCGAGCCGGCCAGGAACCGGAACTCGCACGCGACAACCGCGACGCGACGTCCGCGCATGAGCCCCTCGCCGGTGATCACCGACTCGTCGAGCCCGGTCTTCTCCCGGGCCGCGGCGAGCTCGGCGGCGTACTCCTCCGTGAGCTCGCCGTACGTCGGGGGCGTGTCCCACGATGACCAGGAGCCCTCGTCGAGGACCAGGTCGATCAGGGCGGAGGCGGACAACCGGTCGCGGCCGTTCATGGGCTCATCCGACCACGTCGCGCCGCCGCGTCGCGAGCGGGCCGCCCGAGGCGGATGACGGAGGCGGATGACGGAGGCGGATGACGGGGGCGGACGACGGCCGTGCCCCGACCCGCTGGGACAGGGTCGGGGCACGGGGGTCCGAGGTCGGCGGTCACCGGGCCGCGCGGGCCCGACCGCCAGCGGGCGCGACGAGGTGGGACTGCCATGACTACCTTCCCATCCCGACGCATGGTCACTCCCTGACGCGCGCGGATTTTCCCGAGAATTGGACTCAGTTCTCGGGGCCGGGCTCATTCAGCCAGGCCCGGACCGAGTCGTCGTGCTCGCCGAGGCGCGGCGGCGGCAGGTGGGTGGGCCGGGCACCGGCGTAGGCGTTGTCGTCGAACCGCAGCGGCGGGCCGGGCAGCTCGACGGGGCCGAGCGTCGGGTGCTCGACCTCGATGACCAGGCCCTGGGAGCGGGTCTGGTCCCAGGTGTAGACGTCGTCGAGCGTGCGCACCTTGCCCGCCGGGATGCCGAGCTCGGCGAGACGGCCCAGCCAGGTCTCGGCGCTCTCGGCGGAGAGCGCGGCCTCGAGCGTCTCGATCAGCTCCGTCCGGTGCCCGACCCGCTGCCCGTTGGACGCGAACCGCTCGTCGTCGATCCCGAGAAGCTTCGCCAGCGCGGCCCACTGCCGGTCGTTGCCGCAGGCGATCTGGATCGGCGTGTCGGCGGTGTGGAACAGGCCGTACGGCGCGATCGACGGGTGGTGGTTGCCGATCGCGTGCGGCACCTCGTGCGCCACCGTCCAGCGCGTGCCCTGGAACGCGTGCACGCCGACCACCGACGCGAGCAGGCTGGACCGGACCACGCGACCGCGACCGGTGCGCTCGCGCTCGTGCAGCGCGGCGACGACGCCGTACGCGCCGTACATCCCGGCGAGCAGGTCCGCGATCGGCACGCCGACGCGGGTCGGGTCGTCCGGGCCGGGGCCGGTGAGCGACATCAGCCCGGCCTCGCCCTGGGCGATCTGGTCGTAGCCGGCGCGGCCGCCCTCCGGCCCGTCGTGGCCGAAGCCGGTGATCGACAGGATCACCAGCCGCGGGTTGATCTCGTGCAGCCGCTCGACCGAGAAGCCGAGGCGGTCCAGCACGCCGGGGCGGAAGTTCTCCATCAGCACGTCGGCCCGGGCGACGAGCCGGGCCAGGAAGTCCTTGCCCTCCTCGGACTTGAGGTCGGCGGTGACGGACTCCTTGTTGCGGTTGCAGGACATGAAGTACGTCGAGACCCGCTCGTCCTCGGGGCCGACGAACGGCGGCCCCCACGAGCGGGACTCGTCACCGGTGCCGGGTGACTCGACCTTGATGACGCGCGCGCCGAGGTCGGCGAGCATCATCGCGGCGTGCGGTCCGGCCAGGGCGCGGGTCAGGTCGACGACCACGATGTCGTTCAGCATCCGGCCACTCTAGGCGCACCGGCGTCGCGGACGCGGGGTCAGTCGTCGGGCATCGGGCGCTGGTCGCCGACGGGTCCCTGCGCCTTCGGGAACGCGAGCGTGCCGGCGGCCACCCACCACTCCATGACGTCGTACGCGAGCCGGCCGGCACGCACTGACGGGTCGTCGTCGGAGAGCCTCGCCGCGGTCGCGAGGTCGCAGGCGAAGATCGACATGCCGCGGTGGGTCTCGTCGCTCTGCTCGAGGAACGGGCCGTTGGCGACCAGCACGCCCTGCCGGACGAGCTCGGCCCGGTAAGCGAGGTGCTCCTCCTGCAGCGCATCGAGCGCCTCCTCCGACATCTCCGGGGCGTCGTCCGGCCGCCGCAGGATGACGACGGTGCAGACGTCGAACAGGTCGGGGACGTGCGGGCTGCGGGCCATGGCTGGTTCCTCAGTGTCGCCCGGGTGGTCAGCGTCGGCGGCGGTCGCTGATGCGGACCGCCTTGCCGAGGGAGCGCTGCAGGGCGTCGGGGTGCAGCACCTCGACGCCGGCGGTGACGCCGATGCGGTCCTTGATCCGGCCGGCCAGCGCCGTGGCCAGTGACGGGCGGTCGATCTCGGCGACCGACGGGTGGGCCTCGACCTGGACGGTGAGCTCGTCGAGCGACCCCGGCCGCGTGAGCACGCACAGGTAGTGCGGCGTCAGCCCCTCGATGGTGAGAATCAGCTCCTCGATCTGCGTCGGGAAGACGTTCACGCCGCGCACGATCATCATGTCGTCGGTGCGTCCGGTGACCTTCTGCATCCGCCGGAACGCCGGGTGAGCGGTGCCCGGCAGCAGCCGGGTGAGGTCGCGGGTGCGGTAGCGGATCACCGGCATCGCCTGCTTGGTGAGCGTGGTGAAGACCAGCTCGCCCTCCTCGCCGTCGGGCAGCACCTCGTGGGTCACCGGGTCGATGATCTCGGGGTAGAAGTGGTCCTCCCAGATGTGCAGCCCGTCCTGGGTCGCGCCGGACTCCTGGCTGACGCCGGGACCGATCACCTCCGAGAGCCCGTAGATGTCGACCGCGGTGATGCCGGCGCGCTGCTCGAGATCGCGGCGCATCTCGTCGGTCCACGGCTCGGCGCCGAACACGCCGATCTCCAGCGACGTCGACCGCGGGTCCACGCCCTGGCGGTCCATCTCGTCGAGGATCGCGAGGAAGTACGACGGCGTCACCATGATCACGCGCGGCTCGAAGTCGAGGATCAGCTGCACCTGCCGCTCGGTCATGCCGCCGCTGACCGGGACCACCGTGCAGCCGAGGCGCTCGGCGCCGTAGTGCGCGCCGAGCCCGCCGGTGAACAGGCCGTAGCCGTAGGCGACGTGCACGATGTCGCCCGGCCGCGTCCCGGCGGAGTACAGCGACCGGGCCACCACGTCGGCCCACATCGAGATGTCGTCGTTCGTGTAGCCCACGACCGTCGGCTTCCCCGTCGTACCGCTGGAGGCGTGGACGCGCACGACGTCCTTCCGCGGTACGGCGAACATCCCGAACGGGTAGTTCTGCCGCAGGTCCTCCTTGGTGGTGAACGGGAACCGCGCCAGGTCGGCGAGCGACGTGACGTCGTCCGGTTTCACGCCCGCGTCGTCGAACGCGCGGCGGTAGTGCGGCACGTGCTCGTAGACGCGGGCCAGGGTGTCGCGGAGGTTCGCCAGCTGGCCCTCGCGGAGCTCCTCCAGGGACGGGTCGGGAATCTGGAACGTCACGGTGCCTCCTCGAAGTGTGTGCCGCGGATCTCCTTGCTGTGGCCGACGAACTCGGCGACGACGGTCTCGCCGCAGCGGACGGTGACGTCGTAGACGCCGTCGCGTCCCTCGCGGCTGCGCTCGACCGCCTCGGCGACGAGCAGGTCGCCGACCCGGGTGGGCGCCAGGAAGCGGATCTCGGCCGCCGCCGCCACCACCCGCAGGTTGTAGGAGTTGCAGGCGAACGCGAACGCCGAGTCGGCCAGCGTGAACGTGAGCCCGCCGTGGCCGATGTCCTGGCCGTTGACCATGTCGTCGCGAACGGTCATCTCCAGGGTCGCCGTGCCCGGGCCGACGTCGGTGATCTTCATGCCGAGCGCCTGGCTGGCGCGGTCGGACGCCCACATCGCGTCGGCGCTGCGGCGCGCCCGCTCCTCGGGCGTCACGCCTCGAGCTCCTTGACCTGGAGCGAGACCAGGTGGTCGTCGTCGCCGAGCCGGCCGACCTCGACGAACCCGCGGCTCGCGTGGAAGGCGAGCGACGCGTCGTTGCGCGGCACCAGGTTGACCTCGAGCGCCAGCCGGCCGTGCTTGCGGGCGGTCTCCTCGACCTCGTCGTAGACGAAGCCGCCGAGCCCCTGGCGCCGGAAGTCCTCGTGCAGCACGATCCGGTCGAGGTAGTAGAAGTCGTCGTAGCGCTCGGCGAACCAGCGGTAGTTCTCCGAGTCGTACGCCGTGCCGGGGCCGAAGGTGATCACGAAGCCGGCGAACGCGCCGTCGACCTCGAGGACGTCGACGCGGTCGGCCCAGCCCTGGATCTCGGCCAGGCGCTCGGCGCTGAGGGGTGCGAGCTTGACGACGTTGCGCTCGTTGAGCGCGAGCACGTCGTCGACGTCGGACGGGGTGATCGGTCGCAGCGTCGGCACGTGCTCACCCTAGGAGGTGACGCGCCGGGTGGTCAGTGCCGTGGTCAGTGCCGCCGGGCCAGACCGCCGACGGCGCCGCCGAGCAGGCCGACCACGAGCGCCACCGCCGATCCCGCCGCGACGACCGTCATCAGGGAGTAGAGCGGCTCGGTGAGCGTGTCGAAGTACGCCGCCCCCGCGGGGTCCGGCACCGCCTCGGGCAGCGCCTGGAGGTAGCGCTCCCGCAGCGTCCCGAGCGCGAGCCACAGCGCGCCGAGGCCGAGCAGGGCGACGACCGCGGTGCCGGCCAGGGCCGGTCCGCGCCGGCGCGCCAGCGCGAGGCCGAGCAGGAGCAGGACCGCGGTCACGACCGGGAGCGCGCGGCCGTACTCCTTGAACAGCCGGAACGCCGTCTGGCTGCGGCCGAGGTCCTCGGTGCTGCCGATGGGGTACGTCGTGTCGGTCTTCGGGATCGCACCGCCGAACGGGAGGCCGGCCTTGTCGACCTCCTTGCGCACCGCGGCGCCGAGCGGTCCGAGGCGCAGCTCGACCGTCGAGTCGGCGTTGGCGCGCACGCTCTCGGACTCACCGGAGAGCGCGCCGACGAGCTGCTTGTGCGCGACGCGGTTGGACTTCTTCCACGCTCTCTCGAACGCCGGCCCCTCGACGACGGCTCCCGCGGCGCGTCGTACCAGCGGTTCGACCTGGTCGGCGATGCCGGGAGGTACGACGCCGAGCGACTCGGTGGTCTCGGCGACCAGCTTGGCGCGGACGGCGTCCTGCACGTCGGGGTCCTTGGCCAGCGGCGCGACGGTTTCGACGTACTCGTCTCGCGGCACGACCGTGTCGCGCAGCCACCAGCCCGCGGTCGACGCGGGGACCATGAGGCCGGCGATCAGGAGGACGACGAACGCGGCGAGGCTGCGCATCAGCCGCGCGCCGCTCGCGTCACGAAGTCCGTGAGGTCCTTGCTCTGCTGCAGCCGACTGGGCTCGTGGACGTACATCATGTGGCCGGCCTCGTAGTACGCGTGCTCGATGTTGGCCCCGAGGGAGGCGGGGATCTGCAGGTGGGCGAGCACGTCCTGGGCGGCGAAGTAGGGAGTGGCGCCGTCGAGGTAGCCGTACGCGTTGTGGACCCGCAGGTGGGGGTTGGCCCGCATGGCCCGGGCCAGCTTGGGGGTTGCATCAACCGCTCGGCC
>DASURB010000051.1:0-68467 GCA_036280235.1 Nocardioides sp.
GGTCGGTGGCGCCCTGCCGGATCAGTGCGTCGATGAGCTCCACCGGCATGCCTGCCATACCGAAACCGCCGACGAGGACGGTCGCGCCGTCAGGGGTGTCGGCGACCGCGTCGTCGTAGGAAGTGAGGACGCGGGCGCTCATGCCCGCGCCTCGACGTTCTCCAGCACGAGCGCGAGGCCCTGGCCGACGCCGATGCAGATCGCGGCGACGCCCCAGCGATCGCCCGACTCGGCGAGCCGCTTGGCGAGCGTGCCGACGACGCGCGCGCCGGAGGCGCCGAGCGGGTGGCCGATCGCGATCGCGCCGCCCTTGGCGTTGACGATGGCGGGGTCGATCTTCCACTCATCGACACAGGCGAGGGACTGCACCGCGAAGGCCTCGTTGAGCTCGACCGCCGCGATGTCGTCCCAGCTGATGCCGGCCCGCGCGACCGCCTGGTTGGCCGCCTCGACCGGCGCGATGCCGAAGTCCTGCGGGTTCAGCGCGTGTACGCCGCGTCCCGCGATGCGGGCCATCGGCGCGAGCCCGAGGGCCTCGGCCGCGCTCTCGCTGCCGATCAGCACGGCTGCGGCTCCGTCGTTGAGCGGACTCGCGTTGCCCGCGGTGATCGAGCCGTCCGAGCGGAACGCCGGCTGAAGGCCGGCCAGCTTCTCGAGCGTCGAACCCTCACGGATGCTCTCGTCGCGCGCCAGGTCGACGCCCTCGACCGGTACGACGAGGTCGTCGTAGAAGCCGTGGGCCCAGGCCTGCGCGGCGCGCTCGTGGGAGCCGGCGGCGAACTCGTCCTGCCGCTCCCGCGAGATGCCGAACCGCGTCGCGAGCTGCTCGTTGCACTCGCCGAGCGAGGCGGTCCACGCCTCCGGCATGTTCGGGTTGACCAGCCGCCAGCCGAGGGTGGTCGAGACGGCGGTGGCGTTACCGGCCGGGAACGCCTTCTCCGGCTTGGGCAGCACCCACGGCGCGCGGGTCATCGACTCGACCCCACCGGCGACCACGATGTCGGCGTCGCCGGCATCGACCGTGCGGGAGGCCAGGATCGCGGCCTCGAGCGACGAGCCGCAGAGTCGGTTGACCGTGCTGGCCGGCACCGAGGTCGGCAGGCCGGCGAGGAGCACCGCCATCCGACCGACGTTGCGGTTGTCCTCACCGGCCTGGTTGGCGCAGCCCCACACCACGTCCTCGACCTGGGCGGGGTCGAGGGCCGGGGCCTTGTCGAGCACGCCGTTGAGCGCGATCGCGGCCAGGTCGTCGGGGCGGCTGCCGGCGAGGGCGCCGCCGTACCGGCCGAAGGGGGTGCGGGCACTGGCGTACACGTAGGAGCTCACTCCTCCACGCTAGGGAGTGGACTGATCACTGTCTAAGACGTATTTGTGCGCGATTGATAAGGCGGGCGCATAGGATCGTCCGGTGGAGATCCGTCAGCTGCGCTCGTTCGTGGTGCTCGCCGAGGAACGTCACTTCGGTCGCGCCGCCGCCAGGCTGCACGTCGCGCAGCCCGCGCTGTCCCAGCAGCTCAAGACCCTCGAGCGCGAGGTCGGCACGCGGCTGCTCGACCGCAGCACCCGTCGGGTCGAGCTCACCGAGGCGGGGCGTCTGCTGCAGGCCCGGGCTCTGGAGGTGCTGGCGTCGGTCGATCGCACGACCGGGGACCTGGCGCTGCTCGCCGAGGGCCGCGCGGGGCGGGTGAGGCTCGGGTTCGTCGGGACCGCGACGTACGACGTGCTGCCGCGGGTCGCGCGCAAGGTCCGCGAGGAGCTGCCCGACCTCGAGCTCGACCTGCACGGCGAGCTGCTCGCCCCCGCGCTGCTCGACCAGGTGCGGCGGGGCGTGCTCGACCTCGCCGTGCTGCGGCCCGGGGCGGTGCCGCCCCATGGCCTGGTCGTGCAGGAGCTGCGGCGCGAGCCGCTGGTGGCCGTGCTGCCGTCGGACCACCCTTGTTCGTCCCTCGCTGAGGTGCCGGTCGCAGCGCTGGCGGGCTCGCCGTTCGTGACCCATCCCTCCAGCAGCCGGTCCACGATGCAGCCGCTGGTGCTCGACGTGTGCCGGGCGGCCGGGTTCGAGCCCGACGTGGTGGAGGTCGGCGAGACCGGCACGCTCGTGGTGCTGGTCGCCGCAGGGCTGGGGGTCGCGCTCGTGCCCTCATCGGTGCGGGCCCTGCGGCTGGACGGGGTGGCTTACGTGCCGCTCGCGCACACCGAGGTGCAGGTGCCGCTCGCGCTGGTCCATCGCCCCGACCCCGGCCCCGCCGTCGACCGGGTCGCGGCGATCGTCCGCGCCGCGACGGCCGGCCCTCGGTGATCGATCTTCGACCGACGGGCTCAGTCCTCCAGCACCTGCTGGGCGATCCGGAAGGCGGTGTTGGCGTCCGGCACGCCGCAGTAGATCGCGGCCTGGAGCAGCACCTCCTTGATCTCCGCCACGCTCAACCCGTTGGTGCGCGCCGCGCGCAGGTGCATCGCGAGCTCCTCGTGGTGACCGCGCGCGACGAGCGCCGTCAGCACGGCCACCGAGCGGGAGCGCCGGTCGAGCCCGGGACGGGTCCAGATGCCGCCCCAGGCGTACTCGGTGATGAACTCCTGGAAGTCGCGCGTCAGGTCGGTCGCAGCTGCGGTCGCCCGGTCGACGTGCGCGTCACCCAGCACCTCGCGGCGCACGACCATCCCAGCGGACCGGCGATCGGCTCCGGGGTCGGTGACCTCGGGCCCGAGCGCGTGCGACCGGATGAGCGAGGCGACCCGCGCGTGCGACTCCGCCGGGGCCAGGTGCGCCGCGTCGGGCAGCACCTCGAGCCGCCCGTCCGGCACCCCGCGCGCGAGGTCGGCGAGCAGAGAGGGCGGCGTCGCCTCGTCGTACACCCCGGCGACGGCGAGCACCGGAACGCTGACCGACCCGAGCCGGTCGCGGACGTCGAAGTCGGCGAGGGCGCGGCACACCGCGGCATAGCCCTCGTCGTCCGCGTCCCGCAGCGAGTGCAGCAGGGCGGAGCCGCGGTCGGGCTCGCGATCCAGGAAGCCGGGCGCGAACCAGCGCTGTGCCGACGCGGAGACCAGCCCCGCCGTGCCGGAGCCGGCGAGCGACTCGATGCGCTGCTTCCACGACTCAGGGGTGCCGATGCGAGCGCCGGTGCACAGCAACGTCGCGCTGAGCAGACGGTCCGGGGCGTCGAGCGCGAGCTGCAGCCCCACCGCGCCGCCGACCGAGTCGCCGGCGTAGTGGAAGCGCGCTGGGTAGTCGCGCGCGACCTCGTCGACCACGCGCAGCACGTCGGTCGCGAGCGACGCCATCGTCACCGGGTCGTCGTCGAGCGGCAGCCGGTTGTGCCCGTGGCCGGGCAGGTCCCACGCGAGGACCTCGAAGTGCTCGGTCAGGTGCGCGGCGGCCGCGGACCACAGGGCGGTCGCCGACGTGCCGAGCGAGGGCCCGAGGACGAGCAGGGGCAGTCCGGGTCGGCCGCCGAGGCGGGTGGCGGTGACGGTCATGAGTGCTCCTCGAAGGTGCGGCGGGCGCGGTCGAGCACCTCGTCGACGAGGTCGCCGGCGAGGCCGGTGGGGTCAGGTCCCGGGGCGCGGCCCGCGAGTTCGGCCATCGAGCGCTGCTCGGCGAGGACGTCGTCCCGCACAGAGTCGAGCCGCGCGGCCATCGCGTCCGGGCGCACCTCCAACCCGTCGAGCAGCTCCCGGGTCTGGGAGGCCGCGACGACGGTACGGCGCAGGAGCGTCGCGAGCGTCGCCCACTCAACGTGCCAGCCACCGTCGGCCCGCTGGTCGACCTGGTCGGCGGACGCGGAGTGCAGGGTCGCTGCGAGCGCCGGGGCAGCGAGGGCGGCGCGGCGCACGAGCACCGGCAGCGTCGGGTTGGCCTTGTGCGGCATCGTCGACGAGCCGCCGCCCGACCCGTCGCGCAGCTCCCCCACCTCGGGGCGGCCGAGCGCGAGCACGTCGCGCGCCACATGTCCCCACGCGTCGGTGGCGGTCACCACGGCGTCCCCGACCCGGGTCAGCGGCGCGCGCGAGGTGTGCCAGGGCGGCACCAGGTCGAGACCGAGCGCTCGCGCGTGCTCCCGTCGTACGGCGTGCGCGGCCTCGCGCCCGACCAGCTCGACCAGCGCGCTGAGGGTCCCTGCCGCCCCGCCGAGCTGCGCCGGCCAGCGCAACCCGGCCAACGCGTCGGCGGCGTCGAGCACGCCCTGCAGCCACCCGGCCACGACCGCCCCGAACGTGGTGGGGACGGCCGGCTGGGTCAGCGTGCGCGCGATGCACGGGGTGTCGCGGTGCTCGGTCGCGAGATCGACGAGCCGACCGACCTGGGCGGCGAGGTCGCCGCGGACGGCAACCACCGCGTCACGCGCGCACAGCACCAGGGCGGTGTCGAGCACGTCCTGGCTGGTGAGTCCGCGGTGCAGCCATAGCGAGGCCTCCTCCGGCGTGGCCGAGCGCAGGGCCGCGACCAGCGGGACGACCGGGTTGCCGGACGACTCGGCGTCGACCGCCAGCCGAGCGACGTCCAGCTCGACCAGCGACAGATCAGCAGGCGCCGCGACCCCGGCCGAGGCCAGCACGTCCAGCCACGACTGCTCGACGCGGACCATCGCCTCGACCAGCGCGCGGTCGGACATGGCCGTCGGGGCGCGATGGTCGCCGGGCCACAGGAGGGAGCTCACCTGGCCGAGTGTCCCGGATAGGTGAGGAAGACGGTCTCATCCGCGCCCTGCAGGGCGATGTCGAACCGCAGCCCGTCCGCGTCGCGCTCGCACATGAGCGTCGAGGCCCGGTCGCCCGCACCACGAAGCACCGCGTCCGGCGACGCACCGTCGAGCGGGAGGTAGGCGCGGGTGAAGAGCCGGTCGAGCAGCCCGCGCGCGAAGACGGTGACGGCGAAGAACGGCAGCCCGCCGTCCACGGCTCCCGGCAGCAGCGTGGTGAACGTGTAGCGCCCGGTCCGGTCCGTCGACGCCCGCCCGAACCCGGTGAACGCGTGACCGTCGCGGCGCAGCGACCCGGTCCGCCGCGGCACGACGCCGTCGGGCCCGGCCTGCCAGATCTCGACCAGCGCGTCCGGGACCGGGTTGCCGGCGCCGTCGCGCACGGTGCCGTGCAGCAGCACCGCGCCGGGGGTGCCGGGCGCGACCAGGTCGCGGTCGCCGTCATACGGCAGGGCGTAGTGGAAGAACGGACCGACGGTCTGGCCGGCGGTCGGACGACGTGCGCCGGCCATCAGGCGTCCTCCTCGAGGGGTGTGCGGTGCGACCCGGTCAGCACGATGTCCCAGCGGTAGCCGAGGCTCCACTCGTGCTGTGAGGCGTCGTGGTCGTAGGTCGCGACCAGGCGCTCGCGGGCCTTGGGGTCGCGGACCGACTGGAGGATCGGGTCGAGGGCGAAGAGCGGGTCGCCGGGGAAGTACATCTGCGTGACGAGCCGCTGCGTGAACTCGTGCCCGAACAGCGAGAAGTGGATGTGCGCGGGCCGCCACGCGTTGTGGTGGTTGCGCCACGGGTAGGGCCCCGGCTTGATCGTGGTGAAGCGGTAGCCGCCGTCGTCGTCGGTGAGGCAGCGCCCGACACCGGTGAACGCCGGGTCGATGGGCGCGGGGTGCTGGTCGCGCTTGTGGACGTAGCGCCCGCCCGCGTTGGCCTGCCAGATCTCGACCAGCTGGCCGCGCACCGGCCGGCCGTCGCCGTCGAGGATCCGGCCTGAGACCGTTATCCGCTCGCCGATCGGCTCGCCGGCGTGCTGGATCGTGAGGTCGGCCTCGAGCGGGTCGACGTCGTTCTCGCCGAAGCACGGCGCCCACAGCTCGACGCCCTCCGGGTCGGCGTGCTGCAGGTCCTTGGTGGGGTGGCGCAGCAGCGTGGAGCGGTAGGGCGGGTAGTCCAGGCGCGGCCCGGTCTCCTCCACTCCGTCGCGCTCGTACGCCGTCGCGAGCTCGGCGATCTCGTCGCTGAGCGCCGACTGGGGCTCGAGGTCCGGTCCAGGTGATGTCACAGGTGCGGCCATCCGGTGTATCCCTCCGCAAGGTAGGTCGCCCCGGCCTCGGACGAGGCCACGGTGGAGAGCTCGCCCAGCTGGCGCAGCTCGTCGAACTCGGTGCTGCCGCCCGGGGCGTTGAGCGCCCGGTGGAGCATCGTCGTCATCCAGTAGGAGAAGTGCTGCGCGCGCCACACCCGTCCGGACGCGCGTTCCGCGTAGTCCCCGAGGGCGCCCTCGTCGTTCTTCAGGAGGTACGCCGACAGGGACTCGGCGAGCACGCGCGCGTCGGCGAGGGCGAGATTGAGCCCCTTCGCGCCGGTCGGCGGGACCGTGTGGGCGGCGTCGCCGGCGAGCACCAGCCGGCCGTGCCACATCGGCGCCTGGACGAAGCTGCGGAAGGGCAGGACGGTCCGCTCGATGACCGGGCCCTCCTTGAGCGAGTAGCCGTCGGGGCCGGCCAGGCGGGCCTGCAGCTCCGACCAGATCCGGTCGTCGGACCAGGCGGCGGCGTCCTCGCCGGGGTCGCACTGGAAGTACATCCGCTGCACCGACTCGGTGCGCTGGCTGATGAGCGCGAAGCCGCGGTCGGAGCGGCAGTAGATCAGCTCGTCGGAGCTCTTCGGGGCCTCGCAGAGGATGCCGAACCAGGCGTAGGGGTAGTCGCGCGTGTAGCGGCGATGGCCCGCGACCAGGTCGCGGCAGATGCTGCGCGAGCCGTCGGCCCCCACCACGACGTCCGCGACGACCTCGTGGGCGCCACCGTCCGCGTCGCGGTAGGTCACGCGGGGGCGGTCCTCGACGTCGTGCACGGCGACGTCGGTGACGGCGTACCTCACGTCGCCGCCGTCGCGGGTGCGGGCGCGGTGCAGGTCGACGAAGACCTCGGTCTGCGGGTAGAGCCAGACCGACTCCCCGACCAGCTCCTCGAAGTCGATGTGGTGGCTCTCGCCGCCGAAGCGCAGGTGGATGCCGCGGTGCTTGTCGCCCTGGGTGAGCACGCGCTCCTCGGCGCCGTCGGCGTAGACGCCGGTGTTGGTGAGCATCCGGACGCTCCCGGGCTCGAGGATCCCGGCGCGGTGGGTGGTCTCGATCTGGTGCACGCTGCGGTGGTCGACGACCACCGACTCGACGCCGGCGCGGTGCAGCAGGTGGCTGACCATGAGCCCCGCGGGACCCCCGCCGACGACGGCGACCTGGGTGCGGGTGCTCGTTTCCATGCGCGGCACGCTAGGCAGCCGCGTCGGCACCAGTCGACACCCGCCTTTCACTCAGTGGAAGATGGGGCCCATGGCAGGCGGATCCACTCCGGGCGCGTCGCTGGTCGACCGCACCCTCGACGTGCTCTACGCCTTCGACGAGGACCACCCCCGGCTGCGGCTCGTCGACCTCGCCGAGCGCAGCGGCCTGCCCGTCCCCACGACGCTGCGGATCGTGCGCCGACTCGTGGCGCGCGGCGCCCTCGCCGCTCGCGAGGACCAGACGTACGTCGTCGGCCGGCGGGTCTGGGACACCGGTCTCCTCGCCCCCGTGCAGACCGGGCTGCGGGAGGTCGCCTCGCCGTTCCTCCACGACCTGCAGGCGGCCACCCGGGCGACGGTCCACCTCGCGCAGCGCGACGGCGACCAGGTGCTCTACGTCGACCGGCTGTCCGGGCTCACGTCGGTCCCGGTCGTCAGCCGCGTCGGGTCGCGGCTGCCCCTGCACACGACGGGGGTCGGCAAGGTGCTGCTCGCCCACGCCCCTGCCGAGGTGCAGGCACGTGTGCTGGGGCACCTGACACGCGTGACGCCGTACTCGATCACCTCGCCGGGATTGCTGCAGGAGCAGCTCGAGGCGGTGCGGCGCGACGGCGTCGCGACCACGCGCGAGGAGATGTCGCTCGGCGCCTGCTCGGTCGCGGTGCCTGTGCTCGGTCCCGACGACGAGGTCGCCGCCGCGCTCGGGATCGTGGTGCCGGCGCTGCGGCATCGCGCAAGGCTCGCCAGCGCGCTCACCGTCGCCGCGCACGGCATCGCGCGGGAGCTGCGCCGGCCGACACATTGATCGTCAGCGGAACAACCGCGTCGACAGCGTGCGCACGACGGTGTCGGCCAGCCACTCCCGAGCCGGTCCCGGCGAGCGCCGGGTGTAGGCCGCGACCTCGATCGGCTCGACCACCCACGGCAGGTCCCATGCGGTGACCGCGTGGCGGGCGGAGAAGACGTCGGCGATGTGGCGCGGCACGATCGCGACCAGCTCGCTGGCTGCGACGACGTACGGCACCGCGGAGTGGTTGGTGAGCTCCAGATCGACGCGGTCCTGCAGCCCGAGGCGCTGGATCAGCCGCAGCGGACCGAGGTGGCCGGTCGTGCCGCGGACGCTGACGAAGCGCTCGGCGGCCAGGGTGGACGCGTCCGGCGTCGACGTCAGCCGCGGGTGCCCGTCGGCGCACATCGCGACGTAGTCGACGGTCATGAACGGCCGCCGCACGAGCGGATCCTCCGGCAGCCGGGTGCTGGTCACCACCAGGTCGACGCGACCGCGGCTGAGCAGGTCGGTGGCGTCGTCGACGACGAGGTGCTCGACCCGCAGCCGCACGCCGGGCGCCTCGCGGCCGAGCTGCGCGAGCAGCAGCGGCAGGAACGTCAGCTCGCCGAGCTCGGACAGCATCAGTGTGAAGTCCCGCGTGCTGGTCGCCGGGTCGAACTCGACCGGCGCCTGCGTCGCCTCCACCAGCGTCTCGAGCGCCGAGCGCAGCGGCTCGTAGAGCGCGGCCGCCTGCGAGGTCGGCTCCAGCCCCTGCGGCGAGCGCAGGAACAGCTCGTCTCCGAAGTGCCGGCGCAGCTTGCGCAGCGTGTAGCTCACCGACGGCTGGGTGACGTGCAGCAGCTCCGCGGTCGCGGTGACCGACCGGGTCTCGTAGAGGTGGACGAAGGTCTGCACCTGCACCAGGTCGATCACGGGCCGATCACGGGTCCATAGAACCCGTCTATGTCGCCGCCGGGCAACTTCTATTGGCGCTCACGCCCACGCCGTTCGTACCGTCGAGTGACCGCAGTCACGCCGATCTCGGGAGGCCACCGGTGCCCACCACCGTCCGCGACGTCACTCACCGCCTGCTCGAACGAGCCGGCGTCTCGGTGATGTTCGGCAACCCGGGCTCCAACGAGCTGCCGTTCCTGACCGGCCTTCCGGCCGGGATGCGCTACGTGCTCGGCCTCCACGAGGGCGTCGTCGTCGGGATGGCCGACGGCTACGCACAGGCCTCCGGACGGGTCTCGGTGGTCAACCTCCATGCTGCTTCCGGCACCGGCAACGCGATGGGCGCGCTGACCAACGCCGCGATCTCGCGCACGCCGATGGTTTTGCTCGCCGGGCAGCAGGTCCGCGACACCGTCGGCCAGGAGGTCATGCTCGCCAGCCACGACGCCTCGCTGCTGACCCGGCCCCTCACGGGCTTCGCGGCCGAGCCGCTGAGCGCCGCCGACGTGCCACGCACGCTGTCGCAGGCGCTGCACTCCTCGGGCACCGGTCGCGGCGGCCCCTCCTTCGTCTCCGTGCCGTACGACGACTGGGGGCGTCCCGCTCCCGCCCACGCCGAGCTGCTGCTCGACCGGTCGGTCCGCAACGCGTCGCACGCGGACCCGACCATGCTCGACGAGCTGGCCGAGCGGCTGGCCGCGGCGGAGAATCCCCTCCTGGTGCTGGGATCCGACCTCGACGGCCGGGTCGGCTTCGACCCGCTGGTCGCACTCGCCGAGCGGCTCGAGGCACGCGTCCGCGTGGCGCCCTCGCCGTACCGGCTGCCGTTCCCCAACCGTCACCCCCTGTTCGGCGGGGTGCTGCCCGCCGCAGTGCGCTCGGTGGCGAAGGCGTTCGAGGGCCACGACCTCGTGGTGGTGCTCGGCGCCCCGGTCTTCCGCTACCACCAGCACGAGCCGGGTGACCTGCTGCCCGCGGGGACCTCGCTCGTGCAGGTCACCGACGACGCCACCGCCGCTGCCCGTGCGCCGATGGGCGAGGCGCTGCTCGCCGAGCCGGGAGCCGTCGTCTCGGGGCTCGTCGCGCGACTGGACGCCACCCGCTCCACCGATCCCGGCTGGGTGCCGTGCTCCGAGCCGCCCACCGCCGAGGACGGGCTCCACCCCGGCGAGGTGTTCGCCACCCTGCGCGAGACCCAGCCGGCCGACACGGCCTACGTCGTGGAGTCGACCTCGACCAACGCGGACTGGTGGGCGCAGATGGACCTGCGCCACCCGGGCAGCTACTACTTCCCGGCCTCCGGCGGGCTCGGCTTCGGCATGCCCGCGGCGGTCGGCGTCGCGCTCGCGCAGCCTGAGCGGCGCGTGGTCGCCGTCATCGGCGACGGGTCGGCCAACTACGGCATCACGGCGCTGTGGACTGCCGCCCAGCTCGGCGTGCCGGTGACGTTCGTGATCCTGCGCAACGGGTCCTACGGCGCGCTGCGCTGGTTCGCCGATCTCCTCGGCACCCCCGACGTCCCCGGGCTCGACGTGCCCGGCATCGACTTCGTCCCCCTCGCCACCGGCTACGGCGTCCCCGCCGTACACGTGAAGGACCGTGCGGCTCTGGCCCACGAGCTGCGGCGGACACCTGACGGGCCCCGCCTGGTCCAGGTCGACACCGCGCTCACCACGCCCGAGCCGCCCCAGCGCTGACCCCTCCGTCCAGCGAACCAGGAAGGAACCGCACGATGAGTCTCCGCTCACCCGCCCCCACTGAGGCCACACCACCCGCGGTGGGCTCGGGCTGGACCCGCGCCCTGTGCTGGACGACGGTGACGCTCGAGGGCTTCGACATCGTGGCGCTCAGCGCCTCGCTGCCGACGATCCTCGACACCGCGCACGTCGGGATCGACAAGGCCGCCGCCACGTTCATCACCACGATCTCGCTCGTCGGCATCCTCGTCGGCGCGCTGATGGTCGGCCCGATCTCGGACCGGCTGGGCCGCAAGTCCTCGCTGCTCGGCTCGATCGCGCTCTTCTCGGTCCTCACGCTCGTCGTGCCGTGGGCGGGTGACGTCACGACCTTCGCCGCCCTGCGGTTCTTCGCCGGCATCGGTCTGGGCGCCTGCATGCCGGTCGCGCTCACGATGATGAGCGAGACCGTCCGCCCCTCGCAGCGAGCGCGCGGCGCCACACTGGCGATGACCGGCTACCACACCGGTGCGCTGCTCACCGCCCTCGTCGGGCTCGTCGTGATGCCGGACTGGGAGTGGCTGTTCATCCTCGGTGGCGTCGTCGGACTGCTCGCCCTGCCGGTGATGTGGGTCAAGCTGCCCGAGACCAGCGAGGTCGTGCTCGCCCGCCGCGGTGGCGAGAAGGCCGACGACCGCGTGCCGCTCTCGGCGCTGCTCAAGAAGCCGTTCGTCGTCGCCAGCGTGGCCACCTGGGCCGCCTCGTTCATGGGCCTGCTGCTGGTCTACGGCCTGATCTCGTGGCTGCCGACGATCATGAAGGAGGCGGGCTACGAGCTGTCCACCTCGCTGGTGATGCTGTTCCTGCTCAACCTCGGTGGTGTCGCCGGGCTGGTGCTGGCCGGGTTCGTGGGCGACGCCCGCGGCATCCGCCCGAGCGCGATCCTCTGGTTCGTCGCCGCCGCGGTCTTCCTCGGCCTGCTCAGCGTGCGCATGCCGACGCTGCTGCTCGACGCCGCGGTGTTCGTCACCGGCATCTTCGTGTTCAGCGCGCAGGTGCTCGTCTACGCGTGGATCACGCGCAGCTTCCCCTCCGACGTGCGCGGGACGGCGCTCGGCCTCGCCTCGGGCGTCGGCCGGCTCGGCTCGATCGTCGGCCCGGCCATCACCGGCGCGCTCGTGACCGCGGGTATCGCCTACCCGTGGGGCTTCTATGTATTCTCCGGCGTGGCGGTGCTCGCCGTCCTCGCGATGATCGCCGTGCCGCGGCGACTAGAGCAGGAGGGCGAGGCGTTCCAGAAGGCTCACCGCCTTGCTGCCGAGGAGGCTGCTGCCCGATGACCACCACCGCACCTCTCTGGACCGAGCGCCTCTTCTCCTCCGGCTTCGTCGCCGGCAGCGGTGAGCCGCTCCCGGTCGTCGAGAAGGCCACCGGCGCCGAGCTCGGCCGGGTGGGCTCTGCGACCAACGACGACCTCGACACCGCCGTCGTCGCGTCCCGCGCCGCGCAGCGCGCCTGGGCCGAGGAGCCCTACCACGTTCGCGTCGAGGTGCTGCTGCGCGCCGCGGCGCTGCTCGAGGCCGAGCCGGACCGGCTGCTCCCGTGGCTGGTCCGCGAGGCCGGGTCCGCCCCCGGCAAGGCCGGCTTCGAGCTGGGGCTCGTGGTCTCCGAGCTGCGCGAGTCCGCCGCGACCGCGTCGGCGCCGTACGGCGAAATGCTGCGGTCGAGCAAGCCGCGCCTGTCCCTGGCGCGCCACGTGCCGATCGGGGTCGTCGGCGTGGTCTCGCCGTTCAACTTCCCGTCGATCCTGTCGATGCGGTCGGTCGCCCCGGCGCTCGCGCTCGGCAACGCGGTGATCCTCAAGCCGGATCCGCGCACCGCGGTCTCCGGCGGCCTCGCGCTCGCGCAGCTGTTCGCCGACGCCGGGCTCCCCGAGGGCCTGCTGCACGTGCTGCCGGGCGGTCGCGAGCTGGGCGAGCACCTGGTCGCGCACCCCGGCGTGCCGTGCATCAGCTTCACCGGCTCGACGCCGGCGGGGCGGGCGATCGCGGCGAAGGCCGCGCCGATGTTCAAGAAGCTGCATCTCGAGCTCGGCGGCAACAACGCCCTGCTGGTGCTGCCCGACGCGGACCTCGAGGCGGCTGCCTCCGCGGGCGCGTGGGGCTCCTTCCTGCACCAGGGCCAGATCTGCATGACGACCGGCCGGCACCTGGTGCCGCGCGCGATGGCCGAGGAGTATGCCGCGATGCTGGCCGCCAAGGCCGACGCACTGCCGGTGGGCGACCCGTCGACGGGTGAGGTGGCGCTCGGTCCGCTGATCGACGAGACCCAGCGCGACCGGGTGCACGCGCTCGTCACCGGCGCGGTCGAGGGCGGCGCGCGGCTGGCCGCCGGCGGGACGTACGACGGCCTGCTCTACCGCCCGACCGTCCTCGCCGGGGTCGACCCATCGCAGGAGGTCGCGCGGGAGGAGATCTTCGGCCCGGTCGCGCCCGTCGTGGTCTACGACTCCGTCGACGAGGCGATCGAGATGGTCAACGACGACCCCTACGGGCTGTCGGTCGGCCTGCTGTCCGGCGACGCGATGGCCGCCTACGAGCTGAGCAGCCGGCTCGAGGTCGGCATGGTCCACGTCAACGACCAGACCGTCGACGACGAGGCGGTGATCCCGTTCGGCGGGATCAAGGCCTCCGGGTCGGGCGGGCACTTCGGTGGAGCGCGCGCCAACCTCGACGCGTTCGGCTACCTGCAGTGGGTGACCGTGCAGTCGGAGATCGCGCGCTACCCGTTCTGACGCTCCTGGATGACCGAGGGGTCACTTCTTCAGCGACACGCCGACGACGCGGCTGAAGTAGTGACCCCTCGCGCATGACCCGGCACGGGTGGTCGAGCTTGTCGACACCACGTCTCGACAAGCTCGACCAGCCGGTGCGGTCAGTGGAAGGTGCGGCCGGTGACCTTCTCGGAGATGCCCTCGCGGTCGAGGAGCATCGTCAGGCCGCCGTTCCAGAACGAGAAGCCGGCCCCGGTGATCATCGCCAGGTCGAGGTCCTCGGGCGCGGCGACGACACCCTCCTCGAGCATCCGGCGGGCCTCGTCGGCGAGGGCCTCGAGCGTACGGCGACGTACGTCGGCCGGCTCGAGAGCGGTGCCGCCCTCGGGGGCCGCGAACATCTCGGCGACCTCGGGGTCGATCGAGAGGTCCGGGAGGTACACGCTCGTCTTGCCGGCGGCGACCAGAGCCTCGAGGTTCGGGGAGACGTAGAACCGGTCCGGGAAAGCGCCGTGCAGCGTCTTGTTGTTGTGCAGCGCGATCGCCGGGCCGACCAGGCCGAGAAGGAAGAACGGCGGCATCGGCGCGACACCCGCGAAGGCACTGTCGGCGACCTGGATGGGGGTGCCCTCGTCGACGATCTTGCCGACCTCGCCCATGAACCGGCCGAGCAGCCGGTTGACGATGAACGACGGGCTGTCCTTGACCAGGATCGTGGTCTTCTTCAGCGCCTTGCCGGTGGCGAACGCCGTGGCCAGCGCGGCGTCGTCGGTCTGCTCGCCCTCGACGATCTCGAGCAGCGGCATGACCGCGACCGGGTTGAAGAAGTGGAAGCCGACGACCCGCTCCGGGTGCTCGAGGTCGGCCGCCATCTCGGTGATCGACAGCGACGAGGTGTTCGTGGCCAGGACCGTCTCGGGGGAGACCACCTTCTCGACATCGGCGAAGACCTGCTTCTTCACCTTCATCTCCTCGAACACCGCCTCGACGACGAAGTCCGCGTCGGCGAACACCTCGGCCTTGTCGACCGCGCCGGTCACCAGACCCTTGAGCCGGTTGGCCTTGTCGGCGCTGACGCGGCCCTTGCCGAGCAGCTTGTCGATCTCGGCGTGCACGTAACCGACACCCTTGTCGACGCGCTCCTGGTCGAGGTCGGTGAGTACGACGGGGACCTGGAGGCGCCGGGCGAAGAGCAGGGCCAGCTGGCTGGCCATCAGGCCCGCGCCGACGATGCCGACCTTCGTGACAGGCCGAGCGAGCGCCTTGTCGGGCGCGCCGGCGGGGCGCTTGGCACGCTTCTGGACGAGGTCGAAGGAGTACAGGCTCGCCTTGAGCTCCGGCGTCATCACCAGGTCGGCGAGCGCCTCGTCCTCGGCGGCGAAGCCCTCGGCCTTCGTCGCGGTCCTGGCGCCGGCGATCAGCTCGACGGCACGGTAGGCCGCGGGGGAGGCGCCGCCGGTCTTGGAGTCGGCGATGCTCTTGGCCTTGGCGACGGCGGCGTCCCAGGCCTCGCCGCGGTCGACCTCGTGACGCTCGACGGCGACCTCGCCGGTCAGCACCTTCGCGGCCCACAGCAGCGACTGCTCCAGGAAGTCGGCGCCGCCGACCTCCGCGTCGGCGAGGCCGAGCTCGAAGGCCTGGTGGCCGTTGAGGGTCCTGCCCTGGTTGAGCGGGTTCTCGAGGATCAGCTTCACCGCAGTCTCGGCGCCGACGAGGTTCGGCACCAGCCACGCACCGCCCCAGCCGGGGATCAGGCCGAGCATGACCTCGGGCAGACCGAGCGCAGGGGCGCTGTCCTGCACGGTGCGGTAGGTGCAGTTGAGCGCGACCTCGAGACCGCCGCCGAGGGCGAGGCCGTTGACGAAGCCGAACGACGGCTTGCCGCCGATCGCCTGGTCGAGCCTGGCGAACACGCCGTGGCCGATTCGCGCGATCATCTTCGCGTCGTCGCGGCTGGTCAGGCTGCCGAGGGCGGACAGGTCCGCGCCGGCGGCGAGGATGAACGGCTTGCCGGTGACGCCGACCGCGACGACGTCCTCGCGGGCGAGTGCCGCGTCGAGCGCCTCGTTCAGCGAGCGCAGCGACCGCGGGCCGAACGTGTTCGGGCGGTTGTGGTCGAGGCCGTTGTCGAGCGTGATCAGCATCAGCGTGCCGGCGCCCAGCGGCAGCGCGACGTCGCGCGCCTTGGCCTCGGTGACGACCTCGCCCTCGGACATCGCGGAGGCGCGGTCGAGGAGCTCGCGGAGCTCGGCGTCGTCGATGTACGTGCTCCGGTCGGTCGAGCTCATCAGGCCACCTCGTCCTGCGTCGCGGTGAAGTGCGGGTTCTCCCAGATCACGGTGCCGCCCATGCCGATGCCGATGCACATCGTGGTGACGCCGTACCGGATCTCGGGGTGCTCGGCGAACGTCGCCGCGAGCTGGTTCATCAGGCGCACGCCGGACGAGGCGAGCGGGTGCCCCATCGCGATCGCGCCGCCGTACGGGTTGACGCGCGGGTCGTCGTCGGCGATGCCGAAGTGCTCGAGGAACGCGAGCACCTGCACGGCGAACGCCTCGTTGATCTCGAACGCGCCGATGTCGTCGATGCTGAGACCGGCCTGCGCGAGCGCCTTCTCGGTGGCCGGGATCGGGCCGGCGCCCATCACCTCGGGCTCGACGCCGGTGAACGAGTAGGACACCAGCCGCATCTTCACCGGCAGCCCGAGCTCGCGGGCGGTCTCCTCGTCGGCGAGCAGCGCGGCGGTGGCGCCGTCGTTGATGCCCGCGGAGTTGCCGGCGGTGACACGCCCGTGCGGGCGGAACGGCGTCTTCAGCGCGGCCAGGTCCTCGACCGTCGTGCCGGGGCGCGGCGGCTCGTCGACGGTGGCCAGGCCCCACCCGGCCTCCGCGCTGCGCGTGGCGACCGGGACGAGGTCGGGCTGGATCCGCCCGTCGGCGTACGCCTGCGCGGTCTTCTGCTGCGAGCGCACTGCGTAGGCGTCAGCGCGCTCCTTGGTGATCGTGGGGTAGCGGTCGTGGAGGTTCTCGGCGGTGTTGCCCATCGAGAGCGCCTCGGGGTCGACGATCTTCTCCGCGACGATCCGCGGGTTGGGGTCGACCTGCTCGCCCATCGGGTGCCGGCCCATGTGCTCGACGCCGCCGGCGATCACCACGTCGTACGCGCCGAACGCGATGCCCGACGCGGTCGTGGTCACCGCGGTCATCGCGCCCGCGCACATCCGGTCGATCGCGTAGCCGGGCACGCTGCGGGGCAGCCCGGCCAGCAGGGCGGCGGTGCGGCCGATGGTCAGGCCCTGGTCGCCGATCTGCGTCGTGGCAGCGATCGCCACCTCGTCGACCCGCTCCGGCGGCAGGTCGGGGTTGCGCCGCATCAGCTCGCGGATGCACTTGATCACCAGGTCGTCGGCACGCGTCTCGGCGTACTGGCCCTTGGCCTTGCCGAACGGGGTGCGAACCCCGTCGACGAACACGACCTCTCGCAACTGTCGGGCCACGAGGGCTCCTTCGCGGAAGTAGGGGAGTCAGCAGACAGCCCGATGCTACCCGCGGGTAACTAACCCCGCCACGGGTCCGCGTGTGGGGCCGGTCACCACCCGCTCGGGTCTGGCGCGGGGAGGTGCGCGGGAAGAAACTGGACCAATGGACCAGACCACCGCCGCACTGGAACGCGCCCACGAGCTCACCCTCGACTGGCTGGCCTCGCTGGACACCCGCCCGGTCCCGCCGCAGGCGACCATCGAGGAGGTCGTCGCCGCGCTCGGCGAGAAGCTGCCCGAGGAGGGCACCGACCCCACCGAGGTCGTCGAGCTGCTGTCCCGGGCCTGCGACCCCGCGCTCGTGGCGATGCCGTCCGGCCGGTTCTACGGCTTCGTGATCGGTGGCACCCACCCCGCCGCACTCGCCGCCGACTGGCTGGTCAGCGCCTGGGACCAGAACTCCGGGCTGCGCAAGCTCACCCCGGCCAACTCCGCCATCGAGGACGTCACCGGCCCCTGGCTGACCCAGCTCCTCGGCCTGCCGGCCGGCGGCGCGGTCGGGTTCGTGACGGGCGGGACGATGGCGAACTTCACCGGGCTCGCCGCCGGCCGCGACGCGGTGCTCCGCCAGTCCGGCTGGGACGTCGCGACCAAGGGGCTGCATGGCGGGCCGCGGGTGCGCGTGCTCGTCGGTGCCGAGCGGCACGACACCGTCGACCTCTCGCTGCGTTACCTCGGGCTCGGCGCCCCGGAGGCGGTCCCGGCCGACGAGCAGGGCCGGATCCGCGCGGAGGCGCTCGCCGACGCGCTCGCGCAGGGCGCCGGCGAGCCGACCGTGGTGGTGCTGCAGGCCGGCAACGTGCACTCGGGCGCGTTCGACCCGTTCACCGAGGCGATCGCCGCCGCGCACGAGCACGGCGCGTGGGTGCACATCGACGGCGCCTTCGGGCTCTGGGCGGCCGCGTCCCCGACGTACCGGCACCTGATGGCGGGCGCCGAGGCCGCCGACTCCTGGGCGACCGACGCGCACAAGACGCTCAACGTGCCCTACGACTGCGGCATCGCGATCGTGCGCGACCCGGCGGCGGTCAAGGCCGCGATGGGTATGCACGGCGACTACCTGATCCACGACGAGGCGGGCGAGCCGTTCGACAAGGTGCCCGAGATCTCGCGCCGCGCGCGGGCGGTCCCGGTGTGGGCGGTGCTCCGCTCGCTCGGGTCTTCCGGCGTCACCGATCTGGTGGACCGGCTGGCCCGGCACGCCTCGACCTTCGCCGCCGGTCTCGCGACGATCCCCGGCGCCGAGGTGCTCAACGACGTGGTGTTCACGCAGGTGTGCGCGTCGTTCGGCAGCGACGGGCGCACCGAGGAGGTGGTCCGCCGGATGCTCGAGGACGGCACCGCATGGATGACCGGCTCGCGGTGGAAGGGCCGCAGCGTGCTGCGCATCTCGGTGAGCAACTGGTCGACGACCGAGCACGACGTCGAGACGAGCCTCGACGCCGTACGGCGGGTGGTGGGCAGCTTCGACTAGAGGTGCTTGAGCGCCTCGCGGCGGGACAGTCCGGAGAGGCGGGCGTCGTGCTCGGCGACGAACGTGCGCACCCAGTCGGGGCCGGTGCGGGCGTGCTGGCGCAGCGCCCAGCCGACGGCCTTGCGGATCCAGAACGACTTGCCGTGCAGCGAGTCCTCGAGGTTGCTCTCGAGCGCGAAGCGCAGCAGGTCCAGGTCGGTGTCGTGCTTGTGGCCGAGCTGGCAGATGATCGCGGTACGGCGTAGCCAGAGGTCGTCCTCGACCGCCCACGTGCGCATCACCGGCGTGACCTCGTCCCGGTGTGCGGCGAGGATGTCGCCGACCAGGTGGCTCGCGATGTCGTCGACGACGTCCCACCAGGCGCCGTCCACGATGAGCTCGCGGTAGAGCTCCAGCGTCTTGACGTCCTGGTGGTCGCGGTAGAGCCGGTGCCGCGCGACGCCCAGCGCGGCGTACCACTCCTCGCGGAACACCGCCTCCATCCAGATCCCGCGCACGGCGGCCTCCCACGAGGACCGGTCGGGCAGCGGGTGCGCGGGGATCACCTCGCGCAGGATGGTGCGCAGCGGGCCGGACGGGACGCCGGCGTACGGCATCGACGACTTCATGTACGCCTGCATCTGCGGGGCCCGTCCCGGGTCCCCTGCCTCGGCGATCCTGCGACGAAGCTCCTCGGCCAGATCGGGCATAGTGAGCACGGTAGTGGTGTTGGGGGAGGTGCAGCCGCTCCGCCTGACCGCAGCAGCAGCGGCGCCGCGAGGAGAGGGAGGGTGACATGAGCAGCGTGCACATCGTCGACGACGTGCCTGAGCTCGACGAGCTCTCCGACGCCGGCGGTCCCGTGCTCATCCACGCGCTCGACGGCTTCCTCGACGCCGGCAACGCGGGCGCGCGGGCCGTCGCCCACCTGCTCTCCCATGACGCGGGCCGGGTGGTCGCGAGCTTCGACGTCGACTCGTTCTACGACTACCGCGCGCGCCGCCCGCCGATGACGTTCGTCGAGGACCACTACCAGGACTACGCGGCGCCGCGCCTGGTCGTGCGGCTGGTGCGCGACTCGCTCGGCACGCCGTTCCTGCTGCTGCACGGGCCGGAGCCCGACACGCGCTGGGAGGGCTTCGCGAGCGCCGTGCGCGAGGTCATCGAGCACTTCGGCGTCCGGCTGACGGTGGGCCTCGGCTCGGTGCCGATGGCGGTGCCGCACACCCGCCCCGTGATGCTGACCAACCACGGCACCTCGCCCGACCTGCTGATCCAGGAGAACGTCTGGGCCGGCACCATCCGGATCCCGTCCAGCGCGCAGGCGCTGCTCGAGCTGCGGCTGGGGGAGTGGGGGCACAAGGCGATGGGCTTCGTCGCCCACATCCCGCACTACGTCGCGCAGCTCGACTACCCGGCAGCCGCCGCGACGATGCTCGAGTCCGTCGAGGTCGTGACCGGCCTGGAGTGGGACCTGACCGCGCTCGAGGCCGCCGGCGCCGAGCGGCTCGCCGAGATCGGCGCGCAGATCGCGGACTCGGCCGAGGTGGCCGACGTGGTCGCCGGGCTCGAGCAGCAGTACGACAGCTTCCACCGCCCGGAGAGCGCCGAGGGCGCCGGCTCCCCGCTGCCGCTCGCCGAGGAGCGCGACCTGCCGACCGGTGAGGAGCTGGGCGCGGAGTTCGAGCGCTTCCTGGCCGGTCTCGACCGGCGCGACGACGAGTAGTCTCCTCCGCAGCCGCTTCGCACCCACCGACCAAGTAGGAGACGCCCCGCGTGCCCAGCTCCGCCGAGGAGCTCCTCCAGCTCCTCGACCTCGAGACGATCGACGTCAACCTGTTCCGCGGCATCCAGCCCGACACGATGCTGCAGCGCGTGTTCGGCGGGCAGGTCGCCGCGCAGGCCCTGGTCGCCGGCGCGCGCACTGTCGAGGCCCCCCGCGTCGTGCACTCGCTGCACAGCTACTTCCTGCGCCCCGGCGACCCCGCCGTACCGATCGTGTACGACGTCGAGCGGATCCGCGACGGCCGGTCGTTCTCGACGCGTCGGGTCGTGGCGCGCCAGCACGGCCGGGAGATCTTCTACATGACGCTCTCGTCGCAGGTGCCCGAGGACGGATTCGAGCACCAGGACCGGATGCCCGTCGTTCCCACGCCACAGGAGGCGCCCGAGCTCGGCGCCCTGCTGCGCCAGGTGCGCGGCGAGCAGGCGACCGCGTGGCTGGAGGAGTGGGCCAGCCTCGAGCTCCGCTGGATCGGCGACTCGCGCCAGGGCGGCCTCCCCAAGTCCGACGAGCAGCCCGCGCAGGTGCGGCTCTGGGTGCGCACCAGCGGGAAGCTCGACGACGACCCGGTCGTGCACCAGGCGGCGTTCACCTACCTCAGCGACCTGACCCTGCTCGGCTCGGCGCTGGTGCCGCACGGCGTCGACGTCGGCAGCCCCAGGGTGCAGAGCGCCTCGCTCGACCACACGATCTGGTTCCACCGGCCGTTCCGCGCCGACGAGTGGCTGCTCTACGACCAGGCCTCGCCGTCCGCCTCGGGCGCGCGCGGCCTCGGCATCGGCCGGGTGTTCCGCGAGGACGGCACGCTGGTCGCGACGGTCGCCCAGGAGGGCCTGATCCGTCCCAGAGGCTGATCCGGACCCGCTGAATGACAGCGCTGTAACACACAAATCTCTCAATTCCCTGCACCGACACGCCGATGTTCTGGTTGCATCTGAGCGTTTCTGTGACTCGAGGGAAGTAGTGGGACATGCGTGAACGGGTAGCGACCGCCCTACGACGGGGCGGCATCCTGCTCCTCACGACCGCGGCCGGGCTCGCCGTCGCCGCGCCCGCGAACGCCGTACCGGTGCCCGACTACGAGATGCCGTTCTCGTGCGGCCAGGAGTGGACCGGCAGCACCCGCTCGTACCACAGCCCGAGCGCCTACTCCGCGGACTTCAACCGCGACCCCGACCTCGGCGAGCCCGCGCTCGCCGCGGCGCCGGGCGTCGTCACCACCGTCGCCGACCTGGGCCGGCGCAGCTACGGCCGGTACGTCGTGATCGACCACGGCGGCGGGGACACCACGCTCTACGCCCACCTCGACAAGCTCTGGGCGGTCCCGGGCCAGCGGGTCGACCAGGGCCACGTGATCGGCCTGGTCGGCACCAGCGGCGGCTCGTCCGGTCCGCACCTGCACTTCGAGGAGCGGCTCAACGGCAAGGTGCAGCGGCCCTTCTTCCACGGTGTCGAGTTCAAGATGCCGCGCACCCAGGCGTCGCAGAACTGCTCCGACGTACCCGTCGCCGGCGACTGGAACGGCGACGGCGTCGACGAGCTCGCGGTCTTCCGCCGCAAGGCGGCCTCGAAGTTCCGCTTCGCGCAGACCGGCGCGCCCGCGGTGGTCGTCAGCTACGGCCTGCCGACCGACCAGCCCGTCATCGGCGACTGGGACGGCAACGGCACGGCCGACCTCGGCGTGCGCCGGCAGCGCGGCAACCGGTTCTGGCTGCGCAACGCCGACGGCACCGAGCAGGTGGTCAAGTTCGGCGCGAAGCCCGACCTGCCCGTCGCCGGCGACTGGAACGGCGACGGCACCACCGATCTCGGCGTCTGGCGGGCGAAGCGCGCCCGGTTCCTGCTGCGCAACCCCGACGGCACCAAGGTCAGGGTCCCGATCGGCGACGTCGACGACCTGCCGGTGACCGGCGACTGGAACGGCGACCGGATCACCGACGTCGGCGTCTTCGACAGCGCCACCGCCACGTTCGTGCTCCGCACGGTCGGCCCGGACGGGGTGCCGGTGCTCAGCGCCGTGCCGTTCGGCGTCCCCGGCGACCTGCCCGTTGCCGGCGACTGGAACGGCGACGGCATCTCCGACATCGGCGTGTGGCGCCCGTCGGAGGGCGTGTTCTACCAGCGCGTGACGCCGCCCGCCGGCCGCGGCACCGCCACCGTCACGACCCGGAAGTTCGGCCGGGCCCGCTGACCACAACGATTCGTCTGCGATCGGCCTGCGTAACTCACCCCGTAAACCGCAGACGAATCGTTGTCGTGCGCCCCAGATGGACGGTCGGCATAGCCAATTCGGGTCGGTAGCGCCGCGACACCCCGAGTCGTAGATTGACCGACATCCGCAACGCTCGATGAGCAGCTACGACTGCCGCGCGCCTGCCCCGTGACGACAGCCTGAGTCTCGACCACCCGAGCCGGCCCGGCCGGCTGTCGCGTGGGAGTGATGCACGTGGCCGTCCTGCCCGACGCACGGATCCGTCGCCGGGTGGTGGTGCGCGGCGTCGTGCAGGGGGTGGGCTTCCGGCCGTTCGTCTACGCGCTGGCGCGGAGCCTCGACCTCGCGGGCGAGGTGCGCAACACCGGCGACGGGGTCGTCGTCGAGGTGGAGGGTGACCCGGGTTCGGTCGCCGCGTTCGTCGTGCGGGTGCGCACCGACGCCCCGCCGCTCGCGCTGGTCGTCGACGTCACCGCGACCGACGTACCCCCGCGAGGCGGCACCACCTTCACGATCCAGCCGTCCGCCGAGGGCCCTGGCCGCACGTTCGTCAGCCCCGACGTCAGCATCTGCGACGACTGCCTGGCCGAGCTGGGCGACCCGACGAACCGGCGGTACCGGCACCCGTTCATCACCTGCACCAACTGCGGACCCAGGTTCACGGTGACGACGGGCCTGCCGTACGACCGCGAGCACACCACGATGGCGGGGTTCGACCTGTGCGAGGCGTGCGCCCGGGAGTACGCCGAACCGGCCGACCGTCGCTTCCACGCCCAGACCGTCTGCTGCCGCGACTGCGGCCCACGGCTGCACCTCGTCAGGGCGGACCGCCCGACCAGCCTCGACGAGGCGGCGCTGAGCGAGGCCCGCAGCCTGCTCCGCGACGGTGCGGTCGTCGCGGTCAAGGGGCTCGGCGGCTACCACCTCGCGTGCGACGCGACCTCGCCCGACGCGGTCCAGACGCTGCGCAAGCGGAAGCGGCGCGGCGACAAGCCGTTCGCCGTGATGGTCACCGACCTTGCTGCCGCCGACGACCTCGTCCATCTCGACCACGCCGAGCGCGCCCTGCTCGGCCGACGGAGCCGGCCCGTCGTGCTGGCCCGACGACGTACCGGCGCCCCGGTCGCCGACGCGGTCGCGCCAGGCAACGGCGACCTTGGCGTCGTGCTCGCCTACACGCCCCTCCACCACCTGCTGCTGGGCCTGCCCCGCGACGACCCGTCGCCCGTGCTGGTGATGACCAGCGCCAACCTGACCGGAGAGCCGATCGTCACCGACGACGCCGAGGCGCGCACCCGGCTGGCCGGGCTCGCCGACGCGTGGCTGTACGGCGACCGCCCGATCCACGTGCCCTGCGACGACACCGTCACCCGCGCCGTGGACGGGGTGGAAGCACCGGTCCGGAGGTCGCGCGGCCAGGCGCCGCTCCCGGTCGCGCTCTCGTTCGACAGCCCGCCGCTGCTCGGCGTCGGCGGGGACCTCAAGAACACCTTCTGCCTGGCGGAGGGCCGCCTCGCCTGGATGTCCGCCCACGTCGGCGACATGGACGACCTCGCCACGCTCGCCGCGTTCACCACCGCCGAGGCCCACCTCGAGATGCTCACCGGGGTCGCGCCGGTCGCGATCGCGACGGACCGGCACCCGGGCTACCGCTCACGCCGCTGGGCCCTCGACCACGCCGACGGCCGCCCGGTCGACGGCGTGCAGCACCACCACGCCCACGTCGCCTCGACGATGGCCGAGCACGGCGTCGCGCCGGGCCGGCGGGTCATCGGAGTCGCGTTCGACGGCACCGGCTTCGGCGACGACGGCGCCGTGTGGGGCGGCGAGGTCCTGCTGGCCGGGTACGGCGACTTCGCCCGCGCCGCGCACCTGGGGTACGTCGCGCTCCCCGGAGGTGACTCGGGGGTGCGCAACCCCTGCCGGATGGCCCTCTCGCACCTGCGCAGCGCCGGAGTCGACTGGGACGAGAGGCTGCCCTGCGTTCAGGCCTGCCGCGAGGACGAGCTCCGGCTGCTCGACCGGCAGCTGGAGACCGGGATGGGTTGCGCACCCACCTCGAGCATGGGGCGGCTCTTCGACGCCGTCGCCTCGATCGCCGGCATCTGCCACCGCGTCGGCTACGACGCGCAGGCCGCGATGGAGCTGGAGGCGCGGGCACGCGAGGCCGGCGCCCGGCCCGGCTACGCGTTCGCCGTGCACGACGGGGTGCTGGACGCCGCACCCGTCGTCGCCGCTGCCGCCGAGGACGTCCGCACCGGTGCCACGCCGGAGGTGGTCGCCGCGCGCTTCCAGGGAGCGGTCGTCGACCTGGTCGTCGAGGCCTGCACCCGGCTGCGCGACGAGACCGGGCTCCGCACCGTGACCCTCAGCGGCGGGGTCTTCCTCAACGCCTTCCTGACGTCGGCCTGCGCCGCCGCCCTCGCCGCACGGGGGTTCGAGGTGCTGCGCCACCGCAAGGTGCCGGCCAGCGACGCCGGCATCGCCCTGGGCCAGGTCGCGGTGCTCGCGCACCGGGCCCGCGCCTCACGAGACGAAGCACGACCAGAGAGGAGCAGCCATGTGCCTAGCCGTACCCGGTCGGGTTCTTGAGATCGGCGAGCGTGACGGGACCCGGATCGCGCAGGTCGACTTCGGCGGGGTGACCAAGGAGGTGTGCCTCGAGTACGTCCCCGACCTGGAGGTGGGCGAGTACACGATCGTGCACGTCGGCTTCGCCCTCCAGCGCCTCGACGAGCAGTCGGCGCTGGAGACCCTCGAGCTGTTCCGCCAGATGGGCGAGCTCGAGGCCGAGTTCGGCGACCAGTGGGGCCGCGCGGCCGAGCAGGCCGGCCTGCCGCGCCCCGACCTGGCGCCCGAGATGCAGACCGTCGACGGCCCGGGGGCTCCGGGCGGAGAGGCAGGGGACCGGTGAAGTACCTCGACGAGTTCCAGGACCCCGAGCTGGCCAAGCGCCTGCTCGACGACATCCACGCCACGGCCACGCAGCCCTGGGCGATGATGGAGGTCTGCGGAGGGCAGACCCACTCGATCATCCGGCACGGGCTCGACCAGCTGCTGCCCGACGGCATCGAGCTGATCCACGGCCCCGGCTGTCCCGTCTGCGTGACGCCGCTCGAGGTCATCGACAAGGCGCTGGAGATCGCGGCGCGACCCGACGTCGTCTTCTGCTCGTTCGGCGACATGCTCCGGGTGCCGGGCAGCGACAAGGACCTGTTCCGTGTGAAGAGCGCCGGCAGCGACGTACGCGTCGTCTACTCCCCGCTCGACGCGCTCGAGCTGGCCAAGGCCAACCCGGACAAGCAGGTGGTGTTCTTCGGCATCGGCTTCGAGACGACCGCCCCGCCCAACGCGATGACGGTCTACCAGGCCAAGAAGCTCGGCATCGAGAACTTCAGCCTGCTCGTCAGCCACGTGCGGGTCCCACCCGCGATCGAGGCGATCATGACCGCGCCCGACTGCCGAGTGCAGGCGTTCCTCGCCGCGGGCCACGTGTGCACGGTGATGGGTACGGCGGAGTACCCGCCGCTCGCGGAACGGTTCCACGTGCCGATCGTGGTCACCGGCTTCGAGCCGCTCGACATCCTCGAGGGCATCCGTCGGGCGGTCCACCAGCTCGAGGACGGCCGCGCCGAGGTCGAGAACGCGTACAAGCGCGTCGTGCTGCCGGAGGGCAACCCGGTCGCGATCCGCATGCTCGAGGACGTGTTCGAGGTCGTCGACCGGTCCTGGCGCGGCATCGGCATGATCCCGCAGAGCGGCTGGCGGCTCTCCGACGCGTATCGGGAGTACGACGCCGAGCACCGCTTCGAGGTCGGCGACATCCACACCCAGGAGTCGACGGTGTGCCGCAGCGGCGAGGTGCTGCAGGGCCTGATCAAGCCGCACGAGTGCTCGGCGTTCGGCACGCTCTGCACCCCGCGCAACCCGCTCGGCGCGACGATGGTGTCCAGTGAGGGCGCGTGCGCGGCGTACTACCTCTACCGGCGCATGCAGGTGCCCGCGCAGCCCGGCCCGGCCGACACCGGCAGCGGTTCAGCGCGGGAGGTGAGCTCCGTTGGCTGAGCCGATCACGATCACTCCACCTCCCGAGCCGCTGAGCTTCGAGGGCTGGACCTGCCCGCTGCCGCTCCGCGACAGCCCGACGATCGTGATGGGCCATGGCGGTGGCGGGGCGATGTCGGGCGAGCTGGTGGAGCACGTGTTCCTGCCGGCGTTCGCCGACGACGACCTGGCCAAGCTGGGCGACTCGGCGGTGCTGCCGCTGCTCGGCGGCCGGGTGGCGTTCTCGACCGACTCGTTCGTCGTACGCCCGCTGTTCTTCCCGGGCGGCAGCATCGGCGACCTCGCCGTGAACGGCACCGTCAACGACCTCGCGATGAGCGGCGCGCAGCCGCTGTTCCTCTCGGCGGCGTTCATCCTCGAGGAGGGTGTCGACGTCACCAAGGTCGGCGCCGTCGCGCAGCGGCTCGGTGCGGCGGCCGAACGGGCCGGGGTCCGCGTGGTCACCGGCGACACCAAGGTCGTGGAGTCCGGCCACGGCGACGGCGTCTACGTCAACACGGCCGGCGTCGGCGTCGTGCCCGAGGGCGTCCACCTGCGACCCGACCGCGCCCGGCCGGGTGACGTCGTCATCATCAGCGGTGAAATCGGCGTGCACGGCGTGGCGATCATGAGCGTGCGCGAGGGCCTGGAGTTCGGCGCCGCGGTGGAGTCCGACTGCCAGCCGCTGAACGGCCTGGTGGCCGCGATGCTCGAGGTCACTCGCGACCTGCACGTGCTGCGCGACCCGACGCGGGGTGGCGTCGCCACCGCGCTCAACGAGATCGCTCGCGCGTCCGGCGTGGGGGTCGAGCTCGACGAGCGCGCGCTGCCGGTCCCCGAGGTCGTCGCCAACGCCTGCGCGTTCCTCGGCCTGGACCCGCTGCAGGTGGCCAACGAGGGCAAGCTGCTTGCGTTCGTCGACCGCGAGCATGCCGAGGAGGTGCTGGCGGCGATGCGGGCGGACCCCGCGGGCAAGGCGGCGGTGGTCATCGGCGAGTGCGTCGAGGAGCACCCCGGGATGGTGGCGGCCACGACGGGGTTCGGTGCGTCGCGCGTGGTGGACCTGCCGCTCGGCGAGCAGCTGCCGCGGATCTGCTGACGCCATGAAGTTCCTGGTGCTGTGGAGCCTGGAGCAGTCGCTGCTCTCCGACGCCATGGTGCGGGCGATCGCCCGGATGCCGGAGTACGGCCGGCGGCTCGAGGAGCAGGGCAGGGTGCTGATGCGCTACCACGTGGTCGGCGCGCACGGCGGTGCGTGGCTGTACGACGTGGCCAGCCACGAGGAGTTCGAGCGGCTCCTCGCGATGGCGCCGGTGTTCAACTTCGCGCGCTACGACATCAGGCCGCTCGCCGACATGGCAGCCGACATGAACAGGGGCCCCGATGACGTCTGAGATGACGCGACCCTTGACGTACGACGAGCTGGGCGTGCACCGGCACCTGCTGATCAGCGAGCGGCTGCGCCAGCGCCGCCGCGAGCTCGGGCTCACGCAGAAGGAGGTGGTCGCGCGGCTCCGCCGGATCGGCGTGGTCACGACCAACAAGGCGCTGAGCAGCCTGGAGCACGGTGCCGGGCTCGACGTGTGCAAGCTGCCCGAGATCGCGCGGGCGCTGGACTGCTCGCTGACGTGGCTCGTCGGGCTCACCGACGACCCGGGCAGCTGGGAGCCGGACTCGCGGAGCTGGCCGGGCCTGCCGCCGGCTCGCGACGCGGTGGAGCGACGGGATCCCCGGAGCCCGGCACCGCTCGAGCCACGCGAGCCTCAACCGAGCGGAGTCCCGCCGATCCTCGGGCCCATGCCCTGACACAGGGGGTTACATGCGGCGCATGTCGAGGTAGCGCTTGATGTCGTCCTTGGCACCGGCCGCGACGACCGCGGCCACGACGGCGAGCAGGAACAGGAGCTTCTTCACTCGTTCACCTCCATCCAGACTCTTGGGCCCAACCTCTGTCAGGCAGGTGATCGGGGCACGCGGGCCTCCGCGTGCAGACGGGCGAGCTCGCGGTCGACGACCTCGCGCACGAGCGCGGCCGCCGGGGCGACGGAAGCCTGGGCGGTGTCCGACAGGCCGATGCCCTCGTCGAGGGTCTCGGGCTTGCAGCCGACCACCAGGATGCGGTCGACCACGCCACCCAGCGTGGGCAGCAGCTCCATGACCCCGCCGGGGGACAGGTCGTGCGGGTCGAGCAGCGCCTCGGGCAGCTCCCCTTCGTCCGTCCCGCGCGCGGGTACGTCGGGCTCCACGACGAACAGCGAGCCGGGCGGCCCGTCCTGCTGCGCCACCGTGTCGACGACCACGAGCACGTCGTACCCGTCCATGAGCTCGTAGACCAGGTGCACCGAGCGGATGCCGAAGTCGACGAGCTTGGCCTCGGGCGGGAGCGGGTCGCGCTCGAGGGCGGCCGCGACCTCCACGCCGAACCCGTCGTCGGACAGGAAGATGTTGCCCACGCAGGCCACGAGCACCCGGGCCATCACGCACCGTCCTCGCGCAGCGGGTCGACCTCGTCGGGGGAGAAGTAGAGGTACCGGCCGTGGGCCACCTTCAGGTCCGCGCCCGGGTCGTCGTCGACGGACACCGCGAGGTGCTCGTGGCCGTCGACGTCGTGCAGTACCGCGGCGACGGTCGCCTCCCGTCCGGCGAGGAACAGGTCGTAGGCGTCGGCCCGGCGGGTGCCCGGCCGCAGCAGCACGCGGCTGCCGCGCCGCACCAGCACGCCGCGGATCTCGATGCCGTCGTGGTCGGGGTCGACAGACGCGTCGGCGCCCGGGTCCCACCAGGGCACGTCGGGCGGACCCGCCGGCTCGGGCGGCGGCGCGAGCGAGGTGGTCATCGCGTCGACGTACCGGACCGTGCCGTGCAGCCGCTCCCAGAGGTCCGGCGGCATGTGCTCGACCTCGGCCAGCAGGGCGGCGGCGCGCGGGTCCGTCCCGCGCACCTCGCGCTTCTCCTCCTCGGAGAGCGTCGCGGTGCGCAGGCTGAGCAGCTCGTCGATCTCGAGGGCGTCGAAGAACGCCGACTCGCTCTGCGGGGCGAGCCGCGGGTGGTCGTAGAGGATGATCGGCGAGCTCAGCACGACGGACGCCTGGTCGTCCGGCCCGGCCAGCACGGGGAACACGCCGTCGTTCACGCAGCCCGCGACGAAGCCCGACGCCCACTGCGGCGGGTCGAGCTGGGAGACGAACGACGCGCCGTCGGCCTCGACGAGCAGGTGGCAGGCGACCAGGGCGCGGCGGAGCCACTCGGGTCGGCGGGCGCCGGTCGCGCCGGAACGGGTCGCGTTCTCGACCTCGATGGTCAGCAGCGTCACGGTGTACGGCGAGACCGGCCGGTGCGCGCGGGCGGACACGCGGACGGTCACCGGCTGCCGGACCCGCACCAGCCGGCCGCCAGGCACGAGCTCTTCGTCGGTGCCGCCCTCGATGTCGACGGTCACCTCGCCGTCGCCCTCGAGCGGCAGGTGGACGCTCACCTCCTGCTCGACGGCCTCGTCCCAGGGGACGTGAACGGTGTCGCCGGCGTCGAGCCGCTCGACCGGCCTCCCGGTGGCGTCCTCGACGCGTCGATGCTGCACCTGGAGGAACCGCACCGTCGCGCGCAGCGCGGTCGGGTCGCCGTCGACGACGAGGTCGGTCCGGTTGGCGGCGCGCTCGGAGGCGTCGAACGCCACCACGTCGTGCGGCATCAGCACGCCCCACTGCCAGCGCACCTGGTTCTTCCCGGCGCCGGCCCGGTAGGGGTAGAGCACGTAGCCCTCGTAGAGCACGGTGTCGGCCACCCTGCGGGCCTCCTCGACGGGCGTCGTCATCGCTCCGCCTCACCCAGGAGCCGGTCGAGCGCCTCGTCCATCGACGTCATCCCGTGCCGTCCGCGATAGACCGAGAGCCGGTCGAACGTCTCGCGCCGTACCCGGAGCCAGGCCTGGCCGGGGAAGTGCACGTCGACCGCCTCGCGCCACACCGCGACCGGAAGGCGCACCGCGGTCTCCTTGTGCCAGGGCACCGGTTGCACGGCGATCGCGCCGGCCGTGCCGGTGAACACCTGGCCGCTGAACAGCAGGAGCAGGGGTACGTCGCCGTCCTCGAGCGCCGCGAGGTACTTGTGGGCCGCGACGTCCACGTCGTAGCTGAGCGGCAGGGTCAGCTCGAAGGCGCACTCGCCGGTGAAGCCGGGCAGCACGTGGGAGAGGAACGCCAGCTGGAGCGGCTGCATCGTGCTGCCCCAGCGCGGCCGGTCGCCGAACAGGTCGACGACCTTGGCGGCCTCGGCGTCGGAGTAGGACCGCCGGACCGGCTCGATCCGGACCTGGCAACGCAGCGCGAGGGCGTGCACGCGCAGGCCGGAGGCATCGCGTGCCCGCATGCGCAGCAGCACCGTCGGGGCGGCGGCGTAGTGATCGGCGACGACCTCGTCGCACGCGAAGTCGAGGTCGACGGAGGGGCCGGGCAGGGCCGCGTCGGTCATGCCGCACCCGTCCGCGGGACGCTGCGCGCGCGGTCGTCCAGGGCCTCGAACCAGCCGTCGATGCGCCGCCACACCTCGGCGCCGCCACCGAGCCCGGTCCAGCTCGTGCGCACGACGCCGACGAGCTCGTAGCAGACGTCGATCGGCACCAGGTAGCACCGGAACTCGTCGCCGAGCCGCCGCAGCAGCACCGCCTCGACGTCCTCGTCGGTGCTGTCCAGCACGGGGTTGTCGGTGACCAGGTCGCCCCAGGCGTCGAGGTCCAGCAGGGACTCGGTCGCCCCGCCCGGGCCGGGGTAGAACGCCAGCAGGTGGTCGACGCCGGTCTGCCGGAAGAAGAACACGAGGTCTACGGGGATCTTGAGGCCGTCCCACTGGCTCGCGGTGACGCGGAGGTCGGCCACGCGGCGCACGTCCTCGCCGACGCCGCGGTAGCGGCCCCCGCCGGCGCCCTGCGGCGCGAACAGCAGGTAGCACGGCCTGCAGACGCACAGCAGCCGGTGCTGGGCAACGTCGGCGACGTGCCCGTGCCGGTCACCGATGTCCACGCCGCAGAACTCGCAGCGTTCCTCGGCCGGCGCCTCTGGCCTCTGAGGCTTCGGCTCGGCGATCCGCCGCAGGGAGCGCAGACCGCTCATCCGGGGTCCCCGGGGAGGCGCGAGCGCAGCGAGCGGCTTCCTGGGGTGTTCATGCCGGCTCCCGGTGTGGGAGGGCCATCTTCCAGGCGCCCCGCTCGGGCAGCAGCGGGACGGGCGTGAGCGGGGTGCCGTCGGGGTCGACCGCGCGCCCGGCCAGGCGTACGTCGTACTCCCGGCCGCACGGGCAGCGCAGCCGCTCAGCGACGAGCGTCCCGTCGGCGGGGGACATCAAGCAGGCCGGGCACCGGTCGAGGTAGGCGAGCAGGCTGCCGTCGAGGTTCACCACGAGGACCGCCTCGCCGGCGACGTCGACACGGTGGACGGTGCGCGGCGGTACGTCGAGGTCGAGACGCGTCCACCCGCCGGAGGCGCTCGCCGGGGCGGCGTCGTGCGGGCTGAACGGCGGGATCTGCAGCAGCGCCGGGCCGGCGTCGACCATGCCCTCGGCCTCGACGGCGACGACGTCCGGGGCGGCGACGAGGATCGCGTCCTCGATCGCCGACTTCACCGTGAGCGCCGACGACGGGCAGCCGTCGCAGCTGCCCTCCAGCCGGAGGTGCACGACACCGTCCGCGTCGACGCCGGACAGGCTCACCCCGCCGGCGTGCGAGCCGAGGTAGGGGCGGACCTGCTCCAGGGCCCGCTGCACGCGGGTGTCGACGTCGTCGGGGTGCAGGTCGTGCAGGACCAGGAGGTTGCCGACGACCTCGTCGTCCGCGAGGCGGCGCAGCACGTCGGGCGGGACGGCCTCGACGAGCCGGGCCAGGCCGGCGCCGTACAGGCTCATCACCGCGTGCAGCAGCTCCTCGACGCGCTCGACGACCGCGGGCGAACTGCTCTGGCCGAGGTCGTCGAGCAGGGTCTCGATGCGCTCGCTGGCCTCACGTACCGACACGGGCTCCATGCGCCGCACCTCCTCGATCAGCTGCTTGAGAGACCGCGTCCTCCAGGAACGCGTACCAGTCGCCGACGTTCTCGCCGGTGCGCACCGACAGCGGCAGCACCTCGACCCCGGGGCTCAGCCCCCGGGCCTGGGACCGGAACCGCGGCAGGTCGAAGTCGACGTACGGGAGCAGGTCGGTCTTGTTCACGACCACGAGGTCGGCGACGCCGAACATGTGCGGGTACTTCAGCGGCTTGTCGTCGCCCTCGGTCACCGACACGACCACGACCTTGGCCGCCTCGCCGAGGTCGAACAGCGCCGGGCAGACCAGGTTGCCGACGTTCTCGACGAACAGCAGCGACCCCGTGGGCGGGTCCAGCTCGTGCAGCGCCCGGTGGACCATCGCGGCGTCGAGGTGGCAGCCGGCGCCGGTGTTGACCTGGACGGCCCGTGCGCCGGCGCGCCGGATCCGGTCTGCGTCGAACGACGTCTCCTGGTCGCCCTCGATGACGCACACGGCGTGCCGCGTCCCCAGCTCGGCGACGGTTCGCTCGAGCAGGCTGGTCTTGCCTGCCCCGGGCGAGCTCATCAGGTTGAGCGCGGTGACGTGCCGCTCGGCCAGCGACGCGCGCACGTGCGCGGCGAGCTCGTCGTTCTTCGCGAGCAGCCGCTCCTCGACGTCGAGCGTCTCAGTCGTCTCGGTGGTCACGCCGGGCGCTTCGCCGCACCCGCAGGTCAGGCACACGACGGCTCCCGCACGAGCTCGACCGAGACCAGCGCGAGGTCCTCGCCCGGACACTCCTCGATGACCAGCGCGGCGCCGGCCAGCGGCGTCTCCGCGGCGACAACGTCGAAGCAGAACGACATCGCGTCGGGTACGACGCCGGACCGGTCGCCGACGCGCACGTTGACGGCGACCACGCGGCGCCCGGCGGTGCGCTCGACCACCAGGTCCACGAGGCTCTCCGTGATCGCGAGCTCGTGCACGGCGTCCCCCGCCGTACCTAGTAGGGCTTCACCGGGACGCTGGGCGTGTGCAGGTGCTCGACCACCCGACCCCGTCCGGTGAACATGTGCACACCGCACGGCAGGCACGGGTCGAACGACCGGACCGCGCGCATCACGTCGATGCCCTTGAAGCTCTCCGGCGGGTTCTCCTCGAAGATCGGCGTGTTCTGCACGGCGTCCTCGTAGGGGCCGGGCGTGCCGTAGGTGTCGCGGACGCTGCCGTTCCACGGCGTCGGCGGGTAGGGGTGGTAGTTCGCGATCTTCCCGTCCCGGATCACCATGTGGTGGCTGAGCACGCCGCGCACGGCCTCGGTGAAGCCGACGGAGATTGCCTCGTCGGGCACCTCGAACCTCGTCCAGGTGTCGGTGCGGCCGGCGCGGACCTCCTCCAGCGCCTTCTCGGTGAAGTGCAGCGCCAGTGCCGCGGAGTAGGCCTGGAAGTAGGTGCGCGCCCGGTTGCGCTCGAGGGCGTTGCTCCACTTCGGGATCTTCCACTCGAAGGTGACCTCGGGCTTGAGCGCCGTACGGGGCAGGTTGATGACCACGCTGTTGCCGGTCGCCTTCACGAAGCCGCAGTCGACCAGGCCGCTCAGCGCGGTCGACCACAGGCGGGCGATCGGGCCGCCGCCGGTGTCGAGCGCGAGGTGGTCCTTGCCGTCGAACCAGCGCGGCGACATCGTCCACGAGTAGGCGTTGTCCCAGTCGCGCTTGGCCGGCTTGGGGATCGTGTGCTGGTTCCAGGGGTGCCGCTCGTCGACCGGGTTGCCGAGCGGGTCGCGGGTCACGAAGACCTCGCGGCCGGACTTCACCCAGTCCTCGTAGTAGGAGTGGCCGAGCAGGATCCGGATCCCGAGGTTGATCTCGACGAGGTCGTTGGTGACGAGCTTGCCGTCGACGATCACGCCCGGCGTGACGAACATCTTGCGGCCCCAGTCGCTCATCGTCTCGTAGCGGAAGTCGCAGTACGCCGGGTCGTTCAGGCTGCCCCAGCAGCCCAGCAGGATCCGGCGCTCGCCGACGTGCTCGTAGCCAGGCAGTGCCTCGTAGAAGAAGTCGAAGAGGTCGTCGTGCAGCGGCACGACCTTCTTCATGAACTCGACGTACCGCATGAGCCGCGTCAGGTAGTCGGTGAACAGCTGCACGGTCGCCGTCGTGCCGACGCCGCCCGGGTACAGCGTCGAGGGGTGGACGTGCCGGCCCTCCATCAGGCAGAACATCTCGCGCGTGTAGCGGCTGACGTGCAGCGCCTCGCGGTAGAACTCGCCCTCGAGCGGGTTGAGCGCGCGCATGATGTCGCCGATCGTGCGGTAGCCGTGGATGCCGGCGTTCGGTGCCTCGGTGGTGTTGGCCCGCTCGAGCACGCCCGGGTTGGTCTCCTTGACCATCCGCTCGCAGTAGTCCACCCCGACCAGGTTCTCCTGGAAGATGTTGTGGTCGAACATGTACTCCGCGGCCTCGCCCAGGTTGATGATCCACTCGCCCAGGTGCGGGGGAGCGATGCCGTAGGCCATGTTCTGGTTGTAGACCGAGCAGGTCGCGTGGTTGTCGCCGCAGATCCCGCAGATCCGGCTGGTGATGAAGTGCGCGTCGCGCGGGTCCTTGCCCTTCATGAACAGGCTGTAGCCGCGGAAGATCGACGACGTGCTGTGGCACTCGAGGACCTTCTTCTGCTTGAAGTCGACGCTGGCGTAGATGCCGAGGCTGCCCACGATCCGGGTGACCGGGTCCCACGACATCTCGACGACGTCGGTGCCGCGCTTCTCTGTCCGCTTCGGTTCGGTGATGGTCATGGTCGCTCCGCTCACCAGGTCTTCGTGAAACCGGTCTTGAGGGTGGTCCCCCTGGTGCGCCAGCGGGGTTCCTTGTCGAGGGTCTTGAGCGTCACGCCGCGCAGACGCTTCACCGCCTTGCCGTAGATGGTGCTGCCGCGGGTCGACATCTTGGCGCCGGGCGGCTCGTCCATGAACGGCATGAACTTGTCCGGGAAGCCCGGCATCGTGCACCCGATGCAGATGCCGCCGACGTTGGGGCAGCCGCCGACCCCGTTGATCCAGCCGCGCTTCGGCACGTTGCACTTCACGACCGGTCCCCAGCAGCCGAGCTTGACGATGCACTTGGGGGAGCCGTACTCGGTGGCGAAGTCCCCCTGCTCGTAGTAGCCGGCGCGGTCGCAGCCCTCATGCACCGTCATGCCGAACAGCCAGCGTGGCCGCAGCGCCTCGTCGAGCGGGATCATCGGCGCCTGGCCGGCCACCTGGTAGAGCAGGTAGGTGATCGTCTCGGACAGGTTGTCCGGGTGGATCGGGCAGCCGGGGACGCACACGATCGGCAGCCCGGCCTTGGACTTCCAGTCCCAGCCGAGGTAGTCGGGCACCCCCATCGCGCCGGTCGGGTTGCCCGACATCGCGTGGATCCCGCCGTACGTCGCGCAGGTCCCGACCGCGATCACCGCGGTCGCCTTCGGGGCGAGCCGGTCCAGCCACTCCGAGGTGGTCATCGGCTGCCCGGTCATCGGGTTGTTGCCGAACCCGCACCAGTAGCCCTCGGGCTTGATCGCCTCGTTGGGGATCGACCCCTCGACCACGAGCACGAACGGCTCCAGCTCGCCGCGGTCGGCCTTGTGCCACCACTCGATGAAGTTGTCCGCACCTTGCTCCGGGCCGCACTCGAAGTCGATCAGCGGCCAGTGCACCGCGATCTTCGGCAACCCGGGCAGCGCCCCCAGCACGATCTCCTCGATGCTCGGCTGCGTCGCCGCGGTCAGTGCGACGGAGTCCCCGTCGCAGCTGAGCCCCCCGTTCATCCAGAGGATGTGCACCACACCCTCGTCGGCCTTGTCGGTCTGGGTCTGGCTGTCGAGAACGTCGGTCACGATCCACCTCCAGTCGCCGGGCGGGCCTTCTCATCCTCCAAAAACGAGACGCTCTGGGTAACCGCCAGCAGCGGGTCATCTCCGAGGCAACCGGGGACTCGGCGACTCGGTGAATCCGCGATTCCGGGACCGAACAACGATTCGTCTGCGGTTTACGGGGTGAATCACACGGGCCGACCGCAGACGAATCGTGCGTGACGGGCGATTCACCCGGTTTCGGCGGTCTGTCCGCGATTCCCGATCTAGCCTGCTGTCGTGACCAGCACCAGGCCCGATGACGAGGGCGAAGTCCGTGAGCGGCGACCTCTCGTCGACGAGGAGGACGTCGAGAGAGTCGCCCGCCAGGTCGGGTCGGCGGTCGGGTCCACTGTCGGGTCGACGGTCGCGAGCGTCGCCGAGCAGATGCGCGAGCGGGCGGCGGCCGCCGAGGCCGAGCGCGACGCCCTGCTCGCATCGGACGCCGACCGCGACGCCGCCGTACGCGTGCTCGCCGACGCCTTCTCGGTCGGCCGGCTGTCCTCCACCGAGCTCGAGGACCGCACCGGGAGGGTGCTCGGCGCGCGCACGCACGGAGAGCTGGACGACCTGCTGGCCGGCCTCGGCGGCTACCCCGTCGCGCGGCCGGTCGCGCGCTGGCGCAAGGTCGTCTTCGGCATCGTCGCGTTCTGCACGTCGCCCTTCGTGTTCATGGGCAGCATGCTGCTCCTCTTCGGCAGCGACGTCGGCGACCACGTGGGCGGACTGGTGATGCTTGTCCTGTTCCTGCCCGGGCTGTTCGGGCTGTGGCGCTGGGCCTGGCCGAAGCGCTGACAACGATTCGTCTGCGACCGGCCCGTGTGAATCACCCCGTAGATCACAGACGAATCGTTGTCGCGCGCCCGAGCAGGTGGGGCTTGTCGCTCTTCGGGTCGCGCAGGGCGAACGCGTAGCCGTCGCCGACCTTCTCCGACCCGAACGCGACCTTGCCGGGGAGCAGCACGGGTTTCTTGAAGGCGACCTCGACGGTGACCGCGTCGGGGAGGCGGCCGTCGAGCGCGGCGATGCAGCGGGCCTTGCTCCACATGCCGTGGGCGATCTGGCGGGGGAAGCCGAACGCCTTCGCGGTGACGCCGTACAGGTGGATCGGGTTGTGGTCGCCGGAGACCGCGGCGTAGCGCCGGCCGAGGTCGCCGCCGAGCCGCCACTGCACGCCGCTCGCCGGCACGTCCTCGAAGGTCGTCTCTTCCGACGCCGCGGAGGGGTCGCCGCCGCCGAGGCGTAGGTACGTCGAGCGCGACTGCCACACCAGCTCGCCGGCGCTGTGCACGTCGACCGAGAGGTCGAACGCGCGGCCCTTCGGGTGCGGACGCAGCTCGCCGGTGCGGGCGGTGAGCTGCAGCCGCTCGTCGGGGGAGATCGCGCGGTGCTGGGTGATCTCGTTCTCGAGGTGGACGGTGCCGATCGCCGGGAACGGGAACGACCGGTCGGTCATGATCGCCATGTGCAGCGGGAACGCCAGCACGTGCGGGTAGGTCAGCGGCAGGTGGTCCTTGAGCGGGAACCCGCAGACCTCGCTGTACGCCGCCACGTGGTCGCGGTCGACCGGCACGTCGTACCGCGTCTCGACGAGCTCGGGCATGCCGGTCCCGGTCTTGCGGATGCCCGGGAGCTGGTTGACGACCGGGATCGACGGCAGCGCCGCTTTGAGCATGGTCGGGACCGCCATCGGCTCAGGCCCCCAGCATCATCTGGCCGCAGACCCGCACCACGTTGCCGTTGACGGCGGTGGAGGCGGGGTTGGCGTACCAGGCGATCGCCTCGGCGACGTCGACCGGCTGGCCGCCCTGCGACATCGCGTTGAGCCGGCGGCCGACCTCGCGCGTCGCGAAGGGCACGGCCGCGGTCATCTTGGTCTCGATGAAGCCCGGCGCCACGGCGTTGATCGTGATGCCGTCCTCGAGGTCGTCGGCGAGGCTGTCCACGAGCCCGATCACACCGGCCTTGGAGGCGGCGTAGTTGGTCTGGCCGACGTTGCCGGCGATGCCCGCGATCGAGGCGACGCCGACGATACGGCCGTTGCTCGCGACCAGCTTCTGCCGGAGCAGCTCGGTGGTGATCCGCTCGGGCGCGGTCAGGTTGACCGCGATGACGGAGGAGAAACCGTCGCGCTTCATGTTCGCGAGCTTCTTGTCGCGGGTGATGCCGGCGTTGTGCACGACCACGTCGACCTTGCCGTGCTTCTCCTTGACGTGGCGGGCGATCCGCTGCGGCGCGTCCTTGCTGGTGATGTCGAGGAGCAGGTGGTCGCCGTCGATCTCGCGCATCACCGCCTGCAGCTCGCTGGCCGCCTGCGGTACGTCGATGCCGAGCACCGTCGCTCCGTCGCGGTGCAGCACCCGGGCGATCTGCTCGCCGATGCCGCGGCTCGCGCCGGTGACCAAGGCGACCTTGCCGGTGAGCGGAGTGGCCCAGTCGACCTCCGCGGCCGCGTCGGTCGCGCCGTGGCAGCCGATGCGGACGACCTGGCCCGAGACGTACGCCGACTTGGGGGAGAGCAGGAAGGCCAGCGTGGACGCGATCGCGGCCGGGTGGTCGTGCGACTCGGGGGCGACGTACACGAGCTGGACGGTGCCGCCGCGGCCGATCTCCTTGCCCAGCGAGCGGGTGAAGCCCTCGAGGGCCCGCTGCGCGACGCGCTCCGCGCCGTGCACCGTCTCGGGCGGGGTGCCGATCACCACCACGCGCGGGCACGTGCCGAGGCTGCGCATCACCGGAGTGAAGAACTCCTGCAGCGTGACGAGCTGGTCGCTGGCGGTGATGCCGGTGGCGTCGAAGACCAGACCCTTGTACTTCTGCTCGCCCTCGGCGACGGGGCCGGCGCCGGTGAGGTGCGCGACGCCGAGGTCGTCCAGCGCGGCGACCAGCGACTTCTCGAGGCGGCCGGCGCCGCCGAGTACGACGGTGCCGTCGACCAGGGGGGCGCCCTCGGTCCAGCGCTCGAGGGGGACCGGGTTGGGCAGGCCGAGGTTCTTGGCCAGCAGCTGTCCGACCGGGGTGCGGATCAGGGTCGAGTAGCGGTCGCTCATCGCGGCGGGTCCTCCTGAGGTGGGCAGTCCTCCAGTTGTAACGAGCGGTGTAACTCGGTGTCCACATTTCGTGACGTGGCCCTCATCGAGTTGGCCTACCCGTTGTTACCGGAGAGTATGTCCCCATGACCACGAGCACGAGCAGCACCGGCCCGTCCGTCCGCCGCGTCGCCGTCGTCGGCGGCAACCGCATCCCGTTCGCGCGCTCGAACTCCGTCTACGCGCACGCGTCCAACCAGGACATGCTGACCGCGGCCATCGACGGCCTCGCCGCGCGGTTCGGCCTCGAGGGCGAGCGGGTCGGCGAGGTGGTGGCCGGTGCCGTGCTCAAGCACAGCCGCGACTTCAACCTCACCCGGGAGTCCGTGCTCGGGAGCCGGCTCGCCCCGGAGACGCCGGCCTACGACATCCAGCAGGCCTGCGACACCGGTCTGCAGGCGACGATCGCGGTCGCGAACAAGATCGCGCTCGGCGCCATCGATGTCGGCATCGCCGGTGGCACCGACACCACCTCGGACGCGCCGATCGCGGTCAACGAGCGGCTGCGCAAGATCCTGCTGGAGGCCAACCGGGCGAAGACGGTGCAGGGCCGGCTGGCTGCGCTGGCCAAGGTGCGTCCGGGCCACCTCGTCCCGTCGATCCCGCAGAACAGCGAGCCGCGCACCGGCCTGTCCATGGGCGAGTCCGCCGCGCTGACCGCGCTCGAGTGGGGCATCGGTCGCGAGGAGCAGGACGAGCTCGCGGCCGCGTCGCACCACAATCTTGCGGCGGCGTACGACCGCGGCTTCCTCGACGACCTGGTCACGCCGTACCAGGGGCTGGAGCGCGACCAGAACCTCCGCCCCGACTCGAGCGTCGAGAAGCTCGCCAAGCTCAAGCCGGTGTTCGGCAAGGGCGAGGCGGCGACGATGACCGCGGGCAACTCCACCCCGCTCACCGACGGCTCGTCGGTCGTGCTGCTGTGCTCGGAGGAGTACGCCGAGGCGCGGGGCTGGGAGCCGCTGGCGTTCCTGACGTTCCACGAGACCGCCGCCGTCGACTACGTGCACGGTGGCGAGGGGCTGCTGATGGCGCCGGCGTACGCGATGCCGCGGATGCTGGCCCGCGCCGGTCTGTCCCTGCAGGACTTCGACTTCTACGAGATCCACGAGGCGTTCGCGTCGCAGGTGCTCGCCACGCTGAAGGTGTGGGAGGACCCGGTGTTCTGCAAGGAGCGTCTCGGTCTCGACGAGCCGCTGGGCTCGATCGACCGGTCGAAGCTCAACGTGGCCGGCTCGTCGCTGGCGGCGGGGCACCCGTTCGCGGCGACCGGAGGCCGCATCGTGGCCACGCTGGCGAAGCTGCTGGCCGAGAAGGGCTCCGGCCGCGGCGTGATCTCGATCTGCGCCGCGGGCGGCCAGGGCGTGACGGCGATCCTCGAGCGGTAGGTCAGCTGCGGGGGGCCCCGACGGCCATCGCGATGCTGCTGGCGACCAGGTGCTCCTTGACCTGCTCGGGTGACAGCGACGCCACGGTCGGGATGCCGGGCGCGGCCTGCTTGACGAGCATGCCGACTCGGGCGAGCTGCATGCCGCCGAGGCCGGCGGCGTAGAGCGTGTTGGCGAGCAGGTGCACGTCGTCTGTGTGGAAGCTGCCCTCGTCGACGCCGGCCTGGATCGCCGCGGCGACGCGCGCCAGGCAGGTGCTGATCGACCGGCCGAGGCGGAACATCGCGCCCTCGCTGATCTCCTCGAGCAGCTCGGGGCCGGGGCGGCGCATCAGCGTCAGGGCGCAGTCGACGAACGCCGGGTAGGCGAGGCCGTAGTCGATGAACGCCTCGGTGATCGCGCGCAGCCGTCGCACGGCGTCGGCGCTCGGGTCGTCCGCGGCGGCGAGCCGCTGGTCGAGCTCGTCGAGGTAGCCGACGAGGGTGAGCGCGAACAGCTCCTCCTTGCCGGTGAAGTGCCGGTAGATGATCGCCCGGTTGATCCCGACGGCGCGGGCGATGTCCTCGATCTGCGCGTCGCGCACGCCTCGGGCGTCGAAGAGGTGGCGCGTGGCGGTCAGGATCTCGGCCTCGCGGCGGCGGCGCCGGGCGGCGGCCGCGCTGCGGCGCCCGTCGGCGGCAGGCTCGGGCTTGCTGGGGTCGGCTTCCTCCGCCCGCGCGGTGGTGTCGGCGCTGGTCACGCCGTCATGCTACGTGCGGTCGGCAACCGGTGTGACAGGTCGTGTCACGCGTCGTACACCTTGCCGAGCGTCCGCACCGTCTCGATGGTGTCGGCCTCGTCGGCGGTCTTGTCGTCGCGGTAGCGCAGCACCCGGGCGAAGCGCAGCGCCAGCCCGCCGGGGTAGCGGGTGGAGCGCTGCAGCCCGTCGAACGCGATCTCGACGACCTGCTCGGGCCGGACACGCACGACGTGCCGCTCGCGCGAGGTCTCGAGCTCGAGGAACCGCTCGGTCTGCCAGGCCAGCATCTCGTCGGTCATGCCCTTGAACGTCTTGCCGAGCATCACGAAGTCGCCCGTCTCCGGGTCGCGGGCGCCGAGGTGGACGTTGGACAGCCAGCCCTGCCGGCGGCCGGAGCCCCACTCGACGGCCAGCACCACCAGGTCGAGCGTGTGCCGCGGCTTGACCTTGACCCAGGCCGCGCCGCGGCGTCCAGCGGCGTAGGGCGCGTCGAGCGCCTTGACCACCACGCCCTCGTGACCGTCGGCGACGACCGTGGCGAACAGGCCGCGGGCCTCGGCCGGGTCGGCGGTCAGCACCCGCGGCACCAGCGCGTGCTCCGGCACCACCTCGGCCAGCCGGGTCAGCCGCTCGCGCGCGGGGGTGTCGACGAGGTCCTCGTCGTCGACGAGCAGCAGGTCGAAGAAGTACGACGTCAGCGGGACCTCGCGACGCAGCGTCTCGATGTCGCTGCGGCTCGCCGTGCGCGCGCCGGTCTCCTGGAACGGACGCGCCCGGCCGGCGTCGTCGAGCGCGATCGCCTCGCCGTCGAGGACGAGCCGCCCGTAGGGCAGGTCGCGCACCAGCTCGACCACCTCGGGCACCCGGACGGTGATCTCGTCGAGGCTGCGGGTCCAGACCCGGACGTCGTCGCCGTGCTTGTGCACTTGCACGCGGATGCCGTCGAGCTTGGTGTCCACGGCGACCTCGCCGTCGAAACCCTCGAACGCCGCGTCGAGGTCCGGCGCGCTCGACGCGAGCATGGGTCGCACCGGGCGCATGACCTCGAGGCGGAACGCGCCCAGCGCCTCCTCGCCGTCGCGCAGCGCGGCCACCGCCACAGGCGCGGTCGCCCCCGCGAACATCGCCGCCCGCCGAACACCGTCCGGTGCCACCTCCGCGGCCGCGGCCACCGCGTCGAGCACCAGCGCGTCGAGAGCGCCCTGACGGAGCTCGCCGGTGACGAGCCCGCGCAGGTAGGCCTGCTCGTCGGCCGTGGCCCGGCCGAACAGGTCGCGCACCTGCTCCTCGCGGACCGCCTTGGAGCCGGCTCCGGCGACCTCGCCGAGCCGCTCGAAGGCCGCGTCGACCTCGACCGCGTCGAGCGACGGGCTCTCCGCCGGCTCCGGCAGTGCCATCAGCCCGCGCCAACCGAGCCCGGTGCGCCGCTGCCGGAGCGACCCGCCGAGGTAGTGCACGACCACGGACAGCACCTCGTCGCCCTCGGCGGCGGCGCGCGCCAGCACGTCCGCCAGGGCGGCGACTTTGGCCTTGCGGGAGCGGGTGGCGCGCACGGCCGCGTGGGCGGCGACGAGGTCGGCGAGCAGCATGCGGTCATCCTGCCCTGTCGCACCGACGCCTTAGGGTGACGACGTGCCCGCACCCACCGAGCTCGAGCGCGTCTGGCAGCCCGCCTGGCCGCTGCCGATGCGCCAGGTGCTGTCGATCCTGCGGCACGGCGGCGGCGACCCGACGTTCCGCACCGATCCCGACGGCACGGTCTGGCGCGGCATCCTTACCCCGGAGGGGCCGACCACGCTCCGGCTGCAGCAGTCGCTCGACGGCCGGGTGCACGCGACAGCGTGGGGGAGCGGCGCGGCGTGGGTGCTCGACTCGGTCCCGGCGATGCTCGGCGCCGAGGACGACCCGAGCGCGTTCGAGCCGCACCACGACGTGGTGGCCGACCTGCACCGCCGCTTCGGGCACTGGCGGATCACCCGCACCGGCCTGGTCATGGAGTCGCTGGTGCCGGCGATCATCGAGCAGAAGGTGACCGGACAGGAGGCGTTCGCCGGGTTCCGCATGCTCGTCCGCCGGTACGGCGAGAGGGCGCCCGGCCCCGGCGCGGAGCGGCTGCTGTGGGTCCCGCCGACGCCCGAGCGGCTCCGCACGATCCCGTCGTGGGAGTGGCTGCGCATGCACGTCGACCCGGCGCGCTCACGGGCCGTCGTCACGGCGGCCCGGGTCGCGTCCTCGCTGGAGCGCACCGTGGGGCTCCCGTCCGACGAGGTGGACCGCCGGCTGCGCAGCCTGCCGGGCATCGGGGTGTGGACCTCGGCCGAGACCCGGTTCCGCGCGCACGGCGACGCCGACGCGGTGAGCTTCGGTGACTACCACATCGCGAAGAACGTCGGCTACGCGCTGACGGGCGAGGCCGTCGACGACGACGGGCTGGCCGAGCTGCTGGAGCCCTACCGCCCGCACCGGTACCGGGTGCAGCGGCTGGTCGAGCTCGGTGGGCTGGGCCGTCCCCGGCGGGGTCCACGGATGGCGCCTCGCCGGCACCTGCCGGTGAGGTACGCATGACCGAGACCCAGGTCGTGACCGGCTACCCCCTGGCCACCAAGGTGCTGCACTGGCTGACGGTCCTGGTGCTCGCGACGCAGCTCGTCGTGGGCTACTCCCTCGACGTCGAGGACCCCCAGGACCGCGTCGAGGACGCGCTGGACGCGCGCGCCGACCGGGCGACCACCGAGGCCGAGGAGGAGCGGCTCGAGGAGCTCGCGGACGCTGCCAAGGAGCGTGCCGGCGACCCGGACCTCGGCACGACGGTCGACGAGGTGACCAGCGGCGACCAGCCGGTGCTGACCACGCACGTCGCGTTCGGCCTCATCCTGCTGCTCCTCGCCGTGGTCCGGCTCGTGCGGAGGCGCGTCGTACCCCTGCCGCCGTGGGCCGAGACCCTGTCCGAGAGCGAGCGCAAGCTGGCGCACCGCACCGAGCAGGTCCTCTACTTCACGCTCGTGGTGATGCCGTTGTCCGGCATCGGGGTGCTGCTGGTCGACGACGGCCTGCTGCCGGTGCACATCGCCAGCCACGTGACGTTCTACGTGGCTCTCGCGCTGCACCTCGGGCTCGTGCTCAAGCACACGCTTGTGGACCGCGACCGGCTGCTACGCCGGATGCTCTGAGTGCTCGGGCGGTCAGTCCTCCGGCGTCGCCTCCAGGGCGTCGGCGTTGACGTCGAGCTGGATCAGGAGCCCGGCGTCGCGCTCGGTGTCCACGCTGCGCGGCAGCACGCACTCGGCCTGCACGGCCCGGTCGTGGTCGCCACGCTCGCGCAGCGCGGTGGTGACGGTGTCCTTGTCGATCTGCACGGTCATTCCCTCCCCAGGTCTCGTCCAAGAGTTCCCAGGGGCGCGGCGAACATGCGTCGCCGCCGCGGGGCCGGGGTCAGAGCAGGGGACGGAAGGGCCGCAGCACGAGCTCGGTGAACCGCTTGTGCACGCCGCGCGACGCCCACTCCTCGGTGGTCAGCTCGGTCGCGTTGGACAGGTCGCTGAGGAAGATCCGCTCCATCTCCGCGGCCAGGTCGGGATCGATGAACTCGACGTTGATCTCGTAGTTGCCGGTCAGCGACAGCCGGTCGATGTTCGCCGTGCCGACGGTCGACCAGCGGCCGTCGACGGTCGCGGTCTTGGCGTGCACCATCGCGCCCTCGTAGCGGAAGATCCGCACGCCCGCCGCGAGCAGCTCGCCGTAGAAGCCGCGCGACAGCCAGTCGGCGATGACGTGGTTGGAGGTGCGCGGCACGAGGATCCGGACGTCGACGCCCCGCTGGGCCGCCGAGACGAGCTCCTCGACGAAGTCGTCGTCGGGGATGAAGTAGGCGTGCGTCATCCAGATGTTGGTGACGGCGCGGTTGATCGCCTCGAGGTACATCCCGCGGATCGGGAACATCCACAGCCGCGGGACGTTGCGGTGCACCCGGATGCGCGGCTCCCAGTCGGGCGTTGCCTCCAGCAGCAGCGGTTGCATGCCGTGGCGCGGGCGGCGGTGCAGGTTCCAGAAGTCCGCGAAGGCGCGGGACAAATCGAAGACGGCCGGGCCGGTGATCCGGACGTGCGTGTCGCGCCACTCCGTGGCGTACGCCGTACCGACGTTGTAGCCGCCGACGAACGCGACCTGGTCGTCGACCACCATGATCTTGCGGTGGTCGCGGCCGTAGCGGCGCAGGTCGAAGAACCGCCAACCGGCGTTGTAGACGGGGTAGGCGAGCACTCGCATCCGCGGCCCGAAGCGCTTGAACTGCGGCCTGACCACGGCGTTGGCGAAGGTGTCGTAGATCGCGTAGACCTCGACGCCGCGGCCCGCCGCGGCCTGCAGGGCGTCCTTGAACCGCTGGCCGACCTCGTCGCCCTTCCAGATGTAGGTCTCGAAGAGGATCCGCCGCTCGGCCTTCTCGATCGCGTCGAGCATGTCGTCGTACAGGTCCCGGCCGAAGGTGTACGTCGTCACCTCGCCGTCGCCGATCTTCACCGGGACCGGCTCGGTCACCGGGAACGGCGAGGGCTTCTTGCCGCGGCGACGGTAGGAGTCCACCAGCGTCAGGGCGAGCGCGACGAGCAGCTGCAGGCCGAAGACCATGAGCAGGGCTCGGCGCACGGGGCCGCGCAGGAACGCCCACATCCGTCCCATGTTGGCGCCCCGCTGCTCCACGGGGGACATCTTGCCAAGAATCCGGCCCAAGAATCGGACAGGGGACTGTCGGAGGCGGGACGTACGCTGCTAAGCATGAGACCCGTCACCGACCTGCAGCGTCGTGTCGCGCCGTTCAAGGTGGTGTCCGACTACGAGCCGTCGGGCGACCAGCCCGCGGCGATCGAGGACATCGAGCGACGGATCAAGGCGGGCGAGAAGGACGTCGTCCTGCTGGGCGCGACCGGCACCGGCAAGACCGCGACGATCGCGTGGGCGGTCGAGCGGCTGCAGCGGCCGACCCTGGTGATGCAGCCCAACAAGACGCTGGCCGCGCAGTTCGCCAACGAGCTGCGGCAGCTGATGCCCAACAACGCCGTCGAGTACTTCGTCTCCTACTACGACTACTACCAGCCCGAGGCCTACGTCCCGCAGACGGACACCTACATCGAGAAGGACTCCTCGATCAACGAGGAGGTCGAGCGGCTGCGGCACTCCGCGACCAACTCGCTGCTGACCCGCCGCGACGTCATCGTGGTGTCGACCGTGTCCTGCATCTACGGCCTGGGCACGCCCCAGGAGTACGTCGACCGCATGGTCCAGCTGCGCGTCGGCCAGGAGTGGGACCGCGACAAGCTGCTCCGCCGGCTCGTCGAGATCCAGTACACCCGCAACGACATGTCGTTCACCCGCGGCACGTTCCGGGTGCGCGGCGACACCCTCGAGGTGTTCCCGGTCTACGAGGAGCTCGCGATCCGGGTCGAGTTCTTCGGCGACGAGGTCGAGCGGCTGATGACGCTGCACCCGGTCACCGGCGAGGTCGTCACCGAGGACGAGGAGCTGCACATCTTCCCGGCGACCCACTACGTCGCCGGCCCCGAGCGCATGGAGCGGGCGATCCGCGGCATCGAGCTCGAGCTCGAGGACCAGCTCCGGTTCTTCGAGAAGCAGGGCAAGATGCTCGAGGCGCAGCGGCTGCGGATGCGCACGACGTACGACATCGAGATGATGCGCCAGGTCGGCTCCTGCTCGGGCATCGAGAACTACTCGATGCACATCGACGGCCGCAGCCGCGGCTCGGCGCCCAACTGTCTGCTCGACTACTTCCCCGAGGACTTCCTCCTCGTCGTCGACGAGTCGCACGTCGCCGTTCCGCAGATCGGCGGCATGTACGAAGGCGACATGTCCCGCAAGCGCAACCTCGTCGACCACGGCTTCCGGCTGCCGAGCGCGATGGACAACCGGCCGCTGCGCTGGGAGGAGTTCCTCGAGCGGATCGGACAGACGATCTACCTCTCGGCGACCCCGGGCGACTACGAGCTGGCCAAGGTCGGCGGCCGCGGCAACGTCGTGGAGCAGATCATCCGGCCGACCGGTCTGGTCGACCCCGAGGTCATCGTCAAGCCGACCAAGGGCCAGATCGACGACCTGATCCACGAGATCAAGATCCGCACCGAGCGCAACGAGCGCGTGCTGGTCACCACGCTGACCAAGAAGATGTCGGAGGACCTCACCGACTACCTCCTCGAGTCCGGCATCCGCACCCGCTACCTCCACAGCGAGGTCGACACGCTCAAGCGGATCGAGCTGCTGCGCGACCTGCGGCTGGGGCAGTACGACGTGCTCGTCGGCATCAACCTGCTCCGCGAGGGCCTCGACCTGCCCGAGGTGTCGCTGGTGGCGATCCTCGACGCCGACAAGGAGGGCTTCCTGCGCTCCGACAAGTCGCTCATCCAGACCATCGGCCGCGCGGCCCGCAACGTGTCCGGCCAGGTCGTGATGTACGCCGACAAGGTGACGCCCTCGATGGAGGCGGCCATCGAGGAGACCAACCGCCGCCGCGAGAAGCAGGTCGCCTACAACAAGGCCCACGGCGTCGACCCGCAGCCGTTGCGCAAGAAGATCGCCGACATCACCGAGATGCTCGCCCGCGAGGACGAGAGCACCGAGGAGCTGCTCAAGACCTGGCAGAACGTCGACCCCAAGGCCGCCAAGAAGGGCCAGCCGGTCCCGGGCCTCGGCCGCGAGTCCGGCAAGCACGCCGCCGAGCTGGCCGGCCTGCCCAGCGCCGAGCTCGCCGACCTGGTCCAGCAGCTCACCGAGCAGATGCACGCCGCGGCCGCGGAGCTGCAGTTCGAGCTGGCGGCACGCCTGCGCGACGAGATCCAGGACCTCAAGCGCGAATTGCGGCAGATGGTGGAGGCCGGAGCCCGATGAGTCCTCGGGTGTGCGCGTCGTGAGTCCCGACGAGATCGCGTCGTACGCCCTGGCCAAGCCCGGCGCCTGGCCCGACTCGCCCTGGGAGAACGACCGCGTCGCCAAGGTCGGCCCGGGGGAGCGCGGCAAGATCTTCGCGTTCCTCGGCACCGACACCGTGGGCGTGAAGTGCGGCCCCGGCCGCGAGGGCGCGGCCGACGAGTGGCTCGACCGCTACCCCGACGACGCGTCCGTGATGGCCTACATCGGCCGCGGCGGGTGGAACACCCTGCGACTCGGCGGCGCGATCCCTGACGACGAGCTGCTCGAGGCGGTCGACGTCTCCTACGAGCTCGTCGTCGCCAAGCTGCCCAAGAAGCTCCGACCGGGAGGGGATGGCCGATGAGCCTCGAGGTCCAGGTGACGTTCGACTGCGCCGACCCCGGCGCCCAGGCGCAGTTCTGGTGCGAGGTGCTCGGCTACGAGCTGCAGCCGCCTCCGCCCGGGTTCGACAGCTGGGACGCGGCGCTCGACGCGTGGGGCGTGCCGCCCGAGCGTCGCAACGACCGCTCCGCCGCCCTCGACCCCGATGGCAGGGGGCCGCGGCTGTTCTTCCAGAAGGTGCCCGAGGGGAAGAGCGCGAAGAACCGCGTCCACCTCGACGTCCGCGCCGCGCCCGGGCTGTCCGGCGACGAGCGGATGGCGGCGCTGGAGGCCAAGGCGGAGGCGCTGGTCGCGCTCGGCGCCGAGCGCGTCAAGCGCTTCGAGCCCGACCCCGCGCACCAGGAGGCGGGATTCATCACGATGCGCGATCCTGAGGGCAACGAGTTCGACCTCGACTGACTCAGGGGGAGCGGGCGATGCGCACCAGGGTTCTCGCCGTCATCCGGGTGGCCGGGCTCGCCCTCGCGCTCACCGTGCTCACCGGGCTGTCCGCGTGCAGCAGCGACGACGCGGCGGGCGAGCCGGATGCCGACCGCTCCACCAGCGCTGAAAGTCCCAGCACCAGTTCCTCGGCCGTCTTCGACCAAGCCCTGCACGACGAGCTGGTGAAGATGCAGGCCGACGACCAAGCCGAGATGACCGGGCAGGGCGCGGACTCCACGACCACGCTCGACGAGCGCCAGGCCCGGCTGGCAGAAATCCTGGACGAGCACGGCTGGCCCGGCTGGGACCTGGTCGGCAAGAAGGGCTCCACCGCGGCGTGGGTGATCGCCCAGCACGCCGACCTCGACCCGGAGCTCCAGGCCCGCGCCCTCGGCCTGCTGGAAGAGGCCGTCGCGGACGGCAACGCGTCCCCCGGCGACCTCGCCTACCTCACCGACCGTGTCGCCGTCGCCCGCGGCGAGGACCAGACCTACGGCACCCAGATCCGCTGCAACGGCAAGAAGCCGGTCCCGGCCACCTCGATCGCCGACGCAGCCGGCGTCGAGCAGCGCCGCAAGGAAGCCGGTCTGCCGTCGCTGAAGTCGTACATGGTCGAGATGCGCCGGCTCTGCTCGAGCGACTAGCCCCAACCCGCGAGTCGGCGTGCCTGCCCTCCCGTGCGCCGACTCGGCGATCTGTCAGTGCGGGTCTGACTCGTCGTCGCCGTGCTCGTGGCGCCGCTTCTCGAGCTGCTTCAGCTGCTTGCGCTCGAGCTTCTCGCGCTGGCTGTCGATCATGTCGCGCTTGTTGACCTGGACCTGGAGCAGCCGCATCCCGACGAAGAGGATGGGGAAGATCGGCCACGGGAAGCTGCCGGGGCCGCTGGTGACCAGCCAGATCACACCGGTGACGACCGCGATGAACAGCAGCCCGTTGACGGCCTCGCGGCGCTGGCGCTCCCAGTGCCGGACCGCCTCGACCCGGAGCGCCTCGGCGGTGCTGCGGTCGAGCGCGGCGGCGGTGGTGCCCGGGTTCATCGGCACCAGGTCGGCGATCAGCGGCGGCAGCTCCCCGAGGGTGCGCGCCTGGGTCGCGGCAGTCGCGCGCTCGTCGTACTCCTCCTTGGTCAGCCGCCCGTCGGCGTACGCGTCGCCCAGCACGCTCAGCACGACCGCGCGGTCCCGGTCGGCAGCGCGCAGCTGCGCGCTGTCGGGCCGTCGCGGGTCGGACGAGAAGTCGTGCCAGGGAACAGGCGTGCTCACGCGAGGAATCCTAGGGCGCAGGATCCGCCGGTCCGTCTCGCCCGCCGGTCGACTCGCGCGTCTCACCATCGGTCTGAGAGACTGACCCGCGGAGGGGAGTATTCCTTCGCGACGGCGTCGTCATCACGGACACCGGTCCACACCGACCGGCCGCTCCCGGCATCGTCGGCCCCCATCTGGGTAAAGCCAAGGGGCGGAAGAGACCTCCGGATTGTCGCTGTCCCTGGCGGCTTCCCGTGTGGGTCGTCCGTCGCGCAACCGCTGTCCGGAGGAGTTAGTTCGTGGACGTTCCCACCTGGGTCTGGTGGACCACCATCGTCGTGACGATGGCGATCCTGATCTTCGACGTCGTGATCATCGGCCGTCGACCGCACGAGCCGTCGATGAAGGAGGTCTCGAGCTACCTGGCGGTGTACGTCGGGCTGGCGATCCTGTTCGGCATCGGCGTGTGGGTCTTCACGGGCGCGCAGTACGGCACGGAGTTCTTCGCCGGCTGGCTGACGGAGTACTCCCTGTCCGTCGACAACCTGTTCATCTTCATCATCATCCTGTCGAAGTTCGCGGTCCCGAAGGACTACCAGCAGACCGCACTGATGGTCGGCATCGTGCTCGCGCTGGTGCTGCGCGCGGTGTTCATCGCGGTCGGCGCCGCTGCGATCAACCAGTTCAGCTGGGTCTTCTACCTGTTCGGTGCGTTCCTGATCTACACCGCGGTCAAGCTCTTCAAGGAGGCCCGCGAGGACGACGAGGACGGCGACTACGAGGAGCCGCGGATCGTCCGCTGGGCGGAGCGCAACCTGCCGGCGACGAAGGACTACCATGGCGCCAAGATCTGGGTGAAGGAGAACGGCAAGCGCCTGGTCACCCCGATGTTCATCGTGATGCTCGCGCTCGGCATGACCGACCTGCTGTTCGCCCTCGACTCGATCCCGGCGATCTACGGCCTGACCCGCGAGCCGTACCTCGTGCTGACCGCGAACATCTTCGCGCTGATGGGTCTGCGCCAGCTGTACTTCCTCATCGGCGGCCTGCTGAAGCGGCTGATCTTCCTCGGCTACGGCCTGTCGGTGCTGCTCGGCTACATCGGCGTCAAGCTGGTCTTCCACGCGATGCACGAGAACGAGCTGCCGTTCATCAACGGCGGCCAGCACATCGAGTGGGCGCCGGAGATCCCGACCCTGCTGTCGCTGGGCGTGATCATCGTGATCCTGGCCGTCACCACGGTGGCCAGCCTGCTCGTCTCGAAGCGCCGGGGTGACGGCCCGGCTGAAGCGACGTCGGGCAGCGCCGACGACACCGAGCCGGCGGACCAGGCGTCCCGCACGACGTGAGCATGACGGGCGGCGCCCGCGGGTAGGTCACGGCCATGACCGACAACCTCGACCTGGGCCGGCCGACATCCGGCGACGTGATCGACCTGATCCTCGACGACCACCGCCTCTTCGAGGCGCTGCTGCGCGACCTGCGCGACAAGAGCAGCGACCGGGACGCCGTACGCCGTGCGTTCAGCGCGCTGCACGTCGCCCACGCCGAGGCCGAGGAGGCCGAGGTCTATCCGACGCTGCGCAAGAAGGACGCGATCTCCGACCACGAGGCCGAGCACGGCGAGGAGGAGCACGCCGAGGGGCACGAGGCGCTGCTCAAGGTGCTGGAGGCCGAGGACCTCGAGGGTGAGGAGTTCGACGACCTGGTCGAGGAGCTGGCGACCGCGGTGAACCACCACCTCACCGAGGAGGAGCTGACGATCCTCAACCCCGCCCGCGAGGAGGTCGACCCGGGCGTGCGGGAGCGGCTCGGGGCGGCGTTCGCGACGGCGCGCAACGAGCAGCTCGACAGCGACTGCGGCCGGGTCGAGAACGTCCGCGAGATCGTGAAGCGGGCGGAAAGGGAGGGTCTTCTCGACGACGACTGACCCGCCCCCGGGTCACTCGCGGGTCAGCGCGGGCACTCCACCCGTCCGGCCGCGACGAGAGTCTCGGCCCGGTGGGGTGCCAGCGGCGCGTCCTCGATGGCGGCCGCCCCGCCCTCGGGTGCGTGCAGCATCCACCGGGTGCCGTCGTCGGCGACAGGTCGCGTGACGAACCCGACGTGGTAGACCCGCTCGCCCGGCCGGGCGAAGAAGTACAGGTCGCCCGGCTCGACGTCGTCGAGGGCGACCGGCCGCACCCGTCGCGAGGCCACCTGGTCGAAGGCGTCGCGGGGGAGCCCCGTCGAGTGCGCCCGCAGGGTGAGGTGCACGAGCCCGGAGCAGTCGAGGCCCCAGCCGCTGGTGCCGCCCCAGAGGTACTTCACGCCGAGGAACTGGCGGGCGGTCGCGAGCAGCGCCTCAGGCGTCCAGGCGGGCCGGTCCTGCGCGTCGTCGAGCGCGACGTCGTCGCGTCGTAGCCGCGCGGTGTGCCCGCCGGGCAGCGCGACGCACACGTCGTCCTCCTCGCCCCCGACCCGCGCCAGCCGGGTGCCGCAGGACAGGGCGAGCTCGACACCGTCGTCACGGACCGCGGTGGCCGCCGGCACGGTGACCCGGACGTCCGCGCCCGTGCCGGGCGCGGCCGGGTTGCCCAGGTGAGCGCTGCGCACCCAGCCGGGGTAGCCGCGCTCGTCGCCCGAGGAGTCCTGCCACGGTGCGACGACCCGGGCCCAGCCGTCCCGCTCCTCCAGCACCTCGACGGGCTCGCCGACCAGCAGCTGGGTGAGCGTCCGGCCGTGCAGCCCGAGCCGACGGTCGGCGTTGCCCTCGGCGTCGAGCACCTCCACCCAGGCCGCCATGTCGGGCAGGTCGCGGACGGCGGCCTCGTCGAGGTCACGCGGCGCGCCGGGACGCGTCCAGACGGTGGCGACGGGGACGCTCACCTCGCGCAGGTCGCTCACGCCAGGCCCCCGATCCCGAGCCCCGGCGCGTCCGGGAGCACGACGGTCGCGCCGTCGTACGTCATGCCGCCGACGTACGGCGACTCGCGGGACCACCACGCGGCGTCGAGGTCCGCGACCACGGTCGTGCCGCAGGCGGCGGCCAGTGACGCGGCAGCGCCGAGGCCGACGTGGGTCTCCATCATCGAGCCGATCGCCGTGCCCATGCCGTGGGCGCGGGCCAGCTCGAGCAGGGTGCGTCCGGTGGTCAGCCCGCCGCACTTGGCGAGCTTGACGTTGACCAGGTCGGCGGCGCGGCGCCGGATCACCTCGACGAGGTCGCGCAGGCCGTAGACCGACTCGTCGGCCATGACCGGCGTCCCCACGCGGGCGGTGACCCAGGCGAGCCCCTCGAGGTCGGCCGCGGCGACGGGCTGCTCGACGAGCTCCACCTCGAGCCCGAGGTCCTCGAGGGTGCTGATGACGCGCACGGCGTCGCGCGGGGTCCAGCCCTGGTTGGCGTCGAGGCGGATGCCGACCTCGGGGCCGACTGCGTCGCGCACGGCGGCCACCCGGGCGGCGTCGGTGGCCGCGTCGGTGCCGACCTTCATCTTCAGGACCGAGAACCCTTCGCCTACCCGCTTGCGCGCGGTCTCGGCGAGCGCGTCGGCGTCTCCGGCCGCGAGCGTCACGTCGGTCGCGACCCGCAGCGTGGTCGAGCCGAGCAGGACCGGCAGGCTGACGCCCCGGCGCCGGGCGGTCAGGTCGTGCAGCGCGACGTCGACCGCGCCCTTGGCGCCGTGGTTGCCGGCGACCGCCCCCGCGACAGCGCGACAGGTCGCCGCCAGGTCGTCGGCGTCGGTGCCCTCGACCGCGGCGGCGAGCGGTCCGGCGATGCAGGCCTCGGCGCCGGCGAGCGACTCGCCCGTCACCTGCCACACCTGTGGCGCCTCGCCCCAGCCGGTCACGCCGTCGGAGTCGGTGACCCGCACCAGCACGGTGTCGGTCGTCTCGGTCCGGCGGAGCGCGGTGACGAACGGCGTGTGCAGCGGCACGCTGACCCGCTGTGTGGCGATCTCGACGACCTTGCTCATGCGTGCATCTCCGTCCAGCAGTCCCACACCGCGCGGCTGATGCCGGCGATGCACCGGTGCGCGTCGTCCTCGGACACGTCCACGGTCGTCAGCACGACGAGGACGTACGCCGGACGGCCGTCGGGCCGCACCAGCGCCACGTCGTGCGTCACGCCGTCGACCCAGCCGGTCTTGTTGGCGACGTACGTCCCCTCCGGCAGCCCGGCCGGGATCCCGTCCCGGTGCTCCTGCCGGGCCAGCACCTCCTCGACGCTCGGGCGGACCCGGCACAGGACGCGGCCGAGGTCCTCGGCGGTGACCAGGTTGTCCAGCCCCGCCTCGCGCGCGACGGCGTCCTCGATGCCCCGGGTCAGCACCGTGGTCGGCGAGGCGCCGGCGTCGGAGAGCACCTCGGCGACCGCACCCGCGCCGACGTGCTCCAGGACGAGGTTGGTGGCGAGGTTCCCGGACTTCACGGTCATGTGCTCGGCGAGCGTACGGAGCGTCCGCTGCTCGCCCAGGGCCGCCCAGGTCTCGTCGTCCTGGTCGTCCGCCCGGTCGAGCGAGAAGGCCGAGCCGTCGGCCGCCGACGCGAACCGGTTGTGCACCGGCACCGGATGGTCGAGGTCGAGCTCCCCGCTCTCGTGCCGCCGGAGCGCGGCCACGAGCAGTGGCAGCTTCATCGTGCTCGCGGCGTAGTGCGGCACGTCGGCGTCGCGCTCGACGATCACGCGACCGTCGAGGTCGCCGAGCCACACCGACACGACGGGCCCACCGTCACGGACGGCCGGTCCGCCGCGCGCGATGAGGGCGTCGGCGAGCTCGTCGAGCCGGGCGCGCAACCCGGTCATGGTCTCGGTCACGGGCGGAGCAGGAGTCGGACGGTGGTGTCGAGCGAGGTGGTGACCTCCTCGGCCGTGGCCCGGCCGGTCACCCACTGCACGACGCCGGCGAGCCAGACGTCGCTGACCACCTTGGCGATCGCGAGCTGCTCGTCGGTCGGGTCGTCGATCTCCTGGCCGGGCTCGGCGAGGGCGCGCATCAGCAGCCGCGTGACCTGGTGGGCGACCGCGCGGCTCTCGTCGCCCACCGAGGCGTCGGCGAACATGAACGCCCGCGTCAGCGCTTCGGTGAGGTGCGGGTCGCGCTGCAGCGACTTGGTCGCGCTGTGCAGCACGGCGACCAGCCGCTCCGCGCGGGTCTCGCCGAGCAGGGGCTTGCGCGCGAAGCTCTCGTTGGCCTGCTCGAACTCGCGGGCCAGCGCCGAGACCAGCAGGTGGACCTTCGACGGGAAGTAGCGGTACAGCGTCCCGAGGGCCACCTCGGCCCGGTCGGCCACGGCGCGCATCTGGACGGCGTCGAAGCCGCCCTGCGAGGCGAGCGCGATGGTCGCGTCGAGGATGCGCTGGTGGCGGTCGCGCTGTGCCTTGGAGCCGAGGTCGTCGTGGGTCAGCGAGCTGACGCCGGGCGACGGGCTGTTCACGGGGTGGTCCTCTCCAGGTCGGTCCGACTGGCGGGCCGTCCGTACGCTAGCAACACGTGATGCGATCATAGGAACACGTTTCAGTCCGAGCAGGGCCACCCCGGCCTCGGACGACCGGACGATCGGGCGCTTGTCGGTCGAGGACTCACGGAGGAGGTCGGAGTGCGGGTTGCCCTGCTGTCCTACCGCAGCAAGCCGCACTGCGGCGGCCAGGGCGTCTACGTGCGCCACCTCAGCCGCGAGCTCGTCGGCCTCGGCCACGACGTCGAGGTGTTCTCCGGACAGCCGTATCCCGAGCTCGACCCCGGCGTGCGTCTGACGAAGGTGCCGAGCCTCGACCTGTACCGCGAGCCGGACCCGTTCCGTACGCCGAAGCCGGGGGAGTACCGCGACGCGATCGACCTGCTGGAGGTCGCGACGATGTGGACCGCCGGCTTCCCGGAGCCGCGCACGTTCAGCCTGCGGGTCGCGCGCCTGCTCAAGGACCGGCTCGACGACTTCGACGTCGTGCACGACAACCAGACGCTGGGCTCCGGGATGCTTGCCCTCCAGCGCACGGGGGTACCGCTGGTCACGACCATCCACCACCCCATCACCTTCGACCGGCGGGTCGACCTCGCCGCCGCGACGAGCTGGCGCCGTCGCCTCGCGCTGCGGCGCTGGTACGGGTTCCTGCGCATGCAGGGCAAGGTCGCCCGCGCGATGCCGGGGATCCTCACCGTGTCGTCGAGCTCGGCGCGCGACATCGCCACCGACTTCGGCGTGGACCCGGGCCGGATCCAGGTCGTCCCGCTCGGCGTCGACGAGGTGTTCCGGCCGCACGACGTGCCACGGGTGGCCGGCCGGATCGTCGCCATGGCCAGCGCCGACACTCCGATGAAGGGGATCGCGACCCTGCTCGAGGCGGTGGCCAAGCTGCGCACCGAGCGCGACGTCGAGCTTCACCTCGTCGCCCGCCCCAAGCCCGGCGGCCCCACCGAGCGGCTCGTCGACCGCCTCGGCATCGCCGACTCCGTGCGGTTCGTGCACGGGGTGAGCGACGCCGAGCTCGCCGAGCTCGTCGCCTCCGCCGAGGTCGCCTGCGTGCCCTCGCTCTACGAGGGGTTCTCGCTGCCGACGGTCGAGGCGATGGCGTGCGGCACCCCGCTGGTCGTCAGCCGGGCCGGTGCGATCCCGGAGGTCGTCGGGGCGTCGGGTCCCGACGGCACGTCGGAGTGCGCGCTGCTCGTCACGCCCGGGGACGTCGGGGAGCTGGTGCTCGCCCTCGAGGAGCTGCTCGACGACCCCGACCGCCGTGCCCGCATGGGCGCCGCCGGGCGCGAGCGCGCCCTGGCCCACTACTCCTGGCGCGCCGTCGCCGAGACCACTGCGGAGGCCTACCGGGCCGCCGTCGCCGACACCCGAGGAGCCGCTGGATGCTGACCGTCGACTTCGACCGCCTGGGCCTGCGCGCGGGAGAGCGCGTGCTCGACATGGGCTGCGGCGCCGGCCGGCACGCGTTCGAGATGTACCGCCGCGGCGCCGACGTGGTGGCGTTCGACCAGGACGGTGACGAGCTCGCCAAGGTCCTGGACACGTTCGGGGCGATGAAGGCCGCCGGTGAGGTCCCGGCCGGCGCGGAGGCCGACATCAAGCAGGGCGACGCGCTGGAGATGCCGTTCCCCGACGAGGAGTTCGACCGCGTGGTCGCGGCGGAGGTGCTCGAGCACATCCCCGAGGACGAGCGGGCGATCGCCGAGCTGGTGAGGGTGCTGCGCCCCGGCGGCACCATCGCGGTGACCGTGCCGCGCTGGCTGCCGGAGAAGGTCTGCTGGGCGCTGTCGGACGAGTACCACGAGGTCGAGGGCGGGCACGTCCGCATCTACCGCGGCCACGAGCTCGTCGGCAAGCTCGAGGCGGCCGGTCTGGAGTACGTCGGCCGCGACCACGCGCACGGCCTGCACGCGCCGTACTGGTGGCTCAAGTGCGCCGTGGGCGTCGACAACGAACGCCACCCGGCCGTCCGCGCCTACCACCAGGTGCTGGTCTGGGACATCATGCGGAGGCCCGGCTACAGCACGGTGACGCGGCTTCTCGAGCGGGCGCTCGACCCGGTCATCGGCAAGAGCCTGGTCCTCTACCTGCGCAAGCCGGAGGCCGGCGAAGGCGGCCATGGCGGCTGACCTGCCCACGCTCCCCGGCGTGCTCGACCGCGCGCAGGTCGCGGCCTGCGTCGAGGTCATCGCCGCCCAGCAGGAGCCCGACGGCGCGCTGCCCTGGACGGCCGGCCAGCACACCGACACCTGGAACCACGTCGAGTCCGCCATGGCGCTGCTGGTCGGCGGCCACGTCGACGCCGCGCACCGCGCCTACGACTGGTGCCTGGCCACCCAGCGCGCCGACGGCTCGTGGCCGATGCGCGTGGTGGCCGGCGCGGTCGAGGACGCCTCCACCGAGAGCAACATGACGGCCTACCTCGCGGTCGGGGTGTGGCACCACTGGCTGGTCCGCCGCGACGAGGCGTTCGTACGCCGGACGTGGCCGGCCGTCCGGGCGGCGCTGGACCACGTCGTCGGCATGCAGCTGCCGTTCGGCGGGATCGCCTGGGTGCGCGGTGAGGCCGGGGTGCTGGACGACGGCGCGCTGCTCGCCGGGAGCGCCAGCATCTTCCACGCGCTGCGCGCAGGTCTGGCGCTGTCGCAGCTGATGGACCGGCCGCAGCCGGAGTGGGAGCTCGCCGCCGGGAGGCTCGGCCACGCGCTGCGTCGCCACCGCGACGTGTTCCTGGACAAGTCGACGTTCTCGATGGACTGGTACTACCCGGTGCTCGGCGGCGCGGTCCGCGGCGCGGCCGGCCACGCGCTGCTCGACGCCCGTTGGGACGAGTTCGTCGTGCCGGGCCTGGGCGTGCGCTGCGTGGACACCAACCCCTGGGTGACCGCGGCGGAGACCTGCGAGCTCGCGCTCGCCCTCGACGCGCTCGGTCGGCGGGGCGAGGCGCTCCGGCTGCTGCGCGACGTACAGCACCTGCGCAGCGAGCGGGGCGGCTACTGGACCGGCTACGTCTGGCCGGACGACGCGGTGTGGCCGGCCGAGGAGACCACCTGGACCGCGGCGGCGATGGTGCTCGCCGTTGATGCGCTCTCGGGGACGACCGCGGGCGCGGACCTGTTCCGCGGGTCCTCGTTGCCGGCGGACCTGCCGGAGATCGGGCTGGAGTGCGGCTGCGCCGACGAGACGCTGCCCGCCCGGGCGAGCTGACCCGCCTGTCTCAGGCGTCGGCCTCGGTCCGGTGGGTCGGGCAGTCGGGGTTCGGGCAGTAGTCGACCGACACCATCTCGCCGGGCCGCAGCTCGGGCCGGTCCTCGTTGGTCTTGTCGAAGTCCAGCGTCGCCGACACCAGCCGCGTCCCGCAGGACTGGCAGTGCGTGGGCCACTGCTGGTCGTCCGGAACCTGCTCGCCTACGGAATCCCCGGGGTCGCTCATGGCCTCAGTGTGTCAGTTCCCAGTGTCAGTCGTCGGCCGGAAGCAACGGCTCGCGCCGGACGAACCGCAGCAGGCGGTACTCCAGGAGGCCGGCGCGATGGCACCGCTGGAGTGCGTCGCCACCGACCATCGAGTCGGCCCACATCGACCGCCCGCGCATCCGCCGCAGCACCGGCTGCGCGGCTCGCACCAACCGGTCACGGGGCCTGCCCATCCGCTGCATCGACGACAGGTCGCGCGACTCCTGGAGGACGAGCCCCTGCTCGGCCGCCATGGACTCGGCGGTCTCGACCGTGAGCAGGTTCGGGGCGTGCCAGCCGGCGCGGAAGTCGTCGAGCCGCGGGTCGGCGCTCGCCGCGCCCACCTCGGTGAAAACGTCGTCGACGACGACCAGCGCGCCTCCCGGGCGCAGCGCGCGCGCCGCCTCGTCGAAGAACGCAGCGGCGTCGGTCGCGTGCACGAACGACTCGATGGCGAAGGCAAGGTCGAACCCGGTCAGGTCGTCGGGCAGGTCGGTGAAGTCGGCGACGACGAAGCGCACCGACCCCAGCAGGCCGGAGTCCCGTTCGGCGTACCGCTGGCCGAGCCGGACCTGTTCGGGGCTGATCGACACTCCGATCACCTCGACCGCACGGCGCCGGGCCAGGTACAACGCGGCGGTGCCGACGCCACAGCCGAGGTCGAGGACGCGGCGGTCGTCCGGCGCCAGCTCGCCGAGCACGAGCGCGTGGACGTGGTGCACGGCACCCGCGCGGTCCGCGACACCCGGTCCCCACAGCTCCCGGTGCAGCGCACGCTCGGAGCCGCTGAGCAGGAACTTCCACGTGTTGGCGTCGTAGTAGCGGCGTACGCCGGAGTCCGTGGTCACGGTCGGACGATACGGCCTGAGCGCCGGTCGCGCCGTCCAGTCGGGGCTGGCTTTACGGGCCGCAGGCGCCGCCCGGGATGTCGTCGTACGCCCGCTCGCCGTCGGCCCCGTCGAAGGTCCAGCTGCGGATGTCGGGGTCGACGTTGCGGACCCGCACGCAGAGGCCCTGGGCGTTCACCTCGCTGACGACGAAGTCGCCCGGGCTGGCCGTGAACGTCTGGTCGCCGATCTGGACCGGCTCGCCGGGACCGCTCTCGAACGCGACGTACTCCTTGCCCTCGGCCGCGAGCGCGGCCTGCATGCGCACGACGGTGCTGGCGTCGGTGTAGCCGATCCGCTGACGGTCGATCTTCCGGTCGTAGGCCACCGCGAACGGGAAGCTCAGCGCGATCACCAGCCCGATCCCGATGAGGACGACGAGGAAGAGACGATGGCTGGACCCGCTCGACATGTCGCTCATTCTGCGAGGTCGGACCGAGCGATCACGACACCGGGTCCCCGGCGTCGCCGCCGAGTCGCCGCAGGACCCGCATCGAACCGAGTGCGTCGACCTCCTCGAACCCGCAGGCCAGCGCCCGCCGGTAGACGCGGTACGGCGCCTGGCCGCCGTCGGAGGGGTTCGGGAACACGTCGTGGATCACCAGCAGCCCGTCGCGGGCGACCCAGCGGCCGAAGCCCGTGTAGTCGTTGCCGGCGTGCTCGTCGGTGTGGCCGCCGTCGACGAACAGCAGCGACAGCGGCGTCCGCCAGTGCGCGCTGACCGTCGTGGAGCGTCCGACCACCGCGACCACGTGCTCCTCCAGGCCGGCGCCGGCGATCGTGTGCCGGAACGTCGGCAGCGTGTCCAGCTGACCAAAGACCGGGTCGGCCAGCTCGGGGTCGTGGTACTCCCAGCCGACCTGGTTCTCCTCCGACCCGCGGAAGTGGTCGACGCTGAACACCGTCCCGCCGACCGCGAGCGCCGCGGCGCCCAGGTAGACGGCCGACTTTCCGCAGTAGGCGCCGACCTCGAGCACCGGGCCGTGCGGCAGCCGTGCCACCGCCAGCCGGTGCAGCAGGATGCCCTCGTCGTCGGGCATGAACCCCTTGGCGGCACGGGCCTTGTCGACGAGCTCGGCGGGCAGCGTGGCGGGGGTGGTCAGGGTTCGCGGGGTCATCCGGCGGCCTCCTGGTCCGTCTCGTCGGCGGCGGCGCGGATCGCGGCGTCGTACGTCCAGCGCAGGAACCGCTCCACGCCCCGCGTGACGGCCGCGCTGCGGATGGACGGGAAGATGTCGAACGCGTGCTGGGTGCCGGGAAGCTCCGCGTACGCGACCGGCTGCCGCGAGACCTCGCGAAGCGCACGGACGAAGTGCCGGGCCTGCTCGACCTCGACCAGGGAGTCGCGGGCGCCGTGGATCACGAGCATCGGCGGCGCTCCGGCGTGCACCCGCGCGAGCGGCGAGGCCTGTCGGAACCGCTCGAGGTCCTTCGACGGGTCGGCGAACAGCAGCCGCCGGGCCAGGAACCGGTCGCGCATCTGCACCGACCGCGGCGTGCCGATCGAGCCGGCCAGGTCGTAGACGCCGTAGAACGGCACCGCCACCTGCACGGACGTGTCGGCGTCCTCGAACCCCGGCTGGTACGCCGGGTCGCCGGGTGTGAGCGCGGCCAGCGCCGCCAGGTGCCCGCCGGCCGAGCCGCCCGTGATCGCGACGAACCGCGGGTCACCGCCGTACTCGCGGGCGTGCTCCTTCACCCACGCCAGCGCGCGCTTGACGTCGATGATCTGAGCCGGGAACGGGTCGCGCGGGCTGAGCCGGTAGTTGACCGAGAAGCACACCCAGCCGCGCGCGGCCATGTGGTGCATGAGCGGCACGCCCTGCTCGTCCTTGCTGCCGACAGACCAGGCGCCCCCGTGCACCTGCACGAGGACCGGCGCATCGCGCAGGTCCGCCCCGCGCTGCCGGTAGACGTCGAGCAGGCCGCGCTTGCCGTGCCGCGGGTCGTAGGCGACGTCGCGGACCACCTCGACGCCGTCGTCGCGGAGCCGGAACGGCCAGACGATCTGGGAGAGCGGCGTGGACAGGTCGAGGTCGGTGTACGTCGCGCGCAGCCGGTCCAGGTAGTCCTCGCCGAGAGTCTCGGCCAGCGCCCGGTCGACGTGCCGCTGGGCCCCGAGCGACTCGCCCACCAGCACCGCGAGGCCGGCCGCGCTCGCCGCGCCCAGGGCGAGCCCGGCGCGGCTGCGGCGCTCCGGTCGTCGCGCCATCTCGGCGGCCATGTCGGCGGCGGTCAGCGCGAGCAGGTGCGGCGCGAGCTCGCTGGTCAGCCAGCCGGCGGCGAAGGAGGGGATCTGGGCCTGGTACCCGGGCACCGGCCGCACCGCGTTGGCGGTCAGCGCGCCGGTCAGCGCCCGGCGAAGCAGGAAGAGGCGGGACACCCGGCCCACCCTAGAGCCCGCGCTGAAACGTGTTCCAGTCAGCCCCGCCCCGGGTGGCCGAGCCCGTCGAGACCGCGAGCCCGAGTGGTCGAGCCCGTCGAGACCACTCACCGGGCCACGGCAGAGCTGGTGCGACGGCCCACGCCGAAATGAGGTCGCCCGCTGTCCGCCACCTGTCCCGTGGGCGCAAGCACCCGTGGCGTTCCGGTCGTCTGCCGGAGAGCGATCGGCGTGGGCCTGTCGCGGGACCAGTCTGGCCAGCCGCTACGGTCGCGGAGAATGGGTAGTGGCACCCATTTCGCTCCGCGCCGGGCGGGCCGTTCGTGGACGCCGGTGCGGCCGTCCGGAAGGCTGGACACGTGGAAGCCCGGAACCTCCCGCTGTACTGGCGGGTCTGCCTGACCAACGCGCTGGTCTTCCTGCTGGGCACGGTCACCCTCGCCGTGTCCCCGGCGACCGTGTCGGTCCACCTGCTCGTGTCCGAGGCAGTGATCCTGGCCCTCGGGTCGGCGCTGATCCTCGTGCTCAACGCCGTACTGCTGCGCGGGACGCTGGTGCCGCTCGACCGACTGGTGAAGGCGATGGAGACCGTCGAGCGGCCGGGGGAGCGGCCGGCGCTGCCGTCGTCGGGTCCGAGCACCGTGCGCCGGCTGGTCGCCAGCTTCGACGCGATGCTGCGGCGTCTCGAGCACGAGCGCAGCCGGTCCACCGCGCAGGCGCTGGCCGCGCAGGAGGCGGAGCGGCACCGGATCGCCCAGGAGCTGCACGACCAGGTCGGGCAGAGCCTCACGGTCGTGCTGCTCCAGCTCAAGCACCTGCGCGACACGTTGCCGGAGGAGTCCGTCGGAGAGGTCGACGACGTGCGCGACGCGGCCCGGGCCGCCCTCGACGACGTGCGTGAGGTCGCCCGCCGGTTGCGTCCGGGGGTGCTCGAGGACCTCGGCCTGCTCAGCGCGCTCGCCGCGCTGGCTACGGACTACTCCCAGCGCACCGGCGTGCACGTGAGCCGCATGTTCGCTCCGGGCCTGCCCGAGGCGGTCTCGGAGGTGGAGCTCGTGGTCTACCGGGTCGCCCAGGAGGCGCTCACCAACGTGGCGCGGCACGCCAAGGCCCGGTCCGTCGAGATGTCGCTGACCGTCCAGGGCGGCGATCTCCTGCTGACCGTGGCCGACGACGGCGTGGGCATGCGCGGCGCGGTCGAGGGCGCCGGCATCGCGGGCATGCGCGAGCGCGCCGAGATGGTCGGTGGCCGCCTCACGCTCGAGGCTCGTCCGGGCGGCGGTACGGTCGTCCGGCTCGTCGTACCACCGGGAGGAGCGCATGCCTGAGCCTGTGCGGATCCTGCTCGCCGACGACCACGCGCTCGTGCGCCAGGGCGTCCGGCTGATCCTCGACGCCCAGCCCGACCTGCAGGTCGTCGCGGAGGCGGGCGACGGTGCCGAGGCGGTGGAGATCGTGCGCCGCCAGGAGGTCGACCTGGCGGTCCTCGACGTGGCGATGCCACGGATGACCGGGCTGCAGGCCGCCCGCGAGATCGCCCGGAGACGATCCGGGCTGCCCATCCTGATGCTGTCGATGCACGACAACGAGCAGTACTTCTTCGAGTCGCTCAAGGCCGGAGCCTCGGGCTACGTGCTGAAGTCCGTCGCCGACCAGGACCTCGTCGACGCGGTGCGGGCCGCGATGCGTGGCGAGCCGTTCGTCTACCCGGGTGTGATGAGCACGATCGTCCGGTCGTACCTCGACCGGCTGCGCCGTGGCGAGCGGGTGCCGGAGACCGTGCTGACCAGCCGCGAGGACGAGGTGCTCAAGCTGATCGCCGAGGGACAGTCGACGCGCGAGATCGCCCAGGCGCTGACGATCAGCCCCAAGACCGTCGAGCGGCACCGGGCGAACATCCTGGCCAAGCTCGGGATGCGCGACCGCACCCAGCTCACCCGCTACGCGATCCGGGCCGGCCTCGTCGAGCCGTAGGAAAACCATTCGCGCCGCTGGCCCGGGAGCGCGAACCTGAGCACATGAACATCGAGCCGTTCGGCCCCGACGACAGCGCCGTCGTCGCCGAGGCCGTCGCCCTCCAGCAGGCGGTCCAGGCCGCGGACTCGCCGTGGTCGCACCCGTCCACGCTCACGACGTACACGGGCATGCTCCGGCACGGCTGGGACGGCGAGGCGCCGCGGGCGTTCGTCGCTCGCGACGACAGCGGTACGGCGGCGGGCACGGTTTTCTACTGGGTCAGCGAGTGGGACAACCAGGACTTCGCCTGGGTCGACGTCGCCGTCCACCCCGACCACCGCCGCCGCGGGCTCGGCCGTCGGCTGTTCGAGGCGATGTGCGACCTCGCCCGCGAGGAGGGCCGGACCAAGGTCGGCGCCGACGGATGGGACAACGCGACCACCCGCGGCTTCGCCGACGCCATGGGCCTGACCCTCGGCTCGCAGGCGATCAACCGTCGGCAGTACCTCGCCGGGATCGACCGCGACCTGCTGGACAAGCTGCACGACGAGGCGCTCACCGCGGCGGAGGGCTACGAGCTGCTCCGCGTGGTCGGCGCCGTACCCGACGACCTCATCGACGCCGTCGTCGAGATGACCGCCGCGATCAACGACGCCCCGACCGACGACCTGGAGATCGAGGACGAGGTCTTCACCGCCGAGCGGGTGCGCGGCTACGAGCGGGCCACCGAGGGCAAGGGGCAGCGGATCTACCACCTCATCGCGCGCCACCGGGCGACCGGCGAGCTGGCCGGGCACACGGTCGTCGCGGTCGAGCGCGAGCGGCCGGCGATCGGCCACCAGCACGACACCAGCGTCGTGCGGGCGCACCGCGGGCACCGGCTCGGCCTGCTGTTGAAGACCGACATGGTGCGCTGGCTCCTGGAGGTGGAGCCGCAGCTCGAGTCGATCGACACCTGGAACGCCGAGTCCAACGACCACATGATCAGCGTCAACGCGCAGCTCGGCTACACCGTGCTGGGCCGTGGCCTGGAGTACCAGCGTCGGCTCTGAGCCTGAACCCGTCTGGAAGGCTGGGCGGGTGCCCAGCGTGCGAGCGGACCTGCTGCCGGCGGTGCTGGCGGCCGGGGTGGGGTTCGGCAGCGTCGGTCTCTACCTCGCCGCCTGGGACCTGTTCGTGACGCAGTCGTCGTGCCCCGCGTTCCAGCCCGACGGCTGCACCGGCCGGCCGCTGGCGATGACCGTGGTCGGGCTGCCGGTGCTGTACGTCGTCTGGGCGGTCGGGCTGCGGGGGACCGGGGCACGCCTGGCCGCGCTCGCGCCGCTCGCGCTGGGCCTCGCGCTGTTCGCGTTGGCCCGGATCGTGATGCCCTACGAGACGTCGCTGTGGCTGTGGCCGACGGTCACCGGGGTGCTCTCGGGCGCGTGGCGGTGGTGGTTCAGTCCCGAGCGGTCAGGACCAGCGGCCCCTCGGGAGTGATCGCGATGGTGTGCTCGGAGTGCGCGCCGCGGGAGCCGTCGGCGCTGCGCAAGGTCCAGCCGTCGCGGTCGGTGTAGATCTTGTCGGTCGTGTGCAGGAACCACGGCTCGATCGCGATGACCAGCCCGGGCTTGAGCGGAAGCCCGCGGCCGGGGCGGCCGTCGTTGGACACGTGCGGGTCGCCGTGCATGGTGCGCCCGACGCCGTGCCCGCCGAACTCGGTGTTGATCGACAGGCCCGCGCCGTGCGCCACAGCGGCGATCGCCGCCGAGATGTCGCCGATGCGGTTGCCGACGGTGGCGGCCGCGATCCCGGCCTCGAGGGCACGCTCGGTGACCTCGATCAGCCGCAGGTCCTCCTCGCGCGGCGTGCCGACGACCAGGCTGACCGCCGAGTCCGCGACCCAGCCGTCCACCGACGCGGCGAAGTCGAGGCTGAGCAGGTCGCCGTCCTTCAGCGTGTAGTCGAACGGCAGCCCGTGCAGCACGGCGTCGTTGACCGAGGTGCAGATGACCTTGCCGAACGGCATTGCGCCGAACGACGGGTGGTAGTCGATGTAGCAGGACTCCGCCCCGCGCTCCTTGACCATCCGGTGCGCGAGCGCGTCGAGGTCGAGCAGGTTCACGCCGACGTCGGCCGCCTCGGACACGGCGGTCAGCACCTCCGCCACGAACCGTCCGGCGGGGCGCATCTGCTCGATCTCGGTCGGCGTCCTCAGCTCGATCACGGGGACGAGCCTACGGTCGGCGCGCCACGCGGCAGTGACGGCCCGCGAGGGGAGGAGGTCGTCCGGGAGTAGTACCGGCATCTCTATCGGGTCACGATCCGATGAGGACGGGCGGGTTGCCATTGCCCCGGTCCAGACGGCTTGTTCTCATGTAGCCCGGCTCAGGGTCTTCCTTCCGGGTGTGACGGATGTGAGACTTGGTGCTCTTGTGAAGGATGTGGCGGCGCCCGGGGGCGCCGTCCGAGGACAGGGAGAACGGGGAATGGCCCGCAAGATGCGCAGTGGCGCGACCGTGCTCAGGGCGGTCGGGGTTCGACGGGTGGTCGTGGCGGCGGTGGCCGCCACGCTGGCGGTGGGGGTGCTCGCGCAGGGCGCGCCCCGACCTGGTGACGCAGCCGATGCCGGAGCCGCGACCGACGTACAGCCGGCGGCGAGGAAGGTCGGCACCTACACGCCGGTGAACGGGGCGATCTTCAACCGTCCGGTGGGGACGCGGTGGCAGCAGTACGCCGTGTTCCGCCACGTGAACCGCACCATCGACTCGACGCCGAAGGGCGCGACCATCCGGATGGCGGTGTACTCGTTCGCGCACGCGTCGACCGCGCGGCGGCTGATCGCGGCGTACAAGCGCGGCGTCAAGGTGCAGGCGATCTTCAACGGCCACGAGAGCTACGGCCCGGAGCGGCGGCTGATCCGCGTGCTCGGCAGCAAGGCGTCGAAGAGCTCGTTCGCGAAGTTCTGCGACCGCTCGTGCCGCGGCTACAAGGGCAACATGCACCAGAAGGTGTTCCTGTTCAGCCAGGCCGGCTCGGCGCAGAACATCGTGATGGTCGGGTCCAACAACATGACCCGCAACAACGCCGAGAACCAGTGGAGCGACATCTACACGTCGGTCGGCGACCCGGCGCTGTACTGGACCTACGCCGGCGTCTTCGACGAGATGAAGAAGGACGTGATCCAGGGCCGCCAGTTCATCTCGGCGCGGATCAACAACTACCAGACCGACTTCTACCCGAACCCGTCCGTGGTGAGCCCGGAGACCGACCCGGTCTGGAACGACCTGAACCAGGTCAGTTGCGGTGTCCCGGCGCCCGGGTACGGCGTGACCGTCACCGACCCCGACGGCACGGTCCGGCAGACCACCGCGGTGCGCATCTCGCACCACGCCTGGAACGGCGACCGCGGCAAGTGGCTGGCCCGTAAGGTGGCCGACCTCAAGAAGGCCGGCTGCGACGTGCGCATCGTCTACGGGATCGGCATCGGCGGCGCGGTCAAGGCGATCCTGGAGAACAACGGGATCCCGCTGAAGGCCAACGCGGTGCCCGGCAAGCGCACCCACCAGAAGGTGCTCACGGTCAACGGCACCTACGCCGGCAACCCGGCCTCGAAGGTCGTGTGGAACGGCTCGCAGAACTGGTCCGACGGGGCGCTCAAGCGCGACGACACCACGCTGCGCGTTGACGACCCGACGGTCTACGACCAGTACAACGCCAACTTCGAGGACATGTGGGCCAACGGCTGATGTGAACCCGGGTGGTCGAGCCTGTCGAGACCACTGCGGTCCGGGTGGTCGAGCCTGTCGAGACCACCGTCGAGACCACTCGATCTCGGGGTGGCGGGCCCGCGGCTGACTACCAG
>DASURB010000052.1:0-36521 GCA_036280235.1 Nocardioides sp.
ATCCCCGGCTCGTTCTTCCGCCGTGAGGGCCGGCCGTCCGAGGACGCCATCCTCACCTGCCGCCTGATCGACCGCCCGCTGCGCCCGACCTTCAAGAAGGGCCTGCGCAACGAGGTCCAGGTCGTCATCACCGTGCTCGCGCTCGAGCCGGACACCCCCTACGACGTGCTCGCGATCAACGCCGCGTCGGCGTCCACCCAGATCTCCGGCCTGCCGTTCTCCGGCCCGGTCGGCGGCACCCGGGTCGCGCTGATCGAGGGCCAGTGGGTCGCGTTCCCGACGCACAGCCAGCTCGAGAACGCCGTCTTCGACATGGTCGTCGCCGGCCGCGTCACCGAGACCGGCGACGTCGCGATCATGATGGTCGAGGCTGAGTCCACCGAGCAGACCTGGGACCTGGTCCGCTCCGGCGCCCAGGCTCCGACCGAGGAGATCGTCGCCGGCGGTCTCGAGGCCGCCAAGCCGTTCATCAAGCAGCTGTGCGAGGCGCAGGCCGAGCTGGCCAAGCAGGCCGCCAAGCCGGTCCAGGAGTTCCCGATCTTCCTCGACTACGAGGACGACGTGTACGCCGCCGTCGAGGCCGCCGCCGCGGAGGACCTCAAGCCCGCGCTCGCCGTCACCGGCAAGCTCGAGCGCGAGGCCGCTCTCGACTCGGTCAAGGACGCCGTGCTCGAGAAGGTCTCCGCCGAGTTCGAGGGTCGCGAGAAGGAGGTCGGCGCCGCGTTCCGCGCGCTGACCAAGAAGCTCGTCCGCGAGCGCGTCCTGCGCGAGAAGGTCCGCATGGACGGCCGTGGCCTCACCGACATCCGGACGCTGTCCGCCGAGGTCGGCGTGGTCCCGCGGGTGCACGGCTCGGCGCTGTTCGAGCGCGGCGAGACGCAGATCCTCGGCGTCACCACGCTCAACATGCTGACGATGGAGCAGAAGCTCGACACGCTCTCCCCGGAGACGACGCGGCGCTACCTGCACAACTACAACTTCCCGCCGTACTCCACCGGCGAGACCGGCCGCGTGGGCTCGCCCAAGCGTCGCGAGATCGGCCACGGCGCCCTTGCGGGCCGCGCGCTGATGCCGGTGCTGCCGACGCGCGAGGAGTTCCCCTACGCGATCCGCCAGGTCTCCGAGGCGATGGGCTCCAACGGGTCCACCTCGATGGGCTCGGTCTGCGCCTCGACCCTGTCGCTGCTGCAGGCCGGTGTGCCGCTGCGCGCGCCGGTCGCCGGCATCGCGATGGGCCTCATCTCCGGTGAGATCGACGGCAAGACCGAGTACGTCACGCTGACCGACATCCTCGGCGCCGAGGACGCGTTCGGTGACATGGACTTCAAGGTCGCCGGTACGCCGGAGTTCGTCACCGCCCTGCAGCTCGACACCAAGCTCGACGGCATTCCCGCCGACGTGCTGGCCGCCGCGCTGACGCAGGCACGGGACGCCCGGATGACGATCCTCGACGTGATGAACGAGGCCATCTCCGCCCCGGCCGAGATGTCCCTGCACGCCCCGCGGATCATCACCATGAAGGTCCCGGTCGACAAGATCGGCGAGGTCATCGGTCCCAAGGGCAAGGTGATCAACCAGATCCAGGACGACACCGGCGCGCAGATCACCATCGAGGACGACGGCACGATCTACGTCGGCGCGACCAACGGCGAGTCGGCCGAGGCCGCCCGCTCGATCATCAACGGCATCGCGAACCCGACGATGCCCGAGGTCGGCGAGCGCTACCTGGGCACGGTCGTCAAGACCACAAACTTCGGTGCGTTCGTCTCGCTGCTCCCGGGCAAGGATGGCCTGCTGCACATCAGCAAGCTCCGTTCGCTCGCGGGCGGCAAGCGCGTCGAGGCGGTCGAGGACGTCGTGTCGGTCGGCCAGAAGGTCCAGGTCCAGATCGCCGAGATCGACGACCGCGGCAAGCTCTCGCTCATCCCGGTCGTGGACGAGGACGAGACGTCCGACTCCTCCGACGAGGCTCCGGCCGACTCCGCCGAGTAGGTCTTGGCCCTCTCGGCAGCCCAGCAGAAGCCCGGCACGACCCGCACCCTCCTGTCCGAGAAGGACGGGGGACTGGTACGCCGTACCGTCCTCCCGGGAGGGCTGCGGGTCGTGACCGAGGCGATGCCCGGCGTCCGGTCCGCCGCCATCGGCGTGTGGGTCGGCGTCGGGTCCCGCGACGAGTCCCCGACCCAGTCCGGAGCGTCGCACTTCCTCGAGCACCTGCTGTTCAAGGGCACGCCCTCGCGGTCCGCGCTGGACATCTCCGTCGCCCTCGACGAGGTCGGCGGGGAGTTCAACGCGTTCACCGCGAAGGAGTACACCTGCTTCCACGCACGAGTGCTCGACCAGGACCTGCCCCTGGCGGTCGACGTGCTCGGCGACATGATCACGTCGTCGAACATCTCCTCCGAGGACGTCGAGGCCGAGCGTGAGGTGATCCTCGACGAGATCGCCATGCACGACGACGACCCCGACGACGTGGTGAACAACCTCTACGCCGAGAAGGCGTGGGGCTCCACGCCGCTGGGTCGCCCGATCGCCGGCACGGTCGAGTCGATCAAGTCGCTCACCCGGGCGCAGATCGCGCGCTACTACCGCTCGCGCTACGTCCCCGAGAACACCGTCGTCGCGGTCGCCGGCAACGTCGACCACGCCACCGTCGTACGCCAGGTGCGCAAGGCGTTCTCGCGCAACAACTTCCTCGCCGACACCAGCGTGCGGCCGGTCCCGGTGCGCCGCGGCGAACGGGCCCGGCGCAGCACGACCGGTGAGGTCGTGGTCAGCCGGCCGTTCGAGCAGGTCAATCTGGTGCTCGGCGTCAACGGCCTGGTCCGCACCGACCATCGCCGCTACGCGCTCGGCGTGCTCAACGCCGCCCTGGGTGGCGGCACGTCCTCCCGGCTGTTCCAGGAGGTCCGCGAGCAGCGCGGCCTGGCCTACTCCGTGTACTCCTACGCCGCCCACTACGCCGACGCCGGCGCGTTCGCCGTCGCCGTCGGGTGCCTCCCGTCCAAGGTCACCGAGGTGCTCGCGGTCGTCCGCGGCGAGCTCGGACGCCTGGCCGAGAGGGGCATCTCGCGCGAGGAGCTCGAGCGCGGCAAGGGTCAGCTGCGCGGCGGCCTGGTGCTCGGCCTCGAGGACTCCGCCTCGCGGATGGCCCGGATCGCCAAGGCCGAGCTGCTGTACGACGAGCTGCCCAGCATCGACGAGGTGATCCGCCGCGTGGACGACGTCACCCTCGACGACGTGGCGACGCTCGCGCGCAACCTCTTCGGCCAGGACGAGACGCTCGCCGTCGTCGGCCCGTTCGACGCGCTGCCGGGCTAGCCTTCGCGCGCCGAGCCGCCGAGGCTGAGCCACGTGGCGGCCTGGGTCCGGTTCTCCAGGCCGAGCTTGGTGAGGATTCGACTCACGTGGTTGCGCGCGGTCACCGGCGAGATCGTCAGCCGCTCGGCGATCTCCTTGTTGGTGAGGCCCAGAGCGACCAGCTCGAGGACCTCGCGCTCGCGCGCGGACAGCTCGGGCGTCTGGACGCCCGACCAGTCGCGCGACGGCGGCTCGGACGCTTTCCCCCGGGGAAGCAGGGTGAGGCTCAGTCCTGCGCCGAGCAGCGTTGCCCCGAGGACGTCCAGCACGTCGGCCGCGTCGGGCCAGAGCACCCGGCCGGCGACGGTGGCGGTCACGAAACCGGCCGCGGCCCACAGGACGTAGGCCAGCCGGGCCCGGTCCTCGCCGCGTCGGAGGCGCATGACCACGGCCGCGACCGCCGCCAGGAACGGCACCTGCAGCAGCCAGTCGCCCGCTGCGTCCACCGGTCCCGCCCACGAGGCGGGCAGGACCCCGACCGGGTTTGCTGACTCGGCGGTCCCGGGGACCAGGCACCACGCCACGACGAGCGCGACCTGCGCGGCCAGGACGGCTGTCACCGGCGCCCGCCATCGCGGTGACGGCAGCCGGCCGTCCGGCAGCAGGAGCAGCGCCAGCAGCGTGAGAGGTACGACGACGGCGCCGGCCCGGTCGGTCACCCATGCGGCCCACGGGGTGGTGCCGCCGGTGCCGGCCCACTGGGTGCTCAGGCCGAGGCAGGCGAAGAGCAGGCCCACGCCGAGGATCAGCCAGGCGGCGGCGTTCCTCGGCGCCAGTGCGGCGGCCATCGCCCCGGGCACGCCGAGGGCGACCGCGACGAGCACCAGCTTCCAGAGCCCCGGCTCAGGGCTGAGCGCGACCGTTGCCAGCAGGATCGCCAGCGTGATCACACCGGCGCCCGCGGCGAGCGTCGGGGCGGGTCTCACACGGCCAGTATCAGGTGGCAAGTCCCTCCTGTCCCGGGTTCCGCCAGCGGGCCTGCGGCATCCGCAGCACGTGGACGCCGAGCCAGCACAGCGACACCGCCAGCAGCAGGTGCGGCTCGAGCGGGCCGGCCGTCGGCAGCAGGAAGTCCCAGACCAGGAAGACGACCAGGAGCGCCAGCGGCACGCGGGGCAGCGCGCGACCGCGGAGCCCCGCCAGCGCGAGCAGCAGCAGGCCGAGGAACGACCCGACGAGATGCGGCAGCAGCGCGGTCAGGGTCGTGCCCACGTGGTCGAGGTAGCCCTCGTTGAGCCGGGCCCCCTGGTCGGTCCCGATCGCGCCCGGCGCGACCACGCCGGCGGCGTACCCGAGCGCCACGACGTTGTGGAAGCCCCACATGCCCCAGAGCATGAGCAGCAGGCCGGCCGCGGTGAGGCGGGGCGCCGCCCAGCGCGTGAGGGCAGCGAGGCCGAGGAGGCCGAGCGGCAGCACGAGCATGCTCACCAGGAGCGCGGTCTGCTCGGCCACGTGGACGGCAGGGTGCGCGGCACCCCATCGGATCTGGGCGGTGAAGTCGGCGAGGTCCGGCATCAGGAGCTCGCCGAGGTACTGGCCGAGGCCGTTGGTCAGCCCCGCGAGGACCAGGCAGAGGCCGGTGCCGACCCGGGCGGCGCGCGACAGTGGTGGGTCGAGACGCCCGGTATGGGTGGGGGTTGTCGAGGTCGTGGTCGTCATGCCTCGACGTTCGGGGATACGGCGTCCGCGGCGCATGGTGCAGGTGCACCAACCTGGGTCAGGGCACCAGCCCGATCAGCGCCCCCGCGCATCCGGCCGCCCACAGCACGCTGCTGAACGTGCCGATGATGAACCGCTCGGCGACGCCGTGGCCGGCCCCGGTCGCCCTGGGTGTCTCGGTCGACTGGTCGCCGGTCTTGAGCTCGGAGTAGCGGCCGAGGCCCTTGAGGCCCAGCACCACCGCGATGCCTTCGGGCCAGCCGGCGAGCAGTGCGGCGAGGATGCCGGTGCGCTCGAAGACGCCGATCCAGGCGCCGCCGCGGAGCACCTGCGCCGCCTGCTCGACCTCGCCGGCCCCGTTGGTCCTCGGGCCCTCGCGGTCGACGAGGCGCAGCACGAGGGCGGTGACCGGCCCGCCGCCGAGCGCGCCGACCGGCGCCAGCACGATCGGGAGCACCCATCTGAGCGCCTCGCCCTCGTCCGCGACGGGGCCCGGCACCACGGCCACCAGGGCCAGGGCGGCGGTGCCGACCACGAGCGCGAGCACGCCGGTGTCACGCCCGGGGCCCTCGGGCAGCAGCCAGGCGGCGGCGCAGCCCGAAGCCGCCAGCGTCGCGGCCAGCGCGGAGATCACGGCGAGGGTGGTCACGAGAGCAGCCTGCCCCACAGCTCCGACGCCAGCGACCGGGCGCGCCGCTCGTCGACGATGCCGGCCGCGCGCGCCCGCTGCGACACCGCGGACTGGCTGATGCCCAGGCGCGCGCCGGTCTCGGCGTACGACAGTCCCTCGGCCAGCAGGTCGTACACCTCCCAGCCGCCGGGGGTACGGCGTTCGAGCACGCCGGCCCACAGGCCCAGCACGGTCTCGAGGGCCTCGGCCTCGGGCCGGTCGGGACGCGACACGACGGCGAGCCGGTGGACCTCGGTCTTCGCCCTGGTGACGGCGTCCCGCGCGGCGACGAACGCCTCCCCGGTGCCCGCCCGTGTCTCGGCGGGCAGGGGAGTGCGCACGGTCCCGACCCCGATCCCGATGTACCAGAGGCCGGACCGCAGCAGCCTCGCGACCACCTCGACGGCGGGCTCCGGGTCGTCGAGCACCGCCTGGACCTCGTCGCCGGCCGTGCGCTGGAACGGTCGCAGCAGGTCGCCCTCGAGGTCCGCGAGGTCCTCGAGCAGGGCCGGCACGGCGTCGTCGGCCGTCTGGCTCCGGCGCTGGTCGAGGGTCAGCACGGTCACCCGCGGGTCCGGGTCCGTCGAGCGGGATGCCATGCCGGTCTCCCATCAGGTCTGAAACTTATGTCTACTCACATTAGGTCACAGACTTCAATCGGTCAAGATAAGGCGGCGGCCGACCATCCGGCGCTCGGGCCGACGCCGGGACCACGTGGGTCGACCCCTACGCTGGTCGCGTGGCAGCGAGCATGCGGGTTGGGGTCCTGGGCGCCAAGGGCAAGGTCGGCCGCGAGGTCTGCAAGGCCGTCGAGGCGGCGGACGACCTCGAGCTGGTCGCCCGGGTCGACACCGACGACGACAGCGACGACCTCGCCTCCCTCACCGAGCGCGGGGTCGAGGCGGTCGTCGACTTCACCCACCCCGACGTCGTGATGGACAACCTGAAGCACTGCGTCACTCACGGCATCCACGCCGTCGTCGGCACCACCGGCTTCGACGACGCCCGGCTCGACACGCTGCGCGGCTGGCTCGCCGACAGTCCCGCCACCGGCGTGCTCGTCGCCCCGAACTTCTCGATCGGCGCCGTGCTGATGATGCGCTTCGCCGCGGAGGCGGCGCCGTACTTCGAGTCCGTCGAGGTCGTCGAGCTGCACCACCCCGACAAGGCCGACGCTCCCTCGGGTACGGCGACCCGCACGGCCAAGCTCATCGCCGCCGCCCGCGCCGAGGCCGGTGTCGGCCCGGTGCCCGACGCGACCACGACCGCGCTCGACGGCGCGCGTGGCGCCGACGTCGACGGGATCCGGGTGCACGGTCTGCGCATCCGCGGGCTCGTCGCGCACCAGGAGGTCGTCCTCGGCGGGCTGGGGGAGACGCTGACGATCCGGCACGACTCGCTCGACCGGGTGTCGTTCACGCCCGGCGTGCTGCTCGGGCTGCGGAAGGTCGCGGCCCACCCGGGTCTGACCGTCGGGCTCGAGGCCTACCTCGGGCTGTCCTGATGCGCCCGATGCTCAAGGCGACGATCGCCCTGCTCGTGGTGCTCGTCGTGTTCTACGCGGTGATCACGATGCTCAAGGGCGCCGCGATGGTCCGCACCGGCGGCGCCGTCGGCGTCTTCCTCGGCCTCGCCGTGCTGGTCATCCCACTGCTCGGCCTCGCGCTGGTGCTGCGCGAGCTGTGGTTCGGCCGCCAGTGCGCGCGGCTGACCGAGGAGCTCGAGCGCGAGGGCGGCCTGCCCGTCGCCGAGCTGGCCGACCTGCCCCGCCGCCCGTCCGGCCGCGTCGACCGCGGCGCCGCCGACGCGCACTTCGCGAAGGTGCGCGAGGAGGCCGAGGCCGAGCCCGACCGCTGGCAGGCCTGGTACCGCCTCTCGCTGGCCTACGACGCCGCCGGCGACCGCAGCCGCGCCCGCGCCGCCGCCCGGCACGCGATCGAGCTGCACAAGCAGGAGAACCGCTGACCGACCGCTGAGCGGACGCCCCCGCTCACGATGTGGACCGGCGTCCCAACTTGCAGGCTTCTGCAACGCACGAACCTGCACCCACGGAGAGGTTCCGTGAGCGGTTTTGAAAAGCCACCCTTGACGGTGAGCCCGTTCCTCCCAGGCGGGCTCCCTCCAGAACCCACCCAGGGGAAGAGGGGCCGTCACCCGCGCTGTGGCGGCCCCTCGTCTGTATCTGCCTGCAGAGGCCACCACCCACTCGTCCGGACGTCGCGCGTGCACGTCGAGGTCAGGCGTGGAATGTCGGCCGAGGGGTCAGTTGTGCAGCGACACGCCGTCGACGAGGCTGAAGTAGTGACCCCTCGGCGTCCTGGCCCGCAGGGACGGGCACCTGCACAACTGACCCGTCGGTACCAACAAGTCTGAGATCGGGACCGCGCAACCTCCGTTTTCACGGAATGCCGAGGGGTCACTAAATCAGCCACCTGGGCGGCGTGTCGCGGCACAGCTGACCCCTCGCCCGTGTCCCCTCGCCAGTGTCGCTGCGGCACGGCAGGATGCGCGCATGCCCAGCGACGTTCCTGCCAACTTCACGATCGTCACCCTCGGCGTCACCGACCTCGACCGGTCCGCGCAGTTCTACCGCGACCTCGGCTGGGAGCAGCGCGGTGACCAGGCCGAGGGCATCACCTGGTTCCGCACGTCCGGCTCGTGGGTCGGCCTGTTCGGCTACGCCGCGCTGGCCGAGGACACGGCCGTGGAGCCGGTGCCGGCCGACCAGCAGCCCACCTACCGCGGGATCACGCTGGCGATCAACCTCGACTCCGTCGACGCCGTCGACCGTGCCTTCGCCCACGTGCGCGAGGTCGGCGGCACGATCGTGAAGCCGGCCGAGGCCACCGAGTGGGGCGGCTACTCCGGCTACTTCGCCGACCCCGACGGCCACCTCTGGGAGATCGCGCACAACCCGTTCTGGCCGATCGTCGACGGCCGGGTCGACATCGGCGCCTCCTAGCGCCCGGGACTACTCGGGCGGCAGGCCCTTGCCGCGCCGCGCGTAGAGGTCGAGCACCACCTGGCGCGGGATGACCCCGCACCGCTCCGCCCACGCGTCGTACCGCCGCGCCAGGTCGGCGACCAGGTCCAGGTGCTCGGCCGCGAGGTCGTGCTGCTCGGTCCGGTCGGTGGCGATGTCGAACAGCGCCCAGTCCTGGCCGTGCTTGCGCACGAGCTTCCAGCGCCCGGAGCGCACCGCGGAGTTGCCCTCGTGCTCCCAGAACAGGTCGCGGTCGGGCACGTCGCCGCCGCGCAGCGCCTCCAGCATCGAGCGGCCCTCCGGCGGCGGAACCGGCACGTCCCCGCGGCTGCTCGGGTACGACGCACCTGCCGCGTCGAGCACGGTCGGCAGCACGTCGACGAGCTGGAACGGCCGGTCGAGCACGGGCTGCACCGACGCGTCGATGCCTTCGGGCCAGCGCACCAGCAGGGGCGTGGCGATGCCGCCCTCGTGCACCCAGTGCTTGTACTCCCGGAACGGCGTGTTGGACAGGTGCGCCCAGGACCGGCCGTAGCTCTGGTACGTCGCCTCGCTGCCCGGCATGAGGCCGGGGACGTTGCCGGGCACGACGGTGTCGCCCTCGCGGGTGCGCTCCTTGAGCGGCACGAACGCGGTGACGAAGTCCTTCACCGAGTCCGGTGGCATCTCCTCGGCGCAGCCGCCGTTGTCGGAGAGGAACACGATGAGCGTGTTGTCGAGCCGGCCCAGGCGCTCGAGCGTCGCGAGGAGGTCGCCGACGCCCTGGTCCATGCGGTGGACCTGTGCGGCGTACACCTCCATCCGCCGGGTCTCCCAGTCCTTGTCCGGCACGTCCTCCCACGCCGGCACGCGCGGGTCGCGGGCGGCGAGCTCGGTGTCGCCGTCGAGCAGCCCTTCCTTGACCAGCCGCTCGAGCCGCTCCTCGCGGAGCCGGTCCCAGCCGGCGTCGAAGCGGCCGTCGTACTTCGCGATGTCCTCCTCGCTGGCGTGCAGCGGCCAGTGCGGCGCGGTGTAGGCGAGGTAGAGGAAGAACGGGTCGTCGTGCCGGTCGCGGTCGTGCTCCTCGACGAACTGGACGGCGTGCTCGCTGATCGCGTCGGTGTAGAACCATTCGGGCCGCTCGCCGAGCTCCTCGACGTTCGTCTCCTGGTCCGTCAGCGTGCGCGGCTGGTAGAAGCTGCCGGCGCCCTCGAGCGTGCCGAAGAACCGGTCGAAGCCGCGCCGCGTCGGCCAGCTGGCGTTGGGCGTCTCCATGTCGCTGGAGAGGTGCCACTTGCCGGAGAGGTACGTCGCGTAGCCGGCACCCTTGAGCGCCTCGGCGATCGTCACGGACTCCTCGGCGAGGTCGCCGGGGTAGCCGTCGGGGGAGTCGTCGAAGTTGAGGATGCCGACGCCGACCTGGTGCGGGTGCAGGCCGGTCATCAGTGACGCGCGGGACGGGCTGCAGCGCGCGGTGTTGTAGAACTGCGTGAGCCGCACACCCTCGCGGCCGATCCGGTCGATGTTCGGCGTCTCGATCTCGCCGCCGAAGCAGCCGATGTCGGAGTAGCCCATGTCGTCGGCGAGGACGACCACGACGTCGGGCCGGGTCCGCCGAATGTCGTCGCGGGAGGTCACGCGCCCACCTCCGTGAGGGAGTCGTCGATCGCGGCCTCGCCCTGGTGGTCCTGGCCGTGCAGCTCGCGGCGGAACGTCTCGGGCAGCAGCGCGAGCGAGACGAGGGTGATCGCGGCCATCGCCATCACGTAGACCGCGGCGGGCCAGGACGAGCCGCCCGCCCAGGCCACCAGCGTGGTGCAGATCAGCGGCGCGACGGCTCCGGACGGCAGGACGCCGAGCTGGTAGACGGTCGACATGCCGCTGTAGCGGACCCGCGTCGGGAACAGCTCGGCGAAGAACACGCCCTCGGGGCCGAACATCGTGCAGGCCGCCAGGCCCCAGCCGACGATGACCGCGATCGTGATCCAGAGCTGGGAGCCGGTGTTGATGGCGGCGAAGATCGGGAACGCCGAGACGAACGCGAGACCTGCCCCGGCGGCGTACACCGGTCGGCGGCCGATGCGGTCGGAGATCGATGCCGACAGCAGGATGACTCCGAAGCCGACGACCGCCGCGACGAGCAGCGCGTTGAGGGCCAGGCTGTTCGGCAGCCCGAGAACGGTGACGACGTAGGTGACCAGGAAGGCGTTGTAGACGTTGAACGTCACGCTCTCGCTGATCCGGGCGCCCATCGCGAGCAGGGTGACCTTGGGGTGGCGGCGGACCACCTCGAGCAGCGGCATCTTGGCCCGGTTGTCGTGCTCGACGAGCGTGCGGAACGCCGGCGGCTCCGAGATCCGCAGCCGGATGAACAGGCCGATCGCGACCAGCACGATGCTGGCCAGGAACGGGATCCGCCAGGCGTACTCGACCAGCGCATCCTCGCCGAGCAGGCCGAGACCCTTCACCGAGCCGGTGGAGAGCAGCAGGCCGATCGGGACACCGAGCTGCGGCCAGGAGGCGTACCAGCCGCGGTGCCGCTTGGGGGAGTGCTCGACGCAGAGCAGCACCGCGCCGCCCCACTCGCCGCCGAGGCCGATGCCCTGCAGCATCCGCAGTGCGACCAGCAGCACCGGTGCGGCGACGCCGAGGGTCTCGTACGTCGGCAGCAGGCCCATCGCGAACGTCGAGAGGCCCATGATCATCATCGTCACGACCAGCATCGGCTTGCGGCCCAGCCGGTCACCGAGGTGGCCGAAGACCACCCCGCCGAACGGCCGGGTGATGAAGCCGGCCGCGAAGGTCGCGAACGCCGCGATGGTGCCGGTGACGGGGTCGAAGGCCGGGAAGAACTCCGCGTTGAAGACCAGCGCGGCCATGGTCCCGTAGAGGAAGAAGTCGTACCACTCGACGACCGAGCCGATCAGGCTCGCGGCGGCGACCTGGCGGATCGAGGCGTCCGAGGCCTCGCCGCTGTCGATCACGACTTTCCTGCGCATGTTCACTCCCGAGATCTGTTATCGTCCCGATATCAGGGACACTCTGCCGTACACCGGGACAAAGCATGGTGGCGGAGCTGCTGTCCTGTCAAATATGACTGGAATACTCTAGATAAGTTCCCCGGGGATGGCGAGATGAGCGAGAGCGTACGTCGGGTGGTCGGGCTGCTGGACACCCTGGCCCGGTCCGACGAGGACCTGACGGTGCGGGAGCTGGCCGCGCAGGTCGACGTGTCCAAGAGCGCCGCGCAGCGGATGCTGGCCGCACTGGTGGAGACCGGGCTGGCCGTGCAGGACCCGTCGTCGCGGCGCTACGGACTCGGGCCGCTGACGCTCGTGCTCGGGACGGCGTACCAGCGCCGGATCGACCTGCGCGCTCTCGCGTCCGTGCCGATGACCACGCTGCGCGACCTGACCGGGGAGACCGTCGGGCTCTCCGTGCGGGTGGGTGAGGAGCTGCTGCACATCGACCAGGTGGAGAGCCGCTCGGAGCTGCGTCGGACCTTCGAGATCGGGAAGGCGCTGCCGCTGTGGGCGGGTGCGCCGAGTCGGGTGCTGCTCGCCGACCTGCCGGACGACGAGGTCGAGCGGATCATCCGCGCGCATCGGCCGTCCCAGGTCGACCCGGTGGCGCCGCCGGCCGCGGACGAGTTCATCGCGTCGGTCCGGCAGTGCCGCGAGCAGGGCTGGGCCAGCGCGTTCGAGGAGACCATTCCGGGCGTGAACACCGTCGCCGCACCGGTCCGCCGCTCGGACGGCTCGATCGCGGCGACGATCTCGATCACCGGGCCGACGAGTCGGCTCGACGAGGAGCGGGTCGCGGAGCTCGTGCCCGACCTGCTGCGGGTCACCGCCGAGGTCAGCCGGATGCTGGGGCACGGCTGACCTCGGCGCGGCCGTCGCTGGACTGTCAGCGGGCCACGCGGAAGCCGATGTTCGCGGCGGTCGAGTCGGGAGTGTTCGCAGAGCGCGCGGCCACCCGGTAGCGGTGGCAGTAGCTGTCGTGGCACAGGAACGAGCCGCCTCGCATCACCCGCTGGGTGCCGGTGTCGGGCGAGCCGCCGTCGGGATGGTCGCAATACGTCGTGGGGGAGAACCAGTCCGCGCACCACTCCCACACGTTGCCGGACGTCTCGTGAAGCCCGAAGCCGTTGGCCGGGAACGACCGCACCGGCGCCGTGGTGAGGTAGCCGTCGTCGAGCGTGTTCTGCGTGGGGAACGTGCCCTGCCAGATGTTGCACCGCCACGCGCCGCCGGGCGTCAGGTCGTCGCCCCACGCGAACCGCGCGCCCCGAAGGCCGCCTCGTGCGGCGTACTCCCACTCCGCCTCGGTCGGCAGCCTCGTCCCGGCCCACGCGCAGTAGGCGGTCGCGTCGTCCCAGGAGACGTGCACGACCGGGTGGTCGGCCTTGTCGTCGATCCCGGACCGCGAGCCCTCCGGGTGCCGCCAGTCGGCGCCGCGCACGGCGAGCCACCACGGCGCCGCGCCCACGCGGCCGAGGATCTCGTCGTCGCGCGCGGCGACGGCGAGGTGGAACACGGCCGAGACGCCGAACTTCTCCGCGTCGGTGACGTGCCCGGTCGCCTCGACGAACCGCGCGAACTCGGCGTTGGTCACCGTCGTCGCCGCGATGCGGTACGGCGCCAGCGTGACGTCGTGGACCGGCGTCTCGCCGTCGGCCGGGTAGCCCTCGCCGAACGGGTCGCCCATCGCGAACGTCCCGCCGTCCAGCTCGACGAGGTCGAGCTCGGGCCTCTGGCCCGACCGGTCCCGAGGACCCGACGCCGGTGAGGCGAGCTCGGCCTGCTCCCGGCCGTCCGGTCGGGGCAGCGCCGGAGCGCAGCAGGAGTGCTCCACCGGCGTCGGATCGGTCATGGCGCGCACGCTACATCGGCGCGGGGCGGCTTGCGGTTTGGTCCCCAACCGCAAGAAACGGACACGACATCCTGCGGTCTGTGACCAATCGACGACGTGGGACGCCCGGTTTCGACGCGCCCGTCACGGCCTCGCAGGCTCGGCTGGGGGGCTCGCTCAACCTCCCCGTCGGACGCCGTGACCGACGCGGTCGGTCACGGCTCGACGGTGACCTTGATCGCCTCGCCGTTCTTCACGATCTGGAAGGCCTCGAGCACGTCGTCGAGCGGGATGTGCCGGGTGATCAGGTCCTTGACCGGAACCTGGCCGGTGGAGATGTACTCCAGCGCGCGCTTGTTGTGCTCGGGCGCCGACCCGTTGGCGCCGTGGATGTGCAGCTGCCGGTAGTGCACGAGGTTGGAGTCGCACTTGATGTACGGGTCGGTCTTCGGCAGCCCGCCGAAGAACGAGATCCGGCCGTTGCGGGCGGCCATCGAGATCGCCTGCTCCTGCGTGACGTTGGCGGCGGTGGCCGTGATGATCACGTCGGCGCCGCGGCCGCCGGTCAGCTCCATCACGCGCTGCACCACGTCGACCTCGGAGCCGTTGATGGTCTCGTCCGGCTGGACAGCCTCGGCCGACATCTTGAGCCGGTCGGCGTTGACGTCGACGAGGTAGACCGGCCCGGACTTGTGTACGCCGCGGGCGATGCGGATGTGCATGCAGCCGATCGGGCCGGCGCCGAACACCACGACGGTGTCGCCCTCCTCGATGCCGAGCAACTCCTGGGCGTTGATCGCGCAGGCGAACGGCTCGGCCGCGGAGGCCTCGTCGTACCCGACGTTGTCCGGGATCCGGTTGAGGCCGTCGACCTTGAGGACCTGGCGCGGGACGATCATGTACTCCGCGAAGCCGCCGTCGTACTGGTAGCCGACCGACGTCTGGTTCTGGCAGACCGCCATCCAGCCCTTGCGGCACTCGTGGCACTCGCCGCACGGCACGGCCGCGATCACCTGGGCCCGGTCGCCGACCTTCCAGTCGGTGCCGTACGTCGCGTTCACGTCCGCGCCGACCTCGACCACCTCGCCGGCGATCTCGTGTCCGGTGATCCGCGGGGGAGTGAGGTTCTGGTGGCCGTTGTAGAAGATCTTCACGTCCGTGCCGCACGTGGAGCAGTTCTTGACCTTGAGCTTGACCTCGTCGGGTCCGCACTCGGGCTCCGGCACGTCCTCGAGCCGGACGTCCTCGGGAGCGTAGAAGCGGAGCGCCTTCATTCGGGGGTCCTTTCGACGGGCGGTGAGGCGGGCATTTCGGGGGCTGTCTGCGGGATCCGGAGGTCCCGACGTGGATTCGGGTGGATCTCCACCGGATTCGGCTGGTTTCGGGGCCGGATCGGGGCGGCCTGAGCCCGACCCTAGCGAGGTTCCGCAGCGATTACCACACAAACGGACACAGTTTTTCTGCCCGAATGCTTGGCAATGTGCCCGTTCATGCGTAAGACTGCCGTCAATCTGGTGATGAGGGTCACGCCAGAGCGTCTCTGGAAGGGTTCAGATGGCCACAGCAACCACCGAGAAGGCGGCGCCGCGGACGGGCGCCCGGGTACGTGTGCAGAAGTTCGGCACGTTCCTCTCCAACATGGTCCTGCCGAACATCGGAGCGTTCATCGCATGGGGCCTCATCACGGCCCTGTTCATCGAGGTCGGCTGGATCACGCTGATCGGCGACAAGATCTTCGGCTACCGGGGCGGCTACGGCTTCGTCGAGCAGCTCGGTGCCTGGGGCTCGGGCGCGGACCAGCCCGGCATCGTCGGCCCGATGATCACCTACCTGCTGCCGATCCTGATCGGCTACACCGGCGGCCGGATGATGTACGACGACAACGTCCGCGGCGGCGTGGTCGGCGCGATCGCCACGATGGGTGCGATCACCGGCGCCGAGGTGCCGATGTTCCTGGGCGCGATGATCATGGGCCCGCTCGGCGGCTGGTCGATGAAGAAGATCGACGCGCTGTGGGACGGCAAGATCCGGCCCGGTTTCGAGATGCTCGTCAACAACTTCGCCGCCGGCATCTGGGGCATGATCCTCGCGATCCTCGGGTTCCTGATCGCCGGTCCGTTCGTGAGCGCGTTCTCCACGCTGGCCGAGAACGTCGTCGACTTCCTGGTCGACAACTCCCTGCTCCCGCTGACCTCGATCTTCGTGGAGCCGGCCAAGATCCTCTTCCTGAACAACGCGATCAACCACGGCGTGTTCACCCCGCTCGGGACCCAGGAGGCGGTCCGCGACGGCCAGTCGATCCTGTTCCTGATCGAGGCCAACCCCGGCCCCGGCTTCGGCGTGCTGCTCGCCTTCGCGCTGTTCGGCAAGGGCCTGGCCAAGGCGTCCGCTCCCGGCGCGATGGTCATCCAGTTCCTGGGTGGCATCCACGAGATCTACTTCCCGTACGTGCTGATGAAGCCCAAGCTGCTCGCCGCGGTCATCCTCGGCGGCATGACCGGCGTGGCCACCAACCTGGTCTTCGACTCCGGCCTGCGTGCTCCGGCCGCCCCGGGCTCGATCATCGCGGTGTGGCTGCAGGCGCCGGCCACCTCACTGCTCGGCGTGACGCTCTCCGTCGTGCTCGCCGCGACCGTGAGCTTCCTGGTCGCGTCGTTCCTGCTGAAGCTCGACCGGGGCTCCGAGGGCGACCTGGTCGCCGCGACCTCCGACATGGAGCACATGAAGGGCAAGCAGTCGGTCGCCTCCTCCGTGCTCAGCAGTGGCGGTGGTACGGCGACGCTGACCCGTCCGATCAGCAAGATCGTGTTCGCCTGCGACGCCGGGATGGGCTCGTCCGCCATGGGCGCGTCGGTGCTGCGGCGAAAGATCCAGGCCGCCGGCCACGACGAGGTCACCGTGGTCAACAAGGCGATCTCGAACCTGAACGACGAGTGGGACGTGGTGGTCACCCACCAGGACCTCACCGAGCGCGCCAAGCAGCGGTCCGGCTCCGCCCTCCACGTGTCGGTGGAGAACTTCATGGACAGCCCCCGCTACGACGAGATCGTCGAGCTGATCCGCCGTACCAACGAGGGCGACGGCGCCGCGGCCGCCGAGGCCCCGGTTGAGTCGTCGGCGGCGCCGGCGGAGCCGCCGACCGGCGACGGCGGGCACGTGCTCGCGGCCGAGTCGGTCGTGCTGAACGGCACCGCCCGGACCCGCGACGACGCCATCACCGAGGCCGGCGAGCTGCTGGTCGCCGCGGGCGCCGTCGGCAGCGACTACGTCGCGGCGATGCACGAGCGGGAGAAGTCCGTGTCGACCTACATGGGCAACCTGCTCGCGATCCCGCACGGCACCAACGAGTCGAAGTCCTCGATCCGGCGTACGGCGATCTCGTTCGTGCGCTACCCCGACGGGCTCGACTGGAACGGCAAGCAGGTGGAGTTCGTGATCGGCATCGCCGGCGCGGGCGACGACCACATGAAGCTGCTGGCGCCGATCGCCGAGACCTTCCTCGACGAGGCGCAGGTGGAGCGGCTCCGGTCGGCCACGACGGCGGCGGAGGTCCAGGCCGTGCTCGGCCGCGTCCAGGCCTGAGCGGCGGCCGTCGGTTTACCACCGGCTGCTGGGAAACCGGCACCAACCACGCGAAACTTCACGTGGTTGGTGCCGGTTTCGCGTGGGCGGTCCTGTGGAAAACGGGCCGGTCAGACGAGCAGGCGGAGCAGCGCGGCGGTCCCGGCCGCGAGCAGGACCACCACGAGGAACGGCGCGCGGAGCAGCAGCGCCACGACCGCCACGGCCAGTCCGGCCAGCCGGGCGTCGATGACGAGGTCGGGACCGTCCGCGAAGACCTGGATCGCCACGAGCGCGGCCAGCAGCGCGACCGGCAGCAGGTCGGCCACCCGCTCCGCCACCGGGTGCTCGAGGACCGCCTGCGGCACCGACAGGCCGGCCAGCTTGAGCAGGTAGCAGCCGACGGCGGTGACGATCACCGCGACCCAGAGCGCGCTCACCGGTCGGCCTCCTCATGGAAGGGGCCACCGTGGCCGCGGGGCGGCTCGGGGTACTCCGTCGGGTCCGGCCGCCGGCTGAAGATGCCGGCCAGCAGGGCGACGCCGCCGGCGGCGATCACGGGTACGCCGGCCGGGGTGAACGGGTTGAGCGCCAGAGCCACGGCCGCGCCGAGGAGCGCGACGAGCTGGTTGCGCCGGTCGCTCAGCCGCGGCCAGAGCAGGGCGAGGAACGCCGCGCCGACGGCGGCGTCGAGGCCGTAGGTCCGTGGGTCGCCGATGGCGTTGCCGGCGACCGCGCCGATCGCGGTGGCGAGGTTCCACAGCACGAACACCGAGATCCCGGTGCTCAGGAAGCCCACCCGTGCCGCCTCGGTCGAGTCGCGGTTGACCGCCATCGCGGTCGACTCGTCGATCACCAGCTGGGCACCGACGAGCCGGCGCCAGCCGCGCCAGTCGAGCAGCGCCGCGAGCTTCAGCCCGTACAGCGTGTTGCGGGTGCCGAGCAGCAGCGCGGTCACCGCGCCCGACATCGGGGCGCCCCCGGCACCGACCACGCCGATCAGCGCGAACTGCGACGCACCGGTGAAGACCAGGAGGGACAGCGCGCAGGTCTGCCAGACGTCGAGTCCGGCGGCCACGGAGATGGCGCCGAACGAGACGCCGTACGCGCCGGTGGCGACGCCCACGGCGACGCCGTCGCGCACGATGGCCGCGCGCTCGCCGGCGGGGAGGGCGGAGGCGGTCACCCGCCCAAGGTTACGAGCCGGTCCGGTGCTGCTGGTGCACGAGGGCGGTCGCGGACAGCACGCCCAGCACGAGCCCGACCAGGACGCCGGTGCCGGTCGGCGTGGGCACGCGGGCGGAGGCCGCCAGCCAGACGCCCGCCACGAGGGAGACAGCGACCGCCACGACCACGACGGCGACCTTGTACAGAACCGGCAGCGGACCGAGCATGAGCGGCTCCTTCTCCTGGCACCCGAGTGACGGCGGGCGTCGTACACCAGATAGACGTACGGCGCCGCCGGATGGTTGCCCCGAGGTGCGGGAGCGCAAACGTCCCCGAGGTCAGGGACGAGGTCAGGCCGGTCGGACGGAGCCTCAGACGTCGCTCAGGTCGGTGTGCAGCCGGATCTGCTTGACCCGGACGGAGCCGTCGCCGTGCAGGTCGAGCTCGCGGTGAGCGCCGTCGGCGTCCCACCCGGCGCCGGCCAGGAAGGCCCGCCGGTCGTCGTCGGTGCTGGCCAGCCAGATGACGGCGTGGGTGAACTTGTCCGCCTTGAGCGTCTCGGCGCTCGCCTGGACGAGGCGAGACCCGTGGCCCTGGTGGGTGTGGTCGGGGTCGACGGTGAGCTCGGCGATCTCGCCGTCGGCGATCGGGTCGCGGTCGGGGTCCTGGGCGGGACCGGTCACGGCGAAGCCGCGCACGGTGTTGCGCTCCAGGGCGACCAGCACCCGGTTGCGCGCGTCCTTCGGCGCCTGCATCGAGCCGCGCCACGCCTCGGCGAACTGGTCCGGGTCGAGCGCGTCGAGCACCTCGGCGGGCAGCAGGCCGGCGTACTCCTGCCGCCAGGCGCGCACCTGGACGGCGGCGATCGCCTCGGCGTCGTCGGTCCAGGCGACCCGGACCGAGACGTCCGCGGTGGGGGTGCTCATGACGCCCGATCCTCGCAGACCACGGGAGCGGTCCGGGCGGCGGCGTGGCGACGAAGAGCCCGCGCAGCCGCGGATAGTCTGGCCCCGTGCAGCCCTACCTCGACCTGATGCAGCGGATCCTCGACGAGGGCGTCGCGAAGGGCGACCGCACCGGCACCGGCACGCTCAGCGTCTTCGGCCACCAGATGCGGTTCGACCTGCGCGCGGGCTTCCCGCTGGTCACCACGAAGAAGATCCACACCCGGTCGGTGTTCGCCGAGCTGCTGTGGTTCCTGCGCGGCGACACCAACGTCAAGTGGCTGCAGGACCGCGGCGTGACGATCTGGGACGAGTGGGCGGACGCCGACGGCGACCTCGGGCCGGTCTACGGCTACCAGTGGCGCTCGTGGCCGACCCCGTCGGGCGACCACGTCGACCAGGTCGCGCAGCTCATCGAGAACCTCGAGCGCGACCCCGACTCGCGGCGGCACATCGTGTCGGCCTGGAACGTCGCCGACATCCCGCAGATGGCGCTGGCCCCGTGCCACGCGTTCTTCCAGTTCTACGTCGCGCCGCAGGAGGACGGACCGGGCCGGCTGTCGTGCCAGCTCTACCAGCGGTCGGCCGACGTGTTCCTCGGCGTACCGTTCAACATCGCGTCGTACGCCCTGCTCACCCACATGGTCGCCCAGGTCACCGGGCTCGAGGTCGGCGACTTCGTGCACACGCTCGGCGACGCGCACCTCTACACCAACCACCTCGACCAGGCGCGCCTGCAGCTGACCCGCGAGCCGCGGCCCCTGCCCACGCTGTGGCTGGACCCGTCCGTCACCGACATCGACGGCTTCGACCTCGAGCACATCCGCGTCGAGGGCTACGACCCGCACCCGGGGATCAAGGCACCGATCGCGGTATGACGTCTCCCAGTAACGGGCCTGAGGACGGGGCGACCGAGGGGTCAGTTGTGCCGCGACACGCCGCCGACGAGGCTGATTTAGTGACCCCTCGCGCGGATGCCCCGCAGGGGCAGGGGGCTCGGGAGGGGGTCCGGGAGGGGGGACGTCCGGGTCCGAGGATCGTGATGGTGGCGGCGTACGCCGACAACCGGGTGATCGGGCGGGACGGGGACATGGCGTGGCACATCCCGGAAGACCTCAAGCACTTCCGGGAGACCACCAAGGGGCACACGGTGGTGATGGGGCGGGTGACGTACGAGGGGATCGGGCGGCCGCTGCCGTACCGGACCAACGTGGTCGTCACGCGGCAGCCGGGGTGGCACGCCGACGGGGTGCTGGTGGCGAAGTCGCTCGAGGAGGCGCTGCGGATCGGGCGGGAGATCCACGCCGAGACCGGGGCGGACATCATCATCGGCGGCGGGACTCAGATCTACGAGGCCGCGATGCGCTACGCCACGCACCAGGTGCTGACCGAGGTGCACATGAGCCCCGAGGGGGACGCGCACTACCCCGAGTTCGACCTCGCCGAGTGGCGCGAGACGCGGCGGGAGGACCACGACGGGTACAGCTGGGTCTGGCTGGAGCGGACCACCGATCCGGACCCGATAGCCTGAGCCGCATGAGCCTGGCCCCCGCCCCGTTCGGCCGCGTGCTGACGGCGATGGTGACGCCGTTCCACGCCGACGGCTCGCTGGACCTCGAGTCCGCGGCCCGCGTCGCCGAGCACCTCGTGGACAACGGCTGCGACGGCGTCGTGGTCTCCGGTACGACGGGGGAGTCGCCGACCACCACGACCGAGGAGGACGGCCGGCTGCTGCGCGCCGTCATCGAGGCCGTCGGTGACCGCGCGACGGTCGTCGCCGGTGTCGGCACCAACAACACCGCGCACTCGGTCGAGCTGGCCGTGCAGGCCGAGAAGGTCGGCGCCGACGGCACGCTGCTGGTGACGCCGTACTACAACAAGCCGACCCAGGAGGGCCTGGCCGCGCACTTCGAGGCCGTCGCCGACGCGGCAGGCCTGCCGGTGATGCTCTACGACATCCCCGGGCGGTCCTCGATCGCGATCGCGCCGGAGACCTACGAGCGCGTCGCCCGCCACGAGCGGATCGTCGCCGTCAAGGACGCCGTCGGCGACCTCGACCGGGGCGTGAAGATCATGGAGTCGACGGGCCTCGCGCTCTACTCCGGCGACGACGTGCTCAACCTCGCCTGGCTCACCCACGGCGCCGCCGGCGTGGTGTCGGTGGTCGGGCACGTGGCCGGCCGCGAGTACGCCGCGATGGTCGAGGCCGTGGAGCGCGGCGACCTGACGACCGCGCTGGACATCTACAAGCGGCTGGTGCCGGTGGTCGACGTGATCATGACGCGCGCCCAGGGCGCGATGACCGCCAAGGCCGGACTGGAGCTGCTGGGCGTGCTGCCCGGCCGGCACGTCCGGCTGCCCCTCGTCCCGGCGTCCGACGCGCTGGTCGACGAGATCCGCTCGGTGCTGCACAGCGCCGGGCTGCTGGACTGACCTTTGCCCCCGAGCATTTCGGAGAACACAACCGCATGAGCCGCCCCCATCCCGAGCTGACCGCCCCCGGCCCCCTGAAGAAGGGTGGCCTCCGCGTCACCCCGCTCGGTGGGCTCGGCGACGTCGGCCGCAACATGACCGTCTTCGAGTACGACGGCCGGCTGCTGCTCGTCGACTGCGGCGTGCTGTTCCCGGAGGACCACCACCCCGGCGTGGACCTGATCCTCCCGGACTTCGAGTCGATCCGCGGCCGGCTCGACAAGGTCGAGGCCCTGGTGCTCACGCACGGCCACGAGGACCACATCGGCGCGACGCCGTACCTCCTCCGCGAGCGGCAGGACATCCCGCTGGTCGGCTCGAAGCTGACGCTGGCGCTGCTGATGTCCAAGCTGCGCGAGCACCGGCTCAAGGAGACCGCCCAGCACGTCGTCGCCGCCGGCGACACGATCCGGTTCGGGCCGTTCGAGCTCGAGTTCGTGGCCGTCAACCACTCGATCCCCGACGCGCTCGCGGTCGCGATCCGCACCGGTGCCGGCACCGTGCTGCACACCGGCGACTTCAAGATGGACCAGCTGCCGCTGGACGGCCGGATCACCGACCTGCGCGCGTTCGCCCGCCTCGGCGAGCAGGGCGTCGACCTCTTCATGGTCGACTCCACCAACGCGGAGGTCCCCGGCTTCACGACCTCGGAGAAGGACATCAGCCCGGTCCTCGACCGGGTGTTCCACCAGGCCCGCGACCAGCGGATCATCGTGGCCTGCTTCGCCTCCCACGTGCACCGCGTGCAGCAGGTGATGGACACGGCGGCGGCGCACGGCCGCAAGGTCGCCTACGTCGGTCGCTCGATGGTGCGCAACATGGGCGTCGCCCGCGACCTCGGCTACCTCAAGGTGCCGCCGAACACGCTGGTCGACTCCAAGGAGCTCGCCGAGTACCCGCCCGAGCGCACCGTGCTGATCTCCACCGGGTCGCAGGGCGAGCCGCTCTCCGCCCTGTCTCGGATCGCGCAGCGCAACCACAACTTCGTGCACATCGAGGAGGGCGACACCGTCGTCCTGGCCTCGTCGCTGATTCCCGGCAACGAGAACGCCGTCTACCGGGTGATCAACGGGCTCTCGCGCTGGGGCGCCAACGTGGTGCACAAGGGCAACGCGCTCGTGCACGTCTCCGGTCACGCCTCGGCCGGCGAGCTGCTCTACTGCTACAACATCGTCCGCCCGCGCAACGTGATGCCGGTGCACGGCGAGATCCGGCACCTGCGCGCCAACGGCGAGCTCGCGGTCGCGACCGGTGTGAAGCGGGACAACGTCGTGATCGCCGAGGACGGCGTGGTCATCGACCTCGTCGACGGCAAGGCCCGGATCGCCGGCAAGGTCGACTGCGGTTACGTCTTCGTCGACGGGTCGTCCGTCGGCGACATCGGGGAGTCGCTGCTCAAGGACCGCCGGATCCTGGGCGAGGAGGGCTTCATCTCGGTGATCGTGGTCGTCGACTCGGTCAGCGGGAAGGTGTCCGCCGGCCCGGAGATCCACGCCCGTGGCTTCGCCGAGGACGACACGGTCTTCGAGGACATCAAGCAGCCGGTCATCGACGCGATCAACGCCGCGCTGCAGGAGGGCGTCGACGACACCTACCAGCTGCAGCAGACGATCCGCCGGGTCATCGGCCGCTGGGTGTCCAACGCGCACCGGCGCCGGCCGATGATCATCCCGGTCGTCGTCGAGGCCTGATCACGCCTCGGCGGTGAGCGCCGGGACGTAGGGCTCGGTCGCCCGGTCGCCGAGCCGCAGCACGCGGTCGACCCGGTCGAGGCCGGCGCGACCGTGCGTCACCCACACCACCGACCGCCCGTCCGCACTCGTCCCGAGCACGTCCGCGGCGAGCGCCTCGGCGGTGCCCGAGTCGAGGTGCGCGGTCGGCTCGTCCAGCACCAGCACGCGGCGGTCGCCGAGCAGCGCCCGCGCGACTCCGATGCGGGCGCGCTCGCCGCCGGAGACGTCCGCGTGCCCGTCGCCGAGGAACGTGTCGAGGCCCTCCGGAAGCTGTGCGACCCACGGCGTGAGCCGGGCCCGGTCCAGCGCCGCGAGGAGCTCGGCGTCGTCAGCGCCGGGCCGGGCGAGACGGAGGTTCTCGCGCAGCGTCGAGGCGAACACGTGCGGGTCGTCGTCGACCAGCCCGATCCGCGCGCGTACGTCGGAGAGCGCGAGCCGGTCCAGCCGGCGGCCGTCCAGCGCCACGCTGCCGCGCTGCGGGTCGAGGAACCGGAGCAGCAGCGCGACGAGCGTCGACTTGCCCGAGCCGGAGGGACCGACGACGGCCACCCGTGAGCCCGCGGGGAGACCCAGGTCGACGTCGCGCAGCACCGTCTCCTCGCCCCAGCCCGCGTGCACGCGTTCGACGGCCAGGTCGCGGCCGGGACCCGCGGCGACCGGCTCGGCCGGGTCGGTGACCGCAGGCTCGGTGCAGGCGAGCGCGGCCAGCCGCTCGCGCGCGGCCCGGGTGCGGACCGCGAGCTGGCCGGCGTCGGCGAGCGGCAGCAGCACGTCCAGGAGCGCAAGCGGGAGCAAGCCGAGCAGGGCGAGCATCGGGCCGGACGTCGTGCCGGCCGCGACGTGCAGGACCGCGACCACGCCGACCCCCGCAGCCAGCGTCGCCACCGCGCGGCCGAGAGCAGCGCCGCCGGCGGCTCGTCCGGCTGCTCGGGCGAGCCGGACCGCGACGGCGCGGACGGCGTCGGCGGCACGGCCGGCGGCCTGCCAGGCGACGAGGTCGGGCGCGCCGTCCAGCACCGAGCCGACGAGCGCCGACAGCGCACCACGCTCCCGGACGAACGCCGCCTCCGCGCGTCGCGCCGTCCACCAGGACAGGCCGAGGGCAGCGGCCCCGCCGACCAGCGCGGAGCCGAGCACGGGCAGCACGGCGACGGGGGAGACGAGCGCGGTGAACACCGTGGCACCGGCCACCACCAGCGCGCTGGTCAGCACGGGCAGTCGCACGCGCAGCTGCTCGTCCAGCACGGCGTCGACGTCGTCGACGACCCGGGCCAGCAGGTCGCCGCGGTGCGGCCCGAGGCGGCCCGGCACGAGCGGGACCAGGTCGTCGTACACCCGCGCGCGCTCCTCCGCGAGCATCCGCAGCGCCGCCGCGTGCCCGACGAGCCGTTCGGCGTACCGCAGCACCGGTCGCGCGATGCCGAACGTGCGCACGCCGACGATCGCCAGGATCAGCATCAGCACCGGCGGCTGGTCGGCCGCGCGGACGATCAGCCAGCCCGCCGTGGCGGTGAGCGCCACTCCGGACGCGGCGGCGAGCGCGCCCAGCAGGGTGGCCAGCGCGAGCCGGCGGCGCGGGCTCGCCGCGGGCTCGGGACTCCCCTTGATGGCGGGGGTGGAGACAGGAGTGGCGGCCGACGGCCGCGTCGCGATCGGTCCGTGCTCCGGCGCCGGCGCGGGCGCCGGGGCGGGCAGCGCGACGTCGTGGTCGGCCAGCGCGACGAGCGACGGCCGGTGCGCGACCACGACCACCGCGCGGTCGACCGCCAGCCGCACCAGGGTCTCGGCGACGACCTGCTCGGTCTCCTCGTCGAGGTGGGCGGTCGGCTCGTCCAGCAGCACCCAGGGCCGGTCGCTGACGACGACGCGAGCGAGAGCGAGCCGGGCCCGCTCGCCGGCGGAGAACGACGCGCCGTCCTCGGCGAGCACGGTGTCCAGGCCGCCGGGGAGGGTGGCGACGTGGTGCGCGAGCCGGACCTGCTCGAGCGCCGCCCACACCTCGGCGTCAGTGGCGTCCGGCCGACCGAGCCGGACGTTGTCGCGCACGGAGGCCGGCATCAGCCAGGGCCGCTGCGGCACCCACGCGATCCGGTCCGCGGCGGGCGTGGTCACCGTGCCCGCGGTCGGTGAGAGCCGGCCGAGCAGGACCGCGAGCAGCGTGGACTTCCCGCAGCCGCTCGGGCCGGTGACCGCCGTCAGCCCGCGCGAAGGGAAGGTCGCGGAGACGCCGTCGAGCGCCGGCACGTCACGGTCGGGGTAGCGGACGACGAGGTCCTCGACGGCCATCGCGTCCCCATCCCGGGGTACGGCGACCGGCGCCTCGCGCAGCAAGGCGTCGGCGGCCTCGAACGTGGCGGTGCCCTCCGCGGCGGCATGGAACTCGGCGCCGACCCGGCGCAGCGGCCAGTACGCCTCGGGGGCCAGCAGCAGCACGACCAGCGCGGTCTCGAGGTCGAGGCCACCGGTGGCCAGCCGCAGCCCGACGAGCACGGCGACCAGCGCGACCGACAGCGTCGCGACCAGCTCGAGCACCGCCGACGAGGCGAACGCGACCTTGAGCGTCGCCAGGGTGGCGTCGCGGTAGCGCGCGGTGACCACCCGGATCCGGTCGCCCTGCAGCGCGGCCCGGTTGTAGGCGACGAGCGTGGGAAGACCGCGGACCAGGTCGACGAAGTGGCCGGACAGCGAGGACAGCAGCCGCCACTGGCGGTCCGCCCGGTCGCGGGTGGCCAGGCCGACGAGCACGGCGAACACCGGGATCAGCGGCAGCGTCACCGCCGCGGTCAGCGCAGCCGGCCAGTCGACCCACGCCATGGCGAGCAGCGTCGCGGGCGGCAGCACCACGGCCACCACGAGGGCGGGCAGGTAGCGGGTCAGGTAGGGCTCGACGGCCGCGACGCCCCGGGTCAGCAGCACGGTGAGCTCGCCGGTGCGGTGCCGCGACGGGCCGCCGCCCAGCGCGAGCGCGGCCTCGCTGAGCCGTCCGCGCAGCGCCGTACCGACCTGGCCGGCCGCGCGGGCCGCCGCACGGTCGGTCAGCCAGCCGGTGGCCGCACGGGCCGCGAACGTCGCGAGCACCCACGCGCCGGGCCCCGTCAGGTCCTCGCCGCCGACAGCCGCGGTGACCAGGCGGGCGAGCGCGAAGGCCTGCGCGACCAGCAGCAGGCCGCCGGCGGTGCTGCCGGCCACCACCCCGGCCAGCGCCCACCGCGCCGGCCGGAGGTGAGGAAGGACCCGCGGGTCGACGGGCTTCATCAGGCCGGGATGTGCTGGACGCCGATGCGGCGGCGGAACACCCAGTAGGTCCAGCCCTGGTACATCAGCACCAGCGGCGTGAAGAACACCGCCACCCAGGTCATCACCGTCAGCGTGTAGTCGGTGGCCGAGGCGTTGGTGGTGGTCAGCGACCAGGCCGGGTCGAGCGACGACGGCATCACGTCGGGGAACAGCGCCGCGAACAGGCCGGCCACCGCGAGCCCGATCGCCACGAAGTTGCCGGTGAACGCCCAGCCCTCACGGGCCTTGGTCGCGGCGGCGAGCCCGCCGACCAGGGCCAGGGCGGCCGCGGTGAACAGCACCAGCGACCCGGTCGACCCGGTCATCGACTGCGTCCAGAGCAGGAAGCCGACCGCGGCGACGGCGGCCGCGACGCCGGACTTCAGCGCGAGGGCCCGGGCCCGGTGCCGGATGTCGCCGTCGGTCTTGAGGGCGACGAACAGCGCGCCGTGGGTGAGGAACAGCAGCAGCGTGGTGACGCCGCCGAGCAGGGCGTACGGCGAGAGCAGGTCGAAGAAACCGCCCACGTACTCGGCGTTCTCGTCGATCGGCACGCCCCGCACGATGTTGGCGAAGGCGACGCCCCACAGCAGCGCCGGCACGAACGAGCCGAGGATGATCGCGAGGTCCCAGCGGGCGCGCCAGGTGTCGTCGTCGCGCTTGGCGCGGTACTCGAACGCGAGCCCGCGCACGATCAGCGCGAGCAGGATCAGCAGCAGCGGCAGGTAGAAGCCGCTGAACAGCGTCGCGTACCACTCGGGAAACGCCGCGAACGTGGCGCCGCCCGCGACCAGCACCCACACCTCGTTGCCGTCCCAGACCGGGCCGATGGTGTTGATCAGCACCCGCCGCTCCCGGTCGTCGCGGGCGAGCACGGGCAGCAGCATGCCGACGCCGAAGTCGAACCCCTCCAGGCAGAAGTAGCCGATCCACAGCACGGCGATGAGGCCGAACCAGACGGTCGTGAGCTCCATGTCGAGTCCCTGTCAGTGTCGGGTCAGTTGGTCGGGTCAGTTGGTCGGGGTCAGTTGGTCGGGGTCAGCGGGTCAGTAGGCGTGGGCGAGCGGCCGGTCGGCGTCGGCGCCGTCGGCGGGCTCGCCGCGCAGGGTCGGGTTCGGCGGCTCCTCGAACGGCGCCGCGCCCTTGTCGATGTGGTGCAGCAGGAGCTTCACCTCGACGACCGCGAGCACGCCGTACAGCAGCGTGAAGCTGGTCAGCGCGGTGAGCATCTCGCCGGCGCTGACGCCGGGGGAGACCGCGTTGGCCGTGGTCATCAGGCCGAACACCGCCCACGGCTGGCGGCCCATCTCGGTGAAGATCCAGCCGAACGAGTTGGCGGCCAGCGGCAGCAGCGGCAGGGCCACGGCCAGCCACAACCACCACCGGCTGGTCGGGGCGCGGTCGCGGCGCGTGCCCCAGAGCGCGAGGAGCGCGCCGGCGACCGCCGCGATGCCGGCGCCGATCATGAATCGGAAGGTCCAGTAGGTGACCGGGATGATCGGCGTGTAGTCGCCGGCCGAGTAGTACTCGCGGCCCGGGTCCTCCCCGTACGTCTGCTCGTACTTCTCGCGCAGCTCGTTGATGCCCTGCACCTCGCCGTCCCAGGTGCCGGTGGCGAGGAAGGACAGCAGGCGCGGGATCTTGATCGCGAACTTCTCCTCGGAGCCGTCGAGCGACCCGATGGTGAAGACCGAGAACGCCGCTGGCTGCTCGGTGTCGTAGAGCGCCTCGGCCGCCGCCATCTTCATCGGCTGGACGTCGGTCATGATCTTGCCCTGGACGTCGCCGCTGATCGCCACGCCGAGGCCGCCGATGAGGGTGGCGACGGCGCCGAGGCGCACGGCGGTGCGGTACATCGACCGGTCCTCGTCGGGCGTCTTCTTGCGCCGCATCAGGTAGAGCGCGACGCCGAGCATGAACGCGCCGCCGGTCAGGTAGCAGGCCATCACCGTGTGCGGGAACGTCACCAGCTGCACTTTGTTGGTGAGCACCGCCCAGAAGTCGGTGAGCTCGGCGCGGCCGGTCTCGGCGTTGTAGCGGAAGCCGACCGGGTGCTGCATCCAGGAGTTGGCGGCGAGGATGAAGTACGCCGACAGCAGCGTTCCGACGTGCACGATCCACATGCACGCGGCGTGCAGGCCGCGGGGGAGCCGGTCCCAGCCGAAGATCCACAGGCCCAGGAACGTCGACTCGAGGAAGAACGCCAGCAGGCCCTCGATCGCGAGCGGGGCGCCGAAGACATCGCCGACGAAGCGGGAGTAGTCGCTCCAGTTCATCCCGAACTGGAACTCCTGCACGATGCCGGTGACGACGCCGATCGCGAAGTTGATCAGGAAGAGCTTGCCGAAGAACTTCGCGAGCCGGAGGTACTTCTCCTTGCGGGTGCGCACCCACGCGGTCTCCAGACCGGCCACCAGGGCGGAGAGGCCGATCGTGATCGGGACGAAGAGGAAGTGGTAGACGGTGACGATGCCGAACTGCCACCGGGCGATGTCGAGCGGGTCCACGCGGGCTCCTGGGGAGAAGAGGCGGAACTACTACACACTGTAGTAGATACTACGGAATGTAGTAGAACCGGTGGCAGGGTCTTTAGACTCGTTCGCATGGCCCCGAAGTCCCGGATGGGAGAGCTCGAACGCGCCGTTCTGGAGGTGCTGTGGTCCGCCGAGCCCGAGGAGGGCTGGTGGACCGTGCGTGACGTGCACGCGGCGCTCGCCGCCCGGCCGGGCCGCCGGGACAGCGCCTACACGACCGTGATGACCGTGCTGCAGCGGATGGCGGGCAAGGGGCTCGTCGAGCAGCAGCGCGACGGGCGGGCCTACCGCTACCGCGCCGCCGGGTCGCGCGAGGAGATGACCGCGGGGCTCATGCGCGACGCGCTCGACGAGTTCGCCCGCGACGACCGGCGCACCGCGCTTGTCGCGTTCGTCGGCGAGGCGAGCGCCGCCGACCGTGAGGCGTTGCGCGAGGCGTTGGCAGCGCTCGAGGCCGGCCAGTCGTCCGGGAACGCGACGGAGCGCTCGGGCCGCGCGTGACCACGACCGCGCTGGTGCTGCTCGCGGCCGTGCTGGCGGGGCCGGCGCCGGCCGTGCTCGCCCGGACTCCCGCCGTACGACGGGCGCCGCGGGCGGCGATGGTGCTCTGGCAGGCCGTGGCGCTGGCCGCGGTGCTGGCCGCTCTGGGCGCCGGGCTGTCGCTGGCGACCGTGCCGGACCTGCCGCCGGTGGTGGTCGCGCTCGCGCTGGTGGTCACGCTCACCGTGCTCGGCCGGCTGCTGCTGAGCGGCCACCTGGTCGGCACCCGGGTGCGCGCGCTCCGGCGACGCCACCGGGAGATGGTCGACCTGCTCGGCTCCGAGGACGCGGGCGTGCGGGTGCTCGAGCACGCGGCGCCGATGGTCTACTGCGTGCCGGCCGTGACCGGCTCCCGCGTGGTGGTGACCGCCGGCGCGCGCGAGCGGCTCGACGACGACGCGCTGGCCGCGGTGCTGGCCCACGAGCGTGCGCACATCCGGGCCCGGCACGACCTGGTGGTCGAGGCGTTCACGGTGCTGCACGATGCGTTCCCACGCTTCGTGACCAGCCGCTCGGCGCTGGCCGAGGTCCGGCTGCTCGTCGAAGTGCTGGCCGACCGCGCCGCGCGGCGCCGCCTCGGGCCGGCGCCGCTGGTCCGGGCGCTGGCCGCGCTGGTGGGCTCGCCGGTGCCGCCGGCCGCGCTGGGCGCCGCCGGCTCTGGCGACCCGGGTGACACAGGGGGAGAGGTGGCCGCCCGGATCGGGCTGCTGCGCGACGAGCGGCCGCACCGCGTGCTGGCGGTCGTGCTGTACGCCGCCGCGGCGGCCGTGCTGGTGCTGCCGACGGTGTTCGTCGCGGTGCCGTGGCTGCTCAGAGTCATCTGACGGGTCATCTGACGGGTCATCTGACGGGTCATCTGACGGGCGTGACGGGCCCGACGACCTGCACGCCGTGGATGCGGTAGTCCGTGTCGACGTACAGGCTGAACGCCGACCCGGGCCGGCAGTCGTCGAACCGGCGGTCCGGGGCGCCGGTCGGGTCGGTGTCCGAGACCGCCAGCCGGCGCAGGTCCGCGAACTCCGGCGGTCCCGGACAACGCCGCTCCTCCGCGGCCTGCACCACCCAGTTGAAGCCGAGGGTGGTCGCGCCGGCGAGCAGCGGGCCGTCGGGGGAGTCCCAGACCTCGGGGTCCTCGACGTCCTCGGCCGGGACGACCTTCCGCCCCTGCGGCGTCAGCACCGTCACCCGGTCCGCCCAGCGCAGCTCGTGGCCGGGCCGCGGGTCCTCGGCGAAGCCGATGAACCGGCGCACGATCACCCGGTCGTTCTGGGTGGCCACGCCGCCCGGGCAGACGCTGCGGGCGGACGCCTCGTCGGTCACCGTCAGGTGGACCGTCGTGCCCGGCTCGACGCGAGCACCGGGCGTCGGCTCCTGGTCGACCACCCACCCGGGCGGCCAGCAGGGAAACCGCTGCTCCCGGACCTCCGCCCTCAGGCCGGCGTCGCGCAGCGCGGCGAGGCCGTCGGCCACCGGGATGTCCCCGGCCCGCGGCACGGTCGCGGTGTCGCGCAGCCACGTCGCCACCGTCGGACCGAGCCAGATCGCCGCCGCGACGAGGCCGGCGAGCGTCAGGACGGCAACGAGCAGCGACCGGGGGACCGGCGGACGCGTACGGTCCCGCCCGGCGCTCAGCACCTCCGGCTCGACCGGGCCGTCGTTCACGACCGGACTCTAGCCCCGGCCCCGGCGTGTGAAGCATGTGACGGGTGTGACGGTCGCCTAGATTGTCACCATGGCGACCCGTACGTCTTCCCCACCGGCGTCGTCGAAGAGCAAGACCCGTTCGAGCTCTTCGAAGACCCGGTCGTCCGGCAGCCGGTCCCGCAGCACGTCCGCGAAGGGGCGGTCGACGTCGACCCGTCCCTCGCCCCGGGCGGTCCGCAGCGGCACCGGTCCCATTGCCACGTTCTTCGGCGCCCTCGGCCGGGGGATCGCGGCGGTCTGGCTGGGCATCGCCCACGCCATCGGCGCCGGCGTGCGCAAGGTCGGGCACACCGCCCGTGAGCTCGAGCCGGAGCACCGGCGCGACGGCGCGGGGCTGTTCCTCATCGGGCTCGCCGTCGTGGTCGCCGCCGCGGTCTGGTGGCAGCTGCCCGGGTCGTTCGCCGAGACCGTCCGGACGGTCGTCAACGGGTCGGTCGGGCTGGTCGGCTGGTTCGTGCCGTTCCTGCTCTGCTTCATCGCCTGGCGCAACCTGCGCGACCCCGAGACCAACGGCCCGCTCGGCCGTCAGGTCATCGGCTGGGCCGCGCTGCTGTTCGGAGTCCTCGGCCTGATCCACATCGGCAACGGCATGCCCGAGCCGTCCTCGGGTGACATCGCCGCGCTGCAGCAGTCCGGCGGCGCGATCGGATTCGTGGTCGCGTCGCTGCTCGTCGACCTGCTGCGCAGCACGCTCGTGGTGATCCCGCTGCTCACGCTGCTCGCGATGTTCGGCGTACTCGTCATCACCGCGACCCCGCTCTACCAGGTGCCTCAGCGCCTCGCCGAGCTGCGCGACGGCATGCTCGGCCGCCAGCCGGTGGACGAGGATGCCTCCGCCAACGAGGACACCGCTCCGATCAAGCGCCGCTCGCGCAAGAGGGCCGGCGAGGACGACATCGACCCGGAGCGCGGCGACCTGCCCTACGACAGCCCGGTGCTCGAGGAGCGCGCGCTGCTCGGACGCAAGCGCAAGAAGGCCGCACCGGACCCCGAGCCGGACGCCGCAGCTGACGAGCCCGCAGCGGCCGCCCCGGCCGCGGAGACCGAGGAGAAGGTCGAGGCCCCGCCGCACACCCCGCTGCCGGCCCGCGTGGAGCAGCTGTCGCTGTCGGGCGACATCGCCTACGCGCTGCCCGCCAACGAGCTGCTCAAGCCCGGCTCGCCGCACAAGGCCCGGTCCAAGGCGTCCGACGAGGTCGTCGGCCGGCTGACCGAGGTGCTCGAGCAGTTCGACATCGACGCACAGGTCACCGGCTACATGCGTGGCCCGACCGTCACGCGTTACGAGGTCGAGCTCGGCCCCGCGGTCAAGGTCGAGAAGGTCACCGCGCTCGGCAAGAACATCGCGTACGCCGTCGCCTCGGCCGACGTGCGGATCCTGTCGCCGATCCCCGGCAAGTCCGCGATCGGCATCGAGATCCCCAACGTCGACAAGGAGATCGTCTCCCTGGGCGACGTGCTGCGCAGCCCGATCGCGCGCAACGACCACCACCCGATGATCGTCGGGCTCGGCAAGGACGTGGAGGGCGGCTTCGTGGTCGCCAACCTCGCGAAGATGCCGCACCTGCTCGTCGCCGGCGCCACCGGCTCCGGCAAGTCGTCGTTCATCAACTCGATGATCACCTCGCTGCTGATGCGCTCGACGCCCGACGAGGTGCGGATGATCCTCGTCGACCCCAAGCGCGTGGAGCTCAACGTCTACGAGGGCGTGCCGCACCTGATCACGCCGATCATCACGAACCCGAAGAAGGCGGCCGAGGCGCTGCAGTGGGTCGTGCGCGAGATGGACATGCGCTACGACGACCTCGCCGCGTTCGGCTTCCGGCACGTCGACGACTTCAACAAGGCGGTGCGGGCCGGCAAGGTGCAGGTGCCGGCCGGCAGCGAGCGCGTGCTCGCGCCGTACCCCTATCTCCTGGTGGTCGTCGACGAGCTCGCCGACCTGATGATGGTCGCCCCGCGCGACGTCGAGGACGCGGTCGTCCGGATCACCCAGCTCGCCCGCGCGGCCGGCATCCACCTGGTGCTGGCGACGCAGCGGCCGTCGGTCGACGTGGTGACCGGTCTGATCAAGGCCAACGTGCCGTCGCGGCTGGCGTTCGCGACCTCGTCGCTCGCCGACAGCCGGGTCATCCTCGACCAGCCCGGCGCCGAGAAGCTGGTCGGCCAGGGTGACGGGTTGTTCCTGCCGATGGGTGCCTCGAAACCCGTGCGTGTGCAGGGCTCCTGGGTCACCGAGGCCGAGATCGCCCACGTCGTCAAGCACACCAAGGAGCAGCTGTCGCCGACGTACGTCGAGGACGTCACCGCGCCGGCCCAGTCCAAGCGCGAGCTCGACGACGACATCGGCGACGACCTCGAGCTGGTGATCCAGGCCATCGAGCTGGTCGTCTCGACGCAGTTCGGCTCGACGTCGATGCTGCAGCGCAAGCTGCGGGTCGGCTTCGCCAAGGCCGGCCGCCTGATGGACATCCTGGAGAGCCGCGGTGTCGTCGGCCCCAGTGAGGGCTCGAAGGCACGTGACGTGCTGATCAAGCCCGACGACCTCGACTCCGTGATCGCGACCTTGCAGGGCGAGCAGTGAAGGGGGAGCAGATGAGTGCACTGCCCGGTGACCACTTCGACAGCGTTGACAGCGCTGGGATCGGCCAGGGGGAGGCCGTGGAGACGCCCGCGCTGGAGGCGGCCCCCGAGGCCGTGACCGTGCGGCGCAACGCCGCGCTGTCCGCGGTCGTCGGTGTGGCGGCGTCCGCGCTGGCGGTGGCGTACCTCTGGCGCGCGATCCAGTACGCCGCACCGCTGGACTGGGTGCTCTGCGTGATCATCGCCGGCGTCGCGGGCTACCACCTGTCCGCGCTGCTCGACGCCCGCACCCCGCTCGTGGTCGCCGACGACCTCGGCGTCCGGATCCGGCTCGGCTCGCAGTGGCGCGGCCTGCCCTGGGACGCCGTCGCGCGCGTCGAGGCGCTGCCCCGCGGGGGCCTGTTCCGCGACGGCCGGCTGGCCTTCCACCCGCACCACGTCGAGCGGGCCCTCGACGGGCTGGACACGCCCGGCCGCCGCGCGGCCCGGATGAACGAGCGGCTGCACGGCGCACCACTGGTCGTGCCCCTGGGGCTCACCACCCGCGCGTCGGTCCCGTCCGGTGCGCTCGACGAGGCGCTGACCCGGCTCGGGGCCGCCACCGTCACCCCTGACTCCGCTACCGCCGCCGAGTCCGCTGAGTCCACAGAGTCCACAGAGTCCAAGGAGTCCAGGGAGTCCACGGGCTCCGTCGACTTCTCGGACCCGACGGCCACCGTCGACTCCACCGATCCCACCGACTCGTTCGAGGAGGCTGCGGAGCGTGCTCCGCGTCGCAGCCCGCTCGGCGGCCTGGGCACGCTGGTGTCCCGGTTCGGCCACGGGCGCGGCCACGACGTCGACGAGGTCCCTGTCAACGAGGGCGACACCGTCGACGCGGCCGACCCGTTCGACGAAGGGGCTCGGGACATCACGCCAGAGCCGGCGGCTCCCAAGGCACCGGCCGCGTTCGCCGTACCCCTGCGGGAGGCGCGGCGCGGCCTGCGCGCCATGGTCACCCGCGACCACCCCGCCACCCCGCTGGGCGCCGCGGCGCTGCACGAGGAGGCCGTCAACGCCGACCTGACCCCGGGCGACCTGCCCGAGGCGCGGGCGCTGCGCCGCCCCGGCAGCGTGGACCTCGACGTCGACCAGGGGCCGGCCGTGCACCTGCTGGGCACGCCCGGCGAGCCCGACACGACCGGCCACGCGACCGTGCACCCCATCGCCCGGCCCGGCAAGGCGGTCGAGCCGCTGGTCATCGCGGACCCGGGCACCGAGCCGGCCCCCGACCCCGTCATCGGCCCCCAGCTCGCGGCGGCCCGCACCCGCCTCGGGCTGTCGGTCGACGAGCTCGCCGAGCGCACCCGGATCCGCCCGCACGTCATCGAGTCCATCGAGGTCGACGACTTCGTGCCGTGCGGCGGGGACTTCTACGCCCGCGGGCACCTGCGCACGCTCGCCCGCGTGCTCGGCCAGGACCCGACGCCGCTGCTGGAGAAGTTCGACAACCGCTACGCGACCGCCCCGATCAACGCCCGCCGCGTGTTCGAGGCCGAGCTCGCCACCGGCAACACCGGCAGCGTGCGCGGCACGGTCGGCGGCCCCAACTGGGCGCTGCTGGTCGGCTGCGTGCTCAGCCTGGTCATGGTGTGGGGCGTCGTCCGGCTGTTCTCGACCGAAGGCCCCGACGTCGACGAGTCCCTGCTGCCCGGCGCGACGCCGGTGCTGAACGGGTCCGCCGGCGTCGACAACGGCTACGACTCGGTCGACCAGGACAAGACGCGCACCGGCCCGAAGCCGATCCCGGTCACGCTGGTCGCCGCCCAGGCGCCGACCCGTGTCGTGGTCCGGGACGGCGACCGCAAGGTCGTCTTCGCCGGCCCGCTGGTGATGGGGGAGCGCAAGCAGCTGCGCGTCTCCCCGCCGGTCACGGTCCGCGCGCGCAACGCCGGCGCGGTGGAGGTCCGGGTGCAGGGCAAGAGTCGCGGCACGGTCGGCGAGGCCGGCACGCCCGGCGCGCGCACGTTCCACCGCGTCCGCTGACCGAACGCGCCCTCGAGTCGTCGGGCCGGGCGCCGGGACTGCTCGGTTCGCGTCGGGGCGGGGCGGGCCGTCATACTCGAACACGGTCATGACTACGTCCCCCGCCACCGGCACTCATAGCACCCCCAGCACCCCGGGCACCCCCAGCACCCGGGGTACCCCCGGCACATCCAGCGCTCCCGGCGCCGACAGCACGGTGGCTCTCGTCACCCTCGGCTGCGCGCGCAACGAGGTCGACTCCGAGGAGCTGGCCGGCCGGCTCGAGCTCGGTGGCTTCCGGCTCGTCGACGACGCGTCCGAGGCCGACACGGTCGTGGTCAACACCTGCGGCTTCGTCGAGGCCGCCAAGAAGGACTCGGTCGACACGCTGCTCGAGGCCGCCGACCTGAAGTCGTCCGGCGGCACGCAGGCCGTCGTCGCGGTCGGCTGCCTGGCCGAGCGCTACGGCAAGGACCTCGCGACCTCGCTGCCCGAGGC
>DASURB010000053.1:0-91931 GCA_036280235.1 Nocardioides sp.
GCCTGCTTGATGTTGGACAGGCTCGTGTGAAGTGCATCCAGCGGCTGCTGCTCAACCAGCACCGGGTCCGCTTCGCGCAACGCGTCCACAAAGTCGACCACCGAGTTAATCCGACGCACCAAATAGCGCTCGTCCCCGTCAGTTGGTTGCAGGTCGTGTCCTAGCAGGTCCCTGACCTCATCCACAACCGACCAGAGCGCGTGAGTGTCATACGTCTCTTGCCGCACGTGCTTACCTCCCGACTCGCAGCCGACTCCCAGCTGCGCAGCGAGAGTAGTTGTTGCTACCGACAGGTCGGGAGACGACGACACCCACATCCCCCGGCGTGGGAAGGAATCGACGTCCTCGACCTTTTGCCCGGGCCCTGCTCAGCGCCTCAGAGGAGCGTCCTTCTGGGCGGTTAGATGTGCGCGTCGGCGCGCAGAAGTGGTTGATCGGCGATGAAGAGCCGCGGGCGATTTCGATGAACCGGCTGTAGCTGGCCTGGAACGCGCCGACGACGTCTCGGGGAAACGCCGTCGGGGTGCAAGTGACGCTTCGGATCCGTGATTTGCGGATCGCACTCGTTCAGCGCGCGACCCCGTCGTGCGCGCACATCCGGGCTATTTCCCCGAGGTCCAGGCCGATGGACACTCGAAAGGGCGCTCCCAGCGCAGGCCCGGTACTGAGGCTCGAAGCGTCGGCACGGCTAGCGACGCGACGGGGGAACACCATGCGGCATCTTCTTTTCCTCACCATCGCCGCAATGCTCGGCGCGAGCATGTCGCCACACGCTCCGGCCGATGCGCCCGTGCCCGCTGCATCGACCGAATCTGTGGCGGCGACTTCCGCGGTCCCGGATCTCGCCGCGTCCGTGGTGTCCCAGGCGGACCGGCCGACCTGCTTCGGGCGGCGGGCGACGCTGGTCGGCACGAGCGGCGACGACGAGATCTTCGGGACCTCGAAGACAGACGTGATCGTCGCTCTGGGGGGCGACGACGTCGTCCGCGCCCGTGGCGGTGACGACTATGTGTGCGGCGGACCTGGCGACGACCGTCTTGTCGGAGGCAAGAGTGGTAACCGTCCTTACCCCCTTGGAGGCGACCGCCTCTCAGGCGACGAGGGCGACGACCGCATCACTGCCAAGGGCATGGGCGGTGTGCTGCGCGGCGGCCCCGGCGACGACTATGTGGCCACACCGACCCGCCCTCCTCGACAGGTCGGCAGCCCGGACAGGCTGCTCTACGGAGGGCCCGGCGCGGACCGGCTCGTCGGAACGGCCGATGACATTGTTTCGGGAGGCCCGGGGCCAGATCGCCTGATGGCGCGCGGCGTCTCTGTCAGCACATTCTTGGAGGGCGGACCGGGAGGCGATGTCTTGACCACCGCGAAGGGCGGCGAGACCTGGATCGAACTTCGAGCCGACGGCGACCAGATCCGTATCCGCAGCGAGCGAGCCGGGTCCTATGTCCTCATGTACGCCCCGCACATCCCGGAGCCCATCGAGGTCGACCTGGCGGCGGGAACCATTCGACGGGTCGGCGCGGCCACCGGCGATGTCATCACACACCTCACCCCCGTGCCGACGGTCATCGACGTGTCCGGCACCTTCTACGACGACCGCATGAGCGGCACCGACAATGCCGACATCCTCGGCGGCCTGTTCGGCAACGACATCCTGTCCGGGCGCGGCGGCGATGACTTCCTCGACGGCTCGGACGGCGACGATGTGCTCGACGGAGGCGACGGCAAGGACGAAGCCGACGGCGGCCCGGGCCGCGACACCTGCGTCAACGCGGAGAGGTTGATCGGCTGCTAGACCTTCTCAGCCGTGGGCCATGTCGACGAACCGGCTGTAGTGGCCCTGGAACGCGACGACCACGTCGCGGGTGGGACCGTTGCGGTGCTTCGCGACGATCAGGTCGGCCTCGCCGGGGCGGGTCGACTCCTTCTCGTAGACGTCCTCGCGGTGCAGCAGGATCACCATGTCGGCGTCCTGCTCGATCGAGCCGGACTCGCGGAGGTCGGACATCATCGGGCGCTTGTCGGAGCGCTGCTCGGGGCCACGGTTGAGCTGGGAGAGCGCGATGATCGGGACGTCGAGCTCCTTGGCGAGCAGCTTGATCTGGCGGGAGAACTCCGAGACCTCGAGCTGGCGGGACTCGACCTTCTTGCCCGAGGACATCAGCTGCAGGTAGTCGATGACGATCAGGCGCAGGTCGTGGCGCTGCTTGAGGCGGCGGGCCTTGGCGCGGATCTCCATCATCGTCATGTTCGGCGAGTCGTCGATGAACATCGGCGCCGAGGAGACCTCGCCCATCTTGCGGGCGAGCTTGGACCAGTCCTCGTCGTTCATGTGGCCGTTGCGCATGTGGTTGAGCGGGATCCGCGCCTCGGCGGACAGCATGCGCATGGTGATCTCGTTGCGCGTCATCTCGAGGCTGAAGATGACGCTGGTGAGACCGTGGTGGATCGAGGCGGAGCGGCAGATGTCAAGGCCGAGCGTGGACTTACCGACCGCGGGGCGCGCGGCGACGATGATCATCTGGCCGCCGTGCAGGCCGTTGGTGAGCTCGTCGAGGTCGGCGAAGCCGGTGGGTACGCCGACCATCTCGCCGTCGCGGTTGGAGATCGCCTCGATCTCGTCGAGGGTCGCCTCCATGATGTCGCTCAGCGGCGCGTAGTCCTCCGACGCCCGCCGGTCGGTGACGCCGTAGACCTCGGCCTGCGCGCGGTCGACGACGTCGTCGACCTGGCCCTCGCCGGCGTAGCCCATCTGCGCGATGCGGGTGCCCGCGTCGACCAGCCGCCGCAGGATCGCCTTCTCGCGGACGATCTCGGCGTAGTAGCCGGCGTTGGCGGCGATCGGCACGCTCGCCGACAGCGTGTGGAGGTACGGCGCCCCGCCGACCTTGACCAGCTCGCCCCGGCGCTGCAGCTCGGCCGCCGTGGTGACGGGGTCGACCGGCTCGCCGCGACCGTAGAGGTCGACCATCGCGTCGTAGATGGTCTCGTGCGCCGGGCGGTAGAAGTCGGTGCCGCGGACCGACTCGATCACGTCGGCGATCGCGTCCTTGGAGAGCAGCATCGAGCCGAGCACGCTCTGCTCGGCGTCGTTGTCCTGCGGCGGGGTGCGGTCGGCGTAGCCGGAACCCCGGCCGGGGGTGGCGACGTCGCCCAGCGCGGCGAAGTCGTCAGCCGGAGGGACGAGGTCCCCGTCGTAACCACTCGGTGCGGTGCTCACGGCGCTGGTGGTTCCCCTGTCGGTGGCGGCGGTGCTGGGGGCGGTCTGGGTGGTGTGTCGGACGCTGTCAGGATCCCGGTGGGCACCGACAGTTCCGAGGACGACACCCCGAGAACCGCCGCCGACCGGCAGGTCGCACACACCGTCCGGGGGGCTCCGTCCGGAGTGCGCGAGCGGAGACGTTACGGCCCCCGAGCAGCTAGGTGGAAGCCCGTTGTCCACATAGCCCTGGGGACAACCGCCGCGAGGGTGTGGAACACGCCGGAACTCATGTGCACAGGGTGGGGACACGCCTGTGGAATCCGAGTGGCCCCGTCCCGGGAAACCCCTTCTGACCTGCGACGATGCGGTCCACCTGATGTGCACACAAGAAACCTGCCGACGCGTCTCGATCCGTGATCGGTCATCGGGACGCGTCCCATTTGAACGGATCGCGCACTCCTCCGTTCGGCTCGAATATACACAGGGAAGGACTAGTTACTAACAGCTACAACTGACGTAGTCATCGTCGTGTACGAACAGTGGTGCGACAGGGCCAATGACCGGCTCTGACCCTTACCCACGTAGACTGCGGCCGTGACCGGCGACCCCACCAGCGTGCCGTCGCGGACCCCGACCCGTCCCGACCGGGAGATCCTGCGGCTGGCCGTGCCGGCGTTCCTCGCGCTGGTTGCCGAGCCGCTCTTCCTGCTCGCGGACGCGTCGATCGTCGGCCACCTCGGCACCCCGGAGCTCGCCGGCCTGGGCATCGCCGGCGCGGTGGTGCAGACCGCGGTCGGGTTGTGCATCTTCCTGGCGTACGGCACCACCGCCTCCGTGGCCCGCCGCATCGGCGCCGGCGACACCCGCGGTGCGCTGGCCCAGGGCATCGACGGCGTCTGGCTGGCGGTGGTCATCGGCGTGCTCACCACCGTCGTCGGCATCGCGCTGTCCGGCCCGCTGGTCGGGCTGTTCGGTCCCGACCCGGAGGTGACCGAGCACGCGACGACGTACCTGCGCTGGGCCTTCCTCGGCGTCACCCCGCTGCTGGTGATGCTCGCGACGACAGGCATCCTGCGCGGCCTGCAGGACACGAAGACCCCGCTGGTCGTCGCGGTGGCCGGCAACCTGCTCAACATCGCCCTCAACGTCGCGCTGGTCTACGGCCTCGACCTCGGCATCGCCGGCTCGGCGATCGGCACCGACCTCGCCCAGCTCGGGTCCGCGGCGGCGCTGCTGTGGGTGGTGGTCCGCGCTGTCCGCCGCGAGGGCGCGTCGCTGCGGCCGGACCTGCCCGGCATCCGCCGCGCCGCGCACGCCGGCGTCGCGCTCGTCGTGCGCACGCTGACGCTGCGGGCGTCGCTGCTGGTGATGACGTACGGCGCCGCCACGCTCGGCGCCACGGCGACGGCCACGAACCAGCTGGCGATGACGCTGTGGACGTTCCTGGCGTTCGCGCTGGACGCCATCGCGATCGCGGGGCAGGCGATCACCGGGCGCTATCTCGGCGCCGCCGACCTCGACGGCACCCGCGCGATGACCCGCCGGATGGTGCAGTGGGGGCTGTGGTCCGGCGTCTTCACCGGCCTCGGGCTCGCGGCGCTGTCGGGCGTGCTCGGCCCGCTGTTCACCTCCGACCCGGCCGTGCACGAGCTGCTGGTGCCGGTGCTCGTCGTCGCGGCGGTCTTCCAGCCCGCCGCCGGTGTGGTGTTCGTGCTCGACGGCGTGCTGATCGGCGCGGGCGACGGCCGCTACCTCGCCTGGGGCGGCGTCGTGGTGCTCGCGGTGTTCGCGCCGGTCGCGTGGCTGGCTGTCGTGCTGGCCCCGGCCGGGCAGGGGCTGGTGTGGCTGTGGGTCGCGTTCGGCCTCGGCTTCATGGGCAGCCGGACCGTGGTGCTGCTGCACCGCGCCCGCGGCACGCGGTGGATGGTCACCGGCGCCTGACGTCCCCGCCTAGGGTGGCCGCGTGACGTCGCTGCGGTTCGTGGCCATGGGCCTGGTGATCGTGCTGCTCGACGCGGCGTACCACGGATGGGACCTGCTCGCCGACCCCGTCGGCTGGGCGCTGGTCGTCGGCGGGGTGCTGCCGCTGGCCGAGCGGCTCGGCGGCCGGGCGGTGCTGACCGCGGTGCTGGCGTTCGTGACCTCGCTGGTGGTCTACCCGCCCGCCGTCACCGAGGGCGCCGACCCCGCGGTGGCGTGGGCGCTGTCGCTGCCGCACCTCGCGTTCGTCGTCGTGCTCTGCCTCGCGCTCGCCCGGCTGCTGCCCGACCTCGAGCGCCGGTTCCGCTACGCAGCCGTCGCGATGGTCGTCGTCGGGCTGCTCCCCGTCGTCGTGCTCGCCACCGACGCGAGCTCGCTGGCGCTCGGGGCGGTCGCGTTCCTCGCGGTGGTGACCCAGCTGTACGTCGTCTACCTGCTGTTCAAGGCCGCGAGTGCGGCACCGGAGCACGCAGAGAGGGCCGCCCCGTAACCGGAGCGGCCCTCTGCGGTCTCGACAGGCTCGACCAGCCGAGTGTGGTGTGTCAGCCGGTCAGGCGGGCACCACGTTGAGGTTGACGGTCGCCTCGACGTCGTCGTGCACCTTGACGGTCACCTGGTGGGAGCCCAGGGACTTGATGGGGTTGCCGACGAGGATCTTGCGCTTGTCGACCTCCGCGCCCGCGGCGGTGATCGCGGTCGCGATGTCGTTGACCGTGACGGCGCCGAAGAGGCGGCCGCCCTGGCCGGCCCGAACGGGCAGCTGGAACGTGGTGCTCTCCAGCTTGGCCTTGATCTCCTGCGCGTGCTCGGCGTCGCGGACCTCGCGGCTGGCGCGAGCGGCCTTGATCGACTCGATCGTGCGCTCGCCGCCCTTGGTCCAGCGGATCGCGAAGCCACGCGGGATGAGGTAGTTGCGGCCGTAGCCGTCCTTCACCTCGACGATGTCGCCGGGGGCACCGAGGCCACCGACCTCCTGGGTCAGGATGAGCTTCATCAGGTGGTCCCCCTTCCTCAGCGAGCCGTGGACGTGTAGGGCAGCAGGGCCACCTCGCGGGCGTTCTTGACCGCGGTGGCCACGTCGCGCTGGTGCTGGACGCAGTTGCCGGTCACACGCCGCGCGCGGATCTTGCCGCGGTCGGAGATGAACTTGCGGAGCAGTGTCGTGTCCTTGTAGTCGACGTACGACACCTTCTCCTTGCAGAACTGGCAAACCTTCTTCTTCGGCTTGCGGAGTACTGGCTTGGCCATTGTGGTGCTTCCTCTCTCGAAGCCCGGCTCGCGCCGGAATGGTCAGTGGATGGACTGTTCAGTTGTGCGCTGGTGATTGAGCCGGTGGTCTCGACAGGCTCGACCACCCGACGCTCGACACCCGTGCGGATCAGAAGGGGGGCTCCTCCGAGGAGCCACCGGACGCCCACGGGTCGTTGGACTGGCCGCCGCCGCCCTGGTTGCCGCCCCAGCTACCGCCGGAGCCGCCACCCTGGTTGCCGCCCCAGCCGCCGCCCGAAGCCTGGCCGCCGCCCTGACCGGCACCGGCGGACTGCGTCGCCCAGGGGTCCTCGGACCCGCCGGAGAAACCGCCTCCGCCCTGGCCGCCGCCGCTGCGCGTGGTCTTGGTGACCTTGGCGGTGGCCATCTTCAGGCTCGGCCCGACCTCTTCGACGTCGATCTCGAAGACGGTGCGCTTCTCACCCTCGCGGGTCTCGTAGGAGCGCGCCTTCAGCCGGCCCTGCACGATCACGCGCATGCCGCGCTGCAGCGACTCCGCGGCGTTCTCGGCCGCCTGCCGCCACACCGAGCAGTTGAGGAACAGGGTCTCCTGGTCCTTCCACTCGTTGGTCTGCCGGTCGAACTGACGCGGCGTCGACGCGACGGTGAAGTTGGCCACCGCGGCACCCGAGGGGGTGAAGCGGAGCTCGGGGTCGGCGGTGAGGTTGCCGACGACGGTGATCGGGGTTTCGCCTGCCATGCCAGGCCTCCTGGTCTCGAGTAGCTACTCAGCTCGTGCAGAGTGACCGGGGGAATCGGTCCGGGACGCGACGGCTCCCTTGGTCGGTATCGAGTGATACCAGGGAGCGCCGACGTCGTTGCCGGGGACCGGCAGGGTCAGCGAGCGTCCGGCCGGATGACCTTGGTGCGCAGCACCGACTCGTTGAGGCCCAGCTGGCGGTCGAGCTCCTTGACGGTCGCAGGCTCGGCCTGCAGCTCGATGACGGCGTAGATGCCTTCGGCGTTCTTGTTGATCTCGTAGGCGAGGCGCCGACGTCCCCAGACGTCGACCTTCTCCACCGTGCCACCGTCCTGACGAACGACGTTGAGGTACGTGTCGAGCGAAGGCGCAACGGTGCGCTCTTCGAGATCGGGGTCGAGGATGACCATCACTTCATAAGCACGCAAAGCGGTCTCCACCTCCTTCGGACTCAAAGCGGCCACGGCGTTTCCGTGGCAGGAGGGCTGTGCGTAGTAGCCGGCCCGCACCCACAGCACATCCTGGGGTCGAGCCGGACGACGTCCCAGCGTAACAGCGGGGCGACCGCGCCGAGAAATCGTCGTCCCCAGCCTCGAGCGCGGCCATAGCCAGGGGCTGGTGGGGTACGTCGGGAGCCCGCACCCCCGACGTACGCAGGAGACGACATGACCCACCACGAGGCCCACGGGACGGACGAGACCCGCAAGGTCGCCGAGCTCGTCGACGGCATCCGCATCGCCATGCTCACCACCCGCGACGGCGACCGGCTGGTCAGCCGGCCGCTGGCCACCCAGGACGTGGAGTTCGACGGCGACGTCTGGTTCGTCACCGAGCGGTCCGCCCCGTGGGTGGGCCAGCTCGAGACGCAGCCCGAGGTCAACGTCGCCTACGCCGGGAGCAGCACCTGGGTCTCGCTGTCGGGCACGGCGAAGGTGGTCGACGACGTGGAGCGGCTGAAGGAGTACTGGAACACCTTCACCGGCGCCTGGCTCGAGGGCGGTCCCGAGAACCTCGAGAACGTGCTGGTCCACGTCGAGGCGCACTCCGCGGAGTACTGGGACACTCCGGGCAGCAAGGTCACCCAGGTGGTCAACCTGGTGAAGGCGAAGGCCACCGGCGAGCGCTACCAGGCCGACTCCGGCGTGGTCGACCTCGACCAGCCCTGACGTCCGGACGAGCTCCGGCGTGGTCGGCGGGCCGTCCTAGGCTGGGCCGCATGACCACGCCGGTGAAGCTCGGAGCCCACGTCGACCAGACCGACCCGATCGCCGAGGCCAAGGCCCGCGGCGCCGACGCGGTGCAGTTCTTCCTCGGCGACCCGCAGGGCTACAAGGGCCCCGAGATCCGGTACGCCGGGGGCCCGGAGGCCCTCCGTGACGACGCGGCCGAGGCCGGCATCGACCTCTACGTCCACGCGCCGTACATCGTCAACGTGGCCACCACCAACAACCGCATCCGGATCCCGAGCCGCAAGCTGCTCCAGCAGCACGTCGACGCGGCCGCCGCGATCGGCGCCAAGGGCCTGATCGTCCACGGCGGCCACGTCAACAAGGACGACGACCCGGAGAAGGGCTTCGACAACTGGCGCAAGGCCGTCGCGGCCACCGACCTCAAGCTGCCGTTGCTGATCGAGAACACCGCCGGCGGCGACAACGCGATGACCCGCTACCTCGACCGGATCGGCCGGGTGTGGGAGGCGATCTCGACCGCCGAGGGGTTCGACCAGGTCGGGTTCTGCCTCGACACCTGCCACGCCCACGCCGGCGGCAACGACCTGGCCACCGTGGTCGACGACATCCGCAAGATCACCGGCCGGATCGACCTGGTGCACTGCAACGACTCCCGCGACCAGTTCGACTCCGGCGCCGACCGGCACGCCAACCTCGGCGCGGGGCACATCGACCCCGAGCTGCTCGCCGGCGTGGTCCGCGAGGCCGGCGCACCGGTGATGATCGAGACGCCGGGCGGGGCCGCCGAGCACCAGGCCGACTTCGCCTGGCTGCGCGAGCACGTCTGACCAGGAAGACCAGGGAGGCCAGGACGACCGGACCGGGCCGGTTCGGGGGCGACCACTAGGCTCGGTCGGCGTGACCCTCGCTCTCACCGTTCGCACGATCACGCCCGCCGAGCACCTGGCGCACGTGCGCGCCCAGCGGTCCGCGAGCTTCCTGCAGACCCCGGCCTGGGGGACGGTGAAGAGCGAGTGGAGGGCCGAGTCGATCGGCTGGTTCCGCGGGGGCGGCGGCGAGCCGGTCGGCAGCGCGCTGGTGCTCTATCGGCAGCTGCCCAAGGTCAAGCGCTACCTCGCCTACCTGCCGGAGGGCCCGGTCATCGACTGGTCCACCGAGGATCTCGGCGAGTGGCTGGCCCCGCTCACCCGGCACCTCAAGCGGTCCGGCGCGTTCGGCGTCCGGATCGGCCCGCCGGTGGTCGTCGCCCGCTGGTCGGCGGCCGCGATCAAGCAGGGCATCGCCGACGAGTCGGTGCACCGGCTCTCCGACGTACCCCCGACCGAGCGGTCCGTCGAGGGCGCCCGCGTCGTATCCCAGCTCCAGGAGCTCGGCTGGCGGCAGCAGCAGACCGAGGGCGGCTTCGCCGCCGGACAGCCGAAGTACAACTTCCACGTCCCGCTCCGCCGCACCGAGGGCCGCGAGGCCGGCGAGCCGCGCACCGAGGACGAGGTGCTCGCCGGGATGAACCAGCAGTGGCGCCGCAACATCAAGAAGGCCGCCCAGGCGGGCGTCGAGGTGCGGGTCGGGACTGCCGACGACCTCCCGGCGTTCCACGAGCTCTACGTGCACACCGCCGAGCGCGACGGCTTCACCCCGCGGCCGCTGGGCTACTTCCGCACCATGCTCGAGGCGCTCGGCGCCGAGGAGGAGGACCGGATCCGGCTCTACCTCGCCGAGCACGAAGGCGACCTGGTCGCCTCGACGCTGGCGATCCGCGTCGGCGGGCACGTCTGGTACTCCTACGGCGCCTCGTCCAGCGAGAAGCGCGACGTGCGCGGCTCCAACGCGATCCAGTGGCGGATGATGCAGGACGCCATCGCGGCGGGCGCCGACGTCTACGACCTGCGCGGCATCACCGACACCCTCGACGCCGACGACCCGCACGTCGGGCTGATCCAGTTCAAGGTCGGCACCGGCGGCGAGGCGGTCGAGTACGCCGGCGAGTGGGACCTGCCGCTCAACGGCGCGATCTACCAGGCGTTCTCGCTCTACATGCGCCGCCGGGCGGGAGGACGTTGACATGGCGCTGACGCTGTACGTCGACGGCGACCGCTGGCACAAGCACATGCTCACCGTGCGCGACGCCCACCCCGGGATCGTCCCGGTGGCCAAGGGCAACGGCTACGGGTTCGGGCTGCCTCGGCTCGGCGAGCTCGCCACCTGGCTGGGCGTCGACACCGTCGCGGTCGGCACCTACGCCGAGGTCAAGCCGGTGGCGACTACGTTCAAGGGCCGGATCCTCGTGCTCACCCCGTGGCGGCCGACCGAGCGCCGCGCGGTCTACGACGACAAGATCCTGCACACCGTCGGCCGGCTCGACGACCTGCGCGCCCTGGCCGCCCGCGCCGAGCGCCCCCGCGTCATCCTCGAGCGGATGACCTCGATGCGGCGGCACGGCTTCTCCGCCCGCGAGCTGCGCGAGGCCGTGCAGCTGTGGGCCGAGGTCGGCGGCGTCCGGCTCGAGGGCGTGGCCTTCCACCTGCCGATCAGCAAAGGCTCGCACCTGACCGAGGTCGACCGGCTGATGACCGACGTGGTCGCGGCCGGGATGCCCGCCAAGCGGGTCTGGGTCTCGCACCTCACCGACTCCGAGCTCGCGGACCTGCGACACCGCTACGCCGACTTCGAGTTCCGCCCCCGCATCGGCACAGCGTTGTGGCTCGGCGACCGCGGCGCGCTGCATGCCCGGGCGACCGTGCTCGACGTGCACCCGGTGGAGCGTGGCGAGGTGTTCGGCTACCGCAGCCGCACCGCCCCCAAGGCCGGGCACATCGTGGTCGTCGGCGGCGGTACGGCGCACGGCATCGGTCTCGAGGCGCCGACCGGCGGGGCGTCGCTGCGCGACCGGGCGGCGCGGGTGGCCAGGGGAGGCCTGGACGCGGCCGGGTTCGTGCGCTCGCCGTACACGATCGGCGGCAAGCAGCGGCTGTTCGCCGAGCCGCCGCACATGCAGGCCTCGATGCTGTTCCTGCCGGCGGGCGCGCCCGTGCCCGAGGTGGGCGACGAGGTGGACGTGCGCGTCCGCTACACCGCGACGTCGTTCGACGAGACCGTCGTCTCCTGAGCCCGGCGACCCAGGATCCGCCGCGGCAGCGTGCGGGCGGTGGGCTCCATCGGGTCGTCGGTGCTGCCGTCGGCGCGGACCGGGTCGTGGTCCGGCCTGAGCACGTCGCGCACGACGACGCCGGCCAGCCAGAGCTGGGCGAGCACGCGCACGACGATCGCCACCCAGTAGGTGTGGTCCTGCGCGCCGGACGTCGCCGACGCGGTGTAGCCACCAAGGTAGAACCAGACCGCGACGAAGTAGAACGCCTCGCCGGCCTGCCAGATCAGCAGGTCGCGCCAGCGCGGCCGGGCGAGGACGGCGAGCGGCAGCAGCCACAGGACGTACTGCGGTGAGTACACCTTGTTGACCAGCAGGAAGCCGATGACGATCAGCAGCGCGAGCTGCGGGATGCGCGGGGTGCGCGGCGCGAGCAGGCCGAGCATCAGCACGGCCAGGCAGACCGCGCCGAACCAGATCAACGACACCAGGTTGATCACGCCCGCCGAGATCTCGTGGCCGGACTGCTGCCAGATCAGCCAGAGCGAGCCGAGGTCGGCGCCGCGGCCGTCGTTGAACGACCAGAACACCTTCCACTGGTCGAGCCCGTAGAGCACCGGCGGCAGGTTGACCACCAGCCAGGACCCGACCGCCGCGACGGCGGCCGCACCGAACGCCGGCAGCCGGCCGCGACGCAGGCACACCACGAACAGCGCGCCCAGCAGGAACAGCGGGAACAGCTTGGTGGCGGTGCCCAGCCCGATCATCACGCCGGCGAGCACCGGCCGGTTGCGCGACCACGCCCAGAACGCGCCGGCGACCGCGGCCACGACCAGCAGGTCCCAGTTGACGAGGCCGGTGAGTATCAGCGCGGGACTGAGCGCGAAGGCGGCCGCGTCCCACGGCCGTCGCTCGTGCGTGCGGGCGAGGAACCAGCCGGCGAGCAGCGCGAACGGCGCCAGCAGCACCGCGGTGACCACGAAGAACAGCCACGACTCCTGCTGCACGCCGGGCAGGCTGGAGACCAGGTCGGGGGTCGACTGCCGTCGTACGTCGAGGTCCGGGAAACCGCTGAGGCCGTGGGTGATCACCGCGGTGCCGTAGGCGAAGTAGCCGATCACCACCGGGTACTCCAGCGTCTGCCAGCGGCCGCCGTTGTCGGCGTAGGGCACGCTCAGGTCGGCGAACCCGCGCCCGACGTACAGGTAGGGCACGTCGGAGTAGCAGAGCGCGGCGTAGCGGTAGTTGCCGCCCGGCCAGTCGGCCGCGACGCACGGGGACTTCTGCACCATCGCGAGCAGGAAGCCGACGCAGGTCAGCGCCAGCACCACCCGCACCGGAGTCCACCACGGGTGGCCGGCCGAGCGGGCGCCGGACGGGCCGCCGATCGCCTCGCTGGCGGTGCGCACCAGCGGGTCCTCCCACGTCGGGCGGACGACCGACGCGTCCGGTGCCGTCGGTGCCGGCCAGCCCCGCCCTGTCTCCTGGCCGGGGCCTCGCGTCGTCACCCGAGAACCCTACTGACCGCGCGGTCGGTTACTGCTGTGGTGGCGGCGTCTCGCCGGGTGTCGGCGTCGGCGAGTTGGGGTTGCCCCCGCCTCCGCCCCCGCCTCCGCCGCCCCCGCCTCCGGGTTCGCAGAGGATGCCGGTGCAGGTCTCGGTCGGCGTCGGCGGCGTCGGGGTCGGCTGCTCGGTCGGGGTCGGCGTCGGTTCCTCCGTCGGCGTCTGCGTCGGCTTCGGCTTCACCGTCTTGGTCGGCGTCGGCTTCGGCGTGAACGTCGGCAGCGGCTCGTGCTCCGGGTCGTCGTTGGTCGCCTCGAGGTTGGCCGGCGGCGGGAACTCCAGCACCGGCGCACCCTGCAGCGCGTTGCCCATGATCCCGGCCCAGGTGCGGGCGGGGTACTCGCCGCCGTAGAAGGTCGGCAGGAAGTCGTCGAGCGGCGCCTGGCCGTTGCCGCGGACGTACATGACGGCGGTCGACAGCTGCGGCGTGTAGCCGACGAACCACGACGAGCGGATCCGGCCCTCGTCGTTGGTCGCGGTGCCGGTCTTGCCGGCGATCGGCCGCTCGATGGTGTTGGCGTTGACGCCGCTGCCGACCTTGGCGACCTGCTGCAGCGCGTAGGTCACGTCGGCGGCGATGTCGGCGGATACCACGCGCCGCGTCTCGCGCTGGTGGCTGTAGCGCACCTCGCCGTTGGGGTTCTCGACCCGGTTGACGACGTACCAGTCCTTGGCCCGCCCGTTGTCGGCGAGCGTGCCGTAGGAGTTGGCCATGTCGATCGGGCTCACGATCGCGGAGCCGAGCGCGACGCCGGCCTCGGGGCGCAGGTCGGGCGCGTCCTTCGGGATGCCCATGTCGACCGCGGTGTCCACGACGGCCTTCGGGCCGTTGCTCAGCGACAGCGTGAGGTCGACGTACGCGGTGTTGATGGAGTCCTCGGTGGCCTGGAGCAGGGGGACGGCCTCGCCGTAGTCGGAGCCGCCGTCCTCGCCCTGGTTCTCGAACTCGGCGTCGCCGACCTCCATCGGCGAGTTGCCCTCGAACGTGCTCTTCAGCGAGTAGCCGTCCTTGAGGCCGGCGGTGAGCGCGAACGGCTTGAAGCTCGAGCCGGGGGCGCCGCCGGCGACGGCCCAGTTGGTGCCGCCGTTGGACTTCAGGTAGTCCTGCCCGGCGTAGAAGCCGCGCAGCGCGCCGGAGCGCGGGTCGATCGAGGCGCTGGCGACGTGCAGCCCCTTGAGGCCGCGCGGGCGCTGGGCCTGGACGCCGCGGGTGGCCGCGGCCATCGCCTTGCGGGTGAAGGTGGTGGTGACCCGGAGGCCGCCACCCTGGATCTCGGCGTCGTCGAAGCCCTGGCCGCGCAGCTCCTTCTTGACCATCTCGAGCATGTAGCCCTTCTGGCCGCCGAGGGAGTCGTTGTCGACGGTGCGCGGGAACTCCGGCAGCTTCTCGCGGACGCGCGCGGCCTTGGCCTCGTCGAGCTCGCCCATCTCGACCATGCCGTCGACGACGTACTGGTAACGGGCGAGCAGCCGCTCCTTCACGTCCTTGCCGTTGGCCGGGTCGTAGTTGTTGGGCGAGTTGAGGATCGACGCCAGTGCGGCGCCCTCCTTGACCGTGAGGTCCTTGGCGTCTTTGTCGAAGTACGCCTGCGCCGCGGCCTGGATGCCGTAGGCGCCGCGGCCGAAGTAGATGGTGTTGAGGTAGCCCTGCAGGATCTGGTTCTTGCTCTGCTGGCGCTGCAGCTTGAGCGAGAGGAACGCCTCCTTCACCTTGCGGGTGAGGGTGCGCTCCTGCGACAGGTAGTAGATCTTGACGTACTGCTGGGTGATCGTCGACGCGCCCTGGGTCGAGTTGCCGCGGGCGTTGGAGAACGCCGCCCGCAGGATGCCCTTCGGGTCGATGCCGCGGTTGGTGTAGAAGGTGCGGTCCTCGGCGGCGATCACCGCGGCCTGGACGTGCGGCGGGATGTCGGAGAGCGCGACGCTGGTGCGGTTCTGCTCCGCGAAGCGACCGAGCTCGGTCTTGCCGTCGGCGTAGTAGACGATCGTCGTCTCGGTCTGGAAGTCCTCGTTGGGGTCGGGGATGTCGGTCGCCATGTAGCCGTAGGCGAACGCCGCCGAGCCGAGCAGGAAGCAGACGAACGCGCCGATCAGGCCCCACTTGAGCAGCGCCTTGCCGATCCGGCGGCCGCGGCCGCCGCCCTCGCCGCCACCCTGGGCGGTCCGGCCGGTGCCGCCGCCCCTGCCGCCGGCCGCTCCGCGGGTCGCCGTACCGCCGGCGGAACCCCGGGAGGTGCTGCCGCGAGCCGGTGCCGGCTTCGCGCCGGCTCTGCTCCCGGACGACGGTCGGGCCGCGCGGCGGCCACCGTTCGAGGAGGCAGGGCTCGGGGCCTTGCGGTGTGCGCTCACGAAAACTCCGAGGGACGGGGACAGGGTCGGTGCAGGCACGCGCGCAGGGACCGGCGTGGCCGGCCGCAGCACTTGGTCTCTGCAGGAGTTGCCCGGTGGGAAGCGGACAAAACCCCGACCCAGGGTACGGAAAGCCCCCCAGACGGTGAAAAGTCCCAGGTCAGGGCGTGTTGCCGGGGTGCCGCTGGGGTGTCTCCGGGGGTGCCTCTCGGATGGCCCGAGGAGAGGGTGTGGGCCTCGTTGATATATCGCTACGATAGGTTGCGGCGATAGGCGTCCACGACATATCGGAGCGAGGTGAACGGCGTGACCCGGCGGGGCGAGACCCTCGAGCTGGCCGTGCTCGGCCTGCTCCACGAGTCACCCCTGCACGGCTACGAGCTGCGCAAGCGGCTCAACGTCGTGCTCGGCTGGAGCCGGGTGCTGTCCTACGGTTCGCTCTACCCGGCCCTGAAGAAGCTGCTGCGCGCGGGCTACATCGCCGAGGACGTCAGCGCCAGCCCGTTGGCGACCAGCCGCCGTCAGCGCATCACCTACGCGCTGACCCCGGCCGGCGAGGAGCGGTTCGCCAAGCTGATGGCCGAGTCCGGGCCGGCGTCGTGGGAGGACGACAACTTCGACGTACGGTTCGCGTTCTTCAGCCGCACCGACATCGCCGTACGCCTGCGCATCCTCGAGGGCCGGCGCTCCCGGCTCGAGGAGCGGCTCGCCAAGGTGCAGGCACAGCTGGAGAAGACACAGCAGAAGGTCGACCGGTACGCCGTCGAGCTGCAACGGCACAGCATGGAGTCCGTCGAGCGCGAGGTGCGCTGGCTCTCCGACCTGATCAACGCCGAGCGCGACGGTGCGCACGGCGGGGGCACGCGACCGGCGTCCCCGACCGACCCCACTCCCGACCCCGCAGACACTGCCGACCAGCCGGACCAGCGGCAGGTCGGCAGCGGATGAGCAGAGAACAAGGAGCAGACCCGATGGCATCGGTTCGAGTAGCAGTGGTGGGAGTGGGCAACTGCGCCACCTCCCTTATCCAGGGCGTTCATTACTATCGCGACGCCAGCCCGGAGCAGACCGTCCCGGGTCTCATGCACGTCGAGCTCGGCCCCTACCACGTGCGTGACGTGGAGTTCGTGGCCGCGTTCGACGTCGACGACAAGAAGGTCGGCAAGGACCTCTCCGAGGCGATCAACGCCTCCGAGAACAACACCATCAAGATCTGCGACGTACCCACCCTCGGTGTCGAGGTGCAGCGCGGCCCGACGCTCGACGGCCTCGGCAAGTACTACCGCGAGACCATCGAGGAGTCCGCGGCCGAGCCGGTCGACGTCGTGCAGGCGCTGAAGGACTCCGGCGCCGACGTCCTCGTGTCCTACCTCCCCGTGGGCTCCGAGCAGGCCGACAAGTTCTACGCCCAGTGCGCGATCGACGCCGGCGTCGCGTTCGTCAACGCGCTGCCGGTCTTCATCGCCAGCGACCCGGTGTGGGCGAAGAAGTTCGAGGACGCGGGCGTCCCGATCGTGGGCGACGACATCAAGAGCCAGATCGGCGCGACCATCACCCACCGCGTGATGGCCAAGCTGTTCGAGGACCGCGGCGTCACGCTCGACCGCACCTACCAGCTCAACGTCGGCGGCAACATGGACTTCAAGAACATGCTCGAGCGCGAGCGCCTGGAGTCCAAGAAGGTCTCGAAGACGCAGGCCGTCACCAGCAACCTGCACGGTGAGCTCGCCGGCAAGACCAGCGACCGCAACGTGCACATCGGCCCGAGCGACTACGTCGCCTGGCTCGACGACCGCAAGTGGGCCTACGTCCGCCTCGAGGGCCGCGCGTTCGGTGACGTCCCGCTGAACCTGGAGTACAAGCTCGAGGTCTGGGACTCCCCCAACAGCGCCGGCATCATCATCGACGCGATCCGCGCCGCCAAGATCGCCAAGGACCGCGGCATCGGCGGCCCGATCCACGCGGCCTCGACGTACCTGATGAAGTCCCCGCCGATCCAGATGCCCGACGACCAGGGCCGCGAGCGCCTGGAGCAGTTCATCAGGGGCGAGATCGAGCGCTGACCTCAGCCTCACCCACGCGGGCATCCGCGCGTGCTTCCTGAGAGCACGCGCGGATGTCTTGTTTCGGGGGCTGGGCCGGGGCGCGGCCCGAGCTGTAACGCGGGGTTATCGACGCTCAACAGGGGAAATGCCGCGCGCAGAGCGTCCATATCTCGTGGGGAGCGGGAGCCAGCGCGGCCAGGCGTTACAGCGCGTCGCGGAACTGGCGGATGTACTCCACCCGCCGGGCGTTCAGGTCGCCGAGGTACGGGCGGCTCTCCAGGACCGCGAGCGCCCAGCACCACCGCCGGAGGAGGTCGGCGTCGAGGTCGGGGCGGAGGTCGAGCACTTCGTCCTGGCAGGTCGTCAGCGCATGGTCGTGCACGCACTTCACGACGTAGAGCGCGAGGTCGAAGAGCGCCGGACCGACAGCGGGGAGCGGGTCGACGACGGCGAGGCCGGCGTCGGAGACGATGAAGTTCTTGGGCTGCAGGTCGCCGTGCAGCAGCACCGGGTCGCCGTCGGAGAGCATGCCGACGATCTCGTCGAGGATCTTCTCGGCCCGGGCGACGTCGGCGAGTGCCTCCTCGTCGTCGACCTCGGCGAACCGGTCGCGGGCCCACTCGACGCGACGGTCGAGGTTCGCCTCCAGCGACGGGAAGTCGTAGCCCTCCGGCTCACCGCCGTGCAGGCGGTCGGCGAGCTCGAGCACCTCGGGCAACGTGTAGTCACCCTCGCCCACCCAGCCGAGGAACGGCAACAGCATCGCGCTGTGCTCCGGCTCGGTGCGCAGCACCCGCGGGGCGCCGTTGCCGTCCCAGGCGCGGAGCGCGGCGATCTCGTCGGCGCCGCCGGGGACGCTGGCGGGCAGCTTGAGGACGGTGTCGCCGTCGGCGCCGGTGCACTTCACGCACAGCGACTCGGAGCCGCCGGCCAGCACCTGCACGGGCTCGAGGTCCCAGACGTCGAAGAGCTGCTCGGCCCGGTCGACCGCCTCCGCCAGCCACCGTTCGGCCTCGGCCGCTCCCAACCCGTAGGCGAGGTTCTCGCGGAGCGAGTCCGGAATGGCTGGTACCGCGTGTCCCACTGGTCGTCCCCCAGACGCCCTCTGATGGCCCGAGCCCCGTCCGGGTCGGCGAGCGAACGGTGAAAGCATGCACGGTATGGACGCGGCCCGCCACCTGACCCACCTTTTGCGTGGGCAAGGTTTCCGCAAGCTCTTCGCGGTGCGGGTGGCCAGCCAGCTCACCGACGGGGTGTTCCAAGTCGCGCTGGCCGCGTACGTCATCTTCTCCCCGGAGCAGCAGCCATCGCCCGCGGCGATCGCCGCGGCGCTGGCGGTGGTGCTGCTGCCGTTCAGCGTGCTGGGGCCGTTCGTCGGGGTACTGCTGGACCGGTGGTCGCGCCGGCAGGTGCTCGCCTGGTCCAACTTCGTGCGCGTCGCCCTTGTCGGGCTGCTAGCGATCGCGGTGCACCTCGACCTGCGCGGTCCGCTGCTGTTCGGGCTGATCCTGGTCTGCCTGTCGGTGAACCGCTTCCTGCTCGCCGGGCTGTCCGCGGCGCTCCCGCACGTGGTGGTGCCGGAGGACCTGGTGACCGCCAACGCCGTCACTCCGACGGCGGGCACGTTGTCCTTCCTGGTCGGTCTCGGTCTCGGGTCGGTGGTGCGCACCGGCTTCGTCGCCGCACTCGGCACGGTGGTCGAGCCGAACCAGTTCAACGCGGACGTCGGGGTGCTGCTGACCGCGGCGGTGCTGTACGGCGTCGCCGGGCTGCTCGCGCTGCGCATCCCGCGCGACTCGCTCGGCCCCGACTACGACCCGGACCGGCCGGCGGTGCGCGAGGCCGCGCGCCACGTCGCGGCCGGTCTCGTCGACGGCCTCCGCCATCTCGGGCAGCGCCGCCCGGCGGCGTACGGCCTGGCGACGATCGGGGCACACCGCTTCTTCTACGGGGTGTTCAGCGTGTCGCTGATCCTGCTGTACCGGAGCTACTTCCACACTGCGAGCGAGTCGAACGCCGCGTTCACGGGGTTGTCGGTGGCGGTGCTGGTCAGCGGCGTCGGCTTCGTCGCCGCCGCCCTGGTGACCCCCGTCGCCACCGACCTCGTCGGGCAGCGGACCTGGGTGCTCACGCTGCTCGTCACCGCCGCGGTGACCCAGCTCTTCCCCGGCGCACTGTTCACGGAGCCGGCCCTGCTCGTCGCTGCGTTCTTCCTCGGCCTCGCGTCGCAGGGCATCAAGATCTGCGTGGACACGCTGGTGCAGATGAACGTCGACGACGCCTATCGCGGCCGCGTCTTCTCCTTGTACGACGTGATCTTCAACGTCGCCTTCGTCGCCGCCGCTGCCGTCGCGGCCGTGGTGCTGCCGGCGGACGGGAAGTCCTACGCGGTCGTCGCAGCGATCGCGATCGGCTACCTGCTGACCGCTGTGGCCTACCACCGGGTGGCGCTGCCGGACCCGGTCTCCGACGACGTCCACCACTAGCGCGGAAAATCTCCGAACTTTCTCGGACCAGGACGTATCAGCACGCGTACGACCCGCTCCTCGTCCACGTGACCACCTCCCAGGGGCCCGTCGCCCACCCTCAGTGGCGACCGAGCCAGTGGTCACGCCGGCGTCGTGGGGGCGCGATGCCGGGGACGTCCGGTCGGCCCGTTCAGGGGGCGGCCCAGACCGGAGTCCGTCGGAGCCCGCACGGGGGTGGGCTCCGGCGGACGGATCCATCGCCGTAACCCTGACACGTGCAGGACCCGTCACTATCCTCCGGAGCAGCCCGCCCGCGACGATGACGGGTGGGCCACCGACAGAGAGTCGATCGCATGCAGCAGCCCGCGCCGCAGAAGCGAAGCGCCACCACGCGGCCGCCGTTGTCGGTCACCCCGCGCTACCTCCGGGAGTACCCGCGCCGGTACCTCAACGTGCGGATCCTCGACCCCGTCACCGCCTATCAGACCCTGGACCAGGGCGACGTCCAGCCGTCCGCGTTCGTCTCGGACTCGCTGCTGGTGCGTGGCTTCCACGGCGAGACCGAGACCGCGCTGGCCGAGGTGGCGCGCGAGGCCGGCTTCGCGCTCAAGTGGGACCCGCGGGGTGAGGAAGAGGAAGCCGTCCTCGAGCACGCCGAGCTGACAGACGAGCAGCGCGCGCAGATCCGCGACATCTGGGTGCGCCGCGTGCGACTCGTGCCCAGCAATCCGCAGGAGGCGGTGTTCCGTCCGATCGACACGTGGCGACTGCTGCAGGCCTATCGGGTCAAGGTGGGCGGCCGGGAATCCGCGCGCTATGCAGACGTCGGCCTCGAGCACCCGGCCATCGCGGACCCGGTCACCGGGGGCCACCCGATCACCGACGGCCACCCCATCACCGACGGCCACCCCATCACCGACGGCCACCCCATCACCGACGGCCACCCGATCACCGACGGTCACGGGGTCCGGCAGTACACCCTTCCGGGATCCGGCGGCCGGCAGCCGGTCAGCTGGCTCGGCCGCGCACCCAAGCCCGCCTACGACTTCGACGGCCCGATCCCGCGACCGGTGGTCGCGGTTCTCGACACCGGTGTCGGTGAGCACCCGTGGCTGGGCGAGGGGTTCGTCGAGCACGACCTCGACGTGCTTGGACTCGACATCGGGGTCGACCCGGTCTCGGCCCAGGGCGACCTGCTCGGGGTCAGCGACGAGCTCGTCGGCGAGCTCGACCAGGACTCCGGCCACGGCACGTTCATCGCCGGCTTGGTGCGGCAGGCCTGCCCGGAGGCGCTGATCTACGACATCCGCACCTACGGCAACGACGGCCAGGTAGCCGAGTCGGACCTGCTCACCTGCCTGCAGCGGCTCGCGCTGCGCCAGATCCTGGCCCGCAACGGGGTCGGCGGCTACACGCCGGTCGACGTGGTGTCCCTCTCGCTCGGCTACTACCACGAGCAACCGGGCGACGCGTCGTTCGACCATCTCCTGTTCGGGCCGATCCGGCTGCTCGGCCGTTACGGCGCGGCGGTTGTCGTCTCAGCCGGCAACGACGCGACGTCCAGGCCCAGCTACCCCGCGGCGTTCGCGCCGTACGACGGCGGTCCCGTTCCCGACGACGAGAACGTCGTGCCTGTGAGCGCGGTGGGTGCTCGCAACCCCGACGGCACCATCGCCCTGTTCAGCAACGACGGCCCGTGGGTGGGCTACTTGCGGCCGGGTGCCTCGCTGGTCAGTACCTTCCCGATCACCTTCGACGCGTCCGCCAACCCCAGTCACGAGATCATCACGGCCAACGGCGAGGTTCGCGCGTCGTTCGACCCCGACGACTTCTCGTCCGGCTTCGGCGTCTGGAGCGGTACGTCGTTCGCGGCGCCGGTCCTGGCCGGAGAGGTCGCGGCCGCACTCGCAGAGGCGTACGGTTCCGGCGATACCGATCTCTCCACGAGCGCTGCTGTATCCCGGGTGCGCGCGGCGCTGCGGGGGCTGAAGGGCAGGGAGCTGTGATCGCTGTGCAACCTGACGGCACGACGCTGGTGGGCCGGGCCACCGACGCGTTCACCCGGTTCCGCGACGGGGACCGGCCGGCGCTCGACGAGCTGGTGGCGACCGTGACGCCGCTGCTGTGGCGGACGGTCCGGGAGACCGGGCTCGACGCGGCGGCGTCCGAGGACGTCGTCCAGACCGTCTGGCTCGCGCTGCTGCGCAAGGCGGAGTCCATCCGCGAGCCCGGGACCGTCGTCAAGTGGCTGATCACCACCGCACGACGGGAGGCCTGGCGAGTCTCCAAGCGGGTGCGGGTGGAGGCCGGACGCACCGGCGGCGTGCTCGGCGTGGACGACGAGGAGCAGCTCGACCTGCCGGTGCAGCGCGACGAGCTGCCCGACGAGACCGTCTTCCGGACGACCGAGCAGCGCCGGCTCTGGGAGCACGTCCAGCTGCTGCCGCCCCGCTGCCGGCAGCTGATCAGTGTGATCGCCTTCGCGGACCGGCCCGACTACGCCCACATCGCGGAGTCGCTCGGCATGCCGGTCGGCTCGATCGGACCCACTCGAGGACGGTGCCTGGCAAAGCTCCGCGACCAGCTCTCGAGCGACCCTGAATGGGAAGGACAGCTCACATGAACGACGACGTGTCGGGCCTCAGCGGCTCCTCCGCCGACGCTCCCCTGGACGACACCGACGTCGCGCTGCTGGCGCAGGTAGCGATCATGCTCGACGTCGCCGACCCCGTCCCCGACGACCTGGTCGAGCGGATCCAGTTCTCGCTCGCGCTCGACGAAGTCTTCGCCGAGGTGGCCGAGATGACGCGGGTGCTCGACGACGCCCTGGCTGTCCGCACCGACCTGAGCGACGCCACGCGCACCGAGACGGTGACCTTCTCCGCCGAGCGGCTCACCGCGATGGTCACCCTGTCCGAACTCGGCGCCGGACGAGTGCGTATCGACGGCTGGGTCACACCCGCGGGCGTACGCACGGTTGCCCTGCGCATGCAGGGTGAGGACCAGTCAGTCCGTACGGACGAGAGCGGCCGCTTCGTCGCCGAGGACCTCCGCGCGGGCTTCGTGCAGCTGGTCTTCCATCCGCTCGAGGGCGAGGACGCAGGTCTGGTGGTCACGCCCCTGTTCAAGCTGTAACCGGAGCCCGGCGGCTTCCCGTGCGATAGTTTCGCGCGGTGGCGTCGGCGCGGGGCGGGCAATCGACCACGACTTCCGGCACGGCACCTGGCATCGCATCGGGTGTCGAGTCCGACTCTGCCTTGCTCGACGCCGAGATCGCCCTGGCATCCGCGAAGTTCCGCCAAGGCAAACCGGCGATCGCCGTACGCATGCTGACCGCCGTACGACGCGAAGCCGAGAAGCGGCCGTCCGACCCGTCGCTGAGGGTCGTGATCGCTCGGACGTTGGTGAGCGAGGCGGCGCCGTACTTCGACATGACCGGCGACCTCCCCGGGGCCTTGGAACGAATCGACAAAGCGGACGAGATCGCGGCAGAGGTCGGCAACCCCGCGCTCACCGCTCGCCTCGCCGGGCAACGCGCACTCGTCGTGCTGCGGTCTGGCGACACCAGCCGCGCGCTGCGACTGTTCGACCGCGCGGTCGCACTGCTCGACGCGGCGGATCCCGTTGACCAGGCGCGGGTCATGCTCAACCGCGGCGTGCTGCACCTGGAACGGCAGGACCTCGCGCGGGCCGGTGAGGACCTGGGTCGGGCCGCAGCGTACGCCGAGGCCGCCGGTGACGAGCGCCTCGTGGCGATGGCCACTCACAACCTCGGCTATGTCGACTTTCTGGCGGGCCGCATCCCGCGCGCCCTGGCGGCGTACGAGAGAGCCGCCGCAACAATCCCCAGTGGCGCACACCCTGCGCTCGTGCTGGACCGGGCCCGGGCGCTGCGTGAAGCCGGACTCGTCAGCGAGGCGGACGCCCTGCTCGCCCAGGGTGCCGTCGACGGACGCGCCGGTCGGCTGTACCAGGAGGTAGGCGAGATCGAGCTGCTCCGCGCCGAGTGCGCGCTGTCGACCGGCGACCCCGCGGCGGCGCGGCGACTGGCACGGTCGGCCGCGCGCCGTTTCGACCGGCGGGGCAACACGCGGTGGAAGCGGCGGGCCGACCTGCTTGTGCTGCGAGCCGAGCAGGCCAGTGCGACCGCGGCGGGCCGGACTCGCGGCTTGGCCGCGCTGGCGGACCGGGCCGAGCAGTTCGCCGTGCTGTGCCGGTCGGAGTCGCGGCAGGAGCTGGCCCGGACCGCCGACCTGATCGCCGCGTCCTGCCGACTGCACGCCGGCCTCCCGGTGGCGGACCTGCCGCGGATGCACGCGGGTGACCCACTCGCGCTCCGCCTGCTCACCCATGATGTCCGCGCCCGTCGACTGGCCGGTGTCGGCGATTACAGCCGGGCACTCCGGGAGGTCCGGCGTGGCCTCACGGAGCTCGGGTCGTTCCAGCGCACGCTGGGATCCCTCGACCTGCGCACCGCCGGGGCGGTGCACGGCATCGCGCTGTCCCGGCTCGGGATCCGGCTGGCGCTCGAGCGTGGGCGGCCCGGCACCATCTTCGAGATGGTGGAGCACGCCCGTGCGGTGTCGAGCCGACTGCCCCAGCTGAGCCCGCCGCGCGACGAGGAGACGGCTCGCATGCTCGCGGAGCTGCGCGGCGTCGAGGAGGAGCTGCGCCGGGTCGATGGCGAAGCCGATACGGAGACGCAAGTCGCGCGCATCCGCCAACGTGCCTCCCAGCTCCAGCGCCGCATCCGCGCCCGGGCCTGGCAGGTCGAGGGCGACCTGGACGCCGAGCACGCGGCCGATTCGCCACGCCTGACTGATCTCCGGGAAGCGGCCCGCGACTCGGGCAGTGTGTTTGCCTCCTACGTGCTGCACGAGGGCACCTGGGTCGCGGTGCTGGTGCGGGCCGACGGGGCGCGTCTCGCCGTCGCGGCGCCAGGCGACCAGGTCGCCCAGCTCGTGCGGCGCGTCCGGGCCGACCTCGACGCAGCCGCGACTCCGCACCTGCCGGAGGCCATCGCGGCCTCGATCCAGGGAAGCCTGCTCGCCGGCCTGGCGCGGCTCGACGCGCTGCTCGTCCAGCCGCTGCTTCTCGACGGCGAGCCGCTCGTGATCTCCGCATCGGGACCGCTCGCCGTACTCCCGTGGTCGCTGCTGCCCTCCCGCCTCGGCGTCCCGACCGTGGTGACGCCCGGTGCCGGCACCTGGCTCCGCGCGCGGTCTGCGTCGCGTCCCAGGCGTCCGGTCGTCACGGCGCTGTCCGGCCCAGGCCTGCACGAGTCCGAGAAGGAGGCGCGCGACGTCGCCGGCACCTGGGCCCCGCCCACCGGCGACGCGGACCTGCTGGTCGGCGACGAGGCCACGACCGCGGCCGCGCACTCGGCGCTGGCGCGCTCGGACCTGATGCACGTGGCGGCGCACGGTACGCACCGCGCCGACAGCCCGCTGTTCAGCTCGGTGCGGCTGGCGGACGGTCCGTTGTACGCCTACGAGCTGGACCCCGACCGGGGCATGCCGTCGTGCGTCACGCTCTCCGCCTGTGAGGCCGGCCTGGCCACGCTGCGTCCCGGCGACGAGGGGCTCGGCCTCACCCACGTGCTGCTGCACGTCGGTGTCGCGTCCGTCGTCGCGGGGGTGGCGCGGGTGCGCGACGACGTCGCCGCCGCCGTGATGCGCGACGTCCACCGCGCGATGAGCGAGGGCGCGTCGTCGGCCGAGGCGCTGGCGGCGGCTCAGCTCGCCCACGCCCAGGACGCCGCGACCGGCTCCCCCGCGCCGCCCGCCCCGTTCGTCACGTTCGGCGCCCCCTGGTAGCGCTCCGGCGCTGCGGGCCCGGTGCGCGAGGAGTCAGTTATTCAGCCTCGTGGGCGGCGTGTCGCGACACATCTGACCCCTCGCTTGACGGTCGGCGGATCCTGGTCGCAGGAGCAGGAGGTGGGCGATGCGCATCGCGATGCTGGGGACGGGAATGGTCGGTCGCACGCTGGGCGGACGGCTGGCGGAGCTGGGGCACGAGGTGCGGCTGGGTACGCGCGACCCCGTGGCCACCCGGGCGCGTGAGGACTGGTCCGACGTACCGGGGACGACGCTGGCGACGTACGCCGACGCCGTGACCGACGCCGACCTGGTGGTCAACGGGACCAACGGGATGGCGTCGCTGGACGTGCTGGCGGCCGCGGCTGACGGGCTCGCCGGCAAGGTGCTGCTCGACGTGGCGAACCCGCTCGACTTCAGCCAGGGCTTCCCACCGTCGCTGTCGGTCGCCAACACCGACTCGCTCGCGGAGCAGATCCAGCGCGCGCACCCCGACGCCCGCGTGGTCAAGTCGCTCAACACCATGAACGCGTCGTTGATGGTGCACCCCGAGTCGCTGGCGAACGGCGATCACACGGTGTTCGTGTGCGGCGACGACGCCGACGCGAAGGTCACGGTCACCGCGCTGCTGCACGAGCTCGGGCACACCGACGTGCTCGACATCGGCGGTCTCGACGCGGCCCGCGGCACCGAGATGGTGCTGCCGCTGTGGGTGCGGCTGATGCAGCAGCTCGGCACCGTGCACTTCCAGTTCAAGGTGGTGCGCTGACCCGACGTACGGCGAGGAAACGCGGCGAGCGAGGGGTCAGTTGTGTCGCGACACGCCGCCCACGAGGCTGATTTATTGACTCCTCGCGCGAATGCCCCGCAGGGGTGGTCCCGGTGGACGTGACTCCTGCGAGGAGAGACTCAGGAGAAGAGGTCGCCGATGACGGAGGAGGCGCCGGAGGACGACGAGCCGCTGCCGCTGGCCGGGGCGACGAACTCGTAGGGCTGGACGACGACGAAGCCGGGGCCGTGGAAGGCGTACTGGAACGCCTCGCCGGAGCCGCCGCGCAGCATCGACTTGAAGTTCATCGACGAGACCACGTGGGGGACGAGGTTGGCGGACCAGGCGACGCAGGCCTGGACGTCGACGTACGTGGGCTGCTGCGAGCAGTCGAGCACGACCGGCTTGCCGACCGTGCAGAGCGCGACGGTGCCGCTGCCGGAGATCGTCGTGTTGAACAGGCCGCCGGCCATCATCCCGGCGCCCTTGACCCGGTTGATGTCCCACGACAGCGTCGCGTCGAAGGCGAGCAGGTTGCGGCCGTTGACGCTGATGCCGTCGCCGCCGAGCTCGACGAGGTAGACGTAGCCGCTCTCGTTGGCGAAGAACACCTCGCCCTGGCCGGACACCCGCATCAGCGGCATGTCCTCGGACGTGAGCACCTTCTTCAGCAGCTTGCCGACGCCGCCGGCCTTCTCATGGTCGAACCGGACCTGACCCTGGTAGGCGACCATCGCGCCCTTGACCGCCAGCACGTCGTCGCCGAGGGCGACCCGCAGCATCTGCGGGTTCTGCAGGCCGAACCTGCCGGCGCCCCCCGCCTCGAGGTTGGCCTGGTCGAACAGCTCGCTCTTCATGGCGCGATCGTAGGGGTGGTACGGCGGCAGACCCCGGCTGCGACGCTTCCCTGCGGCGTACGGCGGGGGGATGCTGTAGATGTGACGGTCACCACGACCCGCATGCCTCCGGCCGCAGCGGGGCCGGAACCGCGGCGGCCGAGTCACCCGCGGCTGACGGTGCTGGCCGCGGCCCTGTCCGTGCTCGGCGTGCTGGTGCTGCCGGGGACCGTCGCGTACGTCGTCGACCTCGCGGTGCCCGACCGGTCGTTCCCGGTGGTGCCGGAGCTGAGCGACGACGCCCAGGAAGTGGTACGCCGCACCGGCGCGGACGTCATCGGACGGACGGTGACCGTCCCGGTCCGGCCCGGCACCGGCGTGCCCGCGCTCGCGCCGGACGCGATCATCTCGACCTCGGAGGCGGTGGGGAAGATCCTCCCGCTCGGCGTGCGCGGGCTGGTACCGATGAGCCCGACCGTCGCGCCACCGTCGATCGACGACCTGGCCGGCCGGCTGACGCCATGGACCGACCGGGTGTTCGCGGAGGTCGGCGACCTGGCGGTGGCGTGCCTGGCCGACCCCAACGGACCCGCCGGGTGCAAGCTGTCGCTGCTGGTGCAGTGGGGCGACCAGTACTACAGCTTCCCGGGACAGGAGCCGGCGCGCTTCGTGGCGGGGGACGCACCGATGGCGGCGCGCACCTACGACGTGGTCGGCGGGAACCTCGTGGTCGGCCGGATGCCCGCATCGCTGCCGGCCGGTGACGTGAGCCAGGTGATCGTGTCCCTGCAGGACCACTCGATCGTGCCCGGCACGATCGCGCGCAGCGTCGCGCCGGGCGACGTGGTCTGGTGGACCACCCGGGGCGGCACCCCTCCGGTCTCGGCGGCGGTGGTCGACGCGGGCGGCGGCCGGGTCGCGTCGTTCGTGCTGGCCGGAACCTAAGCCTCTGACTCTCCCTGGGCTTGCCGCTCCTCCCACCACGCCTTGAGCGCGGCGGTGGCGTCCTCCTCGGACATCGGGCCGTGGTCCATGCGGAGCTCGAGAAGGTAGCGGTACGCCTCGCCGACCTCCCGGCCCGGCGGCAGCCCGAGGATCTCCATGATCTGGTTGCCGTCGAGGTCGGGCCGCACCGAGGCGAGCTCCTCCTCCTCGGCGAGCCGCGCGATGCGCTCCTCGAGGTCGTCGTACGTGCGCCGCAGCCGCTCAGCCTTGCGCCGGTTGCGGGTCGTGCAGTCCGCCCGGGTCAGCACGTGCAGCCGCTCGAGCTGGTCGCCGGCGTCGCGCACGTAGCGCCGCACCGCCGAGTCGGTCCACTCCCCCGACCCGTAGCCGTGGAACCGCAGGTGCAGCTCGACCAGCTTGCTCACCGCGTTGATCTCGTCGTTGGAGAACCGCAGCGCCTTCATCCGCTTGCGGGTGAGCTTGGCGCCGACCACGTCGTGGTGGTGGAACGTCACGGTGCCGTCGTCCTGGAACCGTCGCGTGCGCGGCTTCCCGACGTCGTGCATCAGCGCGGCGAGCCGGACGATCAGGTCGGGACCGCCGAGCCGGTCCTCCTGCGCGATCGCCTGCTCCAGCACGGTCAGCGTGTGCTCGTAGACGTCCTTGTGCCGGTGGTGCTCGTCGCGCTCGAGCGCCAGCGCCGGCAGCTCGGGGAGCACGTGGTCCGCGAGCCCGGTCTCGACGAGCAGCGTCAGACCGCGGCGGGGGTACGGCGCCATCAGGAGCTTGACCAGCTCGTCGCGCACGCGCTCGGCGGACACGATCTCGATCCGGCCGGCCATCGACCGCATCGCCTCGATGACCTCGGGGGCGACTGTGAAGCCGAGCTGCGCGGAGAACCGGGCCGCGCGCATCATCCGCAGCGGGTCGTCGGAGAACGAGTCCTCGGGCTTGCCCGGCGTGCGCAGCAGCCCGTGGGCGAGGTCGACCACGCCGCCGAACGGGTCCTCGACCGTGTTGCCCGGCAGCGTCACCGCCATCGCGTTGACCGTGAAGTCGCGCCGGCCGAGGTCGCCGACGAGGGTGTCGCCGAAGTCGACGTTGGGCTTGCGCGAGTCGGGGTCGTACTTCTCGGAGCGGTACGTCGTGATCTCGACCTGGTAGTCGCCCTTGCGCGCGCCGATCGTGCCGAACTCGCGGCCCATGCCCCAGATCGCGTCGGCCCATCCGCTGAGCAGCCGCTCGGTGGTGTCGGGCCGCGCGGACGTCGCGAAGTCGAGGTCGTTGTGCAGCCGGCCGAGCATCGCGTCGCGCACCGGGCCGCCGACCAGGGCCAGCTCCTCGCCCGCGTCGGCGAACAGCGCGCCGAGCTCGTCGGTCACCGGCGCCAGCGTCGCGAGGGCCGAGGCCACGCGCTCCTGCATCTCCGGGACGCTCGGCGGCGACCCGGGACCGGACCCGGCGGGCCCGGTGGTCGTGGGCCCGGAACGGGGCGAGGTGGGCTCAGGCACGGGAGGCGAGTCTAGCCATCGCGGGTCGTTAGCCTTGCCCCCGTGACCCGCCCCTGGACCGTCCGCGCTGCGGCATGCCTCGCCGCGGTCGCCGTGACAGCGGGGACGTTGGTCACCACGGGTACGTCGCCGGCCGCCGCCGGGACGGGCGGACCGGCCAGCGCCGCCGGCGTCACGGCGGTGAAGCGCAAGGCCGCCGACACCCCGCTGCAGATCTCGCTCGACTCGATGAGCCCGTCGACGATCCCCGAGCGCGGCAACCTCACGGTGACCGGCACCGTCACCAACACCAGCGAGGACACCTGGACCGACCTGCAGGTCTACCTGTTCCGGTCGCTGACCCCGATCACGACCCGGGCCGGGCTGACCGAGGCGGTCGCCACCGACCCCGCCACCGACGTCGGCCCGCGGATCACCGATGAGGGGACCTTCGCCGAGATCGGCGACCTCGCCCCGGGCGAGTCCACGAGCTACCGGGTGTCGGTCAGCCGCCGCGACCTCGCGCTGAGCGGCGAGCCCGGCGTGTACTGGGTCGGCACCCACGTGCTGGGCGCGGTCAACGGCGTGCGCACCGGTCTGGCGGCCGGCCGGGCGCGGTCGTTCATGCCGCTGATGGACGAGGACGCGGCGGGCACCGACCTCGCGGTCGTGGTGCCGCTGCGCGAGCGGGTGCGCCGCGCGACCGACGGCAGCCTGCGCGGCCTGCGCCAGTGGCAGGCCGACCTGTCCGACGACGGCCGGCTGGGCCGGATCGTGCAGCTCGCCTCGACCGCCGGCAGCGACCTCACCTGGCTCGTCGACCCGGCGGTGCTCGAGGCGGTCAGCTCCGTGGCCGCCGACAACCCGCCGTTCGACACCTCGCCCGACGGCACCGGCCCGGACGACGAGACCCCCGACGAGGAGCAGTCGTCCTCGACCCCGTCGGCCACCCCCGACCCCGCGGAGGAGACGCCGGAGGGCGAGGACGGCGAGGCGGCACCGGAGCCGTCGCCCGAGGCCGCGACCGCGGCGCAGTGGCTCGAGGCGTTCCGCGCCGAGTCCGCGGACGACTCGATGCTCGCGCTGCCGTACGGCGACATCGACGTCGCGGCCATCGCCGCCAACCGGCTGGGCGGTCTGCTCGAGGAGTCGCAGCGGCTCAGCGCCGACACCATGACCGCGCTGGGCCTGACCGCCCGCACCACGGTGGCCCCGCCCCGCGGGTTCCTTCCCGCCCGCGCCCTCGCCGCGCTCGACCCCAGCACCACCGTGCTGATGACCGACCGCGCCTTCCCGACCCGGTCCGGCCGGGTGCTCGGCCGCTCCGACGGCACCCGCATCGTGCTGACCGACAGCGCCGCCACCGGCGGCGGCCCCGGCCCCGACGACCCGTTCGGCGCGCTCGCCGTACGCCAGCGCCTGCTGAGCGAGGCCGCGCTGCACGCGCTCACGCCCGAGCGCGACGAGCCCCTCGTGGTCACGCTGCCCGGCCGGTTCGACCCGGGTGAGGAGTGGGCGGCCGCGGACTTCTTCGGCGGCCTCGACGTCCCGTGGCTGACCCGGGTCGGCGTCGGGGAGGTCGTCGACGCGGGCCCGCAGGCCACCACCACCCAGCCACCGTTGTACCCGGCCGCACAGCGTGACGCGCACGTGCCGTTCGCCAACCAGCTCGCCAGCCAGGAGCTCGGCGAGCTCGGCCGGATCTACGCCGAGCTGCTCACCGACAACGACAGCATCGCCGACCAGCTCGCCAAGGTCGGGATGCTCGCGTCGTCGTACCAGGTCCGCACCCGCGCAACGGCTGCGCTCGCCCGGGCCCGCGAGACAGCAGCGCGGGTACGCCGCACGCTCGCCCGCGTGACCGTGGACGGCCCGGCGTTCGTGAGCATGACCAACGAGGTCGGGCCGATCGGCGTGACCGTCGAGAACCAGCTCGATGACACCGTCACCGTCCAGCTCGAGGCGCAGACCCCCTCCGGTGACGTCGAGATCGAGACCCCCGACCCGATCACGCTCGGGCCCGGCCAGCGCGCCCCGGTGCGGATGCGGGCCCGCGCGACGTCGATCGGCGTTCACAACGTCACCCTGGTGGCGACCACCACCCAGGGGTCGCAGATCGGCAGCCGGGACCAGTTCACCGTGCGCAGCAGCAACATCGGCACGGTGATCTGGGTGGTCATGGGCGCCGGCGGTGCACTGCTGGCCCTCGCCATCGTCGTACGACTGACCCGCCGGGTGCGCGCCTACCGACGCGGTGAGGCGGCCTCGTGACCGACCAGCCCCAGGAGCCGGACCCCGTGACCGAGACCGACCAGTCCCGCGACGCCGACCCGACCACCGGCTCGACCGGCACCGTCGACGACGACAAGTCGCTGCTCAGCAGCAGCGCGGTGATGGCCGCGGGCACCGTCGTGTCGCGGCTCAGCGGCTTCGTCCGCGGCGCGCTGCTGGCCGCCGCGCTCGGCCTCGGCCTGCACGCCGAGCTGTTCAACATCGCCAACACGCTGCCGAACATGATCTACATCCTGGTCGCGGGCGGCGTCTTCAACGCGGTGCTCGTGCCGCAGCTCGTCCGGGCGATGAAGAACGACCCCGACGGCGGCGACGCCTACGCCAACCGGGTGATCACGCTGGCGGCGCTGTTCCTCGCGGGGGTCACCGCCGTACTCGTCATCGCGGCGCCGCTGGTGATGCGGGTCTTCCTGTCCGCCAGGTACTTCGAGCCCGACTACGCCGAGCAGCTCGACTCGGTCATCGCGTTCGCCCGCTACTGCCTGCCGCAGGTCTTCCTGTACGGCATGTTCGTGCTGGTCGGCCAGGTGCTCAACGCGCGCCGTGTTTTCGGCCCGATGATGTGGGCGCCGATCGCCAACAACGTCATCGTCGTTTTGGTCCTGCTCGGCTACCTCGGCATCTACGGCCCGGCTGCGGGCGACGAACTCAGCGGCGGCTACACCGCGGGCCAGGAGGCGCTGCTCGGCCTCGGCTCGACCCTCGGCATCGCCGTCCAGCTGCTCGTGCTGGTGCCGTGGCTGCGCCGAGCGGGCTTCATCTACAAGCCCCGGTTCGACTTCCGCGGGGCAGGCCTCGGGCACACGTTCCGGCTCGGCTTCTGGACCGTGCTGTTCGTGATCGTCAACCAGGTCGCCTACACGGTGGTCGTCCGGCTCGCCTCCGACGGCGCGGCGACCGGCGGCACCGGCTACACGGTCTACTCGTTCGCGTTCGTGACGATCATGGTCCCGCACTCGATCGTCACCGTGTCGCTGGCGACCGCGATGCTGCCGCGGCTCTCCCAGCACGCCGCCGACGACGACCTGCCCGGGGTGGCCACCAGCGTCGCCTCGACGCTGCGGCAGGCGCTCGCGCTGATCGTCCCGGTGGCGGTGCTGCTCCCGCTCATCTCGCAGGACGCCGCCCGGCTGGTCTGGGGCCACGGGGCCGCGGCGGACACCTACGACACCGTCGGCGTCGCGATCGCGCTGTTCGCGCCCGGCCTGGTGCTGTTCACCTCCCACTACCTGCTGCTGCGCGGCTTCTACGCCCTCGAGCGCACCCGCACGGTGTTCTGGGTGCAGTGCGTGATCGCCGCCACCAACATCACCCTCGCGCTCGTGCTCACCGGCGGCACCGGTCCCGAGGACACCGCCGCCGGCCTGGTGCTGGCGTACGGCGGCGCCTACCTCGTCGGCGTCGTCGGCTCCTACCTGCTGCTCCGGCACGTGCTCGGCGGGCTCGACACCCCGCTGCTGGTCCGGTTCCTGGTCCGGCTCGTCATCGCCGTCGGCCTGGCCGCGGTCGCCGGGTACGCCGTGCGGGCCGGGGTCGACGCGGTGCTCGCGCCGGGCGACGTACAGGCGATCGTGTCCCTTGCGCTGGTCACGCTGTCCGGAGCCGTCGTCTACCTGCTGGTGTCCCGGATGCTCCGGATCGCCGAGGTGAATGCCGTTGTCGGCCTGGTGACCTCGCGTCTGGGCCGCTGAGCCGGTCCTCGGACCGGGTCCGCGCCTCGCGGGGGCACCCGTAGCATGGCGAGGGGCCCTGACCGGGCCCGGCACGAGCGAGCGCGAAGGGAGGACGCGTGACGGACACACCCGTGGGTCCGGGCACCGTGCTCGCTGGACGCTTCGTGCTGGAGGACCTCGTCAACGACTACGAGGGTGCGCGGTTCTGGCGGGCGACCGACAAGATCCTGGCGCGCAACGTCGCCGTCCACGTCGTCGACTCCGAGGACCCGCGCGCCGCCGCGCTGCTGTCCGCGGCCCGCACGTCCGCCACCGTGAGCGACGGCCACCTGCTGCGCGTGCTCGACGCCGCGCGCGCCGACGGCGTGACGTACGTCGTCAACGAGTGGGGCCACGGCATCTCCCTCGACCGGCTCCTCGAGGAAGGGCCGCTCAGCCCCCGCCGGGCCGCCTGGGTGGCCAAGGAGGTCGCGGAGGCGATCACCACCGCGCACCGGTCCGGCATCGCGCACGGCCGGCTGCTGCCCGAGAACGTCATGGTCACCGAGTCCGGCACGGTCAAGCTGATCGGCTTCGTCGTTGACGCGGTGCTGCACGGCCGCGGTACGGCGACCCTGCGAGGCGACAAGGTGCTCGAGGAGCACGAGGCCGACGTGCTCAACCTGGGTGCGCTGCTCTACGCCGGCCTCGTCGGCAAGTGGCCGGGCACCGACGGGACGAAGGTGCCGCCGGCGCCGGTCGAGCACGGCCGCCCGCTGCGTCCGCGGCAGGTCCGCGCCGGCGTGCCGCGACCGCTCGACGCGATCTGCGAGCGGGTGCTGGGCAGCAACGGCCACGGCCTGGTGCCCCTCGAGACCGCGCACGAGGTGTACGCCGCACTGTGCGACTACGTCGGCGACCCGACCGCGGCCCCGCTCGGCGACACCGGCCCGATGCCGCTGGTCGACCCCCTCACCGGCGAGGCGCCGGGCGAGGCCACGCAGCTCTCCCCCGGACCGATCCTCGACACCGGCGAGCTCGCCCCGGCCTCCTCCGGAGGAGCCCACCCAGGAGACACAGCGCCCGCGGACCCCGACGCCACCCAGGTGGGTGCGCCGCGGTTCGACGACGCCGCCGACGACGAGGTGGGCGCCGGCCCCGAGCCGACCAAGGTCGTCCGCGTGCCCCCGCCGCCACCTCCCCCGTTCCCCGAGCCCGAGGAGCGGCCGCTGTTCGCGTCCGACGCCCCGCGGCGGCCGCGCGACACCGACCCGTTGGCGACCACGCCGGCGACGTACCGCACCTCGACCCACGCCACCATCCCGCCCGCCTGGGGCCCGGACGCCGACACCCCGCCGCCCGCGACGAGCCACCGCGCCGAAGTCGACGAGCCGCCGGGGCGCAGCTGGCTGCGTCTGGCGGCCGCGCTGTCCGGCGTACTCGTGCTGGTGCTGGCGATCGTCTTCGCCTTCAACCTGGGACGTGGCTCGGTGCTGCCCGACGACGAGCCCGAGGAGGACGCGCCGACCGAGAGCGCGTCGGAGCGCCGGCCGCAGCCGGTCGACGTCGTGGCCGTCAGCGACCTCGACCCGCCGCCCGGCGGCAACGGCGAGGAGAACCCCGAGACCGTCGGCAACGTGATCGACGGCGACGACGCGACCACCTGGACGACGCTGACCTACGAGCGGTCGCCCCGCTTCGGCAACCTCAAGCCCGGTGTGGGCCTGGTGCTCGACCTCGGCGAGCCGACGGAGGTGTCCCAGGTCGACGTGGCGCTGCGCGGGGCGCCGACGTCGCTGGCGCTCTACTCCGGCGGCGACCAGGAGCCGACCGGCGTCCAGGGCCTGCAGCGGCTGGGTGTGCAGCAGGGAGCCGGCGAGCAGGCGCGGTTCTCGCTCGAGCAGCCGGCCCGCGCGCGCTACCTCGTGGTGTGGCTGACCTCGCTGCCGGCGATCGCCGACGCGCAGTTCCGGGGTGAGGTCGCGGAGATCGTCGTCCGGTCGTGACAGCCTTGGCAGCGTGACCGACGCCGTACCGGAGCCCGACGACCGTTCGCTGGTCGCGGCGCACCTGGCCGGCGACCCCGAGGCGTTCGGGATCTTGTTCACCCGGCACCGCAACCGGCTCTGGGCGGTTGCGCTGCGCACCACGGGCGACCCCGAGGAGGCGGCCGACGCGCTGCAGGACGCGATGGTCGCGGCGTTCCGGCGCGCCGACTCCTACCGCGGCGACGCGGCGGTCACCACCTGGCTGCACCGCATCGTCGTCAACGCCTGCCTCGACCGGCTCCGGCGGCGCAAGGTCCGGCTGGCCGACCCGCTGCCCGACGACGTCGACGAGCGCGGGTCGGCGGTGGCGGCCGGCGCCCCCGGTGTCCTGGCGTCCGGCAGCGAGGGTGACGCCGAAGCCGACCCGGCCGACGTGGTGTCCCGGCGCGAGCGGTACGACGCGGTGCTCGCCGCGCTGGCGTCGCTGCCGTTCGAGCAACGGGCGGCGCTCGTGCTCGTCGACATGCAGGGCTACTCCGTCGACGAGGCCGCGGCGATCCTCGAGTGCGCGCCGGGGACGGTGAAGAGCCGCTGCTCACGCGGCCGCGCACGGCTGGCGCCGCTGCTCGCCGACCTCGACCCGAGGAACCGTCCCGACCCACCGGGCGTCCCATCCAAGGCCCCCGATCCCCCACCCGACGAGCAGGAGGTGAGCACCTCGTGACCGAGCACGACCCGGAGCAGGAGGCAGTGCGCCGCCTGCTCGGCGAGGTGCCGCCTGCCGGCCCCGTCCCCGACGACGTGACCGCGCGGCTCGACGCGCGGCTGGCCGAGCTGGTCGCGGAGCGCGAGACCGAGTCTCCCGTTGCGGTGACGGGCGACGATGAGCTGGCTCAGGCCCGTCGGCGCCGCCGGTTCCGGACCGTGCTCGTCGCGGCTGCCAGCGTGTCCGTGCTCGGTCTCGGCATCGGCACCGTCCTCGACGACCTGTCCGGGGGTGCGGGCTCGTCCGAGAGCGTCACTGCCGCCGACTCTGGGGACTCAGGGGACGACAGCGGTGGGAGCACGCTGCGCGAGGGCCCCGAGGCCGCGCCGGGCGAGGGCGGCGGAGCGGAGTCGCCCCGGGTCGAGGCGGATACGGCCCGCGAGCCCGTGCGCCCCGAGGTGCGCCGCTCGACGCTCGAGGCGGACGTGACGCGGATCGCCGACCAGGAGGCCGTCTTCAGCACCGACCGGGACGGCGACGCGGCCAGGTTCCTCGCGCCGTGTGACGCTCCGGAGCTGCGAGCACGTGACCGCGCGATCCCGATCCGGTTCGAGGGCGACGACGCCACGCTCGTCGTACGCGCTCGCCCGGGTGGGGCGCGCGAGGCGGAGATCTACGCCTGTGACGGACGAGGCGACCCGCTGGAGACGGCGCCGCTGCCGCCACGCTGAACCCGGCCGCGACGCGCGGGACGGACCTGCGTCGAGGAATGCCCGGCACCTAGGATTCGTTGAGCGGTACGACGAGATCAACGACCGTCGCACCCGCCGGCACTTGGCCGGCCGCACCACTCGCCCACCAGCAGGGAGACCTGGACCGTATGTCCGACCAGTCCGAAGTCCGCAACGTCATCATCGTCGGCTCCGGCCCGGCGGGTTACACCGCCGCGGTGTACGCCGCACGCGCCAACCTCGCGCCCCTCGTCTTCGAGGGCTCCGTCACGGCCGGCGGCGCGCTGATGAACACCACCGACGTCGAGAACTTCCCCGGCTTCCGCGACGGCATCATGGGCCCCGAGCTCATGGACAACATGCGCGCGCAGGCCGAGCGGTTCGGCGCCGAGCTGGTCACCGACGACGTGGTCGCGATGGACCTCGACGGCGAGATCAAGACGGTCACCGACAGCGCCGGCAACGAGCACCGCGCGCGGGCCGTGATCCTGGCGATGGGCTCCGGCTACCGCAAGCTCGGCCTGCCCAACGAGGACCGGCTCTCCGGCCACGGGGTGAGCTGGTGCGCGACCTGCGACGGCTTCTTCTTCCGCGACCAGCACATCGCGGTCGTCGGCGGCGGCGACTCGGCGGTCGAGGAGGCGACGTTCCTCTCCCGCTTCGCGTCCAAGGTGACGCTGATCCACCGTCGTGACGAGCTGCGCGCCTCGAAGATCATGCAGGAGCGCGCGTTCGCCGACCCGAAGATCGAGTTCGCCTGGAACTCCGAGGTCGCCGAGATCCACGGCGACGACAAGCTCACCGGCGTGACGCTGCGCGACACGGTCACCGGCGAGACCCGCCACCTCGACGTGACCGGCCTGTTCATCGCGATCGGTCACGACCCGCGCTCCGAGCTCATCAAGGGTCAGGTCAAGCTCGACGACGAGGGCTACGTGCTCGTCGACCACCCGACGACCCGGACCAACCTGCCCGGCGTGTTCGCCTCCGGTGACCTGGTCGACCACCACTACCGCCAGGCCGTCACCGCCGCCGGCACCGGCTGCGCGGCCGCGCTCGACGCCGAGCGGTACCTCGCCGCGCTGGACCACGCTGCCTCCACCGCCGGCTCCTCCGACCAGACCGCCCGCGAGGCGGCCGCGGTCGTCGTCGAGACGGTCCAGACCGCCGGTGCCTGACGGTCGGGAAGAAATGTCCGACCCCTCCTGTTCACTGACCAGACGTCTCGTCCAAGACACCACCCCGAGGAGCAACCCGTGGCCAACATGCAAGCCGTGACCGACGCCGACTTCGAGACCCAGGTGCTCAAGTCCGACAAGCCAGTCCTGGTCGACTTCTGGGCCGAGTGGTGCGGCCCGTGCCGCCAGGTGGCGCCGATCCTCGACGAGATCCAGGCTGCCCACGGCGACAAGATCACCTTCGTGAAGATGAACGTCGACGAGAACCCGGTCACCCCGGCGCAGTACCGCGTGACCGGCATCCCGACCCTCAACGTCTACAAGGACGGCGAGGTCGTGAAGCAGATCGTCGGCGCCAAGCCGAAGGCTGCCCTGCTCAACGAGCTCAGCGAGTTCATCAACTGACCTCGTTCGCGTGAACGCACAGCTACGACGCCCGGTCCCGGCCTCCACGGGATCGGGCGTCGCTGTGTTGACAGGGGTTCCGGCACCGCGCCGTCCGGTCCTCGTGACTTGACGGTTCCTATGCCTCGACGCAACCGTGGGGCCCGCCGCTGCGTCTGTTTGACAGCGGCTCGGTCACGGGTACGACGTTCTACGGTCCGCGTACGCCGCCCGCCCCAGCCGAGCGCCCCCAGCTGCACCCGTCCGCGATCCTCGTAGGGAGGCCCGATGAGCGACCCGTCCGTCACGCCGACGCACGCCCGGTCCTCCCAGACGTTCCGGCTCGGCGACACCGGACCGGCGGTCGCCGAGATCCGCGCGCGGCTCGCGACCCTCGGGCTCGTCCACGAGGACACCGGCACCCCCGAGACGTACGACGCCACGCTCGACCGCGCCGTACGCGCCTTCCAGCAGCAGCGCGGCCTCTCCGTCGACGGGATCGTCGGCCCGCAGACCTGGCGCATGCTCGAGGAGGCCCGCTGGCGGCTCGGCGACCGGCTGCTCACCCACACCCCAGGCGCCGTGCTCTCCGGCGACGACGTCGTCGCGCTGCAGCAGCGCCTGCTCGACCTCGGCTTCCAGGTCGGCAAGATCGACGGCCGGTTCGGACGCAAGACCGAGCTCGCGGTCCGGGAGTTCCAGCGCAACGTCGGCGTACCCCCCGACGGCACCTGCGGCCCCGCCACCCTCAAGGCGCTCGCCCGGCTCGCCCCGATCGTGCGCGGCGGGCGGCCCAACGCGCTGCGTGCCGAGGAGCGGCTGCGCAGCGCAGGCCCGCAGCTCACCGGGAAGATCGTGGTCATCGACCCGTGCGTGGCCAAGGTGCCCGACGCCGTCGCCGGGCAGGACCCCGAGCTGGCCGCCCGGGCGGAGGCGATCATCTCCGACCTGGCCAACCGGGTCGAGGGCCGCCTGGTCGCCACCGGTGTCCAGGCGTACCTGACCAAGCGCGCCGGCGCCGAGGAAGCCCCCGAGGCCGAGCGGGCGGAGTTCGCCAACCGCACCGACGCCCACCTGGTCATCTCGCTCCACGTCGACGCCACGACCAACCCCGACGCGGCCGGCGTCTCGACGTACTTCTTCGGCCTCGACGCCCACCACGCCTGGTCGTCGGCCGGCGAACGGTTCGCCAGCCTGGTGCAGCGCGAGATCGTCGCCCGTACCGACCTCACCGACCTGCGCTCCCACGCCAAGAACTGGGACCTGCTTCGGCGCACCCGGATGCCCGCCGTGCGCATCGACGTCGGCTACCTGACCAACCCCGGCGACGCCGCCCGGCTCGGCGACCCGGCGTTCCGCGACGTCGTCGCCGAGGCGATCGTGGTGGCCGTGCAGCGGATGTACCTCTCCCCCGAGACCGACACCCGCACCGGCCTGCTGCGCTTCGACGAGCTGCGCGCCGCGGTCCGCTAGACCGACGAACTAGACCGTCGAGCGGCCGCCCAGGCGGTGGTCCGCCGCGGGCTGCGCGCGACTCGGCCGCACCGCTCCGAGCAGCTTCTCCAGCGCCGCCTCCACCTCGCTGCGCCAGGTCACCGCGGACTTCAGCTCGAGCCGCATCCGCGGGAACCGCGCGTGCTGCCGCTGGGTCTTGAAGCCCACCCGGAGCAGGAAGTCCGCGGGGAGCACGCAGCAGGTGTGGTCGACGCCGGCGCGCTTGGGCGCCTTGGTGTCCCCGAACGCCTCGACCGCGCGGATCCCGCCGCGCTTCACCAGGTCACCGACCGCGGACTGCATGAGCATCCGGCCGATGCCGCCGCCGGCGTAGTCCGGCAGCACGAACGCCGTCGACAGCAGCACGGCGTCCTCGCTGATCGGCGCGGTCGGCAGCGCATCGGCGCCCGGGAAGTACGGCGCCGGGGCATAGGCGATGAACCCGACGGCCAGGTCGTCGACGTAGGCCACCCGCCCGCACGACCCCCAGTCGAGCAGCACGCTGGAGAGCCACTGCTCCTTCTCGTTCTTCTCCTCGCCGGCGCGGATGGCGCGCTCGCGGCGGACCGGGTCGAGCTCCCAGAACAGGCAGGAGCGCACGTCGTCCGGCAGGTCCGCGAGCGTGTCCAAGGTCAGCCGAGCCAGGTGCCGGCCCACGCGGCCCAGTCCCATGTCGTGACCCTCCTCCGACGTACCTGCAGGAGATGCTTCATCCTAGAACTGCACCGGAGGAGGTGTGGATGTCCGAGCACACCGGCGGCGCGACCGGGCGCGCGCAGACAGGCGCCCCTGGCGCCGAACCGGCCAAGGCCGCCGAGCGCGCCGAGCCCGGGCGCACGCGGCTGGACAGCTACGTCGACCGCTACGCCGCCCGCACCAACGGGATGACCGCCTCCGAGATCCGGGCGCTGTTCTCCGTCGCCAGCCGCCCCGAGGTGGTCTCGCTCGCCGGCGGGATGCCGAACATCTCCGGCCTGCCGCTCGACGTGGTCGGCCAGGCGATCGGCGATCTGGTGGCGCGCAACGGCACCACCGCGATGCAGTACGGCTCCGGCCAGGGCGACCCCGGCCTCCGCGAGCAGATCTGCGACGTGATGCGGCTCGAGGGCATCGAGGCACACCCCGACGACGTCGTCGTGACCGTCGGGTCGCAGCAGGCCGTCGACCTGGTCACCCGGATCTTCTGCGACCCCGGCGACGTGGTGATCTGCGAGGCGCCGTCGTACGTCGGCGCGCTCGGCGTCTTCCGCGCCTACGAGTGCGACGTGGTGCACGCCGAGATGGACGAGGACGGGCTGGTCCCGTCCGCGCTGCGCGACGCGATCGCGACCGTGCAGGCGCAGGGCCGGCGGATCAAGTTCCTCTACACGATCCCCAACTATCACAACCCCGCCGGCGTCACGCTGTCGGAGGAGCGCCGCGCCGAGATCCTCGAGATCTGCCGCGCGGCCGACGTGCTCGTGCTCGAGGACAACCCCTACGGCCTGCTCGGCTTCGACCGCGAACCGATCCGGGCGATGCGCGCCGACGAGGCCGACGGTGTGATCTACCTCGGGTCGTTCTCCAAGACCTTCGCGCCCGGGTTCCGCGTCGGCTGGGTGCTCGCGCCGCACGCCGTGCGCGAGAAGCTCGTGCTCGCCCAGGAGTCCGCCACCCTCTGCCCGCCGGCGTTCTCGCAGCTCGCGGTGTCGTCGTACCTCACCAGCCACGACTGGCTCGGCCAGATCAAGCAGTTCCGCGAGATGTACCGCGAGCGCCGCGACGCCATGGTCGAGGCGCTCGACGACCTGATGCCGGCGACCGCGCGGTGGAACGTCCCGCACGGCGGCTTCTACGTCTGGCTCACCCTGCCCGACGGGCTCGACGCCAAGGCGATGCTGCCGCGCGCCGTGACCGCGCGGGTCGCCTACGTGCCGGGCACAGCGTTCTTCGCCGACGGGTTCGGGGCGCAGAGCATGCGGCTCTCCTACTGCTACCCCACGCCCGAGCGGATCCGGGAGGGCGTGCGCCGGCTCACCGGTGTCATCGAGGAGGAGCTCGAGCTGCGCGAGACCTTCGGCGCCCCCGCACGCGGCCTGCACCGCGGCTACGAAGCACCCAACAGCGACCTGAGCTAGGAGCACCGTGTCCACACGCGTCCTCGTCCTCGCCGGAGGGCTCTCCCACGAGCGGGACGTGTCCATCCGTTCCGGTCGCCGCGTCGCCGAGGCGCTGCGCGACGCCGGCCTGGAGGTCGACGAGCGTGACGTCGATGCGGGCCTGCTGCCCTGGATCGCCGAGCACACCCCCGATTGCGTCGTACCCCTGCTGCACGGCGAGACCGGCGAGGACGGCGCGCTGCGCGAGGTGCTCGAGCTGGTCGGCGTGCCGTACGTCGGCTCCGGACCGTCCGCGTCCCGGGTGGCGTTCGACAAGCCCGTTGCCAAGGTCGTCGCCTCGGGCGCCGGTCTGCTCACGCCGCCGTCGGTCACCTTGCCGCACGAGACCTTCCGGGAGCTCGGCGCGGCCGCGGTCATGAACCTGCTCGTCGGCGCCCTCGGGCTGCCGCTGATCGTGAAGCCCGCGAAGGGCGGGTCCGCGCTCGGCTGCTCGGTCGTCCGGACCGACGACGACCTCCCGGGCGCGATGGTGGACGCGTTCGCGTACGGCGACACCGCGCTCGTCGAGCAGTGCGTCGTCGGCACCGAGGTCGCCGTACCCGTCGTCGACACCGGCGACGGCCCGACCGCTCTCCCCGCGGTCGAGATCCGACCGGACGGCGGGGTCTACGACTACACCGCCCGCTACACCGCGGGCAGCACGGAGTTCGTCGTTCCCGCCAAGATCGCCGACGACGTGGCCGCCGAGTGCGCCCGGGCCGCGGAGACGATCCACCGGGCTCTGGGTCTGCGCGACCTGTCGCGCTCCGACCTGATCATCGACGACCAGGGTCGGGTCTGGTTCCTCGAGGTCAACGTGGCGCCCGGCCTCACCGAGACCTCGACGGTGCCGCTGTCGGTGCAGGCGGCCGGCCTCGACCTCGGCGCGCTGGTCGGCGACCTGGTGCAGGCCGCCGTCGCTCGGTCGCGCGACAAGTAGGACCGCGCGGTTCCGCCCTGGGTGAACGGCCCTGGCGTGCCTGCTGAGCGCCGTGCTCTGCTGCCGGCATGAGCACGATCCTGATCCTCGGGGGCACCTCCTGGCTGAGCGGCACCGTCGCTCGTTTGGCGCGCGACGCCGGCCACGACGTCACTTGCCTGGCCCGCGGCACGTCCGGCCCGGCGCCCGACGGCGTCACCTGGGTGACCGCCGACCGCGACGACCCCACCACGGCGTACGCCGACGTCTCCGGCCACACCTGGGACGCCGTCATCGACGTGGCGCGGCAGCCGGTCCACGTCCGGGGCGCGATCGACGCCCTGGCCGGCTCGGCCGGGCACTGGGTGTTCGTGTCCACGTGCAGCGTGTACGCCGACGACAGCACCCCCGGTCAGGACGAGTCCGCGCCGCTGCACGAGCCCTGGGCCGGCGCCGACCCGCGCGAGATGGCACCCGCGGAGGAGTACGGCCCTGCCAAGGTCACCTGCGAGCAGGCGGTGCTCGCCGCCAGGCCGGACGCGCTCGTCGCCCGGTCCGGCCTCGTCGTCGGGTACGGCGACGTCAGCGACCGGTTCGGCTACTGGCCCGGCCGCTTCGCTCGCGCCGCGGAGTCCTCCGGCACCACCAACGAGACCAGGGAGTCCCCAATCCTGCTCGCGCCACGCGACCAGGGCCTGCAGGTCGTCGACGCCGAGGACCTCGCGGCCTGGCTGCTCCGGTGCGCGGTCGACGGCACCGGCGGCGTCGTGAACGCGATGGGACCGACGACGACGCTCGGCGACCTCTACGACACCTGCGCCGCCGCCGTCGGTGTCGACCCGGCCGTGGCGGAGCCGACGGACGGCTGGCTGCAGGACCAGCAGGTCGCCCCGTGGATGGGACCCGACTCGCTGCCCCTGTGGCTGCCGCAGCCGGGCTACGCCGGCTTCATGACCCGCGACGTCTCCGCGGCGATCCGGCTGGGGCTCACGTTCCGGCCGCTGGCCGACACGGTCCGCGGCAGCCTCGAGTGGGAGCGCGAGCGTGGTCTCGACCGCGATCGTGACGCTGGCCTGAGCCCGGCCCGCGAGGCCGAGCTCGTGACCGCGTGGCGGTCGTCCGTTCCCAGCGCCGGGTAAAGCCGCAGGTCAGCGGCCTGTCCCGCGTCGATAGGTCGCTTTGTCGACAAATCGACCTGTCGACTTGGCGCTTTGTCTAGGCGGTCTGGCTGCTCTCGCCGGTCTGGCCGGTGGTGCGCGGGTCCATGATCGCAACGATCCGCTCGAGGTCGGGGATCGAGGCGAACTCGACGGTGATCTTCCCCTTCGACCGGCCGAGGTCGACCTTGACCCGGGTCTCCAACCGGTCGCTCAGCCGCTCGGCGAGGTCGGCCAGGGCGGGCGCGGTCGGCTTGTTGCGGCGGGCGGCCGGCCGGGTCCCGGAGCCGAGGTCGCCGACGGTCACGATCTCCTCGAGGCCGCGGACGGAGATGCCCTCGGCGACAACACGCGCGGCCAGCCGGTCCTGGATGTCGGCGTTGTCGACCGCGAGGAGCGCCCGGGCGTGGCCGGCCGAGAGGACCCCGGCGGCGACGCGGCGCTGCACGGCCGGCGACAGCTTGAGCAGCCGGAGCGTGTTGCTGATCTGCGGCCGGCTGCGGCCGATCCGACCGGCGAGCTCCTCGTGGGTACAGCCGAAGTCGTCGAGCAGCTGCTGGTAGGCCGCCGCCTCCTCGAGCGGGTTGAGCTGCGACCGGTGCAGGTTCTCCAGCAGCGCGTCCCGGAGCAGGTCGTCGTCGCTGGTCTCCCGGACGATCGCCGGGATGACGTCGAGGCCGGCCTCCTGGGTGGCACGCCACCGGCGCTCACCCATGATCAGCTCGTAGCGCTCCTCGCCGTCCTGCTCGCCCACCGGCCGCACCACCACCGGCTGGAGCAGCCCGATCTCCTTGATCGAGTGCACGAGCTCGGCCATGGCCTCCTCGTCGAAGACCTGGCGCGGTTGCCGGGGGTTCGGGCTGATCGCCCCCACCGGGACCTCGGCAAAGTGCGCGCCCTCGACCGGCGCCAGCTCGGGACCGTCTGCCTGGGCGGGCGCGCTCCCGTCGACCGACGGAGCGGTCGCGCCGGTTGCCCCGTTCGAAGCGGACGAGTCCAGCGCGGTCGGGGACGGGGCCTGCGTCGCCTCCCCCTCGGCCGACGGAGTCGGCGGCGGCGCGGTCGGGATGAGGGAGCCGAGACCGCGGCCGAGACCGCGACGCTGGGTGTGCTTCTGGTTCATCGGGCGTCTCCCGCGGTGGTGTCGGAGGTTTCAGTTCTGTCGGCGGTTTCAGTGACCCGCAGCGCCATCTCGCGCGCGGCTTCGAGGTAGCTGAGCGCGCCCGGCGAGCTCGGGTCGTAGGTCATCACGGTCTGGCCGTAGCTGGGCGCCTCCGAGATGCGCACCGACCGGGGGATCGCGGTGCGCAGCACCTGGTCGCCGAAGTGGCCGCGCACCTCCTCGGCGACGCCGGCCGACAGCCGGGTGCGGGCGTCGTACATGGTGAGCACGATCGTGGACACGTCCAGCCCCGGGTTGAGGTGGGCCTTGACCATCTCGACGGTCTCGAGCAGCTGGCCGAGTCCCTCGAGGGCGTAGTACTCCGCCTGGATCGGGATCAGCATCTCGTCGCCGGCCACCAGCGCGTTCAACGTGAGCAGGCCGAGTGAGGGCGGGCAGTCGATGAGGACGTAGTCGAAGCGGTCCTCGGTGTCGGCGAGGATCTGCGGGTGGGCGTGCAGCGCCTTCCGCAGCCGGCTCTCCCGGGCCACCATGCTCACCAACTCGATCTCGGCGCCGGCCAGGTCGATCGTCGCCGGCACCACGAAGAGGTTGTCGACCTCCGGGCTCTTCTGGACGATCTCGGTGAGCGGCGTGCCGTCCACTATCGCGTCGTACGTCGACGGCGTGCCGCGGTGGTGGTCGATCGACAGCGCGGTCGACGCGTTGCCCTGAGGGTCCAGGTCGACGACGAGCACCCGCAGCCCGCCCTGGGCCAGGGCCGCCGCCATGTTCACGGTGGTCGTCGTCTTGCCGACGCCGCCCTTCTGGTTCGCGACCACCATGACCCGGGTCCGCGGGGGACGCGGAAGCGGGCCGCGGAGGTGCAGGCGCTCCCGGATCAGCAGCTCCTGCTCCACCGAGCGCGCGAGCGGAGTGGAGTCGTCGGAGGCGGTGCCGGCCAGGGCGTAGTCGGCGGCCGTCCGGTAGGTGGCACCCGGAGCGGGCGCCGGTCCGAACTGGGACGGCGTCGGCGCGGGCGCCGCCTCGGGCTGCACCGACGACGCGGTGGGCGGGTTCGACACGTCGTTCTCCTCAGGGACGGACTCGACTGCGTCCGGAGTGGCGGGTGTTTCACGTGAAACGGGAGGGCTTTCCGAAACGGTTTCACGTGAAACGGCGGGGTCAGACGGGTCGGTTTCACGTGAAACCGGACGTGGCTGTTCGCTCTCATGCACGCCCTGTGGACCAACCTGTGGAATCTGTGGGTATCTCGGCCAGCCGAGCGAGGGAATGGTGGCCGTGCCACCATCGCCGCCACCGTCGGCGTCACCGGAGTCGTCCGGGTCACCCGGCCACCCGAGCCCACGGACGATCCGGCTCGCCGGGTCTGGCGACGAGCTGCGCATCGAAGTCACGCGCGTCCTTTCGAGAACGAGACGATCGGGTGTCCGAGGTGCGGACCGCGCCGAGTAGCTGTGGGGCTGTGTCGCTGTTGGTCCGGCATCAGCCTAGGAAGGGGGCGGGCACGAGGTGCCTAACCTAGTAGCGCGTCGGAGGGGCTTCCACCCGAACCGCGTACGTCGGCGGATCGACCACCCCGACGCCCACTCTGTGGACGGAGACCGGCCCGGCACCGAGCTTGCGCAGCTCCCGGCGCGCGTCATCGACCTCGGCCTGAGCACTGGCGCCCTTCATCGCCACCACTGTGCCGCCCGGACGGGTGAGGGGGAGCGACCAGCGCGCCAGCTTGGGGAGCGGCGCCACCGCGCGCGAGGTCACCACGTCGAACCGGCGCCGGCCGTGCAGCTCCTCGGCGCGGGCTCGGACGACCTCGACCTGGTCGAGACCCAGGGCCTCGACCGCTTCCTCCAGGAACGTGGTCCGCCGCAGCAGCGGCTCGACCAGCGTCACCGTCAGGTCCGGGCGGGCGATCGCGAGAACGACGCCAGGAAGGCCGGCCCCGCTACCGATGTCGCACACCGTGCTGTCGCGCGGGAGAAGCTCGCCGAGCACCGCGCAGTTCAGCAGGTGCCGCTCCCAGAGCCGTGGCGTCTCCCGTGGACCGATGAGCCCACGGATGACGCCCTGGGAGGCGAGCAGCTCGGCGTACCGCTCGGCAAACTCCAGCCGATCAGAGAACACCCCCCGCGCCGCGGCCGGAGCCGGTGGCGCGGGGGGTGTTTCACGTGAAACGTGCTCGTTCGTCACGAGGCGGGCAACACCACGACGTGCCGGCGGGGCTCCTCGCCCTCCGACTCCGAGACCAGGCCGGCGGCCGCGACGGCGTCGTGGACGACCTTCCGCTCGAACGGCGACATCGGGGAGAGCGACTGCTTCTCACCGGTCTCCTTCACCTTGGCGACGGTCTCGGCCGCCAGGCGCTCGAGCCGGGCCCGCTTGTCCGCGCGGTGGCCGCCGATGTCGAGCATCAACCGGGACCGCTCACCGGTCTCGCGGTAGACGGCCAGCCGGGTCAGCTCCTGCAGCGCCTCGAGCACCTCGCCATCGCGCCCGATCAGCATCGAGAGGTCGCCACCGACGATCGAGACCGACGCCCGGTCGCCCTCGACATCCATGTCCAGGTCACCGTCGAGGTCCGCGATGTCGAGCAGTTCCTCGAGGTAGTCCGCGGCGATCTCACCCTCCGCCTCGAGCAGGTCCTCCAGCGACTGGGGACTCTCGGTCCCCTGATTGTCGGCAGCAGTGTCGGCGGTGTCGGTCGGGGCGTCCGTCTCGGTGTCGGTGTCGGTCGAGGCGTCGGTGGTCTGGTCGCTCACGGCGTACTCCTTGCGTGCGTCAGGAAAGAGGAGGCGTTCGGTCGAGGGCGGGGTCAGCGCTGGTCTGGTGCTCCAGGGCTGCGCTCACGCTTTCGACGGATCGTCTCCGGGCTTGGGCTTCGGGTTCGGGTTGCGCGGTGCGCCCTGCTTCTTGCGCTGGCTGCGGGACTGCTTGCGGGGCTGCTGGCGGGGCGCCGGCGGCTTCGGCGTCTCCTCGACGACAGTCGGGGGCGCCTCGTCGACGAGGGGCTCGCCCTTCTTCTCCGCTCGTCGCGCGGCCTTGCGGGCGTCCCGCTCCTTCTTCGCCGCCTCGGCGGGCGTGCCCGGCGCCGGGTTGTTCCGGATCACGTAGAACTGCTGCGCCATCGTCCAGAGGTTCGAGGTGGTCCAGTAGAAGAGGACACCGATCGGGAACGCGATGCCGCCGACGGCGAAGACCAGCGGCAGGACGTAGAGCAGCATCTTCTGCTGCTGGGCGTAGGGACCGGACATCGCGTCGGCCGGCATGTTCTTGCTCATCAGCTGGCGCTGGGTGAGGAACGTCGTCGCGGTCATCGCGATCACCAGGAACGCCGCGAGGATCCGCACGTTGATCAGGTCGGTCGACAAGAAGGTGTCGGAGATCTTCGCGCCGAGGAAGACCGCGTCGCCGAACTGCAGGTTCAGCTCCTCGGTCATGAACCCCTTCGGCTCGTCCGGGTTCTTCGCCGCCTGGTCGATGAGCCGGAACAGCGCCAGGAAGATCGGCATCTGCAGGAGGATCGGCAGGCACGAGGCGAACGGGTTGGTGCCCGTCTCCTTGTACAGCTTCATCGTCTCCTGGGCGAGACGCTCCCGGTCGTGGCCGTACTTCTTCTGCAGCTCACGCACCTTCGGCTGGATGAGCTGCATGTTGCGGCTGGACTTGATCTGCTTGACGAACAGCGGGATCAGCGCGGCACGGATGACCAGGGTCAGGCCGATGATCGACAGCACCCAGGCGATACCGGTCGCGGGGCCGAAGATGCCGCCGAACAACCGGTGGAAGGCCAGCAGCACGAACGACGTCACGTAGTACAGCGGCGTCATGATGAAGCTGCCGAGGGCTTGGAAGAGGTCGATCACTCAGGCTCCTGGGGAGTCGATGGTGGCGGGAGCGGTCCCGGGCACCGGGTCGTAGCCGCCCGCGGCCCACGGGTGGCAGCGTGCGAGTCGGCGGATCGCGAGCCAGCTCCCGCGCACGCTCCCGTGCACGGTCACCGCCTCGAGCGCGTACGCCGAGCAGGACGGGTGGTAACGGCAGACCTGGCCGTACAGGGGGCTGATGAGGAGCCGGTACGCCTTGAGCAGACCGATCAACAGGTACTTCACGGGCGGCTCTCCACCTGGGGAGAACGAGCGAGCAGCTTGCCGAGTGCCCGGTCGAAGTCGCGGCCGAGCTCGGCGTACGACGCCGTCGCGGCCGCCGGCAACGCCCGCACCACGAGCACAGCAGCGCCCGGCAGCGACGAGAGTCGCTCCCGGGCGAGGTGGCGGAGGCGGCGTTTCACCTGGTTGCGGACGACCGCGCCCCCGACGGACTTGCCGACCACGAACCCCACCTTGGGGGAGTCCGTGGCCTGAGCAGGAGTCTGGTCCGGGTTCGCCGGTGACGGCTGCGGCTCCACCAGCAGGTGGAGGACGACCGTGCGGGTCCCGGCCCGCCGGCCGTGGCGGACCGTCCGGGCGAAGCCGCGGCTCGAGGTGAGTCGCTGTGCCCGGGTCAGCACCGGTCGGGCAGCACGGTCGGCCGGATCAGACCGACAGGCTCTTGCGGCCCTTGCGACGGCGCGCCGAGATGATGGCGCGGCCGGCGCGGGTACGCATCCGCAGGCGGAAGCCGTGCACCTTGTGGCGGCGACGGTTGTTCGGCTGGTACGTGCGCTTGCTCACGAGCGTGTCTCCGGTGTGTCGGGTGTCGGTCCCCGGTCAGGCGTGGGGTCCATGGTTGGGTCTGGGGTCGAGCGATCGCAGTCGGAAACGGCTCGCAGAGTGGGCATGCGACACCGGTCGAGTCCGCATCGACCTCCCAACGGTACGGGGTGCCCAGGAACAGGGTCAAACTCGCGCACGCTGCCGGCTCCTGCGCGACCCGTGATCGCGGGACATGTCCGGTCTACACCCGTTTCGGAACCTGTGGACAACCGCTTGATCCACAGGCTGGCCGCTTGTTAGCGTGCGGCCCGTCCCGAGTTCCCCACGGTGGACGCCCTCGCGGCCCAGCACCCGGATCCGGGTGGTGAGCTGTCCGGCGGTCGGCGGGTCGCAGAATCGTCGCTGACCTGCACGGATTTCTTTCCCGAGGGGCTTCCACGGTCTCGGCCCGATCGCACCGTCATGGAGTGGCGGCATCGGATGCACAACCTGTGGACAAAGATGTGGACCACTCGCAGCACCAGGATGGGGAGAACCGCGTGGACGAGGCAGCCGCCCAGCAGCAGGCGACCAATGGAGCCGGGGGTGCGGCGCCCGACCTGGCGACGGTCTGGCGGACGCTGATCGACGACCTGCCGCCGAGCCAGCGCGCCTGGCTCACCGCGAGCCGGCCGGTCACGCTCCACGAGCACACCGCGATCGTCGCGGTCGCCGACGAGTTCACCCGCAACCAGCTCGAGGGCAGGTTGCGCACCCGCCTCGAGGACGCGCTCGGCCACGCCTTCGGCACCCAGGTGCGCATCGCGGTGACGGTCGACCCCGAGCTCGAGGCCGCGACGCCGCCCGCGACGGCCGCGCCGCAGTCCGGTCCCGCGACGTACGACCCGGCCTACGACCCGTCCGGGCACGCCCGCCCCGGCTTCGACGACGGGTCGACCCGTCCCGGCGAGCCCGCTTCGCTCGACGAGGCGGCCGACGGCTACGACGGTTTGGCGATCAATCGATCCATCGACATGTCGACAAATCCACTCGACGTGCCGACCCCGCTGGGCGCGACCGCGCACAAGCCGGCCGGGACCGCGGTCGAGACGCGGCTGAACCCGAAGTACGTCTTCGAGACCTTCGTCATCGGCTCGTCCAACCGGTTCGCGCACGCGGCCGCCGTGGCGGTGGCCGAGGCGCCGGGCAAGGCCTACAACCCGCTGCTGATCTACGGCGACAGCGGACTGGGCAAGACCCACCTGCTCCACGCGATCGGTCACTACGTCCGCAGCCTGTTCAACGGGGCCCGGGTCCGCTACGTGAGCTCCGAGGAGTTCACCAACGAGTTCATCAACGCGATCCGCGACGACAAGGCCGCGACGTTCCAGCGCCGCTACCGCGACGTCGACGTGCTGCTGATCGACGACATCCAGTTCCTGGAGGGGAAGATCCAGACCCAGGAGGAGTTCTTCCACACCTTCAACACCCTCCACAACGCCAACAAGCAGATCGTGATCACCTCCGACCGGGCGCCGAAGCGGCTCGAGGCGCTCGAGGACCGGCTCCGCAACCGGTTCGAGTGGGGCCTGATCACCGACGTCCAGCCGCCGGACCTCGAGACCCGGATCGCGATCCTGCGCAAGAAGGCCGCGACCGAGCGGATGACCGCGCCGCCGGACGTGCTCGAGTTCATCGCGTCGAAGATCCAGACCAACATCCGCGAGCTCGAGGGCGCGCTGATCCGGGTCACCGCCTTCGCCAGCCTCAACCGCCAGCCGGTCGACCTCACGCTCGCCGAGATCGTGCTCAAGGACCTGATCCCCGAGGGCGGCGAGCCGGAGATCAGCGCGGCGCTGATCATCGCCCAGACCGCGGCGTACTTCGGCCTCTCCATCGACGACCTGTGCGGCTCGAGCCGCAGCCGGGTCCTGGTCACCGGCCGGCAGATCGCGATGTACCTGTGCCGCGAGCTCACCGACCTCTCCCTGCCGAAGATCGGCCAGCAGTTCGGCGGTCGCGACCACACCACGGTCATGCACGCCGACAAGAAGATCCGCCAGCTCCTCGCCGAGCGGCGCTCGGTCTACAACCAGGTCACCGAGCTGACCAACCGGATCAAGCAGCAGGCCCGCCAGGGCTGACCGCCCTGCTCCGGCCAGACGTCGCGGCCGACGAAATGACGGCCTTCGCGCTCGTCGTTTCGTCGGGCCGTCGTCGTGTCATCTCCGTGTGGAGCGCGGTGTGAAGAATTGTCATTCGGTCGTGCACGGCTTGTGGACGAGACCGGGTGCGACGCTCGCCGGCCGGCCGGGAACCACAAGCGTCCCCAGCGAACCGGCCCGCCGTCCACACCCCTCCGGGACGACAATTTCGAGTCTGACCAGCAGAAACGTCAGTTGTCCACAGTTTCCACCGTGCCTGTGAACACGATGGGACTACAGATGGCTCCGACAAGCTCCAACTCCGAGACCCGGCCCGATCTGGGGACAAGCCCCGGCAGGGACGGCCCACACCAGCCCGAAGACCACCCAGCACGCCGGACCGGACGAATCACAACTTCCCGACTCCCTATGTGCCCGGCCCGCCCCGCGTGGCAGGATGCTCACCCCGAGGCCCACGCAAGGCCCATCCGTGTAGTTCCCGCCCATCCCCCGGGCGCAGGAGGCGATCACCCGTGAAGTTCCGCGTCGAGCGCGACGTGCTGGCAGACGCCGTCGCCTGGGCCGCGCGCAGCCTGCCCGTCCGTCCGAGCGCTCCGGTGCTCGCCGGCCTGCTGATCGAGACGACGAGCGACGGCCTGCAGCTCAGCACGTTCGACTACGAGACCTCCGCCCGCGCGACGGTGCCGGCCGACGTGACCGAGGAGGGCAGGGCGCTGGTCTCCGGCCGCCTGCTCGCCGACATCTGCCGCAGCCTCCCGGCCAAGCCGGTCGAGATGACCATCGACGGCGCGAAGGTGTCGCTGACCTGCGGCAGCGCGCGGTTCAGCCTGCAGACGATGCCGGTCGAGGAGTACCCCTCCCTGCCCGACATGCCCCAGGCCACCGGCACCGTGCCGAGCGACCTGTTCGCCAACGCGGTCGGCCAGGCCGTCACCGCGGCCGGTCGCGACGACATGCTCCCGGTGCTCACCGGTGTGCGGATCGAGATCGACGGCTCCGACCTGTCGCTGCTCGCCACCGACCGGTTCCGGCTCTCGCTGCGCGAGCTGGGCTGGGACCCGGGCTCCACCGACGTGACCGCGGCCGCGCTGGTGCCGGCCAAGGTGCTCGCCGACACCGCCAAGTCGCTGACCTCGGGCCCGCAGGTGACGATCGCGCTGTCCACGTCCGGCGCCGGCGAGGGGATCATCGGCTTCGAGGGCTCGGCCGGCGGCGGCGTACGCCGTACCACCACCCGCCTGCTCGACGGCGAGTTCCCCAAGGTCCGCACGCTCTTCCCGACCGAGCAGCAGACGATCGCCCGGGTCGACCGGGCCACCCTCGTCGAGGCCGTCAAGCGCGTGTCGCTGGTGGCCGAGCGCAACACCGCCGTCCAGCTCGCGTTCACCGCGGGCCAGCTCACGCTCGACGCCGGCAGCGGTGACGAGGCGCTGGCCACCGAGCAGATCGACGCCGAGGTCAAGGGCGCCGACATCACCACCGGCTTCAACCCGCAGTTCCTGCTCGACGGCCTGACCGCCCTCGAGCAGCCGGTGGTCGAGCTCGCGTTCACCCAGGCGTCGAAGCCGGCGGTCATCGTCGGCGTGGACACCGACGGCGAGGCCGACCTGTCGTTCCGCTACCTGCTGATGCCGCGCCGCCTGCTCTCCTGACGCGGGCGTAGGCTCGCCAGCACAATCTCGACAGCACGGCCAGCACAGCCAGCACCCCCGTCAGCGGAGGAGAAGCATGGAGATCGGCCTGATCGGGCTCGGCAGGATGGGCGGCAACATGCGCGAGCGGATCCGCCGCGCCGGCCACACCGTCGTGGGCTACGACCGCAATCCCGAGGTCAGCGACGTCGACAGCCTCCGGGCCATGGTCGACGCGCTCCCCTCGCCGAAGGTGGTCTGGGTGATGGTCCCGGCCGGTGACCCGACCCGCGCCACCGTCGAGGAGCTCAAGGGGCTGCTGAGCGAGGGCGACATCGTCATCGACGGCGGCAACTCCCGGTGGACCGACGACCTGCGGCACAGCGAGCTGCTCGCCGAGAAGGGCATCGGGTTCGTCGACTGCGGCGTCTCCGGCGGCGTCTGGGGTCTCGAGAACGGCTACGCGCTGATGGCCGGCGGCGACCCGGGGCACATCAAGACGATCCAGCCGATCTTCGACGCGCTCAAGCCCGAAGGCGAGTTCGGCTGGGTGCACGCCGGAAAGGTCGGCGCCGGGCACTTCTCCAAGATGGTGCACAACGGCATCGAGTACGCCCTGATGCAGGCGTACGCCGAGGGCTGGGAGCTGCTCGAGACGGTCGACATGGTCGACAACGTCACCGAGGTCTTCCGGTCGTGGCGGGAGGGCACGGTCATCCGCTCCTGGCTGCTCGACCTGCTCGTCGCCGCGCTCGACGCGGACGAGGGGCTCTCCTCGATCCGCGGCTACGCCGAGGACTCCGGCGAGGGCCGGTGGACCGTCGAGGCCGGCATCGAGCACGCGGTGGCCACCCCCGCGATCACCGCCGCGCTCTACGCCCGGTTCGTCTCACGCCAGGACGACAGCCCGGCGATGAAGGCGGTCGCCGCGATGCGCAACCAGTTCGGCGGCCACGCCACCCAGACCGCCGCCCCGCCCGGCGGCGACGCCGGCTGACCCGACCCGGCAGCCCGTGCACGTCGTCCGCCTGTCCCTGCACGACTTCCGGTCGTACGCCGAGGCCGAGGTGACCCTCGAGCCGGGCGTCACGTCGTTCGTCGGCCGCAACGGCCAGGGCAAGACCAACCTGGTCGAGGCGGTCGACTACATCGCGCGGCTCTCCTCGCACCGGGTCGCCAGCGACGCCCCGCTGGTCCGGCACGGCGCCGACCAGGCCGTCGTCCGGGCAGCCGTCGTCCGTGACGGACGCGAGGCGCTGCTCGAGGTCGAGATCAACCCGGGCCGCTCCAACCGCGCCCGGATCAACCGCTCGCCCCTCCCCCGCGCCCGCGAGATGCTCGGCCTGGTCCGCACCGTGCTGTTCAGCCCCGAGGACCTCGCGCTGGTCAAGGGCGACCCGTCCGACCGACGGAAGTTCGTCGACGACCTGCTGGTGCTGCGGGCACCGCGGTACGCCGGGGTGCGCGCCGACTACGACCGGGTGCTGCGGCAACGCAACGCCCTGCTCAAGAGCGCCCGCGAGCGCGGCACCCGGCGCGGCCCCGACGAGCACCTGGACAGCACGCTCGAGGTGTGGAACCAGCAGCTCGCCGCGCTCGGCGCCGACCTGCTCGCCGCCCGCCTCGTGCTGGTCGACGACCTCGGCCCGCTGGTGGCCCGCGCCTACGAGGCGGTGGCCGACACCAAGACCTGGGCGGCCGCCGACGAGGCGACCCTCGCCTACCGGGCGTCGTTCGAGCTGCCGGAGACCCGCGACCGGTCGGTGCTGCGCGACGCGCTGCTCGCGGAGCTCGAGCGGCGCCGCAACGACGAGCTGCAGCGCGGGGTGAGCCTGGTCGGTCCGCACCGCGACGAGCTGGCGCTCGCGCTGGGACCGCTGCCGGTGAAGGGCTACGCCTCCCACGGGGAGTCGTGGTCGTTCGCGCTCGCCTTGCGGCTCGCGTCCTACGACCTGCTCCGCAGCGACGGTGACGACCCGATCCTGATCCTCGACGACGTGTTCGCCGAGCTCGACTCCACTCGCCGCGAGCGGCTCGCCGAGCTGGTCGCCGGCGCCGAGCAGGTGCTGGTGACCGCCGCGGTCGCGGCCGACGTGCCCGCCGCGCTGCAGGGGCGGCAGATCGACGTGGTCGACGGGAAGGTGGCGGCGCATGCCGACTGACCACCACGACGAAGACCCGCAGGTGGTCGAGCCCTTCGAGACGGCTCGTCCCTCGCCTCCTCAGGAACCACCCGTCGAGATCACACCGCCGGCCGACCGGGACGACCCGGAGCCCGACGACCACCAGGACACCGGCCTCGACCTGGCCCGGTCGATCGCCCGCGGCCTGGCCGGCCGCACCGGACCCGCCCGTCGCCGCAACCCGGGTGGTCGCCGGGGCCGCCCCCGCCGTACGGACCCCACCGCGAGCGGCGCCCACCCCGATGACCGCGACCCCCAGCTGCTCGACCGCACCATCGGCCGGCTGATCGCCGACCAGGGGTGGGGCACGGACGTGCGCGTGCACGGGGTGTTCAGCCGGTGGGAGCTCCTGGTCGGCCACGAGGTCGCCCAGCACTGCCGGCCGGAGACGTTCACGCCCGGAGACCGCGCCGACGGCGGCGGCACCCTGGTGATCCGCACCGACTCCACCGCCTGGGCGACCCAGATGAAGCTGCTCGCGCCGACCGCGCTGCGCCGGCTCAACGAGGAGCTCGGCGAGGGAACGGTGACGATGATCGAGGTGCTCGGCCCGCATCTGCCGTCCTGGAAGAAGGGGCCGCGCTCGGTCCGCGGCGGTCGCGGTCCGCGCGACACCTACGGCTGACCTCCCGAGACGGCACCTGAGGCGATCTGCGGGCCTCGCGCCCGTATGGGGACCAACGACCACCCCCGGCAGGGCTCCCTAGGTGGTCTGTGAGGCCCACAATCGGCATTTCTCCCGCTGGGTCCCCCCGAAACTCGAGTCGCTATGTCGTGTCTGACGCCCTGGCGGGTACACTGGACACCGAGGTCGACTCACCGGCCACGCACCGCCGAGGTCGACCTTCGTCATGCCGTCACCGGCGGTGTGACCCCCCGTGATGAACAGCGAAAAGGATGCCTAGTGGCCGAACAGCCCACTCCGGAAGACATCGCCGAGACCGCTGCGGCCCTCGCACCCGCCGGCAGCAGCCACGCCGTCGAGGACGGCAAGTACGACGCCTCCGCGATCCAGGTCCTCGAGGGGCTCGAGGCGGTCCGCAAGCGCCCCGGCATGTACATCGGCTCGACCGGTGAGCGGGGCCTGCACCACCTGATCTGGGAGATCGTCGACAACGCGGTCGACGAGGCTCTCGCCGGCCACTGCGACCGGATCGAGGTGACCCTGCTCGCCGACGGCGGCGTCCGGGTCTCCGACAACGGCCGCGGCATCCCCACCGACACCGCTCCCGGCCAGGAGATGCCGGCGGTGACGATGGCGCTGACGATGCTGCACGCCGGCGGCAAGTTCGGCGGTGGCGGCTACAAGGTGTCCGGCGGTCTGCACGGCGTCGGCGTCTCGGTCGTCAACGCGCTGAGCCGCAAGCTGCAGGTCGACGTACGCAACCGCGGCTACCACTGGCGGCAGACGTTCAGCCTCGGCGTGCCCGACGGGCCGCTCGAGCAGCTCGAGCCGCTCGGGCCGGACGACGAGACCGGCACCACCGTGACGTTCTGGCCCTCCCCCGACATCTTCGAGACCACGACCTACTCCCTCGAGACCATCACCAACCGGATCCGCGAGATGGCGTTCCTCAACCGGGGTCTCGAGATCATCGTCCGTGACGAGCGCGCGCACGCCGACGACATCGCCGAGGCGGTCGCCGACGACACCATCAGCAGCGACGTCGACGGCGGCCATGACGCGATCCGCAGCGACGGGCAGGCGCTCGAGCAGCGGTTCAAGTACGACCGCGGCCTCATCGACTACGTCGAGCACCTCAACCGGCGCAAGGAGAAGGCCAACCCGTCGATCATCTCCTTCTCCGCCGAGCAGGAGGGCACCGACGAGCGCAGCGCGATGAGCCTCGAGATCGCGATGCAGTGGAACACCTCGTTCACCGAGTCGGTGCACACCTTCGCCAACACGATCAACACCCACGAGGGCGGCACCCACGAGGAGGGCTTCCGCGCCGCGCTCACCAGCCTCATCAACAACTGGGGCGAGGAGTGGGGCCTGATCAAGAAGAAGGAGGACCGGGTCTCCGGCGACGACGTGCGCGAGGGCCTGACGGCGATCATCTCGATCAAGCTCGGCGAGCCGCAGTTCGAGGGGCAGACCAAGACCAAGCTCGGCAACACCGAGGCCAAGAGCTTCGTGCAGCGCCTGGTCAACGAGCAGCTGGGCGAGTGGCTGGAGAAGAACCCCGCCGAGGGCAAGGACATCGTCCGCAAGGCGCAGGCCGCGGCGACCGCCCGCATCGCGGCGCGCAAGGCGCGCGACCTGGCCCGCAGCCGCAAGGGCCTGCTCGGCGGTGGCGGCCTGCCCGGCAAGCTCGCCGACTGCCAGTCGACGAACCCCGCCGAGTGCGAGGTGTTCATCGTCGAGGGTGACTCCGCGGGGGGCTCGGCCAAGTCCGGTCGCGACCCGCGCGTGCAGGCGATCCTGCCGATTCGCGGCAAGATCCTGAACGTCGAGAAGGCCCGCCTCGACAAGGTCCTGGGCAACCAGGAGGTGCAGGCGATCATCTCGGCGCTCGGCACCGGCATCCACGAGGAGTTCGACCTCGACAAGCTGCGCTACCACAAGGTGGTGCTGATGGCCGACGCCGACGTCGACGGCCACCACATCAACACCCTGCTGCTGACGCTCCTGTTCCGGTTCATGCGGCCGCTGATCGAGCACGGCCACGTCTACATGTCGCAGCCGCCGCTCTACCGGCTCCGCTGGAACAAGCCGCACGAGCACGAGTTCGTCTACTCCGACGCCGAGCGCGACGCGCTGCTTCGCGCCGGTCTCGAGGCCGGCAAGAAGCTGCCGAAGGAGAACCCGGTCCAGCGCTACAAGGGTCTCGGCGAGATGAACGCCGACGAGCTGTGGGAGACCACGATGGACCCCGAGCACCGGCTGTTGCTCCAGGTGACGCTCGACGACGCGGCCCAGGCCGACGAGATCTTCTCGATCCTCATGGGCGAGGACGTCGAGCAGCGCCGGTCCTTCATCCAGCGCAACGCAAAAGACGTGCGCTTCCTGGACATCTGATGAGCGCCGCGATGCACGCACGCTGGCTGCGTTGTCCTCGCTCGACGGGCCGCTCCGCTCAAGCCCGCCTTCGCTCGTCCGCCTTGCCAGCCCACGCACCTCGCGACGCTCATACGGAGTGATGAATGACTGAGAACGTGATCGAGCCCGGCGGCCGGATCGAGCCGGTCGAGCTTCAGACCTCGATGCAGCGCGCCTACATCGACTACGCGATGGCCGTCATCGTCGGCCGTGCCCTGCCCGACGTACGCGACGGGCTCAAGCCGGTGCACCGCCGCGTGCTCTACGCGATGTACGACGGCGGCTACCGCCCCGACCGTGGGTTCTCGAAGTGCTCGCGCGTGGTCGGCGACGTCATGGGTCAGTACCACCCGCACGGCGACTCCGCGATCTACGACACCCTGGTCCGGCTCGCGCAGCCGTGGGTGATGCGCGCGCCGCTGATCAACGGGCAGGGCAACTTCGGCTCACCGGGCAACGACCCGGCGGCGGCGATGCGGTACACCGAGTGCCGGATGGCTCCGCTGGCCATGGAGATGGTCCGCGACATCGACGAGGACACCGTCGACTTCGCGCCCAACTACGACGGCCGCTCGCAGGAGCCCACGATCCTGCCGGCGCGATTCCCGAACCTGCTCGTCAACGGCTCGGCCGGCATCGCGGTCGGCATGGCGACCAACATCCCGCCGCACAACCTGCGCGAGGTCGCCGAGGGCGCGCAGTGGGCGCTCGACCACCCCGACGCCACCCGCGAGGAGCTGCAGGACGCCCTCGTCGAGCGGATCAAGGGTCCCGACTTCCCCAACGCCGCGCTGATCGTCGGCCGGCAGGGCATCGAGCAGACCTACCGCACCGGTCGCGGCTCGATCACCCAGCGCGCGGTCATCGAGATCGACGAGGACAGCAAGGGGCGCACCAACCTGGTGATCACCGAGCTGCCCTACATGGTCAACCCGGACAACCTCGCGCTGAAGATCGCCGAGCTGGCCGACAACGGCAAGGTGCAGGGCATCGCCGACGTGCGCGACGACACCTCGTCGCGCACCGGCCAGCGGCTGGTCGTCGTGCTCAAGCGCGATGCCGTCGCGCGGGTGGTGCTGAACAACCTGCTCAAGCACACCGAGCTGCAGACCAACTTCAGCGCCAACATGCTGGCGCTGGTCGACGGCGTGCCGCGCACGCTGACGATCGACCAGTTCATCAGCCACTGGGTGGCCCACCAGATCGAGGTCATCCAGCGCCGTACCCGCTTCCGTCTCGCCGAGGCCGAGCGGCGCGCGCACATCCAGCGCGGCCTGGTCAAGGCGCTCGACGCCCTCGACGAGGTCATCGCGCTGATCCGGCGCAGCCCCGACGTCGACGAGGCGCGCACCGGCCTGATCCAGCTGCTCGACATCGACGAGGTGCAGGCGCAGGCCATCCTCGACATGCAGCTGCGCCGGCTGGCGGCCCTCGAGCGCCAGAAGATCGTCGACGAGCTGGCCCGCCTCGAGGGCGTCATCGCCGACCTCGAGGACATCCTCGCCAACGAGCCGCGGCAGCGGCGGATCGTCGGCGACGAGCTCGCCGAGATCGTGGAGCGGTACGGCGACGACCGCCGCACCCAGATCATCCCCGCCGACGGCGACCTGTCGATGGAGGACCTGATCCCCGACGAGGACCTCGTCGTCACGATCACCCGCGGCGGCTACGCCAAGCGCACCCGCGCCGACCAGTACCGCATCCAGAAGCGCGGCGGCAAGGGCGTGCGTGGTGCGCAGCTGCGCGGCGACGACGTGGTGCAGCACTTCATGGCGACCAGCAACCACAACTGGCTGCTGTTCTTCACCACCGCCGGCCGGGTCTACCGCACGAAGGCCTACAACCTCCCCGAGGCGTCGCGCGATGCGCGCGGCGGCCACGTCGCCGGGCTGCTGTCGTTCCAGCCCGACGAGGAGATCGCGCAGGTGCTGGCGATCCGCGACTACGACCAGGCGCCGTACCTCGTCCTGGCCACCCGTAACGGCCTGGTCAAGAAGACCCCGCTCGCCGACTACAACAGCCCGCGGCAGTCCGGCGTGATCGCGATCAACTTCCGCGAGGACGACGACGAGCTGATCGGCGCCGAGCTGGTCGGCGACGACGACCACATCCTGCTGGTGTCGAAGAAGGGGCAGGCGATCCGCTTCCTGTCGACCGACCTGCGGCCGATGGGCCGGGCGACGTCCGGCGTCACCGGCATGAAGTTCCGCGAGGGCGACGAGCTGCTGTCGATGTCGGTCATCCGCGGCGAGCAGATCGCGGCCGAGGAGGCCGCGCAGAAGCGTGCAGCCGAGGCCGGCGAGTCGACCGAGGCGGGGGACCTGCCGGACGTGAAGGAGCAGTACGTCTTCACGATCACCGATGGGGGCTTCGCCAAGCGCACGCCGATCTCGGAGTACCGCGTGCAGACCCGTGGCGGTCTGGGCATCAAGACCATGAAGCAGGACGACGAGCGCGGCAACCTCGTCGGCGCGTTCATCGTCGTCGAGGGCGACGAGGTGCTGGCCATCAAGCAGTCCGGCCAGGTCACCCGCTCCGCGATCGACGACAGCCTGCGTCCCACCGGCCGCGACACCAAGGGTGTCCGGTTCGTCGGAGTCAGTGACGGCGACGCGGTGGCCCAGGTCGCACGCAGCGTCGAGCGGGCGCCCGAGATCGAGGAAGCTGTGGAGGAGGCCGTCGAGGAGGCGGCCGCGGAGGCCGAGGCGGCTGCGGCTGCCGACGTGGCCGAAGCCGCTCCCGGGTCCGCCGAAGTGGCGGATGACCAGGGGGATGCGACAATCGAGGGCGACCCTGCATCCGACAGCCCCACTGAGGAGTCCTGATGGCTGATCGACGTGCCGAGGACACCCCCCTCGCTCCACGCCGTACGCTCGGTGGCCCGGGTCGCAGTTCCTCCGACGACACGGGGCGGCGTCCGCTGAGCGAGCGGGTCTCGGCCGCGGTCTCCGCCGCCGGCAGCGCGGTCCAGCAGGCGGCGTCCCCGTCCGGCCCGTCGACCGGGACCACCACGGCCCACCGGCCGTCGAGCTCGCCCCGGCCGGCCGGTGCCCGGCCCCGGACCCGCCGCGCGCGGCTGCGGCTGGTGCACCTCGACCCGTGGTCGGTGATGAAGACGTCGTTCCTGCTGTCGATCGCGTTCGGCATCGTGACGGTCGTGTCCGTCGCCGTGGTCTGGGCCGTGCTCGGTGCCGCCGGCGTCTGGGACTCGATCAACTCCACCGTCACCGACGTACTCGGCGGCGAGTCGGCGCAGACCTTCGACATCCAGAACTACGTCGGCACCAGCCGCGTGCTCGGGTTCACGATGATCGTGGCCGTCGTCGACGTCATCCTGATCACCGCGATCGCGACCCTCGGGGCCTTCCTCTACAACCTCGCCGCGGCCCTGCTCGGCGGGCTCGAGGTCACCCTCGCGGAGGACGAGCGCTGAGCCTGGCTCGGTTTGGGCGGCGCCGAGCCGATGGGGTAACCTCTCCCGTCGGCGCGACCCACCCGGCTCTCGAGCCTGGCACGTCGTGCGTCCATCACGGGCCTATAGCTCAGACGGTTAGAGCGCTTCCCTGATAAGGAAGAGGTCAGAGGTTCAAGTCCTCTTAGGCCCACCAACTGCAAGCCCCTGCTGAACGGCACAGACCTGGCGGCGGGGGTTTCGTCGTTCCGCCCGGTTCTCGCCGACCGGTCGGGTTGGTGGGCTCAGACCGCGGTCTCCTCCACCGGTGACTCCCCGACGAGCGGGGCATCCTCGGCAGAAGCGGCGACCGTCGCGGTCGGCGAGCCGGAGAGCACGGCGCGCGCCTTCCCGGAGGTCTTGGCGGTGTACATCGCCTGGTCCGCCGCACGCAGCAGCCAGTGCGCGACGGCCCCGCGCTCGGTGCCGACCGACGCGTCGGGCGGGGTGAGCAGCACGGGTACGGCGAGTCGGTCATCGGCCCGGTTGCGCGGCTGCGTCTCCGGCGCCGGGGTCGCCCAGTGCTGGGTGACGCCCACGCTCATCGTCGCCTTGACCTCGTGCCCGTTGAGGAAGAACGGCCGGCGCATCTGCTCGACCACCCGGGTCGCGATCCGCTCGGCGTCGTTGGGGTTGTCGAGCAGCATCGCGAACTCGTCGCCACCGAGCCGCGCGACGGTGTCCTCGGCGCGGACGCAGCCGAGCAGCCGCTCCGCCACAAGCTGCAGCAGCAGGTCGCCGGCGTCGTGGCCGTGCCGGTCGTTGACCTGCTTGAAGTCGTCGAGGTCGCAGAAGAGCAGCCCGAGCTCGGCGGTCGGCCGCTGCAGCGCGTGGTCGAGCCGGTCGGTGAACAGCGCGCGGTTCGGCAACCCGGTGAGGTGGTCGTGCAGCGCCTGGTGCTCGAGCAGGTCGTGCGCACGGTTGAGCTCCTCGAACAGCCGGTGGTTCTCGGCCATGGCCAGGAACTGCCGCGCCAGCACGAGCACGACCAGTGTTGAGGCGAGCAGTACGTCGACCAGCGGGTCCTCCGGAGTACGCACGAGGTCCAACGCGACGGCGACGCCGGCCGCGCCGAGCGGGAGGTACGGCAGCGCGGACGCGGCGAGGGAGCGCTCGTGCGTCTCGGCGTACGTCGTACCGCCGCGGCGCGCGGAGCTGTGCTGTCCGAGCGCCGCGGCGCCCACCCAGAGGAAGCCGAAGACCCAGCCGCTGCTGATCAGGTCGGCCGAGGTGTAGGAGCCGATCGAGACGAGGTAGAGGTAGGAGCTGTCGGCCAGCGCGAGCGCGCCGAGGCCGAGCGCCAGCACGACGAGCACGTCCCGCTCCTCGCGGCGGCCGCGTGCGACCGCGAGCAGGACGAGGGTGCCGAGGATGACGTCGCCGATCGGGTACGCCATCGACAACCCGGCCGAGAGCCAGTCGCTGCCGCCCTCCGCCACCACCGAGCCGAGGCTGGTGACCCACGAGAGCACCAGCAGCGACAGCGCGATGATCGCGCCGTCGAGGACGTCGCGGGTGCGCGCGGCGATCGTGCTCTGGCTGCCGAGCCACAGCAGCAGCCCGACGCCGGAGGCGAGCGGGAACACCAGGAAGCCGACGTCCGACAGCGACGGGAACGGCACCTCGCTGCCGGTGAGCTCGTAGTAGGTCCACACCACCTGACCGGCCGCCCATGCGCCTACCCCGAGCGACAGCCAGCGCCACGCGCGCGGGTGCCGCTCGTCGGAGCGCGAGGCGATCCAACACAGCACGCTCGACGCGGTGACGGCGGCGAGCTGGCCGAGGTTGCTGATCAGCGTGACGCTCTGGTCGTTCAGGCCAGGAAGGCGCAACGATCCGACGAACAGAAGGCCGAGGACCCCCGCGCAGGCAGCGTAGAACCAGGTACGCATCGGCTTTCCTCCCCGTCCGCCGGTGCAACGGGGTCGCCAGTTGGCAGCTGCCGGGTCCCCTGGTGGTGCGTGTCAGGAGTTCGAGAATAGGGCGGCGCTGTCCGGTTCGTGCGGACTTCGCGGAGTCCTTACCGAGGCACCACCGACGTACCCGCCGGACTAGCCCACCTCGGTTGCTAGGCTGCACCCTCGGTCGAACGGGGTCGGACGACAGGAATTCGAGGTCAGGAACAACGTGAAGAAGTTGCTGCTCATCGCGCTCGCCGCCGTCGGTGCGGTCATCGCGAACAAGAAGATCAAGGCCGGCCAGCAGGAGCAGGCGCTCTGGGCCGAGGCCACGGACAGCGTCACCAAGCAGTCCTGAGGGCAGTCCTGAGGGCAGTCCTGATCCGAGCTTGACTCAACCGGCTCGCGGCACGCCGCGGGACGTTCGGGGCCATGGCGCAATTGGTAGCGCACCTGCTTTGCAAGCAGGGGGTTAGGGGTTCGAGTCCCCTTGGCTCCACCGCAGGTCGAAGCCCCCTTTTCCCTTTACGGAGGAGGGGCTCCGTCGCGTCGTACCCGGACAACGATTCGTCTGCGATCGGCCCGCGTGATTCACCCCGTAAATCACAGACGAATCGTTGTCGCCGACCCGCATTCGTCCGAGGTGACTCCGCCTGAGACGGACGCAGTTCTGCGGACGAATCGGGGTTTCACACGTTGAGACCCGTTGACGCCTTGTCCGGAGCGGTGCCATGGTGAAGGTCAGATCGTATACGAAATGACCCGTACGGATCCGCCTCCCGCAAGGAGATGAACCGTGACGACCAGGCAGACTCGGATGCCGTCGACACAGCCACCCCAAGCAACCCCAAGGCTGAACAAGCCGACGCTTCTCGTTGGTCTCATCGCCGGGCTGCTGCTGCTCGGGGGGTGCTACCAGGTCCAGCCGCGGGCGGCGACGCCGGAGCGTGAGGACATCACGACCGCCGCCGCGGAGAGCGCGAGGATCCGGAAGGGTGGCGACCTCGTGATGGGGTTGTCGGCCGACCCCGACGTGCTGGATCCGACGACGTCGTCGTCGCTCTACACGCGCTACGTGATGAGCTCGATCTGCGAGAAGCTCTACGACATCGACGCCGAGGGGCGGATCGTGCCGCAGCTCGCGACCGATCTGCCGGAGATCGAGGACGGCGGCAAGACCGTCCGGATCCCGCTGCGCGACGGAGTGCGGTTCGCGGACGGTACGACGTTCGACGCGGAGGCGGTACGGCGGAGCCTGGACCGGCACCTCACCAAGGACGACTCGGCGCGCGCCGCCGAGATGGGGCCGATCGAGGACATCGTGGCGGTGGACGACCGGACGGTCGAGCTGCGCTACGAGACGCCGTTCTCGCCGATCACCGCGAGCCTGGCCGACCGCGCCGGGATGATCATGAGCCCGAAGGCGCTCGACAAGCTCGGCGACGACTTCGGCAACAACCCGGTCTGCGTCGGGCCGTTCAAGTTCGTGAAGCGGGTGCCGGCGACCTCGATCGTGGTGGAGAAGGACCCGCGCTACTACGCCGCCGACGAGGTGCACCTCGACACGATCACCTACCGGATCATGACCGACGCCAACATCCGCGCGGCCAACCTGCAGTCCGGCGACGTCCAGGTCATCGACTCGGTCTCGCCCACGACGATCGACACGCTCCGCCGCGCGCCCGGCATCGGCCTGCTGCAGACGGGATCCCTTGGCTACCAAGGCATCACGTTCAACGTGGGCAACGCCGACGGCGTCGGTGAGCCACCGGGGAAGGTCGACTCGCCGGCGGCGAAGGACCCGCGCGTGCGCCAGGCGTTCGAGCTGTCCCTGGACCGCGAGGCGCTGGTCAACTCGGTGTTCTCGAACTGGTTCGAGCCGGCATGCTCGCCGATCTCGCCGGACACGGTGTTCGCCACCGAGGCGAGCAACGCCTGCCCGCCGTTCGACCCCGAGAAGGCCAGGGCCCTGCTCCGCGAGGCAGGTCTGAAGACGCCGGTGCACCTGACCATGAAGGTCTCCAACACGCCGGACACGCTGCGGCTCGCGCAGGCGATCCAGGGCAGCGTCTCGGCCGGTGGGTTCGACGTCGAGATCGAGCCGGTGGAGTACACCACCCTGCTCGACGACCAGAGCAACGGCGACTTCGAGATCCTCCAGCTCGGCTGGTCCGGGCGGATCGACCCGCACGGCAACATGTTCGCCTTCCTGTCCACCGGCCAGTCCAACAACTACTCCGGCTACAGCGATGACAAGGTCGACGAGCTGCTCACCGAGGCCGCCGAGCAGGTGGACACCGGGCAGCGCGCCAAGACGTACGGCGAGGTGATGACGCAGGTGCAGAAGGACGACCCGATCGTCTACCTCTACCGGCAGCGCAACCTCACCGCCTACTCCGAGGACATCACCGGCGTGAGCACGTTCGCCGACGGGGTCGTGCGCCTGAGCCGGGCCGGCTTCGTGGAAGGAGCACAGTGATGGCCGCCTACCTGCTCAACCGGCTGTGGCAGTCCCTGGTCACGCTCTTCCTCGCCTCGGTCGTGGTGTTCGTCGGCGTCCGCGCACTGCCCGGCGACCCCGCGCTCGCACTGGCCGGCGAGGAGGCGGACCCCGCGACTCTCCAGGCCGTGCGCGCCGACCTCGGACTCGACCAGCCGCTCATCGCGCAGTACGGCGCGTTCGTGAAGAACCTGCTCCAGGGCGACCTCGGCACCTCGATCGCCACCGGCGTACCCGTCAGCGACCTGATCGCCACCACTCTCCCGGTCACGCTCTGGCTCAGCCTGTACGCCGTCACGATCGCGGTCGTCGTCGGCATCGGCGCCGGCGTCGCCGCTGCCGTCCACCGCGGCCGCTGGCCCGAGTGGCTCGCCAACGGATTCACGCTGATCGGCCTGTCGGTGCCCAGCTTCTGGCTCGGCATCCTGGCGATCCTCTACCTCGCGGTCGGCCTGCGCTGGTTCCCCGCGTCGGGGTACGTCGCGGTCAGCGAGGAGCCACTGCGCGGCCTCTACTACCTGACCCTCCCGGCGTTCGTGCTCGGTACGGCGCTGGCGGCGGTCATCATGCGTCAGACGCGTTCGTCGATGCTCGACACGCTCTCGGCCGACTACGTGCGCACCGCTCGCGCCAAGGGTTTGCGGGACCGGCACGTGCTGTCCCGGTTCGCGCTGCGCAACTCGCTGATCGTCGTGGTCACGATCATCGGTCTGCAGCTCGGCGGGCTGGTGTCCGGCGCGGTCGTCACGGAGCGGATCTTCGGCCTGCCCGGCTTCGGGAAGCTCACGCTCGACAGCGTGTTCACTCGCGACTACCCGGTGATCCAGGCCGTCGTGATCATCACGACCTTCGCCTACATCGTCATCAACCTGGCGATCGACCTCCTCTACTCGCTGATCAACCCGCGCATCCGCGTCGGAGGGAGCACCCGATGAGCGAAGCCACCCCCGTCACCCAGACCGCCGAGGTCGACCTCGGCCGGCAGCGCGGCCAGGTGCTGCGGCAGATCGTCCGCAACCCGCTCGGCGTCGTCGGCGGCTTGCTCCTCCTGGCCGTGCTCCTGACCGCGGTCTTCGCACCACTGCTCGCGCCGTACCCACCCGACCAGGTGCACTTCGACGCGCCCTTCCAGCGCGCGTTCACCGTCGGCTTCCCACTCGGCACCGACGACCTCGGCCGCGACGTGCTCTCCCGGATCGTCTACGGCACCAGGGTTTCCCTGCTCGTAGGCGCCCTCTCGGTGCTGCTCGCGGTCGTCGTCGGCACACCCCTCGGACTCCTCGCCGGGTACGTCGGCTGGGTGGATGTGATCGTCTCCCGGCTCACCGACCTCACCCTGGCGTTCCCGTTCCTGATCATCGCGGTGGGTCTCGCGGCCATCAACGGACCGAGCGTCACCAACGCGGCGATCGCGCTCGGCGTCGCCCAGGTGCCGACGATGGTGCGGGTCGTGCGGGCGGAGACGCTGCGTCACAAGGAGCTCGAGTTCGTGCTCGCCGCGCGCAGCCTCGACGCGTCCGGGCCGCGCATCCTCGGCCAGCACATCCTGCCCAACGCGCTGTCCGCGGTGATCGTGCAGGCGACCGTGATCATGCCGGTCGCGGTGATCGGCGAGGCGCTGCTGTCGTTCCTCGGCCTGGGCATCCAGCCGCCGACCCCGAGCCTCGGGATCATGCTGTCCGACGCGCAGCAGTACATCTTCCGCGCGCCCAGCGCCGCGGTCTTCCCCGGCCTCGCGATCGCGGTGATCTGCCTGGGGTTCAACCTGTTCGGCGACGCGCTGCGCGACGCCCTCGACCCGACGACCAGGAAGCGGTGACCGCGTGACTGACGGCTTCGTGCCTCCCCCGACGCACACCACGCGGCCCACGCTGCGCGGGCACTTCGGGATGAGCGCCTCCACGCACTGGGTGGCCAGCGCCACCGCGCAGGCGGTGCTCGAGCGCGGCGGCAACGCGTTCGACGCCGCGGTCGCCGGCGCGTTCGTCCTGCACGTCGTGGAGCCTCACCTCAACGGCCCGGGCGGCGACATGACCGGGCTGTTCGCCACCGCCGACGACCCGCGCCCGCGCGTTCTCGTCGGCCAGGGCCCGGCACCCGCCGCCGCGACCATCGAGCACTACCGCGCCGAGGGCCTCGACCTGGTGCCCGGCGCCGGCGCGCTCGCGGCCGCCGTACCCGGCGCCGTCGACGCCTGGCTGCTGCTGCTCCGCGACCACGGCACCTGGGAGCTCGGCGACGTGCTGTCGTTCGCGATCGACTACGCCGAGCGCGGGCACCCGATCGGGCCGCGCGTCGCGCAAACGATCAACACCGTGGCCGACCTCATGCGCGACCACTGGCCCACCTCCGCGGAGCTCTGGCTGCCCGGCGGCCGCGCCCCCGAAGCGGGCGACGTGCTCCCGTTGAAGGCATACGCCGCCACTCTCCGCCGTCTCGCCGAGGCCGGCGCGAGCGCCACCGACCGGGCCGCTCGGATCGACGCCGCCCGGAGCGCGTGGGGCAGCGGCTTCGTCGCCGACGCCGTCGACGCGTTCGTGCGCACCCCGCACCGGCACGCCGACGGCGCCGACCACGCGGGCGTGATCACCCGCACGGACATGGCGACCTGGAGCGCGTCCTACGAGGACCCGACCAGCGTCGACGTGTTCGGCGTAACCGTCTGCAAGACCGGCCCCTGGGGCCAGGGACCCGTGCTGCTGCAGGCGTTGCGGATCCTCGCCGGCTTCGAGCCGCACGAGATCGACCCGTCGACCGCCGAGGGCGCGCATCGCGTGCTCGAGGCGCTCAAGCTCGCGCTCGCCGACCGCGACGCGCACTACGGCGACCCCGACCCCGCGGTCGGCAGCACTGTGCCGCTCGACGTCCTGCTCTCCGAGGAGTACGCCGTTGAGCGGCGCGCGCTGATCGGCGCGACGGCGTCTCACGAGTTCCGGCCCGGCGACGTCGGCGACACCCCGGCGTACCGACCACCGCTCGCCACCGAGCACCTCGGTCCCGAGGAGGGCGAGGCCGGTGGAGCTGCGGGCGAGCCGACCGTCTCCGTGTCCGGCAGCACCCGAGGCGACACCTGCCACATCGACGTCGTCGACCGCTGGGGCAACATCGTCTCGGCGACCCCGTCCGGCGGCTGGCTGCAGTCGTCGCCGACGATCCCCGAGCTCGGCTTCTGCCTCGGCACCCGGTTGCAGATGACCTGGCTCGACGAGCGCGCCCCCTCCGCGCTGCGCCCCGGCAGGCGCCCGCGCACCACGCTGACGCCCACGCTGCTGCTGAAGGACGGCCGTCCCTGGTGCGCGGTCGGTACGCCCGGCGGCGACCAGCAGGACCAGTGGCAGCTGCTCTACCTGCTGCGCGTGCTCGTCGGCGGGTACACGCCGCAGCAGGCGATCGACGCGCCGGCGCTGCACACCACCTCGATGCCCGGCTCGTTCTGGCCGCGCACCTGGACCCCCGGTGGGGCCGTCGTGGAGGACCGCCTCGGCGACGACGTCATCGCCGAGCTCGAGCGCCGCGGGCACGTCGTCACTCGCGGCGGGGACTGGTCGCTCGGCCGCCTCTCCGCCGTCACCCGCGACCCCGAGACCGGCCTCATGGAGGCCGCCGCCAACCCGAGAGGAGCGCAGGGCTATGCCGTCGGCCGCTGAACCGCTGCTGAGGATCACCGATCTCGAGGTCAGCTACCACGGGACGCCGGTGCTGCACGGCGTCGACCTCACCGTCGCCGAGGGCGAGCGCGTCGCGCTGGTCGGCGAGTCCGGCTCGGGCAAGTCCACCACGGCCGCCGCGGTGATCGACCTGCTCCCGTCCGGCGGCACCGTGACCCGCGGCCGCATCGAGTACCGCGGCGAGGACATCACCTCCGCCGACGCCAAGCGGCTGCGCCGGCTGCGCGGCCGCCAGGTCGGGCTCGTCCCGCAGGACCCGATGTCGAACCTCAACCCGGCGACCCGCGTCGGCAAGCAGATCGCCGAGACGCTCGTCGCGCACGGCCTCGCCTCCGGCCGCGAGGCCTTGAAGCGCGCGGTGGAGCTGATGGGCGAGGCCGGGATCCCCGACGCCGAGCGCCGTAGCCGGCAGTACCCCCACGAGTTCTCCGGCGGCATGCGCCAGCGCGTGCTGATCGCGATCGCGCTCGCCTGCGAGCCTGACCTGCTCATCGCTGACGAGCCGACCTCCGCGCTCGACGTCACCGTGCAGCGACGGATCCTCGACCACCTCGAGACCCTGCGCAGCCAGCGGGGTACGTCGATGCTCCTGGTCACCCACGACCTCGGCCTCGCCGCCGACCGCGCCGACCGCGTCGTCGTCATGTCGCAGGGCCGCGTCGTCGAGGAGGGACCGGCGCACGAGCTGCTGCGGAACCCGCAGCACGAGTACACCCGCCGCCTCGTCGCCGCCGCCCCGTCGATCTCAAGCGCCCGCCGCACCGGCGCCGACCTGCCCGTCAGCGTCACCGAAGGCCAGGAATCCCAGCAGGACAAGGGATCCGAGCCGATCCTCGTCGCCGAGCACCTCACCAAGGAGTTCTCGATCCGCGGCCGTCGCGAGAACCTCACGGCCGTCGACGACGTGTCGTTCGCGGTGCGCCCGGGCTCCACCACCGCGATCGTCGGGGAGTCCGGATCGGGCAAGACGACCGTCGCGCGGATGGTGCTCGGTCTCCAGTCGCCGACGGCTGGCACCGTGCGCGTCGCGGGCGAGCCGGTGGCCGAGGCCAAGGGTGCGCAGCGTCGCGCGATCCGCCGCGCGATGCAGCCGGTGTTCCAGGATCCCTACGCGTCGCTGAACCCGATGTTCACCGTCGAGCACATCGTCGACGAGCCGCTGCGGGTCTTCCGCGTCGGCGACCGCAAGAGCCGCCGTGCCCGCGTCGCCGAGCTGCTCGACCACGTGGCCTTGCCGCGCGACACAGCGCAGCGACACCCCAACGAGCTCTCCGGCGGCCAGCGGCAGCGCGTCGCGATCGCCCGCGCGCTCGCGCTCGACCCGCGGCTGGTGGTGTGCGACGAGGCCGTCTCCGCGCTCGACGTACTCGTGCAGGACCAGATCCTCACCCTGCTCGGCGACCTGCAGCGCGACCTCGGCCTGTCCTACCTGTTCATCACCCACGACCTCGCCGTGGTGCGCCTGGTCGCCCACGACGTGCTGGTCATGCAGCACGGCCGCGTCGTCGAGGGCGGCACCGTCGACGACGTGTTCGGCCGGCCGGAGTCCGACTACACCCAGGAGCTCCTCGCCGCCATCCCCGGCGCGGGCGTGTTCACATGACCACCGGGCCCACCAGCACCACTGGGACCACCGGGACCGGCCGCCGCGCGGACGAGGTGCTCCGGTCGCTGCGCGCCGAGATCGTCGCCGGCACCTACCCGGCCGGGTCGCGGCTGACCGAGCCCGCGCTCTGCGAGCGGTACGGCGTCTCCCGAGTGCCGGTCCGCGAGGCGCTCAAGCAGCTCGAGGCCGAAGGCTTCGTCGTCAGCGTCGCCTACGCCGGCGTACGCGTCGCGCACATCGACCGCACCGAGGCCGAGGACCTGTTCACCGTCCGCAGGACCATCGAGGAGCTGACGGTACGGCGGAGCGCGGAACGGTTCCGGGCGGAGCCGGACGCGCCGGAGGTGCGCGAGTTCGCGACGCGCCTCGACGCGCTGGTCGAGGCCGGCCTCGGCGGGCTCGACGACCCGGAGCGCACCGACCTGCCGCCGCTGAACACCCGGTTCCACCTCGCGATCGCGGAGTTCAGCGGCAACGCGTCGCTGCTCGCGCTGTTCCGGCAGATCGCCGCGAAGATCGAGTGGCTCTACGGCATGGACGTCCGGGTGCGCGGTGAGCACTCGTGGGAGGAGCACGCGGAGATCGCCGAGGCCGTCGAGGCCGGGCAGGTCGCCGCCGCCGGCCGGCTGATGCGCAAGCACGTGCAGAACTCCCTCGACGGCTACCTGAAGCGGCACTCCCCGGACCGGAAGGGACCGGCGTGAACCACCGCTCCCCCCGCGCCGACGGCCTGTCCACGGCGCTGATGCTGACGTTGTCGTTCGGCACCGGTGTCCTGGACGCGGCCACCTACCTCGGCCTGCACCAGGTCTTCACGGCCAACATGACCGGCAACGTGGTCTTCGTCGGGCTCGGGCTCGCGGACACCGCCGACGTGCCGCTGCTGCGGGCGGCGCTCGCGCTGGTCGGCTTCGTCGCCGGTGCCACCGCGGCCGGGCTGCTGCAGCGCGGCCGCACGGCGGTCTGGCCCAACGCCGACGGGATCGTCGCGAGCGTCCTGCTGACCGTCGCTGCCGCCGTCGGCTCCTGTGCCGTGGTGCTGCACGTCGTGGACCTCGGCGAGGCCGGGCTCGACGCACTCACCGCTGCGCTCGCCGCGGCCATGGGCGCCCAGGCGGTGGCCGCGCGACGGGTCGCCGTCGGCGACGTGTCCACCGTCGTCGTCACCTCGACGCTCGCCGGTCTGTTCGCCGAGGCAGTCTGGTCCGGCGGCACCGCGAGCCGGGCCGCGACCCTGCGCCGCGCCGGTGCGGTGGCCACGATGATGGCCGGCGCCGTCGTCGGTGCGTTCGTGCTCAAGGTGTCGCTCGCGCTGGCGGTCGCCGTACCCGCCGCGCTGCTGCTCGTCGTCGGCCTGGTGGTCGCGCTACGCGTGCTGCGCCGACGCCGCCAGCCGGTCGAACATGACCGCGTCGTGGGCGCAGAAGACCGTCACACCGTCCGGACCTGACGTCTCGGTGCGCGCGACCAGGTCACGCAGCCGCTCCTGGTTGGCGTGCCGGGCGGTCTTGTCCATCTGCACCATCGTCTGGAACAACCGCAGCCCCGACGGGCACGTCGGCGGCCGGTCCATCTCGCCGTGGAAGAAGAACGCGTCGCCGGCGTGCAGCAGCCAGCCGGCGTCCCCCGGTCGCCGCACCGCCACCGCGGCGTGACCCCGGGTGTGCCCGCGCAGCGGCAGCACCAGCACGTCGTCGCCGACCACCGGCAGCGCGGTGAAGCCGTTCCACGCCTCGCCGCCGCTGCCGTGCTCGGTCCAGCGCGGCCCGTGCGCCCACTGCTTCTCGACGTACCGGCCCTTCTCCCGCGGGCTCCGTCGCGCCCGCGCGGCCGCCAGCTCGTCGGCCATCACGTGCACGCGCGCGTCCGGGAAGTCCGACAGCCCGCCGGCGTGGTCGAGGTCGAGGTGGGTCACCACCACGTCGGTCACGTCGGCGGCCGAGAAGCCGAGGCCCTCGATCTGGGTGACCGCCGGCTCCCTCGGGTCGAGCGTCGCGCCGAGGACCGTGCGCGTCGGCCCGAGCCGCTTGGGGTCGGCCAGGTCGCCGGTGCCGAACCCGGTGTCGACGAGCACCAGGCCGTCCGGCCGCTCGGCCAGCAGGCAGTGCGCCACCAGCCGTTCGGGCATCAGCGGCAGCCGTCCGAGAGCGGGCCGGAACGAGGCGCAGTTGAGGTGGTGGACGCGGGAGACCGAGGAGGAGCTCATTCGGGGTCCCCGCGGCGGCGCGAGCGGAGCGAGGGCTGTCGTGGGGTGATCACTGCCGCATCGTGGCACGTACGCTCGACGTGTGCCCTCCCCCGTTCGCACGCTGACCTCGCCGCGCATGCTCGCGCTGCACGTCGTCGGCGTCGCGGCGGTGACGGTGGCGGTGCTGCTGGGGCTCTGGCAGTACGACGCATGGCAGACCGGCCGCGAGCTGGCCGCCCGCGACCTCGCCCAGGCCGACCCGATGCCGCTGGACCGGGCGCTCGGTCCGGACGACCCGTTCGCCGGTGACCGGGTCGGGCAGCCGGTCGAGCTCGAGGGCGAGTGGCTGCCCGAGAGCACCGTCGAGGTCACGGACAAGGTGCTCCACGGCCGCGACGGCCGCTGGGTGGTGACGCCGGTCGCGGTGTGCTCGGCCGACACGTCATGCGACAAGGCGCCGGCGATCCTCGTCGTGCGGGGCTTCCTGCCCGCCGGCTCCGAGCTGCCGGCAGCTCCCGAAGGCCGGGTCGAGCTCACCGGCTGGCTGCAGCCCGCCGAGGGCGCCGGTCGCCCCGACGCCGACCCGAGCGACAAGGTGCTGCCGGAGCTGCGAGTGGCCAGCGCCGTGCAGCACGTCGACACCGACCTCTACGGCGGCTACGTGATCAGCCGCGACGCCACTCCGGGCCTCGAGCAGGTCACGCCCGCGGCGCTGCCGAAGCCCGACACGTTCACCTCACTGCGCAACCTCTTCTACGCCGTCGAGTGGTGGGTGTTCGGCGGGTTCGCGGTGTTCCTGTGGTGGCGCTGGGCGCGCGACGAGCTCGAACGCGTGGCGGCGGCCACACCCGAGAGCGACGACCCCGAGGACGCCAGGGCGCCTGAGATAGCGTCGGCTCCGTGAAGGCTGCCCTGCTCCGCTACCAGGTGATGGCGACGATCGTCGGCGTCCTGCTGGTCGTGCTCTGTCTGATCGGCGTCCCGCTGGCGAACTTCGACGGCACCTCGATGTGGCATGTCTTCCCGAGCACGCCGGCGATCTGGCCCGAGGGCAGCGGCGCGCACCAGCTCGGTGAGGCGATCACGACGTACCTCGGCATCGCGCACGGCTGGCTCTACATGATCTTCCTGGTGACGGCGTTCGTGCTGTCGCGCAAGGCCCGCTGGTCGGCCTCGTTCACGATCGTCACGCTGGTCTGCGGCACGATCCCGCTGGTCAGCTTCTGGGCGGAGCGCCGCGCGACCCGCAACGTCAAGGCGCAGCTCGCCGCGCAACCCGTCCCCGCCGGGCGATGACCGGCCGGACCGCGTTCGTCCTCGGGGGTGGAGGGCTGCTCGGCGCGGTCGAGGTCGGGATGCTGCGGGCGCTGTTCGAGGCCGGGATCAAGCCCGACCTGGTGCTCGGTACGTCGGTGGGCGCGCTCAACGGCGCGCTGGTCGCGTCCGACCCCGGTGACGGTGTGATCGACCGGCTCGTCGGGCTCTGGCACAGCGCGGTCGAGAACCGCGAGGTGTGGGGCGACGGCGCGGTCCGCCAGGTCACCCGCGCAGTGCGCACCGGCACGCACCTGCACTCGGCCAAGCCGCTGCGCGAGCGGCTGCACCAGGAGCTCGGCGACCGCACCTTCGAGGAGATGGCGATCGAGTTCCAGGTCTGCGCTGCCTCGATCGAGCGGGCGGCCGAGCACTGGTTCACCACTGGCCGCGTCGTCGACGCGGTCGTCGCCAGCGCCGCCGTACCCGGTCTGCTGCGCCCGGCGCGCGTCGGCGACGAGCACTACCTCGACGGCGGCATCGTGAACTCCATACCCGTCGGCCGGGCCGTCGAGCAGGGCGCCGACACGATCTTCGTGCTGCAGGTCGGCCGGGTCGACCGGCCGCTCACCGTGCCGCGCAAGCCGTGGGACGTGGCGCGGGTGTCGTTCGAGATCGCGCGACGGCACCGGTTCCACCGTGAGATGGCGGCGCTGCCCGAGCACGTCACCGCGCACGTGCTCCCGACAGGTGGCGCCGGGCCGAAGGACGACAGCCTGCTGTCCTACCGCGACTTCAAGGGCGTCGTACGACGGATCGACGCGGCGTACCGCGCCTCGGTGGCCTACCTCGACGGGGCCGGGCTGTGAGCACGGGATGACCGCGGCCGGGCTGTTCCGTCGGGTGGTGCTGGCGCCGCTGGTCATCCTGCTCACGATCGTGCTGCTCACCGCGATGCCGCTGTGGTTGCTGATCGCGGTGCTGCTGTCGCCGATCGTGCCCGGCCGGCTGCGGCCGCTGCGGCTGATGTCGATCGCGATGCTGCACCTGGTGCTGGAGAGCATCCTGCTCGTCGAGCTGTTCGGCCTGTGGATCGCGTCGGGGTTCGGTGCGTTCATCCGGCGGCCGTTCTTCGAGCGGATCCACTACGACCTGGTGCAGACCTACCTCGTGGTGTTCTTCCGCGAGGCGCGGCGGGTGCTGCGGCTGAGGATCGTCACCGAGGGCCCCGCGCCCGACGCCCACCCCGGCGAGCCGCTGCTGGTGTGCTGCCGGCACGCGGGGCCGGGCGACTCGTTCACGCTGATGTACGCACTGATGCACTGGTACGGCCGCGAGCCGCGCGTGGTCCTCAGGGACACGCTGCAGTGGGACCCGGCGATCGACGTGATCCTGAACCGGCTGCCGAGCCGGTTCGTCTCCCCCAAGGGGTCGCCCGGGTCGAGCCTCGAGGAGCAGGTCGGCGCGCTGGCGCGGAACCTCGACCACAACGACGCCTTCGTGATCTTCCCGGAGGGCGGCAACTTCACCCCGGAGCGGCGTCAGCGCGCGATCGACAAGCTGCGCCGGCTCGGCCTCGAGGCGATGGCCGCGCGCGCCGAGCGGATGGAGAACGTGCTGGCGCCGCGGCCCGGCGGCCTGCTCGCCGCCCTCGACGCGGCGCCGGAGGCCGACGTCGTCCTCGTCGCGCACACCGGGCTCGACCACATGCTCACGATCGCGGACGTGTGGCGCGAGATCCCGATGGACAAGCAGATCATCATGCGCTGGTGGCGGGTGCCGCGGGAGGAGATCCCGGCCGGCCGCGAGGAGCGCATCGACTGGCTGTTCTCCTGGTGGGAGCGGATCGACCGGTGGATAGACGAGCACCGCCCGGTCGACCTGCCTGCGTCGTACGGACGGAGGAAGGACGCCGGGCGGCGCTCGTGAGCCTCGTGCAGAGGCGGGTGCTCAGTTGTTCTTGACGTCGATCGTCTCGGCCGGGTCGTCCGGCGTGGTGGCCGCGTGCGGCTCGGCAGCCGCGTCGGCGGCCGCCACGTCAGGCGAGGCGCCGCCCTGGTCGTCGGCGCGGTGCGCGCCCGAGGCCGGCGTGGCCTGGGGTGCGGGCGCCGGCGTGTAGTTGGACTCCCACGTCGTGGAGGCCGGCCGGTCCGACATCTTCTTCGCCACGAACGCCACGACGCCGCCGAGGCCGAGCAGCAGCAGGAAGTTGCGGAATTTGTGGGTCTTCTTCGTCGGGGCCTCGACCTCGCCCTTCAGCGCGGCCACCGCGGCCTTGCTGCGCTTGCCGGCTTCCTCGCGGACCTCGGCGGTCGCCTCGTCGGCGGCCGCGAGCGCGGCGGTGAGGGCCGGGATCACCTCGGTCTGGATCTTCTCGCGCGCGTCGCTGACGGCCGGTCCTGCCTTCTCCCGCGCCTCGGCGATGACCGGGCCGGCCTTCTCCTTGGCGGTCTCCATCGCGTGCTCGACCTGCGGACCGACCTTCTCCGCGAGCTCCGTCGCGAGCTCGTTCGCGTGGTCAAGGAGTGTCTTGGACTTCTTCGGCATGGCGCGTTGGCCCCTCTCGTGTCGCGAACGCGGTCCCTCCACAGTTCCCGTGGCGCTCCCGATCATGCCCGGTCGGGGAATCTGAGCAAACCCCACCATCGGACTACACGGACTACAAGAGCCCGTGCCTCCTCCCTTGCCCTCGCGTGGGAGGATCGGACGGTGACCGAGACCTATGCCACGCTCAAGACCAACCACGGCGACATCGTCGTGCACCTCTTCCCCCACCACGCGCCGAAGACGGTCGAGAACTTCGTCGGCCTCGCCGAGGGCACGCAGGAGTACGTCGACCCGGAGACGGGCCAGCGCACGACCGGCCGGTTCTACGACGGTCTCGGGTTCCACCGGATCATCCCGAACTTCATGATCCAGGGCGGCTGCCCGCTCGGCACCGGCACCGGCGGGCCGGGCTACACGTTCAAGGACGAGTTCCACCCCGAGCTGCAGTTCGACCGGCCGTACCTCCTCGCGATGGCCAACGCCGGCCCGGGCACCAACGGCTCGCAGTTCTTCATCACCACCGTGCCGACCGACTGGCTGAACAACCGCCACACGATCTTCGGTGAGGTCGAGGACGAGGACAGCCGCCGCGTCGTCGACTCCATCAGCAGCGCCAAGACCGGCGCCGGCGACCGTCCCGTCGAGCCCGTGGTCATCGAGACCGTCTCGGTGGAGCGCCGCTGAGCACACCCGAGCAGGCCGGGGCGGTCCCCGACCAGGCCCCGGTCTGCTACCGCCACCCGGACCGCGAGGCACACATCCGGTGCCAGCGGTGCGAGCGGCCGATCTGCCCGGACTGCATGCGCTCCGCAGCGGTCGGGTTCCAGTGCCCCTCCTGCGTCAGCGAGGGTGCGCGGTCGACACGCTCCGGCCGTACGGCGTACGGCGGGAAGCGCTCGACCAACCCCGCGCTGACGTCGTACGTCCTCATCGGGATCAACGTCCTGGTGTTCGTGCTGATCCAGGCCACCGGCCGCGGTGACAGTGAGTGGATCTACCGGCTCGCGCTGCTGCCGGCGCGCGGCTTCGCGGTCGTCGACGGGCAGCCGATGGTGTTCGACGGTGTCGCCAACGGCGCCTGGTGGCAGCTGGTCACCTCGATGTTCACGCACGTCGAGATCTGGCACATCGGCTTCAACATGCTCGCGCTCTACGTGCTCGGCCCGCAGCTGGAGATGGTGCTCGGCCGCGCGCGCTTCCTGGCCATCTACCTGCTGTCCGGCCTCAGTGGCAGCGCGATGGTCTACTGGTTCACCGACCTCAGCACCCCGACCATCGGTGCGTCCGGCGCGATCTTCGGCCTGATGGCTGCCCTGCTCGTCGTCGCCCACAAGGCCGGCGGCCAGTACCAGCAGGTCCTGGTGTGGATCGGTGTGAACTTCGTGATCACCGTGATGTTCCGGTCGTTCATCTCCTGGCAAGGCCACCTCGGCGGCTTCCTCGGCGGCCTGTTCCTCGCCGCGGCCTTCGTCTACGCCCCTCGCCAGCGCCGCGGCATGTGGCAGCTCCTCGCCGCCGGCACCCTCCTGGTCTTCCTGCTCGTCGCCTTCGCCGGCCGCACGCTCGCGCTGGCCTGAGGGCTGTCGGTTTACCACCGGCTGCTGGGATCCCGTCGCGACCGGGCCGAAACTTCACGTGGTTGCTGCATGTTTCGCGTGGGGTGTTCTGTGGATAGCCGGCTGGCCGGGTTGTCGGAGTACCAGCAGAAGGTGCTTCTCCGTCACTCCTGGGCCGGTGCATCGCCCGGGAACTGCTCGAACAAGCCCGGAGGTTCGTACGGCGGAGGGCAAGACACGCCGACTGGGCGAGCTGGGACGGGCAAGACACGCCGACTCGGCGGGTGTAGCCGGGAGGTTCGAGCCGGGTCGGCGGGTGTAGCCGGGAGGTTCGAGCCGGGTCGGCGGGGTGGCGCGGGAGGTTCGAGCCGGGTCGGCGAGGTGGGGACGCGCGGAGTGTGTCCGGTTTGCGGCATGCGGGGGTGGGGTATCGAAGGCGTTATCCCCACTGGGGACAAAGCCTGTGGATGAATCACACGCGTGTCATTCGTGTGCACAGGCACGTCCACAGCCTGGGGAGACCGGGGTCACGCAGACCAGGTCAGCCCAGGTCAGCCCAGGTCAGAGCGGTTTCAACGGCGAGCGCCGACCACCGGGGCACTGCCGCCGAGCGACAGGTTCTCGGCCACCCGGCCTCCGACGAGCGCGGGCGGGCGGGGGGCGGCGCGTCCGGAGCGGGTTACTCCCAGCGCGTGGCGTAGACGAAGCCGACGGCCATGAAGCCGATACCGACGACCAGGTTGTACTGGCCGAGGTTGCGCATCAGCGGGATGTCGAAGTCGCTGCCGGTCATGTAGTAGACGACGATCCAGATCAGGCCGAGCAGGAAGCAGCCGAGCATCCCGATGACCACACCGCGGCCGCGGCCCAGCGGCGTGGCGGGGTTGGCGGCGATGGCGAGCCCGAGGAACACCAGCACGAAGCCGATCAGGAAGTTCCAGCGCCCGAGGTCGCCCATCCAGGTCAGCGCCGTGCCGTCCTGGGCGACGTTGATGTAGACGACCATCCAGGCGATGCCGACCGCGGCCAGCAGCGCGGCCACCACGGTCCGGACGACGGAGACGTCCCCGGCCGCGTCGGTGACGGCGGGCTTGTTGCGGGCGGGGCGCTGCGACACGCGGGAGCTCCTTGCTGCTGACGGTGGTGCTGGCCGGCCCGGCTGTTGGCGGGCCTCGGCTAGCGTAGTCGGCACAGCTCCCGCGCACGAAAGCACACTCCGTCCATGCCGGACCCACTCGACCGCCCCCAGCCCGCGCCCCGCGGCGACTGGCGCTCGTGGCTGCGCGGCGGCCGGTCGGTGAGCTGGCGCGCGGCGGCACCGGTCGTGATGGTGATCGCCGGCACGCTGTTCGTGACCAGCTGGGTGAGCTCGGCTGGTGAGGACCTCCGGGCCGGCCGGTACGACAACCTGCCGGGTCTGGCCGCGGCGCAGGCGCGTGAGCTCGAGAGCCTGCGCGACGAGCAGGAGCGGCTCTCCGCCGAGGTGGACGAGCTGACCGAGGACCTGTCGACCTCGATCGGCGCGCGCGAGGCGCAGCAGGAGGCGCGGGCGGCCGAGCGCCCGGCCGGCATGGACCCGGCCCGTGGCCCCGGCGTGCAGATCACGCTGGCCGACGCGCCCGACGCGGTCGAGGACACCGTGACCGACAACGCCAACAACCTCGTCGTGCACCAGCAGGACATCCAGGCGGTGGTAAACGCGCTGTGGGCCGGAGGTGCCGAGGCGATGACGATCCAGGACCAGCGCGTGGTGTCGACGACCGGGATCCGCTGCGTCGGCAACACCGTGGTCCTGCACGACGTGCCCTACGCCCCGCCGTACGTCATCCGCGCGATCGGCCCGACCGACCAGATGCTGGCGAGCGTCAACGAGAGCCCCTTCATCGGCTTCTACCTCGAGGCGGTCGCCGCCTACCAGCTCGGCTGGGACGTCCAGGTCGTCGAGGACATGCAGCTGCCGGGGTACCGCGGCTCCATCGAGCTCGAGTACGCCCGGCCGGCGGCCAGCGGCACCGGCGACCTGCCGGACGACCGCACCTGACCGGCGCCGGTCCTCCCGCTACTCCTCGTCGGACTCCGGCGGCGGGGTCGTCGGCGTCTCGGACGGGATCGGCAGGTCCGTCTCCGACGGCTCCTCGGTCGGCGTCGGCTCCTCCTCCTCGGGAGGCTCGTAGCGCGAGACCGTGATCGTCACGGTCGTGCCCTGCGGCTGCCGCGACCCGGGCGACGGGTCCTGCGACAGCACCTGCCCGGGCTCCGCCGGCGTCTCGGCGTCCTCCTCGACGTCGACGTCGAAGCCGGCCCTCTCCAGGCGGTTGCGGGCGGCGCCCTCCTGCAGGCCCACGACGTTCGGCACCGCACGTGGCCCGGTCGAGAACACGACGACCACGACGCTGTTGGCCTCCACGGAGGTGCCGGCCTCGGGGTCGGTGGAGAGCACGGTGTCGCGCTCCTCGTCGGACTGCTGCTTCTGGAACCGCACCCGGAGCCCGAGGTCCTCGAGCTCGGCCTGCGCGTCGAAGCGGTTGTCGCCGATCACCGACGGTACGACGACGTCGGGGTCGCCGGTGGAGACGGTGATGTCGATCTCGGAGCCCGGCGGCAGCATCGTCTGCGGGTCGGGGTCCTGCGCCATCACCAGGCCCTTGCGGAAGTCCGTCGACGCTTCCTTGTCGACTTTGCCGACCTCGAAGCCGGCGTCCTCGATCCGTTGCACGGCCTGCTTGCGGGTCAGGTCGACGACGTTGGGGACGGCGTTCTCCTCGGGGGCGGAGGAGAACAGCATCGGGCCGAAGAGCGCGGCGCCGACGAGCAGCGCGAGGATCGCGATCGCCGCAAGCACGAGCGGCCAGCGCTTGCGTTTCTCCTCCTCGCCCTCGTCCTCGCCCGCGCCCGTGAAGAGCGAGGTCGGCGCGTCGTCGGGGTCATCGGCGTACCCGCCCGCGAAGGCGGCTCCGCCACCCGCGACCGCGGGAGCGGTCACGGTCTGCCCGGCGAGGTAGCGCTCGATGTCGGCGCGCATCGCGGCGGCGGACTGGTAGCGGTCCTCGATCCGCTTGGCCAGTGCGTGCATGACGATGCGGTCGATCTCGGGCGGCAGGTCGGGGTCGAGCGTCGACGGCGGCTGCGCAGGCTCGCGCACGTGCTGGTAGGCCACCGACACCGGGCTCTCGCCGACGAAGGGCGGGCGGCCGGTGAGCAGCTCGTAGAGCAGGCAGCCGGTGGAGTAGACGTCGCTGCGCGAGTCGACGGTCTCGCCGCGGGCCTGTTCCGGGGAGAGGTACTGCGCGGTCCCGACCACGGCCGCGGTCTGCGTCATCGTCGACGACGAGTCGGCGACGGCGCGTGCGATGCCGAAGTCCATCACCTTCACGTCGCCCGACGGCGTCAGCATGACGTTGGCGGGCTTGATGTCGCGGTGCACGATGCCGGCGCGGTGGCTGTAGTCCAGCGCGGACAGCACGCCCGAGGTGATCTCGAGCGCGCGCTCGGGCAGGATCTTGCGCCCCTCGCGCAGGATGTCGCGCAGCGTCCGGCCGGCGACGTACTCCATCACGATGTACGGCTGCGGGACCGGCTCCCCGTGCGGGCCCTCCTGGGTCATCTCCTCGCCGGTGTCGTAGACCGACACGATCGCGGGGTGGTTGAGGGACGCAGCGGACTGCGCCTCGCGGCGGAACCGGGCCTGGAACGTGGGGTCGCTGGCGAGGTCGGTGCGCAGGCGCTTGATCGCCACGACGCGGCCGAGCCGCGTGTCGATCCCCTTGCGCACCTCGGCCATGCCGCCGCGCCCGAGCAGCTCGCCGACCTCGTAGCGGCCGCCGATCAGGTGCTTGCCGTCCGGTCCGTTGCTCACTGCCTCAGTCCTCGTCCTTCTTGGGCTTCTTGGGGCCCTTGCCCTTGCTGTGCCCCGGTGGTTCGTCCTCGCGCGGGGGTGGCCCGGCGACGACGATCGTGACCTCGTCCCCCTTCTGGAGCGTTCCGACCGGCGTGACGTCGAGGACGGTGTCCTTCTCCACGCTGCCGTCGTTGTCGACCGTCTCCTCGCGCACCTTCAGCCCGAGAGCCTTCAGCTGGTCGTGCGCGGTCTTCTTGTCCAGGCCCCGGTAGTCGTCGGCGTTCACCTCGACGGTCTCGGGCGCGGGCTCCTGGGTGTCCGTCGGCTGCTCCTGGGTGGGAGTCTGCTCCGGGCTGGGCGACGGCTTCGGCTCGGTCGACGCGGTCTCCTCGCCGGCGCCCGGTCCGCTGTTGCTGCCGGAGCGGTCGGGGTCGTCGGGTCGGCCGAGCAGCGAGACCAGGAGCACCACGGCCAGCACGGCGGCCGCGGCGAGCGCCCACGGCAGCCAGGCGGGGGTACGGCGACGCGGCTCGCGTGCCGGGCCAGGTGCCGCCGGGGCGGCGGCCGGGACCGGTCCCGGCACGGTCAGCACCCGCGTCGCGGTCGGGCCCTCGTCGGCAGCAGCAGCCGGGGCGGCGGCCTGCCCGGTCACCGTGGCCGGGCCGGTCCCTCGCAGCGCGGCGGCGAAGTCGGCCATCGACGCGAACCGGTCAGCGGGGTCCTTGGCGAGCGCGGTCATCGTCGCGTCGCGGAGGTGCCGGGGCACGGTGTCGGGCAGCGGCGGCGGGTCGTCGCGCAGGTGCGCGATCGCCGTACCGACGGGGGTGTCGCGTTCGAACGGCCGCCGCCCCGCGAGGCACTCGTAGAGCACGACCCCGAGGCAGTAGACGTCGCTGGCCTCGGTGGCCGGACGGCCCTCGGCCTGCTCGGGCGAGAGGTACGCCGGGGTGCCGAGCACCTGGCCGGTCCGGGTGACGGACGCGCCGCCGAGCGCGCGGGCGATGCCGAAGTCGGTGATCTTGACCCGGCCGTCGGGGGTGACCAGCAGGTTGCCGGGCTTGAGGTCGCGGTGCACGATGCCGATCGCGTGCGCGGCGGCCACCGCCTCCGCGGCCTGCGCGACGAGGTCGGCCGCGACCTCGGGGTCCATCGGCTCGCCGCGGAGCAGCTCCGACAGCGGCCGGCCGGGCACCAGCTCCATCACCAGGTAGGGCCGGGGCACGCCACCGGACTCGGGGTCCGGCGGCAGCTCGCCGAAGTCGAACACCGCCGCCACGCCCGGGTGGTACAGCGACGCCGCGTGCCGCGCCTCCGCCTCGAACCGGGACCGGAACGTCGGGTCGCCGGCGTACTCGTGCTTGAGCACCTTCAGCGCGACCACGCGGTCGAGCACGGTGTCGGTGGCCCGCCAGACCTCGCCCATCCCGCCGGTCGCGATCAGTGTCTCGAGCCGGTAGCGGGGCGCCGCGTCGTGCGGGGCCTGGGTCACTGGTTGATCACCGCCTCCATCACCGACTTCGCGATGGGTGCGGCCAGTCCGCCGCCGGAGATCAGGTCGTTGGCGACGCCGGCGTCCTCGACGAGCACGGCCACGGCGACCTCGGGGTTGTCGGCGGGCGCGAACGACACGAACCACGCGTAGTTGGGCCGGTCGGCCTGGCTCTGCGCGGTGCCGGTCTTGCCGGCGACCTTGATGCCGGGGATCGCGGCCGGCGCGGCGGTGCCGTTGTCGACCGTCTCCACCATCATCTGGGTGAGGTCGCGCGCGGTCGACGAGCTCGTCGCGTCGCGGAACGGCTCGGGGTTGGTCTTGTCGAGCACCGAGAGGTCGGGGGCGCGCACCTCGTCGACGAGGTACGGCCGCATGACCGTGCCGCCGTTGGCGATCCCCGCGACGACCATCGCCATCTGCAGCGGGGTGGCGGCGACCTCGTACTGGCCGATGGCGGAGTACGCCGTCAGCGGGTCGTCCACGTCGGGCGGCGGGAACCGGCTCTCGGCCTGGCGGAGCAGGTCCTCGAGATAGACGTCGCCGAAGCCGAACTTCTCGGCCTGCTCGCGCAGCGCCTCGTCGCCGAGCTGCATGCCGATCGCGCCGAACGAGGTGTTGCAGGACTGCGACAGGGCGTGGGTGAGCGTGATCCGGTTGGTGCCGCAGATGCCGGTGGCGTAGTTGGGCAGGTCGCGGTCGGTCTGCGGCAGGTCGAGGGAGTCGCCGCCCTTGACCAGCGAGTCGGGCTGGTACTGGCCGCTCTCGAGCGCGGCCGCCGCGGTGACCAGCTTGAACGTCGACCCGGGTGGGTAGACCTCCTGGATCGCGCGGTTGGTCAGCGGCTTGTTCTCGGCGGCGAGCAGCCGCTCGCGGTTCTTCTGCACCTTGCCGAAGTCGTGCGAGGACAGCGCACCGGGGTTGAAGGTCGGGTTGGAGACCATCGCGAGGATCTTGCCGGTCGTCGGCTCCAGCGCGACCACCGCGCCCTCGGCCTGCGGGCCGAGGCTGCGCAGCCCGGCGAACGCGGCGTCCTGGGCGGCGGGGTCGACGGTGAGCTTGACCGACCCGCCCTTGGGCTGGGTGTTGCCGACCAGGTCGACCACCCGGTTGACGAACAGCCGCGGGTCGGAGCCGGACAGGATCTCGTTCTGCGTGCTCTCGATGGCGTCGCGGCCGTAGGTGTAGGAGTAGTAGCCGGTCAGGTGGGCGTACTTGAACGGCTGGTTGTAGACGCGCTGGTACTTGTACTGGTCGTCGACCGGCACGCTCTCGGCGACGGCCTTGCCGCCGACGAGGATGGCGCCGCGCTTGCGGGAGTACTCCGCGTCCCGGACGCGCTTGTTGTCGTCGCGGGAGTTGAGGTCGTTGGCCTGGACGTACTGCAGGTAGGTCGAGTTCAGCAGCAGGCCGACGAACAGCAGCATGCAGACGATCGACATCGTCCGGATCGGCTTGTTCACAGCTTCACCACCTGGGTCGCGTCGTCCATGCCGTCGCCCGTGCCGTCCTCGGTGAGATCGGGCAGCGGGCGCCGGGCCTGGTCGGAGATCCGGAGCAGCAGGCCGATGATGAACCAGTTGGCGACCAGCGACGACCCGCCGTACGACAGGAACGGCGTGGTGAGACCGGTCAGCGGGATCAGCTTGGTGACGCCGCCGATGACGACGAAGACCTGCAGCGCGAAGACCACGCCCAGACCGGTCGCGACCAGCTTGCCGAAGGCGTCACGGCAGACCAGGGCGGCGCGGAGCGCGCGTTCCACGATCAGGCCGTAGAGCACGATGATCGCCATCACGCCGGTCAGCCCGAGCTCCTCGCCGAGCGAGGCGACGATGAAGTCGGAGTAGGAGAACGGGATCAGCGTCGGGTCACCCTGGCCGAGTCCGCGGCCGACGAGGCCGCCCCAGGCCATGCCGTACATGCCCTGCACGATCTGGTAGCTGTTCACGTCCGGGTCGAACGGGTTGAGCCACGCGTCGACGCGGGCCTGGACGTGGCTGAAGAGCAGGAAGCCGACGTAGGCGCCGGCCGCGAACAGGGTGGCGCCGACGACGAGCCACCCGGGCCGTTCGGTGGCGACGTAGAGCATCACCAGGAACAGGCCGAAGAACAGCAGCGACGAGCCCAGGTCGCGCTGGAAGACCAGCACGCCGAGGCTGACCAGCCACATCACCAGGATCGGGCCGAGGTCGCGGCCGCGGGGCAGGTCGATGCCGAGGAACCGGCGGCCGGCCAGCGCGAGCGCGTCGCGGTGCAGCACGAGGTAGCCCGCGAAGAAGATCACCAACATCACCTTGGCGACCTCGCCGGGCTGGAAGCTGAACCCGACGATGTTGATCCAGATGCGCGCGCCGTTGCGGGTCACGCCGATGACCGGCAGCAGCGGCATCAGCAGCAGCACCAGCGCCGCGAGGCCGGAGGTGTAGGTGAACGCCTGCAGCCGGCGGTGATCGCGGACCAGCGCGAGCACGGCGATGAACAGCACCACGCCGAGCGTCATCCAGCGCAGCTGGTCGGGCGCGAAGGTGTTGGCGTCCTCGTCGGCGGCGAGGTTGGCCAGGTCGATCCGGTAGATCATCGCCAGACCGATCCCGTTGAGGGCGGCGACGATCGGTAGCAGCACCGGGTCGGCGTACGGCGCGAGGTAGCGCACCGCGACGTGGCTGACGAGGCACAGCGCGGCCAGCCAGCCGCCGTATCCGACGATGTTCACCGGGATCTCGCCCTCGACGCCGAGGCCCACCGCGGCGTAGCCGCCGATGCCCACGACCAGGGCGAGCAGCAACAGGAACAGCTCGGCGCCGCGACGCCGGCGGTGCGTGAAGCCGGTCGGTACGGCGGTGAGGGGGTTGACGGTCATGGCGTCGGCTCCGCTCCGGGCGAGGCCTCCGGGGACGCCCCTTCCGACTCACTCGCCGATCCGCTGGGCGACGCGCTCGCCGAGGGGTCCTCGATGCACTCCGGTGGCCGGATCGTCGGGCTCGGCGAGGGCGACGGGGACTCGCTCTTGTCGTTCTTCTTCCCCGTCTTCTGCCGGCCGTCCTGCTTGTCCCCGTCCTTGTTCTTGGTGTTCTCGGTCGGCTCGTCCGTGGGCGTCGGCTCCGGCACCGGGCACTTGCGCGCCAGCTCGGTGAGCTGCCCGACGATCTCCTGCGCGTGGTTCTTGCTGTCGGCCGGGATGCCGGCGCGGACCTGGTCGAGCTGGAACTCCGGGAGTGCCTGGATGGGGACGTCCGTGCGCTCCGATACGGAGTGCAGCGTGACGCCGGGCAGGTCGGACTGGATGCCGCGGAAGATCGTGACACGGTCTGCGTCGACGGCGACGTAGTACTGCGTCTGGGTCCAGTTGTAGGCGAGGCGCCCTGCCAAGAAGACGAGCGCGAGCAGCGCGACCAGCACCAGGATCCGGCGCAGCCAGGCGAAGCGGCGCGGCGGGCGCGGGGCGTAGCGCAGCGCCTCGGGGTCGACCGGCCGGGACGCGTCGTGCGCACCGTCGGCGACCACCGGCTCGAGCTCGCCGGTGTCGCCGCTGCGGTGGCCGCGGAAGAAGCTGCGCGGTCCGCCGGTGCCGGTGCGCCGCGGCTGCTCGGCGGCGGCGCCGACCAGCATCGGACCGGTCGTGACGGCCGCGGACGTCTCGGCGTCGTCGGCCGCCTCGCCCACCGGGACGACGTCGGCGACGACCGCGGTGATGTTGTCGGTGCTGCCGGCGTCGAGCGCGGCGCGGATCAGCTCGACCACGGCGAAGTCGACCGAGCCGGTGCCGAGAATGTCGGCGATGCGAGGCGGGTCGAGCACGCCGGAGACGCCGTCGCTGCACAGCAGGATGCGGTCGCCCGGGGCCAGCTCGACGTCGAAGAGGTCCGGGTCGGTCTCGTGCACGCCGTCGACCGCGCGCAGGATCAGGTTGCGGTGCGGGTGGGTCCGGGACTCCTCCTCCGTGATGCGGCCCTCGTCGATGAGGGACTGCACGAAGGTGTGGTCCTTGGTGAGCTGCGCGATGGCGCCATCGCGCAGCAGGTAGCCGCGGCTGTCGCCGACGTGCCCGACGGTCAGCCGGGTGCCGTCGAAGATCGCGGCGGTGACGGTGGTGCTGGTGCCGTCGAGCTCGGGGTCGTGCTCGACGAGCTCGGCGAGCCGGTCGTGGGTGCGGTGGATCGCCCCGGCCAGCGCCTCGTGGGCACCCTCCCCCTCGGCCAGCTCGGGGGTGTCCAGGCGCCGCAGGATCTGTACGGCGGTGGAGCTGGCGATGTCGCCACGCGCGGCGCCGCCGACGCCGTCGGCGATGAGCAGGAGGTTCGGTCCGGCGTAGCCGGAGTCCTGGTTGTCCTTGCGCACCCGGCCGACGTCGGACAGGGCGGCGTACCTGAGCCGGTACCGGCCCAGCGCACTCTGCTGCGAGGTGTCGTCGGTCATCAGCGGCGGCTACTTGCGGAGCTCGAGCGTGGTCTTGCCGATGCGGACCTGGGTGCCGAGCGTGAGAGTCGTGGGCTGGGTGAGCCGGGTCGAGCCGATGTAGGTGCCGTTGGTGGAACCGAGATCCTCGATGAACCACTGGTCGCCCGAGCTGGCGATGCGGGCGTGCCGGGTCGACACGTAGTCGTCGTCGAGCCGGATCTGGGCGTCGCTCCCGCGCCCGATGAGCAACGGGGCCAGGTCGAGCGAGATCGTCTCGCCGGCGTTGGCCCCCTCGGTGATCGCGACGTGCGTCGGTGCGCCCCGCGGTCTGCGCATCGGCTTGTTGCGCGCCTGCTTGCGGGCCGCCCGTTCGGCCCGGCGGTCGGCGCGCGGGGTCGACTCCACCCGGGCGCCGAACATGTCGGAGCGCACGACCGAGATCGCCGAGAGCACGAAGATCCACAGGATCGCCAGGTAGGCGAAGCGGATCAGCATCAGCGTCAGCTCAGACATTGCCGCCCTCCCCGCCGGTGACGAACCGGATCGACATCGTGGTGTTGCCGACCTTGATCTGCGCACCGTCGTCGAGCGTCGCCTGCGAGACCTTGTGGCCGTTGACCAGCACGCCGTTGGTCGAGCCGAGGTCGACCACACTCACCTGCGGTGTGCCGCCGGTCGCCGGGTCGCCGGGGTAGATCCGGATCTCCGCGTGCCGCCGGGAGACGCCCGGGTCGTTGATGCGCAGGTCGGCGTCGTTGCCGCGGCCGATGACGATGCCGGGCGGGTCGAGCGGGTGGCGCATGCCGTTGACCTCGAGGATCACGTTGGCCCGGCGTACGGCCGTGTCCGTGACCGCGGAGTCGGACGCCGGCGTCACGCTCGCCAGCGCGGAGCTGCGCACGTGGAACCGCCCGGTCGTCAGGTCCTCCTTCTGGTCGAAGGAGATCGAGACCGGACCGGTGAAGACGTAGGACTGCTCGTGGGCGTGGTCGCGCAGCATCTCGACGAGCTCGTCGGAGAGCGTGGAGGAGTACGGCGCCAGGCGCTGGTAGTCCTGCGGGGACAGCTCTACGTGGAACTGGTTGGGCACCAGCCGCCGGTTGCGCGAGAGGATCTGCGCGGAGTTGTCGACCTCGCGCTGCAGCGCGGCCGCGACCTCGACCGGCTGGACGGCGGAGCGGAAGGCCTTGGCGAACGCGCCGGACACCAGCTGCTCCAGGCGGTTCTCGAACCGCTGCAGGATGCCCATGCGCCACCTCCCTCGGTCTCCGGTCTGGCCCCGTGGTCTGCCCTTTTGATCTGCCCGTGCGATCTCACCCAGTGCGGTCTGGAATGTACCCACGCTCCCGACCGCGAACCGGACCCCGGGGCGCGTCGGGCATGGCGCAGGTCACCGTCCGCCGCACCGCCTTCGTACGTCCGGAGGACGGCTTGTGGGCATCGTATCGGGACCGGCGAAGCCTGCCGCGTTCCGCCGTTGGCTCGGTGCTGCGGGGCTGCTCCCCTCTCGTTCTGCTCCTCTCTACTGCGCGTCTGCGGCGGCCGACGCCGGTTTTGTCGGGGGAAAGCCGGTCGGCTACCCTGAGCAGGCTTCACGCGCGAGTGGCGGAATAGGCAGACGCGCACGGTTCAGGTCCGTGTGCCCGAAAGGGCGTGGGGGTTCAACTCCCCCCTCGCGCACGTGAGCGAACGGCCCCGGAGACCTCGGTCCCCGGGGCCGTCGTCATGTTCGGTCGGTGTCATGTCCGGTCGTAGGTGAGGAACAGCGCGCCCCTCGGCAGCTCGGTGCGGTCGGCGAGGCGCCAGGCCTGAGGCGAGAAGGTGGCGTCGCGGCCGAGCAGGCCGATGCCGGCGCCGATCGTGAGCGGCGCGACCTTGAGAACCAGGCGGTCGATCTCGTCGGCCAGCGTCGCTGCGATGGTGCCCCCGCCGACGATCTCGACGGACGAGTCGGGGTCCGGCACGAGCGTGGTCGAGAAGACCACGTGCCGCAGGTGCGGGAACGCGTCGCTGGCTCCGGCCTTCAGGCCGAGCTCGTAGGAGTTCCGGCCCTCGAGAACGGTGTCGAACGTCGTGCCCGGCTCGGTGATGCCGAGCGCCTCTCGAGCCATGGCGGGCAGCGTCTCGGGGAAGTGCGTGGTCAGGTGCTCGACGTAGTCGGGAGTGACCGGGTAGTCGGGAGTGACCGGCCAGAACCCTCCCGGACCGGTCGGGTCCGAGCCGTCGGGGCCGGCGACGAAGCCGTCGAGAGTGGTGGCGGCGAGGTAGGTCAGGGTGCGCCTCGCGCACGACCTAGGGGTTGCTCATGTCACCCGGTCGCCGGCCGGCGTGACGACCCACCACAGCCCGCCGTGCGTGGCGATGTCGTGGCACTCGACCTCGCCGGGCCCCTCGTGGGCGTAGTAGTAGA